>DHTZ01000036.1 GCA_002408885.1 Lentisphaeria bacterium UBA5247 | reverse complement strand
GGCGTTGAATCCCATGCGTCCCATGGCGGTCATGCCGTCCGCAACCTGTTTGGCCGTGAAACTGGTTTCGCGTCCCAGTTTTTCCGCAACGGCGGTCAGGGATTTGAATTCCTTTTCGGTCGCACCGGTGACCGCCTTGACCATTCGCATTTGATCGTCGAAATCCGCGAAGGTCTTGGTGGCAAAGGCGAACGGCGCGGCGGCGATAGTCGCCACCGTCACCATACTTTTCCCGGCTGTTGTGAGAGTGTTGCCGAAATTCCTGATTTTCGTCTGCGCCTGTTTGAGACCGCGCTCCAGTTTGGTCTGGTCGAGCATGATCTCGACAAACGCCCGTCCGGCCTTTACATTACCGCTTGCTCCCGCCATATTTCACCACCTCTCTTCGGAAAGTTTCTGCCCATAAAAAAGCTATCTCTGCCTAATTTTGTTTGAAAATTGTGCAGTATCATGCTATGGTATAGGCAGAATCCATAACTGACAGGAATTTTGAACATGAGAACATTTGATTACACGGCACTGCCGACAAAGTTGCTTACGCCCGAAATCAGCGGTCTTGTGTCCGCGATTCATGAGTATCGGGGAAAACAGAATTTGTATACCACCGCCAAGCGCGATATTCTGCAAACGTTGCTGGAAGTTGCCGTCATTCAAAGCACCGACGCATCCAACCGTATTGAGGGAATTTTTACCTCCGACGCCAGACTCAAAGAACTGGTGTTGCAAAAATCCGAACCTGTAAACCGCAATGAGAAAGAAATTGCCGGTTACCGGGATGTGCTGACAACCATTCATGAGAATTATGAATACATCCCGGTTACTGTAAATTCGATTTTGCAACTGCACCGCGATCTGTATTCATTTCAGGCAACCGGAATTGGCGGACACTGGAAAAACAGCGACAATATGATTGCCGAAACCGGAACGGACGGGAAGCAGCATCTTCGCTTCAAAACAGTTCCGGCCTTTGAAACACCGGATGCGATGGAGCGTCTTTGCCGCGCCTACAACGACGCCGTCAGTGAGGGAACGCACGATCCACTGTTGCTCTCCGTGCTTTTCGTGTTTGATTTTCTTTGCATCCACCCGTTCAATGACGGCAACGGACGGATGAGCCGTCTGCTAACCTTGTTGCTGCTTTACCGCAACGGTTACATCGTCGGCAAATACATCAGTTTGGAAATGCTGATAGAGCAATCAAAACGAACCTATTATGAAACCTTGCAGGAGAGTTCGTCCGGCTGGAATGACGGGGCGAATGATTACATACCGTTTCTGCGATATTTGCTTGGAACCGTCTTGAAAGCATACCGTGAATTCTCGGATCGGGTTGAACACACCGTCCTTTCCCGTTCGAATAAAGCGGAACGCATCCGGCTGGTCTTTGAACAAAAACTCGGCAAAATTTCTAAAAGCGATATTGCGGAATTGTGTCCCGATATCAGCATTGCCATGATTGAACGGACTCTCAAGCAACTGTTGGACGAGGGATTTGTCCGAAAAGTCGGAGCGGGGAGAAATACGGCATATGCAAAACGGTGAGATCACTGTTTGCTTCCGCCATATTTCATCACCTCCCGTGTCCGGCTTCCCAGCATCGTTTTCAGTTCTTTCATCGTCACTTTCTGAACCGGATTTTTCCGCTGGAAATAAGGATTGAAGTCGGCGGGCTTGGCGGATTTCCCTTTCTTGGGATCGCGCAGGATGTTCACAACCAAAGCCATAAGGCATGAGGTCTGCGCCCACTCCATTTTGCCGCGCCCCTCGGCCATTTGCACCAATTCGCGCAATGTGAAGGAATCGGGATTTACTCCGCAGATTCCGGCGCACTCGCCGACAAGCCGGTCAACCGTTCCAGTTCGGAGACCAGTTTGTCTTCGAATTTCCCGTCCGCCAGCAGACTTTCCATCTTTTTCCGGGCAAGGCTCTCGAAACGGCGCGTCGCGGACAGGATCTTTTGAAACGCCCTCCGTTTCGCCTCCGGGAAAAAATCAATGATTTCATCCAGCAGGGCACTCGTCGCATGATCGACGGCATCTCCGGCCATCGCCGCTCCGAATTCCTCGTCGGAAATGTTTTTGGAGTCGGCTTCGGGCTTGCAGACGGCGTACAGTACGTCCACCAGCAGCACCGGATCGGTCGAAAGCCGTTCCAAGAGTTTCGCGGTGGGATTGTTTTTCGCGTCCAGTTCGACGATGGAATTCAAATCCACATCGCAAATCGCCCGGACACGTTTGATCGCCGCGACGTTCACCGCCAGAGTCCAAAGCCGTCCGGCGTTATCGGTAAAACTTTTCATGAAATCTTATTCCTTATATATAAGGGTTACGTCCACTGCGGCGCACGGGTGGACGCGGTAGGCTTCGCCGTCACGGAAACACTCATCGCTTCCTCCAGCGGCTGTTCCACCGAAAATCCGGTGATCGACCAGTCCGCGTCAAGACCGTGACCGTCGCCGTCCGTCACGAACAACGCCAGCGGAGTGTTGGAAAAATACGCTGTTTGAAACGCGGTGAAGTCCGCATCCTCGGTGTCGTAAAGCATCCCAAACTCCAAACTCGCTTCTTTCAGCGTCGCCACGGACGCTTTCCATCCCTGTGTCGCACGGGTGGTCACATCGGCGTCGCCGGATTCGAGGTTGAGTGTAAGGTCTTTCACGTTCGTAACCTCAGTCGCGCCGGTCGATCCGGCGGTTCCCCGAAGCAGTTTTGCATCGAGGCCAAGTACAATTGCCATAAGAAAAACTCCTTGATATTTATGGTTTTACACTGTCTTTCCACAGCTTCGGCAACTGCGGAAAAACTTTAATAAGCGTCGGTCCCATGAGTGCTCTTTTCGGGTATTTTCGTCTGCGGTACATGCCGCCGAATTCGTGTGCCGTCATGGATATTCCGATGAGGGATTTTGCCGGGCCGATGACCACCGCCATGCGGTGTTTTTCGACGCCGAAGAGAATCGAGCGTTTAAGCAATCCGCGCCGGGTGTGCGGCGGCGTTCCGGGTGACGAAGATTTGCTGGAACGCGAAACCGCGTTCCGTGCCGCTTTCCGGGTATAAGCTCCTGCCGAACGGAGCGATTTTACACCGCCTTCTTGAACCGCATTCTTTACCGCTTCGTCATCGAATTCGACCCGGATTTTTGCTCCGGTCACGCTTTCACCAGTTTGAACGTCAATTCAATGACGCTGGTGAACTGGCCGCGTTCCCGCAGATGCTCCGGGCTGTAAATGGGATTGTAGGCAACGCAGACGCAAGTCGCTCCGGCGAGTTTTTTGTTCAGAAAGCCCAGTCCCAATCCCTCGACGAATCGGAGCATATCGTCCAGTCCATCCTCGTCGCACCGTTTCAAAACTCCAATTTGAACTTTCGGCAATTCCTCATGCGCCGCACGGGAGAGCGTTTTGTATTCGGTGGAAAGCGGAACCACCACCACGCGCATATCGTCCAAATCCCGCAATTCAAATTCCGGGAAAAAGGATACTTCCGCATGGTATTCGGACAGTTCCGCCGCCACCGCGTTTGCAATATTCAGCACTTCCGACATTTTTTCACCTCCGCACAAATTCCATCACGATGTTCCCGATGGCGGCCAAGAGAGCAATCAGCGCCGCCCCCAATGCGGACATCATCGTTTTCTGCATGTCGGCGGCAGGTTTGCACGGCGGATAATGGTGCTGCTTGTCTTCAAAGTGCATTTTGACCATGCCCTTCAATTCAGCAAGCTCAAGTCTTGACTGATTCACAGCCTCCCAGAGGTCGCGGTGATTGGGAATTTCAATATCTGCCATTATTCGCCTCCGATTTCATTACCCCGAAAAGTTGCCAAACTTCGCTCACGGAGCTCGTGTCCTGCTTCGCAGGCTTCGGGTACTTTTTGGGGACCCCGGCTCTCCGATGTTCCGTGCGGCATTGCCGTACTCACATCTGCGAGTATGGAACCTGTTTCTTTTGTGTGAATACGCCGTGTCCAGTGATACGTTCCCGACCATCGCCACACCGGTTCGCCGTTGGGCGCAAGCACCTCATAACGGCATCCGTTATAGACGATGGCATCTCCTCGTTCGGGATCGTTTTCCAGCTCCGAAGCCGCAATCAGAAAATCACGGCTTTCGGTGCGGACGGTCACGCCGTACTGGTCTTCGGCACGGAACAGCGTTTTTCCCAACGTCACATTGACTTCAATGCGCTTTCCGTCCCGGCGGACATACTCCGCCGGAACGGAAAGCTCTTTCAGACGCTGATATTCCAGCCATTCCGCCGCCTGTTCAATCATCCCCAACGGTTATTCGCCGGTGACGGTCGCGGTGAACGGCGCGTTGAGAAGAAAACGCACACTTTCATCGGCGGACTCGGCGGCGAGAATCGCCTTGCCGAGATACAGGTTGTCAGTCGCGGTCGTGGTGACCTTGGAATTGGTGGCGTCCCAGTAGACGGCGGCGCCAACGGTGATTGCGCCGGTCGCTTTCGGCGCGTCAAAAACTCCGACCACGGCAAGCGAACCGAGCGTATTGGCGGCGATATCCAGCCGGGCGATCCCAATCAAAGTCCCTTGAACAATAACAGTTCCGGCGGCAACGGCTTCGGACGGACGGTAGTCGATGGCTTTGCCATCCTGTACAAATCGAGCGATCATAGAAAAACTCCTTGAATTTGAGGTTAAAATCAGTTGGCGGAACCGTTGGCTTTGACCATGCCGCGATGATCCTGCTCTCTCACACCGAGGTCGAAATACACCCGGAACCACATGCCCAGCGTATTGAAATCGGTCTCGCCGCGTTCAACTGTCGGAGTGCGTTTCCCGTTCAAATACCCCACCTCGAACGTGTCAACCTGTCCCGGCGCGCCGAAGAGATACCAGGCGGCGTTGGAGTTGCCCTCGTATGCGCTGTTGGCAAGATACGGGCTGGAAACCACCTGCAGATTTTCATCCGCGATGACATTCAGCGACGGACGGACAACATTGTCCGAACCTCCCGCCATGATGAGAGTCGCTCCCTGCGTCAGTTCGATGGCGAGGTGTTTCAACGCCGTCGGCACGAGCAGGAAACGAGGTTCGACGCTGATGGGCTGGCCGTCGGCGTCCACTTGGTCAAGGAACAACTGAATCGCCTTTTTGATGGAATCGGCACTCAATGCGGAAGTCGCACCAGTCAGCAGATTTTTGTGTCCGCTGTGGAACAGAGCCTTGCCGTCAATCTGCGTCGGATTCTTCAAAAGACGGCTGAAAAACAGCTGGTCAATCAGCCGCGCCGCGCGGTTGCCCATCGCGGTCGGAACTTTCATGAATGCGCCCAGATCGTCGTTGATGATCATCTTTCGGGTAAGGCAAAATTTCTTGCCATACGTTTCTAGTTGATTCTTAGCACTTTCCTCCACAAGACCGCCGTCCTTGATCTCGCCGTCGGCGGCAATCGGCATCAGATCGCCGACATCCGTCAAACGGAAGCGATCATTCTCCTTGAAGTCGTTGAGGTCTCCGGTGGAACACAGTTTCGTCGCGATGACCGGCTGGGCTTCATAGGACTGCAACAGCTTTTTATTGGCGACATTCGACAGGATGCCGGGAAGCGAAACGGAACTGAAAGCCGCGCGGATGGTCTCGTTGTCAAATCCGCGGCTGTAGGGGATGCCGTCCATTTTCATACACTCGATCAGCAACTGGCGAAGCGGCATATCCATATCCGCCATACCGGCTTCCACGGTCTGCGCTCCATAGGATTTCTCCAGCATGTTGGCACTCACGCCACAGCGGAGGCACATCGCCGCCTCAATGGTTTTCCGCATTTCGCCGCCTTCGGGACGCGCTTTCACGCTCACGTGGACACTGGCGGACGGACGTTCGGCGCGAATGGTTTCCAGCACCTTTTTCGTGGTGACTTCGGGAGTCCATCCGGCGCTCACCGCCTCTTTTTCGATTTCCGGGAATTCCCCGTTGCAAATCGACTGGATCGCGCCGACACGTTCGCGCTCGGCTTTCACCGCGTTCACGGCCGCGTCATTGGCGGTCGCCGCAACATCGACTTCAGCCTTTGCCTGCACGTCCGGCGTACCCTGCGGTTCATCATGCTTTTCCAGTTCGGCATCGGCGGCTCCGGCGGTCAGATTCTTGTTTTCCTCGGTCATAACTTCTCCTTGAATGGGTTTGAGATTTTTCAAATTAAACTGGGCGGTGACTTTCATTTTTGTTGAGGCGTCCGCTCCCACCGCCACAACGGAGACTTCCCTCAGCACGGACTTTTTGACGTGGTAAAACGGTCCGTCAATCTGCTGGCCGTTCACCTCCCGCGAACCTTTCACCAGTTCGCATTCGCGGACATCCGCTCCGATGGAGAGCTGCCAGTCCGCTCCGGCTTTGGACTGCGCCACAATATCCTGCGCGTCTTTGCTGTCGGAGACGATTTCTCCGACGATTTCCAGTGAAGCGTTTTTGACGCTTGCCGTCACCATGCCGACACGGGCGTCGGTCTTGTTTTCATGGTTTGTCAGAAGCGGCACATTTTCGGGAATACTCATCCCGGCGAGGTCGACCACCACAGGAAATTTCCATCCCGGCAGATTCATCTTTCCGCCGCCGTAAGCGAGTCCGGCAACTTTCGGTTTTGCACCGTTCGCCGCTTCTATGAGCGTAAAATCACTCATCTTTCTTTCCATCCTCTGGTTCTGAACCGTCATCCGGTTCGGGTTGCGTTTCCTGCACCATCTGGTCGTTCGCAATCGGAATTTCCAGTTCGCGCATCAATTTGATTTCCTTGGCTCTCTGCCGCAGAACCGACATATAGTCGCGTCCGTCCTTGGCACATTCCGCAGCCAGCGTTGTGGTGTTGTTTTCCAGCCGGATTTGCTGCGCCGTCGCTTCCTTCGTCGGATCAACGTGAACAAATCCATCCCAGAACCACGTGTGACGCGGTGTCCTCCGTTCTGCCGGATTGCCGTTCGTGAAGGAGTATTCCTGATACCACATATCGAAAATGTGGTTTAGAACTTCCGTCTCCCAAAACGAGCGATCCACCAGAATGCTCTTGTGATACAGCTGGTTGTCCAGCCGCCCGGACGCATAATTGTGTCCGCTGAAATCACCGGACACCGAGCCGTAGGTGGATACGGCGCACCGGGCGATTTCGGAAAGAATGATTTTCACAAACTCCCCGTGATTCGCGGTCGGTTGCTTGGCGTCCAGCTGTGCCATTTTCCATCCGGCGGGAACGGTCAGCATCATATTGCGTTCCAATTCCAGCGCATCCATGGGCGGCACATTTGCCGCTTCTCCGTCCGGCGGAGCATCCGTATACAAAATCGCGGCAAAATCGGCGGCGGCTTCTGCAGCGCTCAAGACCGCAAGGTTGTATCTGCGGAGCTGGGCAAACAACGGCAAAGCCGCTGAAAGTTCCGGCACGCCTCGATGCAGTTCCGGTCTGTCCGGCCGGAAAATGTGAAGCATATATTCCGCCGGAACGTGAAACACATCCTCGCCAGTGGCGTATTTTACATCGCCCGGATGGTATTTGAGAATCCGGTAGTCCATCGGATTGCCCCATACATCGTAGGTGATGCCGTCGACAGCGGTATCGTCCTCCAGCCACCGCAGTTCACCGGAAACGCGGTCGGCTTCAATGAGCATCACGTCCATTTTAACGGGATGGCGCACTTTCGGATTTGTTGCCATCACGGCGAATGCCTCGCCATCCTGACAGCGGCTGATCCGCATCATCCGCAGTTTCTGCGGCAGTTTCACCGCTTCGGCCCAGAGCGCAAATTCCGTTTCGACATCGTCGTTGAATTCTTCATTCTCGGCCAGAACCTGCAATCGCGGTCCCGTGCCGATGGTGTCGTTCGCCAGCATCTGTACCAATCCCTTGGCGTAACTGTTGTTGGCGATTTCATAACGGGAACGCTGGCGGAGGATTTTACGAACTTCCGGTCTCGCCTCCTGGTCGGCGGAGAGATAATCCGCCATCGCCCAATGCCGCACGTTGTCCTTGGTGGTCTGCGCCGCGTCGAACCGCGCCGTGACCGTCCGGTGGAAATGAGCGTCCGGCGGCGTCCGGGTTCGGAACATCGTTTTCAATCGTTCAAACATGTTACGCTCCCGAATGATGCATCGGCGTGATTTTGAGTCCCGTTCCGCGTCCCTGCATCACTTTCTTTTTGGCAAGATATTCGTCCGCTGCGATCTGGTCGGTCAGCGAATGCTGTTCGACCTTCTGCCCGTCCACTTCGGCGGACTTCGGTCCGGTTGCATTTTTGCGAATGCTCTCGTCAAGATTTTCAGTTGTTTCCGACATAGTTCTCCTTGACTTTCTTAGGTTAATGGTGTATCTTAGTATTGACAATGTGATAACAATAGGAGGTGAGTCATGATCAAAACATTGACCAAGCACGGCAACAGCGCGGCGCTCGTCATAGAGCGTCCCATTCTGGATTTGCTCGGTGCGACCATCGACACCGCTTTTGAAGTGGTGACCGACGGACAGGCACTTGTTCTCACTCCGGTGAAGGATGCCGTCCGGGCAAGCAAATTCCGCAAGTCCATGGACAAGGTCGGGAAACGCTATGCGAAATCCTTTGAGGAACTGGCAAAGTGAAATCCGAACCTGCATTCCTGACGTTCGCCGAAGTGATTGAAATCCACGATTATCAGATTGAAAACTTCGGCGGTGCGTCCGGATTGCGCGATATAGAACTTTTGAAATCGGCCATCGGAATGCCGTCCGCCACGTTCGGCGGAACGTTTCTGCATCCGACCATTTATGAAATGGCGTCGGCTTATCTTTTCCATCTGGTCGAAAACCATCCGTTCGTCGACGGGAACAAGCGTGTCGGCGCAATGGCGGCTTTGGTGTTTCTTGATTTGAACGGCATTGATTTTGACGCATCCGACGAGGAATTCACCGCCATGGTTCTCCGTGTCGCCAGCGGGAAAATGCTCAAAGCGGAAATCACTCTTTTTCTGAAAAACCACTGCTGCGAACGCTGATATCCTCCATGTGCTGAATTCGCTGCCCGATCCACGCCATCACATTCACACACATACTGTTGCCGCAGGCTTTGTAGCGCGGCGCGTCCGGGCATTCATCTTCCGGCTTGCCTTTCCATGGGATGCGCGTATGATTGTCGGGAAAACCCATCAGTCTTTCGCATTCGACCGGAAGCAATCGCCGGACGGTGGCATTCTGACAGACGCCCATAACACCGGTGCAGTTTTGAGTGTAGGCGACTTCCTCTTTCGCTCCGATTCCGTTTCCGCCATTTTCGACCTGCCGTCCAATCACGTTTTCCGCGATTGCGACTGCCGGAATGACCTGACTTCGGATGGTCGGGAACGCGCCAGTCCAATATCCCTGCTGTTCGCCTCCGGCGTCATTCTTGATGAAGCCAATCGGCTCTTCATCGCGCATGACCAAAGGGAGATTTCCTCCGCCAGTTCCAGCCCGGCTTGTAATCGTAGGTGAAACGCCCGGTGATTCCTTAATCCGGCTGTCGTTGCCGTGATTCTCAAAGCAGACCGCATTCTGATGTCCCGGACATGTTCCGTTAACGAGCGTATTGGAACACTCCTCCAGCGGAATCATGCTTTCGGCTTTGCGCTGCGGATAGAACGAGATGGCTTTGCCGCCCTTGTAATCGGTGGCGATCAGCGTCGGCGCGATTTCCTTTTCATGGATTTCCACTTGCCGGATGTCGAAACATTCCTGCTCTTTCGGGAGGCAGATAATCGTCTGATCGTTGCCGGTTGCGAGAGTGTGGCTCAGATTGTCTCCGATGAGTGCGCCTTTTCCGCCGCCGGGTTTTCCGCACCGCATCCGGATTGACTTTGCCGAATCAATGCCGCTTTCAGCACCGGAGGCAAGTCCTTGCCTCTTCGTTCTGCCCGGCGGAGTATCCCCACCGCGCATTTCGCCGTCAAATAATACTTTGGCGGGATAGAGCCAGCTATCAAGATGTCCGACAAGGATGAGACGTCGCCGTCGCTGCGGAACCGCCCTTGGAAATTCGGGAACTCTGGTATATTGAGCGTCAAGTATTCGCCACGCCACTCCGAAACATCCGGGTGCGTTGGTGACGATTCCGCATTTCCGCCAGCCGTCTTTGGGAGGTTTGACTTCCCATCCGCACAGGAGCGATAAGAATCCGGCAAAATCGCTGCCGCAGTCACCGCTGCTGAGGATGCCCGGCACGTTTTCAAAAACGACGATTCGAGCTTTTGTCCGATAAGCCAGTTTGACAAATTCAAGGGTGAGGTTTCCACGCGGATCGGCGAGTCCCTTCCGCAATCCGGCCAGACTGTAGGATTGACAGGGACAGCCGCCGACGAGCAAATCAATGTGTCCGTCATAGTCTGTTTCCTTTATTTTGGGAAAATCGCCGAGATTGGGTATCCGTCCGCCCGGAGGCAGTTCGGCAATCTGCTTTTTCCAGCTCTCACGGAGCTTCCGGTCTTTTTCATTCTGCGCCTCGGCAGGATCAAGCGAACGCAACGGACGTGTCGCTCCGAACCGTTCGCACAGCACCGCCGACGGGAACGGCTCGACTTCGGCATAGAATTTTGCCGTCCAGCCAAGCGGTTTCCATGCGAGGCTTGCCGCCTCCACGCCGCTGCATACACTTCCGTAATTCATATGCTCTCCGATTTTTCATGATGGTTGATTTTGTTCTGTCCTATTTCTTTGCCAAAATCGGAAAAAACCGTCGGTAAAAATGACCTTTTTCAATGTTTTTTTCGGCTTTTTTGCAGATCGGAGAGTTTGACGGACGATTCTTGCGTTTGCGGAATGGAATACAATTCCCGTTTCCCTTTCTGCATATCGGAAAGACGTCCCGTCATTGCCGTTCGTTTCTTCACCGCACCGAATTCCGGCATGGTGCATCCGAGCATGGACGCGCAGACGGCGCAACCTGCAATACAGTCCAGCCAGTGATTGTCATTCCGTTCAGGACGAATTTTCCATTCATCAACCGTCCGGCCGCGTCCGACAGTTTTTACGCGGTATTCCGCCGTCAAGTGTTCAGCTATCAACTGATGAAGCGCCGGATGCCGTCCATAGAACGAAAGGCTGCTTTTGTCTCCCATCGGCACGGTCAGTCTGGCATGGATGAACGATTTCCAAAAGTTGGAATCGAAAATCACGTGCCGGATGGCGCGTTTCCCCGCCACGTTCGGCATCATCCAGTTGAATCCGAGGCGGTCGCCGGGTTGTTTCCGGTATTCGGTCATCGGCTTGGATGACGCGCCGACATATCTGCCGTGCGCCGGATAGATGACGCCACCCCACTGGCTCTGCCGACAGAACTGGTAAACGATGTCCGTCGAGCTGCCCCAGTTCGCGTCAATCATCGCCCGTTCAATTTTCAGCATCGCGCCGTCCTCCCGTTCCCATTCGCGGGAGAGCATGTCATCCACCAGTTCGGTCAACGCGCCATAGAGCCCGCCTTCCAATCCGGCGGTTGGAAATTTCGACTGGATGGTCGGATTCGCGGATGCCAGCGTAAACATCCGGTTATGCTGTTCCGGCCATGCTCCGTAATCAATCACCGCACCGGTGAAATTTTCCGACCATGCCACCACCGAATAGAACAGCAGGGCTTTTTGAATATCGATGAACATTGTGATGCGGTCGCAAGCCAGCGGCACTTTTCCCGCCGTTAAGCCGTTGACTTTGCTGGCAATCTCATCCACCGACAGCAGTGCGTCATCATCCATATCTTCCGGCAACGGCTCATTCTGATATTCGCTCATGAATGCGACCTCATCCCGGAACTTCAGATTCATGGCATGCTGTAAGGCAGACACCTCGTCGGCATTGAACCGGGCATCCCATTCAACCTCCGAGCCTTCGTCCATTGCCTCGCGATGGGCAAGGTAGAAATCGGTCGCCGCTTGAAAATTGCCGTCCGTCCGCAATGCTTCAGCCCGGATGTCCGCATACTCGTCCCAAAGTTTCATATTTTTGGGAAACTTGTACACCATCTTGGTTTTCTCGCCATTCCAGTCGGGATGCGTCTGACGGTTCAAAATCGTGTCCGCCATATCGCCCGGACGAATAATCGTACACGGCATGATGCCCGAAATTTTCTCGCCCGGTCCGGCAAGACCGAGAATGTCTCCGGCGAGGACACGGACGCGCTTTCGCGTCTGTTCCAGACTGCCGGCCGATTCCGAGGTCTGCGGATCATCGATGATGACCAGTGATGGACGGACGTTTTTACCATCGGCGCGTTTGTATTTCATTCCTCGGATTCGACCGGTTATTCCCGCTACCCGGACGATTACGCCGGATGCCGGACTGTCGGCAATTGTCGGCAGTACGATTTCATTGCTTGTCCACGTAATGCGTGTCCGCTCTCCTTTGTAAAGCTGTCCGGCACATCGGTTGGCAATGCCGTCCAAGGCGGCAATCGGGAAACTGACTTCCGGGAAGTCCGCCAGCAGATGCTCGTTGGTTTCCAGTTCCGTTTTGATGCTGTCCAGCATTTCCAAGGCGGCCGCCTCGGTAGCGCCGACAAGAAACACAAATTCCCGGTGACCGTAAAGCATTGACCACAAGGCGGCGCATTCGGTCATTGTCGATTTGCCACTGCCGCGAGGCATCGCCATGGCGAACAGACCGCCATGCAAAACCGCAGTCTCGATTTTCGCAATCACTTTCAGGTGATCGGCTGACCATTCCAAAGAGAAGTTCGCCGGGAAATAGCTCTCGCAGAACAGTTTGAAATTCGTCCGGCACTGTTCTTTCAGTTCCGGATTCTCCACTTCCGGCAATTCGCCAATATCGCGTCCGGCAAGTGCCAACGCGATATTCCGATTGCGGACGGCGTTCTTTTTTTCCTCGTAGGTTTGATTCACCTCCGACTGCCGGATATGCAGTTGTTCCCGAAGCCACGCCGCATATTTGAACAGATTGACTGTCGAGCCGTCATCGTCGGTAATGCGGAATCCGGCACGTTCACGGTGTCGCCACAGTCTGCGGTCATTCAGCACATCGCGGAGCGGTGTGGAATTCACCAGCCTTACAATTTCAATCGGCTTGAGCCGACTCGGATTCATTGCCATCGCGGTCTATCTCCTTTATCATCCACGCCATGTATTTTACCAGATTGACCGTGCCGTCGGCGTTGACCGGCATTCCCGAATCTATGTCCCGCCGGAGCATTTCCAGCGTCATAATCCGGCAGCCCGATTTGACGAGGACTTTCACCAGATTTTCCGGTGAAAGCGCTAATGGATTCAGATGTTCGTCCATGTAAAGTCCTTATGTTGAAGAATTATCGATTTAATATCGGAATCGCTCTGGCTATGTGCGAATACAACGCTTAATTATCACCAGCGCAACGAGATACGCTCAAAGTCAAAAACCATTAAGGAGTCAGAAATGAGCAACAAAATGAATGTCACGGTCGGAAGCAAAGTCATCGTCAAAGTCGGATGCCGCGAAATCAATGCAACGGTTCTCGAAGTCACCGAAACCGGATGCCGCGTCCAAAGTATCGCCAGCGGCAAGGAATTCTCAACGACGAGAATCATTCGCATCGTCGAGCCGGAAGAATCGCAACCCGCTGAAGAATCGCCAATGCCGGAAGATACTTCCATGAAAGTAGAACAACCGACAGAATCGGAAGAACAAGATGCTCCGAATCCGGTTCCCGAATCCGGCAAGCCGGAGACGCCAGCCAAGAAGATGTCGCTGATGGATGCCGCTGTCGAGGTGTTGAAAAACAGCGGGAAACCGCTGAACACCCGCGAAATCGTCAAGGCGGCAACCGAAGCCGGATTGTGGATTCCGACCGCATGCAAGACACCGGAGCAGACCTTGTACGGCAGCATCTTCCGCGAAATCGCCACCAAGGAAAATCCACGCATCGTCAAAAGCGAGATGAAGGGTAAATTCGAGTTTGCCAAGTAACTTTCCGGATATCCAATCATTCTTCGGATGGCGAGGATTCTTCAACGGCGGGGGTAAGCGATAGCCAGTCGCACCCTTCGCCGTATTTGAATTCAGCCCAGCGACGCCGGATGACGTCGCAGTATTTTTCGTCCAGTTCAATCATCCGGCATTTGCGACCGGTCTGCTCACAGGCAATGAGCGTCGAACCGCTGCCGCCAAAATTATCCAGCACCGTTTCTCCCCGCTTGGACGAATTTTGCATTAGGTAGACCAGCATCTCAACCGGCTTCATCGACGGATGCACGTCATTGTGCTTCGGCTTATCGAAATTCAGCAGGTTGCACTGGCAACGGTCGGAATACCATTTATGCGGCGCACCGGGCTTCCAGCCGTAGAGAACACTCTCGCTTTGGTAATGATAATCGAACCGGCCGAGGACAAAACTGTTCTTTATCCAGTAGAGCGTTTGATGGACTTCCAGTTCGGTATCCTTTGCCGCCAACCGGAAATTGACGGATTCTGAATCGCTGTGGAACACATAGAACGATGCGCCAAGACGCAGGGAATCCGATGCGCAGTGAAACGCCGCAGTCAGGAAGTCCCGGAACTTGCTATCCGCCATGTTGTCGTTCTGAATCGTCAGACCGTTACTGCCCTGCAGGGCAACGTTATACGGCGGGTCAACCAGATAGAGGTCGGCTTTCGCTTCGCCCATCAGTTTTGCAATGTCCTCCGGCTTCGTGGAATCTCCGCACAAGAGCAGATGTTCGCCCAGCCGATAGACCGTGCCGCGAACGCTCTCCGCCTGTTCCGGCACTTCCGGCACCGCGTCCGGTTCGGTTTCGCCGTCCTCGACGGTGTCGGCATCCGTGCCATTCAGCAGCCGATCCAGTTCATCGGTCTCGAATCCAAGAAGCGACAGGTCGAAATTCGCATCCTGCAATTCCTTGATTTCCAGCGGCAGCAAGTCGTAATTCCACTCCGCAATTTCCGCCGTCTTGTTGTCGGCGATGCGGTACGCCTGAATCTGTTCCGGCGTGAGGTCTGCCGCCACATGAACCGGCACTTCCGTCAGCCCAAGTTTCTGCGCGGCTTTCCATCTGGTGTGTCCGCACACGATGACGTGGTCTTTGTCGACCACAATAGGGGACCGCCAGCCGAATTCCGAAATGGATTTCGCCACGGCGTCGACGGCATCGTCGTTGAATCGCGGATTTTTCTCGTATGGATGGACATCCGCGATTTTCATGTTCACAATTTGCATAAAAAGTCCTTTGATTAGGTTTGCAATTCTGATTTTCAATGTCGGAATTGCAAAGTTTTCGGTAAAAAAACAGCCTCCCGGACGCTTGCGGAAACTTTCGTTAGGGTATCGAGTCCTTCCGCCGCCCTCAGGAGGCAATCCCCTTCGGGGGAACCGCTCGATTTTCCATTTTCGAGGGGCGATTTTCGCGTCCCGTGCTATTTTGGTCGATTTTCGGGCATCGCCCTTGTGCGGGGACGGCTCTCATCGGGCGTATGCGATAACGCAACGCCCAGCGATGGCGTTCACTCGCGTCCTGTCGCGTGATAACGCGCAAGCCCAAGCGACTACTGCGTCAGCGTCCGTGTGCGTCAGCGGGGGCTTTCTTCGCGTTCCGGCCAAGCACACGGTATGAGTGGAGCAGGTTCTGACTGCGCGTCACCCATTCCAGATTGGCGGCGCGGTTGTCATACTTGTCGCCGTTGATGTGATTGACCTCCGCCCCCTCGAACCACGTGTCCGCATGCCATGCCATTGCCACGAGGCGGTGGACATAGTGGTTCACGCCGCCGATTTTGACATCGATGTAATGCTCACGTCCGTTCGTGATGCGGAGTCGCTGTTCCAATACCTTACCCGGCAGTATTTTGCGGTAGGTCTTGAATCCGATATGCGCCCGGACGCTTCGTGCCTTGCTCCGGATGAGACCGGTGTCGGATGCCTCGTAGAACGGCATGCCCGGTATGGTACGCCATGGCATTATCGTTTTGGCTTGTAACAATGCTCAGGGAAACGTTCTAACGGACGATCTTCAAATGGAGCGCGCCAGTTGTTTCCACGGATGAGATTGCGACGGTCATGACCACAATTAACCATGTCCCATGCATCCTCCCAATGGGAATCGGCGATTTCTGCATCATCGAATTTCTCCCATTTGCCGAGAGCATCAATGGCTTGTTTGCAAGTATCATCCCATCCTTTGCCGCGGTCAAACTCATTGATTTGCCGTGCGGCGAGTTGCCAGTAAGGGATAAATGCGGTTGCCAGCAGATATTGTATGGCTTCGAGACTAAAAAAGTCACCGCAAGCCAGTGCATTACTGGGAATGCAGATAAACTCATAATCATCGTCGCGTTTCCCAATTTCGAGGTCGATGGCGCAGACAATGCGTCGCCGAAGCCCCGCTTTGCGGCAAAGCCCGGAGAAGAGTTCCCCGATGAGCGAATGTTGCCAGCGCAGGTCAGATTCCATTTCAAAACTCCACGCGCCGAAGCGTTCAAAGATTTTGACGTGAATGCCGATATCCTTTTCGTCATCACGAAACAGCGGGACAAAAACATCGATTGGAGATAGTCTCCCCATCGACTCGGTTAGATTTTTCATAGACATAACAGTTTCCTTAGTTGATGATTGAAGTCAGATAATTGACGCGAGAGCCGCGTCTGGAAAAGAGCGAGAAAATACCTTCGGAATCGCGCACGCGATATATATGCGCAGAGGGCTAAAAACACATACATATACACCCTCTCTCCTAAGGTATATATATTTATATGTTTTTGTTTATAATCAACGATTTAGACATTCGGAAAATCTTCGGAAAGTATTCGGAGATTTCCAAAGGCCATCGCCGTTACGTTCGGAAGGATGTCCGTTTTTTCCAAAGGTTAGGACTTCTTTTTCCGACCCCGCTCCAAGTCTGGTGGCGGTGTCAAAACGGAAAAACGACCGTCTGCATTTCTTGCCACCCACTTTCGAGCTTCCAGTTCCATGAGCAGATCCTGACGTTGTTTTGCCGTTGTTCCGCTTCCGCTGGCCGTGCGTGAGATTTCGCTGGTCAAAACACCATCTCCATGGTCGAAGTCGCGGACGATGCAGAATATGCGTTTCAGTTGCTTTTCAATAATTCTGCTGTTCCCGACGCTCTCGACGATGCCGGACAGAACGCGTTCCGCATTAGCAAAAAGCCACAAGACCAACAGCCTTGCACGGTGACGGGTGTCATCGGTGATGATTACCTCTTCGCCCTGCGTCCGGATATCTCCGGTGACTGAAAGCATTACGACAAAACGCGGATAATACTCATTGCACAGACGCCGCCATGACGGAATGAACCGTTGGTCGCATTTGCCGATGAATACCTGTTGGAGGGATTCAGAATACCCGTCCTCGAATTCAACAATGCCGCGTTTTCGCAGAAATGGTTGAATCGCGAGTTCCATTCGTTTCATGATGGCGATGCTGTCGAAGTTCTTTGGGTTGCCATAGAACTCCGGCATCTTGGCAATAAGGAAACGTCCGACGAATCCTGTCTCGACATCAATGATATCCACCTTTTCGCTGAACACGTTTGGCTGGATATTCGCAATGATGTTTGGAGCGCAGTAGACGGCGGAGCGAGACGAACCGGCTCTACCGCGATCTGAAAAGTTCTCGTCAAAATACCCCATGCCGAATACCTGCGTCAGAAATTCGGCGGCCTTGCTTTGCCAGCAGTCTTTATCAAGCCAGCTTGACATTTCGGAGATGCTCAAGAGAGCGTTTGGCTTTCTCGTCAACATCCCGGCGATACCGGCGGCTGAACCGGATGTACCCAAATTCCAGTCTGGAACGACATTGGTCTTGTCCGCATGATAGATGTCGGGATTTCTCATGTGGGAAAATTTACCAATCAAACCGCCGATGTCCTTTCCGCAGGCCGATGGTGCAACAAGCATTGCATATGCGTTGCATAGCTGACCTCCGCTGGTGTTGATTTTCATTCTTGCGCGATCATGTCCGACGAGAGCCACGCCGCCGAGATTGCCGCCATATCGTTTTACCAACTCCTCGTCCGATGCCACGCCGCTCAAGCAACATGCGGCGGTGACAATTGCTTTAAGCAATGCGCCCTCCAATGGAAGCGGAGGACGCGATACAGAGGCATAAATTTCGGTCAGCTCTCCAAGAAACGTTCCGTCAAGGCAATTCATAACATCTTCATTTGTCACGTTTCGCCATGGCTGGATTATTTCCGGTTCTGGAGGCACAATGATGGATGATGACGCAACAGATTCCTGCTGGCCCTGCTGGTTTATAATGCCGGTGATGTCCACAGACGGCAAACTTGCGTCCTCTTTATGGTCATAGCATCCCGGCTCACGCATGACACGGAATTTGCGCCAGTCGTTGCCGAGGCAATGGTCGTGCAGACAGCGGAATCCGATTGCTCCTCCCGGTGTTTCGGTCAGCGCCGCGGATTTGTTGTCGTGATCCGGATTGAACGGGCAGATATTGAAAATCCACTTGCGGCCGCCCTTATAAGACTGCGGTTGTCCTGCGTCCGGCGCATACTTCGCAATCCATTCGTCAATGTCGAAACCGGGTGATTCCTGATAGGAGGTCACGACCGATTCGACATGTGCTGGCGGCGTTTTCGACGATTCCCCGACAATTTGCTGAAGCAGTTCGGTCGGAACGATTTCAACAGACTCCGGCACTTCAAGGATTTTCGCCATGCGGTGCGGACGCGCCGGGATGGAATCGCCTTTGCAGTTCATCGTGCCGGGAATGCGCCAGATGCGCGCCGGATTGTACACGGTCAAATCCACTTTGACTGCGTCCGATGAGGCTTTCGCAATTTCCGTCACCGCCTGTTGCACCACTCCGCCGTCATCCGCCGGAAGGTCGATGCGGTAGGTCATCTGCGCCCCGTTGCCGGAGTCCAGCATGACGGGAAGCGGCCAACCGAGGGAGGACAGCCCATCGCGGATTTCACGCGCCTTCGCCAACGCCGCCTCATGCTCGGCGTCGGTGCTGGAAATCTTCGCTTTCCGCACGGCGTCACAGTCGATGAGCAACCAACGCCTTTTGACGATGTCCGAGTCGGCGGTGGCCGTTTCCGATTCCGCCGGACAGAGCCGGTTGCAGGCCCGCGCCAACAGATCCGGCGATACGGGATTGATGGTGACATACGCTCCGGCATAGGCGCGAAGTTTTCCGATGGCGGCTACGGCGTTCGGAATGTTGTCGTAATCGAAATATCCCGATTCCGTATGCGGTTTCAGATATCCCGGCGTGACGGCTTTCAGAATGCGGATTTCGAAGACATCCCCCGGCTGAAACCACAGCCTCATGGCGCGGACGATTTCTTCCTTGTCGATCATCTCGCCTCCACCTCGCGGAATGGAATCAGCACCGTCACGCCGACCAGACTGAAAGCCGGGAACGTGACCGCGGGAATGACTTTCGTCTCAAACCATTCCCGCAGGCGGCGGACGGCCTTGTGACGACTGCGCGACAGGATGGCGCGGATGTCCTCCGTTCCGATCATCCGGACGTTCTGCGGACCGCCGGCGGTGTCCATGCGGACGTATTCCGGCGACGAGTTGCAGAAGCGCCCCAGCGTCTTGTTCGGGTTGACGTAGCCGAGGATGTTGCAGATGTCGGTAGCGGCGAACTTCGGGACGCCGTTCATCACGACCATGCGGATGGTGCGTTTGCCATAGGCGAGATTTGCTGGTGTGTTACTCATGGTTTTCTCCCTGGTTGCTTAAAATGAAGCGCTTGTCTGCCTCATTATCCAATTCTGTTTCCTTAAGAAAGCGGATTGCGGCCGCCGCCGTACGGACGGCCTCGACGATCATTCCCCGCTTCGTGCCGCGTTTCTCGTCATAGATGTTCGCCGTCCTGACGAGACCTCCGCATTCCTCGGCGCAGAGGCTTGCCGCCTTGACCGGGTCGCGCGGCCATGCCGGATGGATGGTTTCCGCACGGGCGACTTCCGCCATGATGTTCATGATGATGAGTTCAGTTTTCATCGGTCACCGCCTTCGCCGCCTGTTCCAGCTGGACGAGATGCCGTTCGGCCTCGGCTTTGATTTTTTCGGCCAGTTCGACGAATCTGTCGCAGTCCGCGATGAAGGTCTGAAAACACTGGAAATAGTCCGAACCGGAGCCGTGCGGGGTCAGGAGCAGGTCGTAGTTGCTCATGAAGAATTCCGGTTCTTTCCGGCCCGTCTGTTTCTTGCTGATATGCCAGCGGCGGTCTTTGCTGGTCAGTTCCTGCGTGAGGTTCTGTTCCGAAACCTCCCATTCGATTACGGATTCAGGCATGGGCGTATCCTTTCACGTTGAAATGTTTCTCATGGGCGTTGCCGACGACGCGGATATTCTGATACTGAGTGACGCGGCTGATATGCGCGCCCCGGGTCACGCCGTCGAGGATGTACCGTCCCTCGCGGCTGTTGTACCGGACGATGAAGAGGCCGACCGGGCGTCCGAAGCTGTTGCGGACTTCCACGATGTCGCTGGTGAAAACTTTCCGTTCGCCCTGGTCGAGCAGGCCGATCCACTGGTCGATTTCGCAATCGGCACGGTCGAGCGCCTCGACCGCGCCGTCCATGACAGCGTAGACGTTTTCATCGTCGAATCCGACTGTCGGGAAAATCTCCTTGCTCACTTTGTCGAACGCCCGGAATTCGACGGCGTATTCCGGCTGGCGGATGTACTTGAAATCCATATTCTTGCTCCTTGTTCAGAATGTCACGGTCGCGGTCAGCGTCGCCGCCGCGAACCAGTAGATGGCGTTTTTTATGTCCCGGCAGCAGAGGCATACGATTGCCGCGCCGATGTCGAGACCGATCAGGATGGCCGGAAATATCTGTTTTGCATTCATGTGATCCTTTCTTGCTGATGTGACCAGTTTTAAATTCCTGATACTTTTTGAAATGTATTTTTCTTCGATTTCTTCGCTTTCTGTTAATAATGGCTTGACATGCTTCAAATGCATGTTATATTTATTTGTAGTCAGGATATAAATAACTAGCTTTACAATCATGAACAACGACATTCAAAATCAATTTCGCGATCTTTGCAAAAACATTGGTTGGAAGTGCACGCCCCAGCGTTTGGCCGTGTACGCATATTTGCAGCAAAATCATACCCATCCGAGTGTAGATGTTGTTTGGGATGCGGTGCGTTGCAGCCAGCCGACGATCTCACGCGAAAGCGTATACCGTATTCTCAATGAACTTTCGGAGCATGGCATTATTGGGCGCGTAGATCATATTGACAGTGCTCGTTATGATTGTCGTGTCGGCGCGCACGGACATTTCATTTGCAAAAGCTGCCGTGAGATTTCTGATTTTGATTGGCCGGACGGGACCCAGATACCGCCCGAATTGCTGGCACGGCAAGTACAGCACATAGAAATCAGACTTGTCGGCGTGTGCCCCAAGTGCGCCGCTGCGCACAAGCAAAAGCGGCATCCATCCGAAAAACCAGCGAGCGAAAGAGCAGACACTAAAATAGGAGCACCGTGCTTCTATGGTGATAACCCACAGGAGGAATAGTCATGAGAAGCTTCACAACGTTCGATCTGCAGTATGCGCACAGATTCTACGGATTCAAAGGCGAGGCACAGTATTTGCATGGTCACACCGGCGTTTTGACGATCGAGGTGGAGGATTCCATCAACCCTGGTGTCAACATGGTTTTTCCGTGCAACGAAATTCAGAAGACGGCTTGGGCCCTCTTGAAAAATTTCGACCACGCCCTTATCTTGAGAGAAGATGATCCGCTGCTTCCCTCCGTGCTTGCCGTATATGAAGCGCAGGGAATCAAAAATGGCGCACCGACCAACACGATGAAGGGCGAGGCGTTCAAGACGGAGCTGGCGACGGCCTATCCGGACTGTCGTCTGGTTGTCACGAAGGAAACCATGACGGTCGAAGGCATGATCAAGATCGTCTACGACCTGCTCAAAGACAAACTGAATATTGCCAAGATCACCTTCACCAGCGGTGTCAATGCGGCATCCCAGGAATACAAGCCGGTCGGAACGATGGATCGTTGTCCGCGGTGCGGGATTGCGCTTGTTGATGGAGCCTGCCCGAAGTGCGGCTATAAAAAACATTGATTTCTGTAACGGCATCGCATAATTATTGAGATGCCTGCAACATGCCGTCGGTTTCAAATATTTTGGAATCGACGGTTTTTTCTTCAAGCCGGATGCCGCTTCCGCAACGAGTCCGATCAGAATGATCGGTAAAAACGGTTTTGTATTCATCTGTTCTCCTAAAATGGAATCTCGCTACCATAATCGCTCACGCCCAGGTCCTGCGGACTGTTGGACGGCCAGTCGTTGATTTTTGCGGAATCGTCACCCGGTTCACGCATGACCGGACGTTCGCCAAGGACGCATTTCGTGATACGGTCGAACTTCTCCCCCGCGACAGACTTTACCGTGATGGCGAGCGGAACGGCAAGCATCCCATCGTTTGCCCAAGCGACCGCCTCCCGCGCCGTCGCCGGAACGGGACAGCCAAGGGCGGCGCGGTTCTTCCACCACTTCTCGAATTTCCCTCTGGCGTATCCGGTATGCTCCGGGCAAACCCATTCGGAACGGAAGTCGTTGAGGCCGACCTCGTAGTCGATCCGCATCGTCTTCGGCGTGCCGGGATCGGCGTACCGCTTCTCGTGGACGCAGTAGTAAACATTCTTCACGGCGTATTCGTCATAGAAGATTTCGCCTGAGATGACGCCGTCCTTCGCCGCGTGTTCCGTGATATTGCTCCTCGACGGCGGCGGAAATTCGTATCCGCATTCCGGGCATTTCTGATACGCCGCGTGGATCAGCGCGAGGCACTGCGGACACTTTTTCGCCGGAGCGTCTCCGTTTCCCGGCGTCCTGTCCGTGACGCTTATCATGTCCACGGGACCGTGACGCATGATGTTGCCGCCATAGTCCAGGACGAGGCAATTCTGCTTTCCCGTCTCCGGCGACAGCCTCGTTCCGCGCCCGACCATCTGAATCAGAAGACCCGGGGAATTGGTCGGCCGCAGGAGAACCACGCAGTCGATGTTCACCGCGTCGAATCCGGTGGTCAACACGTTCACGTTGCAGAGAAATTTCAGCGGCGGCTTTTTCGCGCCGAACAGATCCGCCACGACCTCCCTGCCTTTGAACCGGTCGATGATCTCCGCGCGTTCTCCGGGAGAAGTCTCTCCGGTCACCACGGCGCATTCCATGCCGGAATAGGCGGAAATCTTCTCCGCCACATGCCTGCAATGGTTAACGCCGGACGTGAAAATCAGCACCGACTTCCGTTCCCGCGTCAGGTCGACGATTTCACGGCACGCTGACGATACCAGTTCCTCGGTGTCCATCGCCGACGCGATTTCGTCCCCGACGAACTCGCCGCCGCGAATATGGAGGCCGTCCAGTTTCGCCTCGGCGCGTCCGGCACGGGACACCAGCGGAGACAGATAGCCCTGCGTGATCATTTCTTTTAATCCGGCTTCGTAGCAGACCTCGTTCAGCAGATTTTCCGGCTGACAGATCAGTCCGCCTTTCAGTCTGAACGGCGTCGCCGTCAAACCGATGAGACGGACGTTCGGATTGATGACTTTCATGTCTTTCAGAAACGTCCTGTACATTCCATCGCCATCCGGCGCAATCAAGTGCGCCTCGTCCACAATTATGAGGTCGAACGCACCAAGGTCACATGCCTTGCCATAAACCGACTGGATGCCGGCCACGATGACGGACTCCTCCGTATCACGGCTTTTCAGTCCTGCCGAGAAAATCCCGATTTGCAAATCCGGGCAGAGCGCACGGACTTTTCCGGCGTTCTGTTCCAGCAGTTCTTTGACGTGCGCCAGTATGAGTACACGCCCATTCCATTGCGCCACGGCATCACGGACAATTTGCGCGATGACCACGGATTTTCCCGTGCCTGTCGGCAAGACCACACATGGATTGTTCTCCTTGGAACGCAGATGATTATAGACGGCGTCCACAGCCGCTTGCTGGTACGGTCGCAGAATCATTTTTCACGCTCCCGCACGAATCCCGGCTTTCTTCATGTCGAACGCCAGCTTCAGCTTGAGCAATACAAGTGTATTCTCATTGATTTTAAGGAATTTGCATACTTCCCTGTCTGCGTAATTGTTCATGAAAAGAAAGCAGACCAGCCGTTCGGTATTGTCCGTAATTCCCTTCACGAACTCCTGCACGATTTGACAGCGGCGTCCGTTGTTTTGTCTCCTGTCCATTCTTTTATCCTTATATATGCCATGCCGTCCGGCGGCATCGGTTCGCGTTTTGTCACTATGAGTCGGTGAACTTGGGAATCGTCTTCGTACAGCCCTGCGTGAGTAAACGCGTCCAGCAGACACTTTTGACTGTTGTCGATGTCCCGTCTCCGTCTGTCCGGCGGATACAATTCGATGGAAAGTTCCACCGGACAGCGGAAGATCTGGACGTTTTCCGAACGGAACCGCGAGACGATCATTTCGCGGTATTTCCGTCCGTCCCGGCTGATGAGGACTTTCGATCCTACATGCCGGTAGTAATGATTCACGCTTGGAGGCCAGGGCAGTTCAAATTCCTGTGTCACTTTTTCGCCCATGGCGGAGCGGCATTCGCGGTTGCCTGCGGAGGCGGTGTCGCAGCTGCAAAGGTCGCTTTCGGCGCATAACTTTTGATTTCGTTGGTCATTTCATCGTCTTGATTTTTCTTGCAGCGGACGGTGATGACCAGCGGCAGATTATGCAGTTCAAGCGAGTCCCTCGGCGTCAGCACGTTGACCGCGCGGCAGATGGCCGAGAGATCGGCACGGGCCATGCGGACGGCATCCGGGTTCGGATTCTCAAGATTGAGACGCGCCCAGAGCTTGCGGTTCTTGAACTCGCCGTCGATGATTTCAAATTCCAGCTGGAGATAGCGCCCCGTACCGGAACGGGTGTCTTTCATCTCGGAATCGGAAATGACAGCGTTGTATTTGCCTGCCGGGATGACATCGAATCCGGCGCTCGGCTCGACTTCGGTTGCGTTAAAATTCAGTGTGGACATGATGGTTGCCTTTCTGTTATGCCAGCACAAAAACGTGCTGTTTAGTGATGATGGGGTGTCTGGGATTTCTGTTGGTCACGACCGCCGGAGCGGACGGGCAGCGAAGGTGTTCGAAGAAAACGAGAAACGGCATGAAATCATCCCGTATCATCCGGCACTGCGTCCCTTTCTGGATACGCCGTCCGCAGAGATCACAGGTCAGATGACGATGCGCCGTGATTATTTTTTCGGACATTTTTTCACCTCGTAGACTTTGCGCTCCTTGAACTCCTCCTGTTTCCCTTTATTCCAGTTGGAAACCGGGCGGAAGTATCCGCAGACACGGCTGAACACTTCGCAGACTGCGCCGCATTTACTCATGATGGTTCTCCTCAATTTTTTGATAGGCGTCGATGAATGCCTGCCACGAGAGCGGAATTTCTGATGGCAGACCGTAACGGTTCTTGGCGATGCACGCAGGACTCCCTTCAAATCGGATAACTCTTTCTCCTCCGTCTGCGCCAATGGGGGCAACGATTCCGCGTTCTGAACTGAATTTTCCACTCTCTTTCTGTACACGAAACTTTTTCCAAACAAATCCGACAGCATCGGCCCATTCGATAATAAGCCCGCAAGCGTTTTTATTCAGTCTTGGCGTATGGCGGTCATATGCCATTGTTTCCGGGTCTTCAACGTGTTCGATTTTTGCATGGGCAACAAGAATAATTATCATGTTGCGTTTATCACGAATCTCATCCAGCAGCGAAATGAGGGATCGCATTTTTTTGAGAGCCAGCGATGCTCCCGTTCCATATTGACCAGGAACGCGTTCGATACTCTGAACGTCATATTCACGACAAACTTCTTCATGAATAATTCGTTCCAGCCAGTCGACGCTGTCTACTACAACCGTTTGAAAATCATGAGGCTCATCGCGAAGTGCAATTAGTTCGTTCATGACCTCCGAGAGGCGATGTGCCAACGGAAATCTTTTACAACCGATTGACCCAAGCCCATCCTCCGTCTGCACAAAAATGGCGTTGGGCGCGGATGCTCCGAACGTGGATTTGCCCACGCCTTCGCTCCCGTAAATCATGATTCTCGGCGGCTTGTTTTCCCGCCCCGTCTGAATGTTTTCAAGCATTCCCATGGTGATAAAATCCTTTCGGTTAAAGTGTGTCGATGATTCGGGTATCTTCATAACCGGTCGGCCATACGCCGCTGATGCAGCAGTTCCGATAGCGTTCCAGCGCCGCCTTGTTGGTCAATTCCGCGAGGTCAAGTACCTCGTCGGTGAGCTTCCAAACGCCAGTCGCAAACGGCTCGTTCTTTTCCACAGCGATGATATGCACGGGAACATTGCGCCCGGTGGCCTTGCGAATAACCGCCCGGTAAAACGCCATCTGATAGAGGTAGCCGAACCGGCGGCAGTCGGATTCAAACCACTTCAGCGAATCGCAGGTCTTCAAATCGACCAGCCCAATTTTCTCGCTGAACCAGTCCATGCGGATCTGGCAGGGGACAGCGCAATACTCAGCGCGGATGACTCCCTCCGCCACACCATCGGAAAGCAGTTCCGAGGCGACCGGATGAAGCCAGACGCTGGTCTGCAATTTCATGATGAAGTTGTAATCCTTACCTGAAACGACCTCGCGTTCCTGCGTCGCTTTCCATTCGGCATAGGCCTTTGTCGATTTACCGAACGGCTCTCCGGTGCGGGGATTCGTCGGCCCGTCCGTCACGACGAACTGGCTGTCGAATTCGGGGCGTCCCTCAAGGATCAGGCAGTGTGACGCCCTCCCGATTGCGAATGCCGGTGATTCGGATTCCTCGATCTGCCCAAGGATCTCCTTGCGGTAGAGTGCCGGACTTTCCCGAAAATCCGCCAGCATGTGCGAGGACATGCAGCGTCCCGCTTTTGATTCGGCGTGATACTGTTCCGCCGGTTCTCTGATGATAAAGTCAATGGTTTTCATTTGTGTTCCTTTGTGTTTGACGGTTTTTCCTGTCTGTCCTATTTCTTTGCCAAAAACAGGAAAAACCGTCGCTGTTTCAAAACTTTTTTAGAGTTTTATTCCACTCCGGACAAAAATCTCCCGAATTTTTTTCATGCGCCAAATACGGATGGTGGCATCGGGAATACCGAGGATTTCTCCGATTTGCTCGAAGGTGTGGCCGTCCATGATAAGTTCGCAAATCCGCCGGAGGTCATCCGGGAGACTCGCCACCACGACCCGAATGTCCATGTACAGGATTTTTTTGTCGGAATCGTCAATCATCGGCGTGATGACGGTCGATTTTTCTTTTTCCTCGTCACGGACGCAGTCTTCAATCGGAAGACAGGGCGTGTCGTTGTGTTTGCGGATTCTCTGGCGATAAATGTTTTTCGCCGTCAAATCCACGGCTTTGTTCAGATAGGCCGATCCGGTAGCCGATTTGCCGTTCGCATCAAGAAGAGTCTTTGCCCGGCATACGGCTATGGACATTTCCTGAATGAGGTCGCAGCGGTCGGCCTCGACCAGATTTGATTTTCCGATCATGGTGTCGGCCACATAATAGATGTGATCCATGACGGAGGCCGGAATTTCGGGGACGGGCTTGAGCGTTTCGCTCGCGGATTTTTTTTTGTTTGCCATTTTTCGCAAACTCCTATGAGTTGAACCGGAGCGGAATTGCTTCGGCAACCCACGGCGCTTTTTGCGCGAAAGTGGCTGCGGATTATGAAAAAAAATATTTTGAGGCGAAAGTTCTTCATTTTTTGCATTCTGTTTTTGCACGAAAACGGCATAAATGCAAAAAAGCCCGACTCGGCATCAATCCGAATCGGGCTATATGGAAGGGATACTATGTGTCAGTTCAGCAGCATCTGCTCCTGTTCGTCCCAGTTGAGGGGCAGCTTTTTAAGAAGTTTTGTCAGAGACAGTCCGTTCGGAGCCGTTCCGTTGATGAAGAGACGGACAATTCGCGGTGACAGCTGGTTTAGCCGGAGTATTCGTGCGACATACGACTGGCCGATCTTCAGTTTTTTTGCAATTTCTCCGGACGTTGCGCAATGACCGCTGTCCAGCAGTTCCTGCCAGTATCCGGCACGGGCGAAAGCGTTTAGAACCGCCTCGTCGCGGCTGGGAGCGGTGTTTTCGTCCTCCGGAGTGATAATCCGTTTTCTGCCGGAAAATGTCCGCAAACTCATGGGAACCGTTATCTGAATGTTCCCGTCATCGGTCAATTCAATCGTTGGCACTTTGCACCTCCTTGATGAGACCGCGCATTCCGGCGGTCTTGATTTTTATTGTTATTCCCGTTTCAAGGACGGTCACGCTCTCCACCAGTAAGTGAAGCAGCCTGTCGCGTTCGGCAGGGAACAGGTCATCCCAAAATCCTCCGATGTTGCCGAGAGCGTTGCGCACTTCCGCGATTGTCGTGCGCAACTGTGTTGCCACCATTGAGATAAATGTCGGCGTGTAGAAGAGCATCCCCAGCTGCGTCACCACCGCTTTTTCCACATCACCTGCCGGAATTGTTTTTACGGGGCAGGTATGAATATCGCGTTTGGAATCCTTCAGACACATGTAGTAGTTGTACTGCCTGCCGCGGCGCATCGAATAGGTCGGTCCCATAGCCCCGTCGCAGTGACCGCACCGGATCAGTCCTTTGAGCGGCGAATATCTTTCTTTCGCCGGTCTGCCTCTCGGCACGGGCGCGTTGGTTTTCAGAATCTCCTGTGCGGAATCCCAGAGTGTCCGGTCGACCAGCGCCTCGTGTTCTCCCGGGTAAACGCCGCCTTTATAGGCGACTTCCCCGATGTATGTGCGGTTGTTTAAGATTCTGTATATATGGGATGCCGTCCAATCCTTGCCCTGCCGGGTTTTTATGCCGCGAATATTCAGCAGATGGGCGACATCGCGCGCGGATTTTTTCTCCACGAAGGTTTCAAACATCAGCCGGATATATTCCGAACTCTTTTCATCGGGCAGAAGGTGACGGTCTTTCACAAAGTATCCGAACGGAATTGAGCCGCCCACCCATTGTCCGCGTTTGCGGCTGGCCGACATTTTGTCACGGATTCGCTCGGCGATAATTTCCCGTTCATATTGCGCGAACGTCATGAGAATGTTCAGCATCATTCTGCCGGACGAAGTGCTGGTGTTGATTTCCTGCGTCACCGACACGAAGGATACGCCCCATTCGTCGAATTTTTTACTCAGTTCGGCAAAATCGCAGATTGAGCGCGACAGCCGGTCAAGTTTATAGATAACGATAATGTCCACCAGACCGTTGGCTGCATCGTCCAGCAACTTTTTCAGTGCCGGACGCTCAAGGTTGCCGCCGGAGAAGCCTCCGTCATCGTAGCGCTCCGGCAAACATATCCAGCCGTTGGCACTTTGACTTGCCACATAATTTTCCGCCGCCAGCCGTTGCGCGTCAAGCGAGTTGAATTCCATATCCAGCCCTTCTTCCACGCTCTTCCGAGTGTAGATGGCGCAGCGTTTTTTCTGTGTATTCGCCATTGTCAATTCCTTATTCCGAAGAATTTTTTGCCGTTCCATTTCGTTCCCGTGATTACCTGCGTAATAGCGGTGAGGGAGCGATAGGTGCATCCGGCGTATTCATAAGTGCCTTGCCCGGTGGCAACCACCTCATAGACTTTGCCGTGCCATTCCCGGCTGAAGCGCGTTCCCCTTGGAATCATTCCGGGCGGCAGTTTCACATTGTCGAGATTGGCAAGCGGATCGCGTCGGGCTATCTGTTCCAGCGACTCCTTTTCCTCCTTGGAGAGTCCGCCGTAGTAGACTTCCTGTATTCTATAGGCCAGCCGTCTCCGCAGCGACTGCACCGAAGTCAGCTTCGTTTCATAACCGTACAGTTCCGCATATTTCTCCTGAAGTTCCTTCACGTCCATCTGGCTCAGGACTGCCAGCTGGCGCGTCACTATTTTGACATCCGGCATTGTAACCTCCTGTTGGTGATTGGTTTATTGTACTGTTACTTAAGCGTGGGTTTGCCGGTATAGCCAGAGCAGTTTCGAACTTTCTTTGCAGGGCATCCGCCACGATTCGCGCGGCTTCCCAAATGTTGTCGGGAACGGTTTTCGGTTTTTGCATAGAGCCTCCTGTGGGGTGTAACCTTGTCCATCCCTATTTCTTTGCCAAAAATGCGAAAAACCGTCGCTCTTCCCAAAATATTTTATGATTCCGGCTTGACTTTTATGACAGGTGTAAGTATAGTAGTTTACAGAATAAAAAATAAACCAGATGGAAACGGAGATACTTATGCCCGGCGGAAGCAAAATATTCGGCGATTATATAAAAGACCTGCGCAATAAGAAAAAGGAACACGACGATTCCTTTTCCGTTCGCGGCCTTGCCGACAAGATCGGTCTCAGCGCCACCTACGTCAGCAAAATCGAGCGAGGCGAGCTTCCCGCCTCGGACGAAGCCGTTTACCGCCTGGCCAAAGCGCTTGAAGTGACGCCGGACGAACTTTTTGCCCAGGCTGGTAAAATTGATCCCAATCTGGAAAAACAAATTGCGGCACACGCTGCTCCGGTGAAAATGGCGGCGTTTCTGCGTACCGCCAGCGGACTCTCCCAAGAGCGTCTGGACATGTATCAGCGTATGATTGACGCTGCGGAGGGGAATGCGCCAAAGCCGGACAAAGGGGAAGAAGATGTCGAGAAAATATGACGAACGGCATCGGATGCCAAACAAACTCATTGAAGGACTTGCCGACGGGGTGACTTCTCAGTATTTGCAGAAATACCCTTATCGCGCGCATTCCGTGCCTGTATCTCCGGAAAAAATAATGGACTGCCTTTGGGATTTTTACGTCGAAACGGAAGATTTGCAATCCGAGTACGGCACGGGAACCCATGGCGCTCTTTTTATTTATGACGGTGAACGCAGAGTCGCCATTGATAAATCAATCGATCCCAAAGTGAACCCCAGGATGCTGGGGCGTTATAATTTCAGCGTTGCGCACGAAGCCGGACATTGGGTCATTCATGCGCCCGATATGCTGGCCGATGAAAACGCGCCTTTACTCCTTGGCGAAAAAGGGAAACCGACTATTTTGTGCCGTTCCTCAAACCGGGACGAACGCGAACGGCAAGCCGACCGCTTCGCCGGATATCTATTGATGCCGCGCGACCTCGTGTACGAGGCATGGCGTGCGAAATATGGGGATAACTCAAAAGCCCCGAACGTATTTGAGGAACTTCAAGAGTTGCGCGAACGGTTTCATCTGCCGCCAGACAGCCGAAAGGTCTTCTGCCAAATCGCGCATGATTTCGCCGCCACGTTTGCCGTGTCTCCGGAGGCCATGCAGATTCGGCTTTCCGAACTCGGGTTAATCAAGTTGGAGGAGGACAATCAGATGGATTTGTTTTAAGGCGCGGACTTCACGGTCCGCAGGGGACTTTTTGTCTCAATGCTGTAACCTGCAAACTTTACACGGTATAATATTAATCACACAACGAGAAAGGACTTATTACCATGTGCGACAGTTTCTCTCCTAAAAAAGCAGTCAACAGATTCATGCCGAAACTGTTTTCCCAGTTCTTTGAACAGAATCTCGTTCAACTCAATGTTGACTGGAACGCAAACACGCCCAAGCGGCGCTACAACACCAACGTATTTCTTGCCTACCTTGCATTGGATGACAATGTCAAGGCAAGGATCGAACCGATCCTTTATGAAATCCATACCGTTGCGGCGAATATCGGCACGGGCGAAAACATCCATCGGCTTCTTCAGCAGGAGGGCGTTACGCTTCCTCCGGATATGGTCGAACAGACCATCCAAAACCAGACGTTGTGGGTCTATCTTTACGCAAAAAATGTTTGGGACCGGATATCCCGTTTCGCTTATGCGGACAAGGTCGCAAACTCGCTATGGTTTTCCACCGGCATAGAACCCGATGGCGACGAGCCGCCGATTCCCGACAATGAGAACCCGGATACGGAACTTCTCGCACATGAGGTTGGGGAACGGCTGAAAATGCGCGACGGTCGCGGAAGATATGCCCAGGCGGAATATTTTCTGCGCAATGGCGTAGACGAATACTATTTCGTTTTTCTTGACGATTACAATAAGCACAAGACCGAGTGTCGCGAGGGGCATTTTGTTCACGACGCCGTCAATTACGACTCGGTCGAGGTAGTTTTTGTCTTTCATCGCGATACCCGGCAGTTGGAGGCACGGCTTCTCAGCGGCAATCGACAGGAGAAGATGGATTTTTGCGACATCTGGGCGAAGTGCGTCAAAAACTGCCATGCTGCGGGGATGAGTGTCAGCAAGCCGACATATATGGTCGACCGGATATTCGAACCGGACTTTCAGTTTACCGGCGATAACGAAGGAAAAATGGTCTCGGCCCGCATCCTGCGGCTCTGCATGTCGGTTCTCGGCTGTCCGGGCAGTCGGCGCGTCTATGAGGAAAAGAACGGCGACATCAATGAAAAAATGGAGCAGGAAATCAACCAGAAAGCTCTTCCGAAAAAGAACCGAATCATCGAATATGTTGTCATCCAGTATCAGCTTGCCGATGAATTCGGACGCTCGAAATCCCAGCAGCTCAAAGTGTCCCGTGACGGCAACGACATCCTTGACAAGAATCCGGCGGTGCAGAATATCCTGCGCGAATCTCTGGTGAGGTGGCAGATTGCGGCGGCTTGATTTCACAACTATCGCGGCGCTCATTGGGCGGCCGGGGAAGATTTTGCTGACGCCTGCCGATCTCGGTGCATTTCCGCATCCGTTTGTCGAAAACGGCCTTCTTGTTGAAGCTGGACGGGCCGATTGCGTTTCATGCCCGTGCGGCGGCGGTCATTTTGAGACGGTGACACGCGACCTTGTCGGCGGGAAGACAAAGTATTCCGTTTATTGTCCGGAGAGTGGCGAACTGTACGATATTTCCGCCGACGATCTGCGTCTTTGGACAATCAGCATCCCCGCAATCATGCAAGAGATCCAACGCCGTTTTCAATGCTCCGGCGAACCGGTTGAACGGGCTTGCGGCCTCTGGTATCTCGGTGAAAGCCAGTGTGCGGTCGCAGGTTTCCGGCGGCAGATATTTTTCACGGAGAGGCTGACTGCGGAAGTCGACACGGCATTGCCGGAAGGCTCGACGCAGATTTTGATAATCGGCGAAGAAAACCCGGCTTCGACTGCAAAATTCAAGGATCGCGTATTCCAGATGCACGAACTGTTCCGGCTTGACGATGACGGGATTTCTTTCGATATGGATCGGATAGCCGAACGCTGCTGCAATATGGTTCAGGAAAGGAAATCGCTTGTCGTTCCCAAGAACGCCAAGCAGAAGTCGCGCGAGGAGATTATCAAGGATTTCCTCAAAGAACGGATAATGACTCTTCGGGACGCATATTGGAATGCTGTAAAACGGGATAAGAAATTTAAACTGCCGAAGCGACCATCCTGCGCGGAAATAGCGGCATACATCAAAATCGAGACACACGGATCGCAGACTCCGAACCAATCCACGGTAAACCGCACCATCGCCAACAGCACCGACAAGGAGTTGCTTGATCTTTGGACTCACATGGAAGATATCAACACAATCCGGGACTATCACCGAAAGAAAAAGAGAGCCGTGATTCGGGATGGCGGCGACGAGGAGTATTTTTCGGAAAGATTCGGACAGACCGCTCCGGAACCGCCAGGCAGCGGTTTTCATATGGTGTAACCTTCAGCTGTTTTGCCAAGGACTTGAATTGTCGCATTTTCGACTGCAGGACTTGTTTTTTATTCATTCCACCAACCATGATGATATTTTTTTGAGCTTGATGCTTTTCGCAAGTACTCAGGTCGATGACGATGCTCGTATGATTTTATCCATAGCGGAACGGTATTTTCCCCGACCACCGCAGGACTCGGTCTGAATGGAACGGAGAAAACGGAGAAAGAAACGGCAGATTTTGCCGGAATCCGTACCGGAGAAGCATTCTCCGTCCGGCGCGAAGGGGAGTGCTTTCACGCTCGCAAACGCCCTGACACAAGGGCTTTACAACACAAAGGACAGGATTGTTAAAATCCTGTCCTTCAGCGACTTAAATACTAAAATGGTGGAGGTTGTTTAATTAAACCGCAATTATTCTCTGCCATTGCAACGGATTGAGGATTAACGGATTGCGATTCTCCGTTTTTTCAGAGGTACAAGCATTGCATTATAGGCTGCTTCGAATTGGTGAAGTG
>DHTZ01000019.1 GCA_002408885.1 Lentisphaeria bacterium UBA5247 | reverse complement strand
TCTTATTTCGCACGAGTCATTATATTTCAAAAATCCGGTTCAGCCCGAACCGCTCGAACTCAGGCCGGTCTTTTCCCGCGAAACCGCATTCAGGATAACCGACCGTTTTCCCCATGCAGATGCATTCGTTTTGGTCTCGGCACAGCTCCAGCACCGAACGCTCGGTTGCATTCCGACATTCCTCCGGCGTCCGACAGAAATACGCAATCCCTTCATCCAGATCGCAGATTTTAATAATCACTTTTACCTCCAATAATGAAAAACTCGATACGGACACCCTTGCTCCGTATCGAGTTATAAGTTTCTGATTTTTATCGGATTCCGATATTGAATATCCCGTTTCCCTGTAGTAAATTAAGCATGAATCTATTTACACAACCGGAGAATTACCATGTCTTTGACAAAACGCGACATCGCCGTAAAAATGGCCAAACAATTGGATATGACACAGCAGGAAGCTATTGAAGCGATTCAGTTCACGCTGGATATGATAAAGGAAGAATTGCTGAACGACGGCAACGTCGAGCTCCGCAACTTCGGAGTTTTCGAAATCGCAGTACGAAAAACCCGTATCGGCCGCAACCCGATGGCTCCTCAAAATATAGTGCAGATTCCAGCCAGAAAAGTCATCAAATTCAAGATGGGCAAGGACTTCAAAGATAATTTGAAGATGTGATTCAAACCGCATTATACTGGAGACAATTTACATGTTCAAAAGAATCTGGCACCCGGAAATGATCGTGCATCATATTCTTTCGCGGGACGGCAAGGAACCATTGAATTCATTTTATTATGCGACGAATTACCCTGATGTCTATGCGGCCGCCGAACGTACCTTCGGTTCATGGGGTAAAGCCATTGAAGCTGCCGGGCTCGACTACAGCCTGATCAAGAAGTACCGAGACTGGACAAAACAAACGGTGCTCGATGAGATCCGCCGCCTGCACAAAGAGGGCGAACCGATCTTCTCCCAAAACATCCAGAATAATCATAAAAGCCTTTACATGGCTTCAATCAAGCGCTTCGGCAGTTGGGGAAAAGCGGTACAGGCCGCCGGCATCAATTATCGCGAAATCCGCCTGCGACGCAGCATGACGCGGGAAGAAATCAAAAAGGCCATCATCGAATTATACCGCAAGGGTACGGATTTGTCATACACCAACATGCGTGCCAATTATCAATATCTGCTGGCCGCCGGGATGAAGAAACTCGGAAACGGCAGTTGGTCCAGCGCCCGCCGCCTGTGCGGCATCCTCACCAACTACCGCCTGAATCAGCAGAAAAAGAGAAAAATCAAATACACCAGCCGCCGCTGACCGTCACGGTACGGAGAAGTGTATGTTCACTATTTGCTTAAAGATGAACTACTGGCCGTTGAGGCAAAATGTGGCAATTCCGGCGGTGGTGCCGACACGGACCAGTTGCGCCGTCACCCTTTCGCCTAATACCGCCTTACCGCTATAACGATTTTTGAATTCATAGGCCAGCTCCGGAATCAGATAGGTGAGACGGTCGCCCTGCTTCTGCACCAGAACCGCTTCTCCCGTCCAGTCCGGGTGGAGCACGAAAAAGACCTGCGTCCAGAATTCGTTGCACGTCCGTTCGAGGCGGCGGCGAACCAAAGCATTTTTCTCCGCCATCGCGATCCGGGTGTCGAGCTCATCCATCGACAGAGGTGCCTCGCCTTTTATCACTCGCCGCAACTGCTGGTGGGCGAGCAGGTCGCTGTAGCGTCGCAGAGGGCTGGTCACCCGGCAGTAGGCATTCAATCCCAGTCCGGCGTGCGGAGCGGCGACGGTTTGCACCACGCTCGGCGGACAGCTTTTGCGTAGGGTGAACATCTCGGGGAGCGTGACCGCTTCAGCACTCTCAGTTTCCAGGCACGACTGGGTCGCGAAAGGAAGGCGGATTTCGTTCTCCACCGCATAACGCGCCACTGCCGCGCCGCAGGCGAGCATGGCATTTGCCACCAATTCGCGTTCGGGCGTGATTTCGACCGGCGTGATCTCGACATTCTGCTCTTTCACCCGGATCTTGACCTCCGGCAGGTCGATCATCAGTGCGCCGGCGGCTTTTCGCTTTTTCCGGAAGCGTTCGAGCATTGGCCGCAACTCTACAAGCGGGGATTCTTCCCAGTGTGCAGCGGCTCCGGCATAGGTGAGCCGGGTCACTTTGACAGTGCTTAAAACCATCTTCTCAAGAACTGGCTCGCCTTCTTCGTCGATGCGGATGGCAAAGGAAAATGCAGGGGAAATCTCCCGCAAGCCCAGTCCGAAAATTCGCGTTGCTTCCGCCGGGAGCATGTGCATCACCTTTTCGGGAAGGTAGAGGTTTTCGCCCCGGCTTCTCGCGCCCATATCAGGCTCCGAGCCGGGCGTAACCACGGCGGCTGGATCGGCCACATGAACCCAGAGGAGACCCTCCGCGAATCCGACCGCGTCGTCAGGGTCTTCATTTCCTTCGTCGTCAATGGCGTAACTGACCATGCCGGTCAGATCCAGTCGCTCCTCGGGCGAAAGCGGCGGAAGCGGAAACGCGGGATCGGTCAATTCGACTCCCGCCCGGGCCGGGTGCGGGTTGACGAAGGAATCCCATACGCCGAGTTTGAGCAGCAGCGCATGCGCCTTTTGCGGCGTTGCCTCGATTTCCAGTTCCTTGAGCAGGCGACTGGAGGCGTTTTCACCACGCGCAACCTGTTCGATCTCACGCATGGCGGAATAATCTTCCCTGCAGAGTTCATCCGCTTTGATCCGTCCGATAAGCTCGGCACGGCGGAGCGCTTTTTCATCCTTCAGCCTGGCCGCTTCGAGTGCGGCGGCGATTTCCGCGGCCGGGCGCACCCGGACTCCATTTACCGCGGAGCCGGTGAAATAAATGCCGTCTGCAAGCAGGAGCCACGCCGAGTAGAAAGCCTCCGCGCTCCGTTTGGAATAAAGCAATTCTGCGAATGCCGCAAACGAAAACGTTTCATTCTCCATCAGCTCCACGATTTCCGTGAGTTCAGGAGTGGAAAGAATCGTGGGCGGCAGTGTGGCGACCGGACCGGAATGCAGAAACTCAATGTCTTTGGACCGCACCGATTTATGGGCGCCGCCTTCGATGCGGATTTCGATTTTATCTTTGGCAACCGCCGAGACGACAGCGCTTTTATTGTGGTAGAGCACCAGTGCTCCGCTGTTGAAAACAGGCATGAAATTCTCCTTGAATATGAACTGCCCAGTATACATCCAGAAAACGGTTTTTGCAAGTGATTGGATATGGAAACATCCCTGAAGAATCAGATTTTTGCAATCATTGGCAGCCACGAATAAAATTTTCAAGAGAACTTGTAAAATCAAAAATACCTGCTATTATAAATATGAACTTGGTTAGCTCTGCATCGGGTTTGAAATGGGTGACAGGGCTAATCAAGTTTTTTATTTTTGATCAAGTTCCTCATTGGGGGGCTTGAAAATTTACACGTCGAAAATACCTTTCGCAGCTAAAATGGAATGGCGTCTTTGAGTTCATTTTCAGGAAATGCCCGAATATCCGGTTTGGGGCTGAAATC
>DHTZ01000011.1 GCA_002408885.1 Lentisphaeria bacterium UBA5247 | reverse complement strand
TTATTTCATCGGCGCACCCGCCGGAGGTTAAACCGAACAACGCGGTGCCGGCCAGTTTCTTCAAGATTTACGAAACCGAACTCCCCTGGGCCATGAATGAACTGAAGCTCAACCGCTATATCCTCCGTCATTACAGCGGGCGCCAGAAGCATACGGAGGAAACGGCGGAAAAAGATGCCGCCATCATGGACGAAATCGCCCGCTTCCTCGACTCCAAGGGACTGCTGGCGGGCGGCGTGATTCTGATCGACGAACCCATGATCCATGAATACGGATATTTGAAAATTCTGCGCGACGCATACCAGGCCAAACCATATGCCCGCAAAATTCCGTTTCTGTGCGCTTCCTACCATGGCTACAGCTATGAGAAAATCCAGGGATTGGTTGACATCCTGGCGGTACTGGACAATGAAAACAGTTCCGCGGTCTCGCGGCGCTGCAGGGCACAGCTCGGCAATATGGAATTCTGGACCTACCTGACCCGCAGCTGTACGCTGTGGATCGATACTCCCGGCATAAACAACCGTTTCATGGCGGCGCGGAACTGGCCGGACGGCGCCCGCGGCCTGTTCATCTGGGGCACCAACATCTGGTGGAACCGCCCGAATGATCCGCATAAACATTTCAACCCCTGGGAAAATCCGCTTTCCACCTGGGGCAACGGCGCCGTGGCGTTTTTTTATCCGCCCTGCCGCACCGGAGACTCCTCGCCGGCGCGCGATATGACCATCACCCCGTCGCTGCGCCTGACTCTGTACCGCGACGGTATCGAGGATTACGAGTTTGCCGCGCTCCTGAATGAACTGGTCGGAAAGGCGGAAAGCCGGAATATCGACGCCGCCGCCGCCAGGCTGCTGCTGGAAGAATACAACCGCCAGTTTCCCACGCCGCAGAACTGGAGCGTCAATGATTTGCAGTGGCACAAATTGCGGATAAAAATCGGCAATGAAATTGAAAGACTTCTTGGGAAACTATAAAATATTCAAATAGCGGAGACTCAAATGAAAAAGTTTTTTACCCTCATTGAACTCCTCGTTGTGATCGCCATCATCGCGATCCTGGCGGCAATGCTGCTGCCGGCGTTGAGCAAGGCCCGGGAGCGGGCGTTTGAAACTCAATGCCTCAATAATTTGAAGCAGAGCGGAACCGGTTTCACCATGTATGCCAACGAAAATGACGATTTTCTGATGCAGGCCAGTAATCTTGTACGGACCTGGGACCAATTGCTCGGAATGATGCTTTCCGGTTTAATAGTCAAGGCAGGCGAGTTTCAGCCCATGCCGTATTTGTACTGTCCCCTGCTGAAAAAACAGGGATATGGCACCACCTTCAATGCACAGGGAACGGTGGCCGCCGCATACAGCAGCAATTATTCATTCAATGCCGATTTGATTTCCAATTCCTCCGCCGGTATTTTTCGCATCAACCGGCTCAAGAAACCGACACAAAGCGCCCTGCTTGCCGACTCCAGGCCGTTCGTCGACACTTCCGCCGGCTTTAAGTGGATGCCTTATTTTTACCGCAAACAGGATATCCAGTTCTATAACGGCAGCGGCGGTTTGAATACCACATCGACTTACCTGTCCATCGGCGCCGTTCACGGCAGCGGACACCCCGACCCGGCTTTCAGGGGCAAATGCAATACGTTGTATGTGGACGAGCACGCCGCGGGTTTTCTGCGGAGTGAAGCCCGTAAGGATATTTATTATGCGCCTTTTGCATATCACGACAAAACCCCGGCGGATGTCTGGGATGCCAATATGTGGGAGTAATGGAAATGGATTTGAAGAATCAGGTGGAGCTGATCACAGAGGTCGTGGCCGGCGTCGCCGCCGACAAAAATAAAATTATCCGCTTTGCCATCAAGGCCGACCCGGTCCGGCCGTTCGATTCGCGGGATAAAATACCCGGCATAAGCCTGATCGACTGCGACGGAATGGACTTCTGGGCTTATGAGGATGCGGGGATGGCTTCCGGGGCTTTTCTGGCGGCGGAATCGCTGCGGTTCGAAATGGACGGCAGCCATACGGCTTTTATCAACGCCCGGAATACATTTGAAGGGATTTGCCATATCTACAGACTGGGCATGAAGAAATGCGAGGGGTTCTTCCCGAAACCTTACGGCGGCAAATTCAGTGAGCATTTCAGCCGGGACCAATACCTGATGGTGATGGACGGGCTGGCGCGGTTTTACCGGATTGCCGACGCCAGCCAAAAGGAGCTTTGCCTCCGGATGATCTGTGCCATGAGCGACTACTGGCGCGGCATTGATTACAGTACGACTTATTTTTCACTGGGTCGCGCTTCGCATTTGCGCGATCATATCGCCGGTATGTTCCTGGGGGTCGCCTATATCCCATATCTCCTGACACGGCAAAAAAAGTATTATGATGAATTCATCCGGCTGCTGGAACAGGAAAACCTCGGCTCATTAATGGATTTGACGCTGCGCTCGTTTTTCCGCTCGGGCCGAACCTATGACAATGCCATGTTCTTCCGTCAAAACGAAAACGCCTGTATGCTGAAATGCATAGCCCTCGATTATCTCTGCCGTCATGATGATGAACGCCGCGGTTACTGGCGGCAATGCCTGGAGCATCTGCTGACGCAGGATATTTTTATTGAATTGAGCGAAAAGGATTCATTGAATTATTCCATTATGAAATACGATCCTTCTTCCGATTCGGTTTCCCTGACCGGGCCCGGCGTGATCGAAGCCCTTGACAATCCGCTGAAACTGTCAATCCTGAACTGGGGCGGACGGCGGCGCAACCCCGGCAGCGCCCAATCGGCTTTTTCCGCATTGGTGGCGGCGGCGCACCTGGACCGCCCGGACGGCGCGGACAAAGCGGCCGAAGTCCTGGCCGGGTTCACCCTGCCTAAATTCGCCTCGCTGACAGTCGACAGTCCGGCCGATATCCCCCCGGAGCGCGAATTCGAATTGGGCAGTCTCCGGGTCAGCTGCATGGCATTTTACCTCTACTCGTATCAACTGCTGCGTCTGCTCACCGTGCCGGCTTGCCTGGGTACAGTAAACTGATTGCGAATCCGGTAAAGTCGTATCACTCATTTCAAACCCTACGATACGAGTAGTGGCTGGCCGGATTCCCTCTTTTTTTCTCTGATACGGACAAATATACCGCAATATGGGCATCAAGACGGATGAACTAAACCGCTACGCGGTAGCTCCCGCATTCAATCTCATATAGCGGATCGATATTTTGAATAACGGCAGTATCTTTTCTCCTGAAAGGATGTCAATCCGGACATCTTTGCAACCAAAAGTCAAGGAGATAAGTGTCATGGGAATCTTGCGGGAAAAAATGTTACGGGATATGACCGTCCGAAACTTCCGAGCCAAAACAATCAAATCTTATCTGAATTCAGTTCAGGATCTGGCCAAACACTACATGATTTCACCTGACCGTTAACCAAGGATCAGTTGCTGGATTACATCTATTTTCTGATTCAAGAGCGGAAGCTGGCCCCGAATTCGATAAATTCCGTGGCATTTGGATTGCGTTTTTTCTACAAGGAAAGCATGGGAATGAAGGATATGGCGGATGTAATCCCGCCGCGGAAAAGGCCCCGGAAACTGCCGGAAATTTTCAATGCCGATGAATTGTCCTGTTTCTTCGCGGCGATCGAGAACCAGAAGCACCGGACGATGATGATGACGGCCTATGCCGCGGGCTTGCGTATCAGCGAAATCATTAATCTGAAAGTCGGGGACATCGACAGCGGCCGGATGTCCATCCGGGCGGGAAACAGCAAAGGGGGCAAAGACCGCTATACGATTTTATCCTCGAGGCTGTTGCAGGAGCTGCGTAGTTACTGGAAAAACTATCATCCGAAAAATTATTTATTCCCAACTAGTTGGGAGCACGGCAAAGAGCGTCTGTCCCGGGGAACTCCGGATATCATTTTCAGGGTTGCAAAGGAAAAAGTCGGAATTACCAAAGTGCTCACTTTTCATAGTTTACGCCACACATTCGCGACAAATTTGCTGGAAGCCGGCGTGGGGCCGGACCATCCAGGTACTGCTGGGGCATGCGTCCATCTCGACAACCGCGATTTATCTTCATGTAACCAGGATGGATTCAATCGTCACCTCTCTCCCACTCCCACATAGCCGCCCGGTCTTTTATTTTTGAACCCCTCAGGAAAGGGGCCGCGCATGCCAGGGTTTGCACGGTGTGCGTTGCGGCGGAGACGTCCGTCACGGTTGCAGGCAAAAACCTGCAAGGGCGTAAATCGCCCCATGCGCGGCCCCGCTTTTGCTTATGACACCGTAGCTCAATTGGTTAGAGCACTTCCCCGTTGTGGCCGCAAGGCTTGCGGAATTGACCGCTGGAAAGACGGGGATGCGGTTGCCGGTTCAAGTCCGGCCAGTGTCGTTTTTTTTATGACACCGTAGGCCGAATAGGTAACCGGACGTGTCGCTGGAGGACAACCCCTCGCACCGCCTCGGCACCCTGGTCAGCTATCTGGAACAGCATTACCGGGAGGATATCCGGATCGCCGACATGTGCCGCATGACCAATATGTCGCGGGCGGCGTTTTACCGCGAATTCAGCCGGATTTTCCGGCAGTCGCCGCAGGAATACGTGGACGTCGTCCGCATCCAGCACGCGTCGATGCTGTTGCTGAAGACGGACCGGCCCGTTTCGGAAATCGCCCTGGACTGCGGATTTTCGGACAGCAACTATTTCTCCCGGCGGTTCCATCAGAAGACCGGGTTTTCGCCGATGGACTACCGCCGCCGGTTCCGTTGACCGCCCGAGGCACGGAGCCCGTTTCCCCGGAAAAACGGCGAAAAACAGGCCCGTCCGCCCCAATCCCTCAAAACTGTACCGGAAAATTAACATTATTGCAGGAAATCATCCTTGAAATGGGCTAAATCCGTCTATATATTAACCCGGATATTTGGATTTGAGCGTATCGGGCAGCCCACCGGGGTGGGACCGGTTCGTTTCGTATGGATGGATTGCGAATAAAAGATTAAGTGTTTGGAGACTCAGGTGCCCGAAGATCACAACAATCAGGAAGCATGGGATCAGACGATAAAAATCGATACCAAGAATCTTTCCCGCCGGAAAATCAGGTCGGCCGCCCCCATGCCGGACCCCGGCGCCAGAAGCCCCACCGCCACCAGCAATAACATCCGTTCCCTGATCGGCGACACCTGCCGGAACATCCTGTCCGGCATCACCAGCATGAAGATCATCGACTGGAACGACACGTCCGGCTACGACGACGCCGAGCCGATCAACACGGAATCCGACCCCGATATCCTGAACAACGAGCTGGAAGACCTCGAAAAATATATCGAGATCAAACAGGAAATCGCCCGCGGCGGACAGGCCCGCATCAATAAAGCCTACGACCGGCGCTTCAACCGCACCATCGTGGTCAAGTCCCTGCATGACGACCTGAAGGAAAAGAAGCATTACCGCCAGTTGTTTATTTCCGAAGGCAGGGTGACGGCGCAGTTGGAGCATCCGTCCATCATCCCGATTTACGGTGTGTACAAGGACAGCGAAAACGGCCTGCACCTGACCATGAAACTGATCCGCGGCAAAACGTTGAAAGAATATTTGTCGCGCACCCGGATCCACTATCGGACCATCAGCCCGATCGAGCGGATCAAGCACGAGCGGACGCTGCTCTGGAAGCGGATGGAAGTGTTCCGCCGCATCTGCGACGCCATCGCCTACGTCCATTACCGCAAGGTGATCCACCGCGACCTGAAGCCGGAAAACATCATGATCGGCAGTTTCAACGAAACCTATATCATGGACTGGGGCATCGCGGAATTCCATGACGGCAAGAAAGAGAACACCGGAAACATCGCCGGTACGCTCCAGTATATCGCCCCGGAAATCATGAACCGCGGCCCTTATGATCACCGTTCGGACATTTTCCTGCTCGGGCTGATTCTTTATGAACTGGTGTTCCTGAAACAAGCCTATGCGCCGGTGGAAAAGGAGCAGGACGCCATCATCAAGGCGCGCTGCTGCCGGTTCGAGCCGTTCGAACACCTCTTCGGCTGCAAGGTCAACAAGGACATGAAGAAGATCATCGCCAAGGCGCTGGCCCCCAACCCGGACAAACGCTACCAGAGCGTCAAGGAACTGACCAACGACCTCCGCAATCTGGAGATGGGCGAGGAAATCACCGCCAACCCGGATAATATCGTCGAAAAGAACCTGCGCCGCCTGCGCCATCATTACCGCGGGCTGATCTATGCCTGCCTCTCGCTGGTGTTCCTGTTCATCATGGTCAGCGCGGTGGCGCTGGTCCGCGAAATCACCAGCCACTACAACATCCAGCGCCGGGATGCGGCGCTGGCCGATATTTATTCGAACGGCATTATTTCCTGCTCCCAACTGGATTCCTATTTCAAGAATTATGAGTTCCTGCTCAGTTCCTGCGCCAACGCCGCCGAACTGCTTCTGCAGAGCGATCCGTCGTCACAGCCGGAGTACAAGTTTCATACCTACCGCCAGGTCCGGCAGGGCGGCGTGAATGTCGAAGGGCTGGAATATTCCACGGTTTACGACAGGGATATTTCATTCCGCAATATGGTTTACCTGATGCCGCCGGGCGTAGACACCCCCGGCAAGAGCCTGGAAGCAACCATGAAACAGCTTTATCCGCTGCGCAAAACCTTGTACAACGCGGTATTCGGCAGCCTGAAGCCGGTCCTCCCGGCCCTGTCCACCGCCGAAGAACTGGAAGATGCCGCCAGAAATAAAACCATGCCTCCGCTGATGATCGCCTACGTCGGCACCCGCGACGGCATGACCGTCGGATTTCCGTTCGAACTGGACCATACCGACGACTACGATCCCCGGACCCGTTCCTGGTACCAGAACGCCGTCAAAACCCCGGAACTGATTACCTGGAGCAAGCCGTATGTCGATATCGGCGCCGCCAAACAGATCGTATTGACCTGTTCCCAGGCAATCACCGATGACAAAGGCGAAGTGCTGGCGGTGGCCGCGGCCGACATTTCCTGGAGCTATCTCCTGAAACTGCTGGACAGCACCGGAAACAACGGGCGCTATGTCATCAGCAAGGTGCTGGTTAACGAAAACGGCAGCATTGTCGCCGAAGCCGCCGGGAAACTCTCCCCGGATACGTCCGGCGACACGGCGCCGGCGTTCCGTCCATTCGAACCGGAACGGCTTCTCAACAGCATGTGGCGCAGGAAGAACGGCTGGATGTTCATCCCGGAGGACGGCGTACAATATCTCTATTTTTTCATGGAAATCAAAACGTTGAAATGGCTTTATATCGAAAAAATCAATTTCGATGAATTTATCAAGTCGCAATAGCCCCGGAGGTTGGGCATGATGGAAGATCCTGATCGTCACAATGACATTGAAAAAACAGTCCGCCTCGACGGCGAGCCGGAAATCAATCCCGATTTCATCGATAAGACCGTCCGCCTCGACCGGCAGGAAGCAGACGCCGACCCCGATTTCATCGATAAGACCGTCCGCCTCGACCGGCAGAAAGCGGAAGACGGCGACCGCGACGACATGGATTCGTATTTCGGGGAACACATTTCGCCCGAAATCGGGCGCAAACTGAGCGCCGCTCTGGAACGGACCAGGCAATTCCGTTCCGGCAACGGGGACGGCGACGACAAATCATCTTCCGCCCCCGATGAACCTGGATACTCCGGCGGCGGCATCGGCGAACTGCTGACCGAGGTCTGCCGCAACATCGTGTCCGGCATCGCCGGAACAAGAGTATCGGACTGGAACGAAACGATTTACGAGGAAAATGAACCGATCGACCCCGTCGCCACCGACGATGAAGTGTCCGGCGAGAATTTCGACGACCTGGACCGCCATGTCCGCCTGCAGGATGAAATCGCCCGCGGCGGACAGGCCTGCATCAGCCGCGGCCTCGACCGCTGTTTCCACCGGATCATCGCCGTCAAATCGCTCCATGACAAACTGAAAGACAAACAGGACTACCGGCGGGCGTTCATTTCCGAAGCCAAGGTGAGCGCGCAACTGGAACACCCCGCCATCATCCCCGTTTACGGCATCTACGAGGACGGCAAAGAGGGGCTCCACCTGACCATGAAGCTGATCCGCGGACGGACGCTCAAGGAATACCTCGAACGCTCCCGCCTTCATTACCGGAAAATGCCGCGCCTGGCCCGCAAGCGCCATGAACGCATCCTGCTCTGGAAGCGGCTCGACATTTTCCAGCGGGTCTGCGAAGCCATCGCCTACGTGCATTACCGCAACGTGATCCACCGCGACCTGAAGCCGGAAAACATCATGATCGGCAATTTCAACGAAACCTACGTCATGGACTGGGGCATCGCCGAATACCAGAAACACAGCAATTCCACCTGGAGCGGCAAGATCGCGGGGACCCTGCAGTACATCGCCCCCGAGATCATCAACAAACAGCCCTATGACGAACGCTCGGACATCTTCCTGCTGGGGCTGATCCTGTATGAAGTGACGTTTCTGAAACAGGCCTACGCGCCGTCCCAGAGCAAGGAAGAAGCTATCTACAAGGCGCAGCACTGCCTGATCGAGCCCTACAGCCATCATTTCAAATGCCGGGTGGACAAAGACCTGAAAATGATCATCGCCAAAGCGATCGCCCCCGACCCGGCCAAACGTTACCAGTCCGTAAAGGACCTGGAGAAAGACCTGAAGGCCTTCAACCTCGGCAACGAAGTCTCCGCCAACCCCGACAACGTGTTCAGCAGACTGCTGCGCAAAGTCCGGCTGCATTACAAGATGCTGCTGTTTTTCAGCATGGTGCTCCTGTTCTCCTTTACCGCGCTCATCGCGCTGGCGCTGCACCGGGAGGTCGATTTCCGCCGCCTGTCCGCCAAAAAAGACCGCGCGATGGCGGAGGTCTATTCGCGCGGGCTCTATTCGTGTTCGCGGTTCGACCGCCAGTTCCGGGATTACGAGTATCTGCTCTCCACCATCGCCAGCGAGGCCGCGTTGCTCTACAAAGCGGACCGGGTCCAGAACGTCGAAACCCGGATTTATACGCTTCAGGACCTGAAAAGCCCGGAAACCGCGCCGCCTGACTACACCTATTCGCCGATGTTCCAGGAAAAAATTTCGATGGATTACGCCATCTTCATCTATCCGGGGCACCCCGGGCCGCCGCAGCCGGAATACGTCCGGATGATGAGCGTGCTCTATCTGCTCAAGGACGGCCTGCGGGCGGCGGTGGTCGACAGTCTGCCGGGCGTCCTGCCGGAAAATACCGACGCCGCGGAAGCCAACCAGATCATCCGCAATGTTTCAAAACCGTCGATCTCCCGGGTTTACGCAGGTTTCCAGAACGGTCTCCATATCACCTACCCGTCCCGGGCAAGCGTCAACGAAAATTACGATCCGCGTGACCGCGAATGGTACAAAGCGGCGCTCAAAACTCCCCGCCAGGCCATTTGGAGCAGTCCATACGTGGATTCCGGCGAGCGCAAGGATATCGTGATCACCTGCGCCCGGGCGATTGTGGACAACTTCAACCGTCCGCTGGGAGTGGCGGGCGCCGACATCGTCCTCGGCCAGTTGCTCAAAATCCTGAACGAAACCGGCAATACCGGCGTCTTCGTCAAGAATAAATTCCTGGTGGACGACACCGGGCGGGTCATCGCGGACAGCACCGGCAAACTGCTGGCGACCCGCGTCGGCGACGACCGGCTGGAATTCAACCAATTCCCCTACGCCCAGTTCCTGCCGCAGATGTGGGAGGAGCGGAACGGATGGCTGTTCTCCGAGGAAGACGGCGTGGATTACCTCTATTTCTATCTTGAAATCGAGTCGCTGCACTGGCTTTACATCGAACGGATCGACTTCAACCAGTTGCTGGAGCTGTATTAACCGCAGGGCCGCGCCGGGAAGCGGACAAAGCGGTCCGGCGATGATGCCGACCGAGCAAGGTCAGCGGCTGATGACCCGGTTCTCGTGGCTCAGGTCGTAGGAGATACGGCTCAACCCGTTGCGGGTATTGGTTTCGATCGCCTGCCGCAACTGCATGAACGAATGATTGAAATTGGCGGTGCGGCGCGGGAATATCACCTTGTAAGTCTTGCGCTTGTAGTCGGCGACGAACGAGAGCCGGTCCGGATTCGAAACCAGAATGTTATGAATCCTGAATTCCGGGAAATACATGACCGCCACCATCAGCAGGTCCAACGCCGGTTGAATTTCGGGAATATCGTTGCCGGGGATCAGGTCCAGATTCGAATCAAGCCCGCTCACCTGCGGCAGGGTCCCCGCCAGTTTGCGGTAATAGGCGGCGGGCATGATGACCGTGGAGTCATCGACGACCACCGGTTCTTTCTTGCTCCACACCACCGCCCGGGGAATCCGTTCTTCGAGCTGGATGCGCAGGATATCGGGAAGAACGCGCTCGACCGAGGCGTCTTTGATGTTGGAAATGGCGGCAAGCTTGTCGCGCAGGACCTTCAGGTCCAGTTCGAACAGGTTGTCATGGTCCAGGCGCAGGTTGAGCCGGGATTCGATCAGGCGGTTCCGCCCGTTCCAGTAGCCGCGGCTGCTGGTTTCCACGCCGCGCAGGATAAAATGCGGATTGCGCGAAAACATGGCGCGCTCCAACCCGATGAACAACGCCCACAAACCGGCGAAAATAAGCAGCAACAAGCACAGCGCCAGAAAAAATTTGAGTATTTTTCTTCCGCCGCCGCGTTTTTTATTTTCACTGATGCTTATTTTTTCCTTGCGGGCCATGCTTCCTCGGGCAAAATATCTCCAGTAATATAATGCGTCCCCGGAGGACTTTCAACCTGTATCGGCGAAGTTTTCCGGCGGTTATGCTCCCGGATGTAATGGGTCGGTGACTTTTTTGCGTTTTTCTTGAAAAAAAGCCACAGCCATCCCATAGGATAACGGAATGAGCCATTCCTGAGAGCATTTTGTCAGCCGGAACAACATGCCCGCGTGTACGTATTAATTTTCCTATACGCTACGCAGGAATTTTTTCAATTCGTCGCCTCATTTTCGGGTATTGCCGCCGGACGTGCCGACCAGCGGCAGGAAGCGCAACCACAGAAACAATATGGCAGACAGCCGGAAACCGCGCGTGAACCGGAGAACCGGACGCTGGAAAATCAACAAATAAATCAGAGGAAGCTAATCCTTGTTTTTTTCATCTGGAACCCTCGGAATCAGTTCACTTCTTACTCCACCGGCCAATACGATCTGGTCCAGTTTTAAATGATAACCAGACTGAATCCTTGTCACGTCTCCACGCCACCCGGTTAAATCATCGCACCAACTGAAAGTCCTTTGAATATCTATTTTCACAAAGAGTAAATCATTTGCAAAACTTTTCACGGATGCGTCCAGTTTGATTTTAAATTTTTTCAGCTCTTCTTTCCTGTTGTATTCCAATGAACTCTGATCCATTATTAAAAAATTATAACGGATCAAGTACCATGGTTCGGAACCTAAAAGCAGTTTTTTGGGCTCCTTTTCGTTGGAAACCAAGTCCCTGTATTTATTTTTCCCCTCCTCCGTCAGAAGCTTGCCTTCATCTTCCGCATTGGTCGTAATGAGATCAACCTGAAGCAGATAACTTCTCCCCTCAAATTTGGAACATTTAATGAGATAAACATACGCTTCGCAATAAGCCCGGGAAAAAATACAGGCCAGCAATAAAAGAACCCACTTTATTTTCATGGGTACTCCTGGATTCTGAATAACAATTCAGCATTTTGTAAATTCGCAATATTATCCCATCATGAAAATGGGCTTAATGATTGTTGAATCGCCGATAGATTCTATCTCAAAAGCAATAGATCCTTCCACTCCACCAGCCTTTGGTCTGACAGGATTCGAAATTGATGTTGCCAGTTGAATATACCTGTAATGATCCCGCCACAGTAAGTTTTACTAATTTTTCGATTACCTCCTCTTCCTGAGCATCATGTGATATTTCCTTTTTTTCAGGAAAAACACAAAAAAGTCACTGATCCATTGCTCTCGGGTCGAATATTTTGCGCAGGCCCTCTCCGGCGAAATTGAACGCGCAGACCAGCCAGAACAGCGCAAGTCCCGGAAACAGCGTCAATTGCCAATATTGGAAAGGATCGTCCAGGGCCTGGCGCAGCAGTCCGCCCCAGCTCGCGGTCGGCGCCTGGACCCCGAAGCCCAGAAAACTCAACCCGCTCTCCGCCAGGATCGAACCGACAATGCCGAACGTGAAACTGATCAGCAGCGGCGCCGAAACGTTCGGCAGCAGATGATAAAACATCAGCCGCCGCACCGGCATGCCCGCCACTTCGCAACTGCTGATATACGGAAGCGCCCGGACTTTCAGCACCTCCCCCCGGACCAGGCGGCAGAACCCGATCCAGTCGGTCAGCCCGATGACCAGAATCACGACCAGAATCGACTGTTCGAATTTATAGTCGCGGAGCATCGACATCAAAATCAGCAGCAGCAAAAACGAGGGGAAACAGATGAAAATTTCCACAATCCGCATGGTGACCAGGTCGAACCGCCCCCCGAAATACCCCGAGCAGATACCGATGCCGGTACCGATGACCAGCGCGATGGCGGTCGCCGCCAGCCCCACCGCCAGCGACACCCGCCCCCCGTACAGCATCCGCGCCGTGAGGTCGCGCCCGATCGGATCGCTCCCCAGCCAGTGGCGGGCGTTCGGTTTTTCATTGACCCCGGCCTTCTGTTCGAACGGACCGTAAGGGTTCGGGGCGAAAATCATGACCTTGCCGGGCGTGCCGCGTTCCGCCAGATAGTCCGTCTTGTCCAGCCGCGGCTTGATCAGGAGAAAAGGGAGCAGCAGGGCGACGGAGACCGCCGCCAGCGACCATTTCGCGGTTCGCGGATACTTCCCGCGCAGAAGCCATGCGACGCCGGCGACGGGCAGCCAGAGCAGCAGGTAGTTGAAGGAGCACTCCACCAGAACCTCCGGACTGTCCGGCGCGAACAGCGGACGGAGAAACGGCATACTCCATGTCCCGCCGTCGATCATCAGCAGGGGGCGCTGGTTCGAAATCAACGGCGCAAAGATCGCCAGCAGGAGGGCGCCCACCACGCCGCAGAGACCGGTCACCGCCAGCGGGTCGCGCTTGAATTTTTTCCATGCGGTTCGACGGAATGAAGCGTTTTCTGTCATCGGCCGGTATCCCGGAGCAGTTCGAGTTCCTGCTTCAGCAGCGGCGTCAGCAGGTCCTGTACGGCCGGTTGTTCGAGTTCGGGCAGGCGCCAGAACCGGACTTCGTCCACTTCCTCCTCCTGAAGCCGGAAAGGCCCCTCGGAAACCGCGCCGAACACCCGGATGTCTTCCGATTCAATGGCGTTGCGCACTTTCATGTCAAAAAGATGGCGCAGTTCCAGGGGGGCGGTCACGCCGAGTTCCTCGCCGAGCTCGCGGCGGGCGGCGGTTTCCCAGTCTTCGCCGGGGCTCAGGTGGCCGCCGACCGCGGTGTCCCATCTGCCGGGCTGGATATCCTTGGCGGCGGAACGCTTCTGCAGCAGAATCCGGCCGGCCGGATGACGGATCACGACGTGGACCGAACGGTGGATCAGGGCCGGGTTGCCGTGGCATTCGCGCCGCGGAGCCAGGCCGAGACACCGTCCGGCGGCGTCGTATACTTCAAACATTTCGTCGTTTGGGTTCATCATTTCGCTTCGGGAGCGTCTCCGGAACCGCTTTTTTTCCTGCGCGGCGCCGCTTTCTTTTTCGGAGCCGGGGGAACCTCTTTCTCGAATTCCGGGAAAAAGAGCAACTTCTGGTTGTCCAGCGTCACCCGCATCTGTTTGACATCCTTCAGGTCGCCTTTCAGGATTTCCTCGGCCAGCGGGTCTTCGATGTAGCGTTCGACCGCGCGGCGGAGCGGACGGGCCCCGTATTCCGGCTGGAAACCTTTCTGGATGATGAAATCCTTGACGTTGTCCTCCATCAGCAGTTCGATGCCGCGTTCTTTCAGACGCCCGGCGACCTTGCCGACTTCGATGTCGACGATCCGGCGCAGATCGTCCCGGTCCAACTGGCGGAACACGATCGCGTCGTCCACGCGGTTCAGGAATTCCGGCTTGAAATAACGCTTGGCGATTTCCATCAGCCGTTCGGCGGTCTTGGCGGCGGTGGCTTCGGCCTTGCCGGTACCGAATCCCAGCGCGGCGGTGCTGTTCATCTTTTCCGCGCCGATGTTGCTGGTCATGATGATGATCGTGTTGCGGAAATCGATACGCCGCCCGAGGGTGTCGGTGATTTTGCCTTCTTCCAGAATCTGGAGGAGCATGTTCATGACGTCGGGATGGGCTTTTTCGATTTCGTCGAACAGAACCACGGAGTACGGACGGCGGCGGACCCGTTCGGTCAGCTCTCCGCCTTCGCCGTGCCCCACGTATCCGGGGGGCGAACCGACCAGGCGGCTGACGTTGAACTTCTCCATGTATTCGGACATGTCCACCTGGATCAGCGAATCGGGATCGCCGAACATGAACTCCGCCAGCGCCTTGGCCAGCAGGGTCTTGCCCACGCCGGTCGGCCCCAGGAAGATGAACGACCCGATCGGGCGCTGCGGATTCTTCAGGTCGGCGCGCGAACGCCGCAGCGCCCGCGAAATGCTCGACACCGCATCGTCCTGCCCCACCACCGTGCGCTTCAATTCATCCTCCATCTTCAGGAGGCGGAGGCTTTCGCCCTCCTCCATCTGCTGGACCGGCACGCCGCTGAGTTTGCCGACGATCCGGGCGATATCGAACGCGGAAATTTCGGGCTGGTTTTCGGCGCGCCCGGCTTTCCATTTCTCATTGATTTCCTCGAGCTGGCGGCGGAGAGAGCGCTCGGCGTCGCGCCATTCGGCGGCGTCCTCGAACTTCTGTTCGCCCACCAGTTTGTCTTTGTTGGCGACGGCTTCGGCGATTTCCTGAGTCAGTTTCGAGGTGTCCGGCGGTTTCGGGGCGTTGGCGATGCGGGCGCGGGCGCCGGCTTCGTCCATCACGTCGATCGCCTTGTCGGGCAGGAAACGCCCGGAAATGTAGCGGTCGGAAAGTTTGGCGGCGGCGCGCAGCGCCTCGTCGGTATACCGGACGTTGTGGTGCTTCTCATAGTTCTTGCGCAGGCCGAACAGAATCCGCACCGTGTCTTCGACCGAAGGCGGCTCGACGATGATCGGCTGGAAACGGCGCTCGAGCGCGGAATCCTTTTCGATCCCTTTGCGGTATTCGTCAAGGGTGGTGGCGCCGACGCACTGGAGTTCGCCGCGCGACAAGGCGGGCTTGATGATGTTGGCGGCGTCCATGGCCCCCTCGGCGCCGCCCGCGCCGACGATGGTATGGAGTTCGTCGATAAAGAGAATCACTTTTTTCGACGTGCGCACTTCGTCGATGACCGCCTTGATGCGTTCTTCGAACTGTCCGCGGTACTTGGTGCCGGCGACCATCAGGGGCAGGTCCAGCGCGTAAATCATTTTGTCGGCGAGAATGTCGGGCACGCGGCCGGAGGCGATCTCCTGCGCCAATCCTTCAAGGATGGCAGTCTTGCCCACGCCGGCTTCCCCGATCAGCACCGGGTTGTTCTTGGTACGGCGGCAGAGCACCTGGACGACACGCTCGATCTCATCCTGACGCCCGATGACGGGGTCCAGTTCGCCTTTCGCCGCCATCTCGGTCAGGTTGCGGCCGAAAGCGTTCAGGGCGTTCAGGTTTTCGGAACCGGAGCCGTCGGAGGAACCGCGCTGTTGCGCGTCGCTGCCACCGCCGTTGCCGCCGCCCTCCTGCCCTTCGTCCTCGTCCGGCTCCGGCAGATAGTCGGAATCCAGGGCGCGGATCACTTCCTTGCGGACCCGTTCCACGTCCACATTCATGGAGCGGAGAACTTTGGACGCGGCGCTCTCGCCCTCGCGCAGCAGCGCCAGGAGCAAGTGTTCCGTGCCGATAAAATTATAATTCATGGACTTCGCCTCGGTGGCCGCCATGATCAATACGCGCTTGACCCGCGGGGTGAACGGAATCAATCCGTCCTGGCGGGTATTGCCGCCCACGCCGCAGACTTTTTCCACCTCCAGCCGGAGCTGGTCGAGGTTCAGCCCCATCGATTTGAGCACCATCACCGCCACGCCCTCGCCGAGCGCCAGGAGCCCCAGCAGGACGTGTTCGGTGCCGACATAGTCATGGTTGAAGCGCTCGGCTTCTTTCTGGGCGAGGACCAGAACATTCCGGGCCCGCGGCGTCAGGTTCTTCAAACCCGCAAAAAAATCGTCATCCATAGCCATAATGCAATGTCTCCTGTCTGTCAGTTATCAAATGAAATAATATATATCTCCATGATAAAAAAGGCAAATAATCTTGAAAGTCCTTTGCAACTTCCGTCTCCCTGTATTATGGTTTGACCGTTTAACCGCAACGACGGGGGTGACGGCATGAACGGTATGTGGGGAATTCTATTCTATTATACGGTGGTATGGGTGACCATTTCCATGCTGCTGTTTGCGTCCGGCATGATCGCCGCGCGGATCATCCGCCACGAACTGGAACGGGGCACACTGCTGGTGATCGTCATGGTCAGTACGCTGTTCCTGCTGATTCCCTGCATCGGGTTCCTGCTGTTCCCGTTCGCCCTGCTTTACCTGCTGGTGAATGTAGGGGGCTTGAATTTATGGCCGCCCGCGCTGGTGGTGGCGCTGATCAGCACCATTTCCAGTGTCCTGGTCTTTCAACTGCTGGAATTCATCTGCAAGAAATTGTTCGTCTGAACGATTTTCCGGGAAAACCGCCCGACCGTCAAAATAAAATCACCCTTTCCACGTTATTATGTCAGAGTACTCTGCTGAACAGGCAACCGTAAGTTTGACTAAAAGAAAGGGTAAGACCATGAAAAAGACCTATATTACAACGCTATTGTTCGCCGGAGCTGTTTTCATAACAGCCGGCAGCCTGTACGCGGGGCCTCCGCGCCCTTACCATGACCGCGACGGCATCGATACCGCGGCCCGGATCGTCGATCTGGTAACCAGCGTAATCCGCCCCGTACCGGTGGTAGTCGTCCAGCCCGCCCCGGTCGTCATCGAGCAGGTCCCGGCGGTAACCCGGACGGTATACACGGTTTCGCCGGGCGTCACCGTGCAGACGGTTTACCAGTTCCCCGGCACCGTCTATACGGAAACCATTTACGCGCCGGCGCCCCCGCGGTACTATTATGCCCCCCGGTACCCGGACCGCGGACCCCGTCCGCTGCCGAATCGAGGACCCAATCGAGGCCCCGATCGATTTCCGGACCGCGGCCCCCGCAGATAAATGACGCACAGGACGGAACAATCCTGACCGCTTGCCAATCGGACGGTCAGGATTGTCTGTTTTTCAGGAGATATCATTCCCCGGAATAGACGGAGAGCTGTTCGCCCGCCTTGCGGCGCTCCGCTTGGAGCCGGTCCCCGGCAGGATCGAAATGCTTGAAATCGACGACCACCTCCAGGTTGATTTGCAGCAGCGAATCCAGAATGACCTGATCTTCGGACGCCAATTTTTTGCCGCTTTCCTTCAGTTTCCGGAGCAGGAACCAGTATTCGAGGTCTTCGAATCCGTCGCCGATGGCTTTCAGGCGGATGGTGGGCATCACGCCGTCTTTGCCCGGATAAAGCAGCAGCCCGTTGCCGTTATAGGCCTGATAGCCCCGGCTGTTATGTTCGGTCAGGGGGCCTTTGTCCACGATCTGGGCGCCGTCCCATTTGGTCGTCTGGTAATAGAGGAACCCGTCGCTCTCCTGCTTGTACTGGTTCAGCCCGACCAGCAGGCGGGGCGCGCTGGCGGCGGCTTCGAGCAGGAAATTCATGCCGGGACGGTACATGCACGTATAATACCAGACTTTTTTGCCGTTCCGGCGGAGCTCTTGAATCCGTTCCTGATAGGTTTCGTAGGATTTTTCACCCGGCACCCGGATGTCGATGCAGGATTCCAGCCCGCTTTTCTTACCGAATGTTTCGTCGAACGCGGTGGTGACGATCGGAATCTCCGGATAAAGGCGCTTGACCTCCTCCAGAATGGTTTTCGCCGAATAATACGTCTGCTCCTGAATTTCATCGAAACAGTAGATATAGGCGTCTTTCAGCACTCCGGCCTCGCGCAGTTTCGGCACGGCGATTGTATTCCTTGCCTCCGGCGGCCTGCCAGCGCAGCACCTCGTCCGCCGTGGCGGCGCGGGCGGCGTTGTAAATCGGCGACGGCGTGATCCGGTGACGAAGCAGGAGGTCTTCGGCGTCGCGTTCGATCCGGGCGGTATCGTTGATCTTCAGGTTTTTCCGGTAGAACCCGGCAGGGCTGCCGTGAGCGACGACGGCAGGCAGAGAATTCTGCTTCGGCAGAGTGAAATTCCACACGGTGACTTCGACCGGGATGTTCAGCGCCGGGACATTTTCGCCGCGGACGTCGAACCAGATGGGCTGCCAGACACCGGCGTCGAGCGTGAAATCCGGCAGGAAATTAAGCAGCGGATCGGGATACCAGACGAATTCATCCGTCGGATACGGCGGCGCAAGCGGCTTGACGTATCCCACCGGATAGACGGAAATCTCCTCCGCTTTCAGAATCGCGCCGGGCGCTTCGCCGTGGACCAGGTCGCTGACGGTCGCCGTGACGCGCCCGACGGTCTGCCTTGACCGCAGGACGATCTGAAAGGCTTCGCGTTCGTTGCGCGCCAGGGCGATATCGACCCCGCCGCCGACTCTTCCCCGGAACGGACTGTCTTCCCGGAACACCTTTTCCAGCGAATGGGTCACGCCGTAGCCCCAGACGCCGGGGAACGCCTTGTCGAATTCCGCGAGTTTGCGCCGGGCGAAAACCTGATTGCGGCGTTTTTGCAGTTCCCGGTATTCAGCGGTCCGTTTATTCAAAGACACGGCGTTTTCCAGCAATGGGGCGCCCGAAGTTTTCAATGCCTCCACCGCCGAACGCAGTTTGCCGAATTCATCCGCCAGCCCGGCTTCTTCCCACTGGCCGCGGTCCGCCGCGAAAAACTCCTCCAGGCGCGCCCGGAACGCCTCGGGCCGGGAATGAATCCTCAGGTTGTCCACGAATATCGTCTCGCATTGGGCCATTGATTTGAAAAGAGCCGAGGTGCAGAAAAACGGTTACTCCAAAACCATGATGATCGCCGACGGCGGCAATGCCGCCAGTTCCACTCCGGGCTCGCCTTACTTCAAAATGCTGGCTATCGCGGCGACCGGCAGTTATTCCCGTTTGTTCAATCTGCATGAAGAACGCAGCAATACGCTGTTTGTTGACGGCCATGTCGGTGCGGAAACCCATCATGCGCAACGCAATGACTATATGGCTCTTTATTATGGCGGCGTGATGCAGGTCAAGACATTTCTGATGGGCGACATCGGCAACTGTACTATCCGGGATTATTGACGCTGCCGCGCTCGATCAACGGTGCTTCCAGCAGGCGGTTGGCAGGCGGCTTTCCCGACGTCACCCATTTCTGCAGCATATCCACCGCGTTTTCGCCCAGCTCGCGCAGCGGTTCGTGGAATGTGGTGAGCCCCAGTGAAGCCGCTTCCGGCCAGGTGCAGTCATCGAAGGATATGACGGAAATATCGTTGGGTATCCGCAAGCCTTTGAACGCCGCGGCCGCGTAAAGGGCCTGGGCGCGATAATCGCGAACGGTAAAAAACGCGGTGGGGGATTTTTTACCGCCAAGCAGTTTCACCAACTGTTCCGAGGGCGTTTTCAGGACTTCCGTCATCAGCCATTCGGGGTGAGACTCCAAGCCGTAATCCGCCAAAGCCTGCCGGTATGCGGCAATGCTTTCACTGTAAATATAATCATCTGCCGCTCCGGTCAGGAGCCCGATCCGGCGATGCCCGCGCGGCATGAGATAGTCGATGGCGGATCGGGTGATTCTGCGGAAATCGATGCCGCCCTTCACCGCTTTGAAACCGTGCATGTCGTGAGCGACCACGCAAGGAATACCGGCTTTCCCCAGCGGTTTGATCAATTCATTATAGTTCTGGCATTGCAGATAGATGACGCCCTGGATTTCGCCGCGGCTGTAAGCGTTGATCATCGATTCGGTCAGGCCGGCGGAATCCGAAAACGACATGGTGACTTCAATATTTTTCATTTCGGCGGCGCGGCAGACTCCGCACATGGTTTGTGTGGCCACCGGTAAATAACCGAACGTGCCGAAGTCGGACGGGCGCATGTAGAGATGCCGCAGAATGGGTTTGTCCGAGGAGAATTCCGTCACCAGCGCGCCGCGGCCGGGGCTTAATTGGAGCATGCCTTCTTCCTGCAGCATTCCCAGGATGGTGTGGACGGCGCTTTTGGATAATTTCAAACGCAGCCCCAGTGTTCGCACCGACGGCAGATAAGTACCCGGTTTATAGTGTCCTTTGAGGATTTCCTGCCGGAGTAAATCGCGGCCGCCTTGCATTTTCTTCATGACATTTCCTTATTGGATCATGAGGAGTAATTTATATCGGCGTACAGCTCAATGCAAGCAGGGAACGCATTAATTTCTCTTGCTTTCTGGTAATCCGTCTCGGAAATGGGGGGAGGTGGAGCGTTAGACAAAGAAAAACGCGACGGCGTCCTATTCACCCGGTAACGGGATTCCCTGTGATCGGATTCTCGAGAGTGCGTTTCTTCTTTCTTTTTTATTTTATTAGTTATTTCTAATTTCTTGATCATTGAACTATACAAACCTGATTTTGATTACAAAAAATGGAAGTATTTGCGCTGATATACAATAATTTAATATACAAAATGACGTAAGTCAAATCAAAAATTAGAAATATCTAATTTTTCTGATAAAGTATTTCTCGGCTTGATTTTTTGGATGGCATTGCCGGATAATTTCGGAGGCGCCGGTTCAGTCGCCTGGGTTGAACATGGCGAAGAACTTTTCCATTTCATCGGAGGAAGCGTAGCGCAGGAGGTCATCCGGCGTTTTGCCTTTGGCGATTTCCTCGGGCAGCAGGCTCAGGAAGCGCGACGGCGTCTGGTTGTTGATCCGTCCGTGGAGCGCGCGCATCCGGCAGAACGTGATGATCAGCCGCAGTTTGGCGCGGGTCAGCGCCACGTAGAAGAGGCGCAGTTCCTCGTCCATGCTGCCTTCTTCGATCGAACGTTCATGCGGGAAGATGTTCCGCTCCATCGCCGCCAGAAATACAAACGGATATTCCAGCCCTTTGGAGGCGTGGACGGTGGAAAGGGTGACGGCGTTGCCGTCGTTGGGTTCCTCGGTCCGGTCGTTTTCCTCGAGCAGGGAATAGCTCTCCAGATAATCCATCAGGGTGGGGGGCTTCTCGGCCTTGTGTTCGAATTCGGCGATGGCGTTGAGGAATTCCTCCACGTTCTCCTGGCGTTTCCGGGAATCCTCGATGTTTTTATAAACTTTCTGCAGTCCGTTGTAGTAGCCGACGTCGGTCAGGTAATTGCGGACTTTTTCGGCCAGGCCGCCGGGGGTTGCGAGTTCGGCGCGGTACCGGTCCATGCAGTTCGCCAGCGCCAGCGCCTCGGACGCGCTTTTGGGGGGCAGCGAACGGTGGAACGCTTCTTCCTTCAACAGTGTGGAAAACGGCAGGAAGGCGGCGGATTTCAGCTCTTTCAAGCGGTTCACCGCCTTGTCGCCGAGACCGCGCGGGGGGACGCTGAGAATCCGCAGCAGGCTTTGGTCTTCCAGCGGATTGACCAGCAGTTTCAGGTAAGCGGCGGCGTCCTTGATCTCTTTGCGCTGAAAGAATTCCTGTCCGCCGACCAGCCGGTACGGCACGCCCGCTTTGCGCAAGGCGAGTTCGAACAGGCGTGACAGGTGGTTCGAGCGGTAGAGAATCGCGAAATCCTTGAATTCGAGGCCCATCGCGCTGCGTTCCTGCAGGAGGTAATCGGCGATGAACGCGGCTTCGTCCTCGTTGCTCCGGGCAGGGACGACCCAGATGGGATCGCCGTCGCCGTGGGCGGACCAGAGATTTTTTTCGAAGCGCTCGGCGTTGGCGGCGATGACGGCGTTGGCGGCTTTCAGGATATTGTTGGTGGAGCGGTAGTTCTGTTCGAGCTTGACCTGTACGGTCCCCGGGAAGATTTCGGGGAATTTCAGGATGTTGCCGACGTCGGCGCCGCGCCAGCCGTAGATGCTCTGGTCGTCGTCACCCACCACGCAGAGGTTGTTGCGGGAGCCGCACAGGAATTTGACGACACTGAACTGGGCGTAGTTGGTGTCCTGATATTCATCGACCAGGATGTATTTGTAGCGTTCGCGGTATTTTTCCAGCACTTCCGGGAAACGGTTGAACAGTTCGTAAGTAAGCAGCAGCATGTCGTCGAAGTCGAGCATATTCTGGGTTTCGAGGAGCGTCTGGTAGTGTTCGTAAACATAGGCCATGCGCGCTTCCAGGTCGTTGTCGGACTGTTTGCGGGCGGAGCGGTAATCGATCAGCTGGTTTTTCTGCTTGCCGATGTAGGCGGCGATGCGCCCGGCGGAAATGTCTTCGACCGCGCTGTAGCCGGTCATGGCCATCGCCTGCTTGATGATTCCTTCCTGGTCGCTGGTGTCGGCGATGGTGAAGCTGGGCAGGTAGTTCAGGCGTTTGATTTCCTGGCGCAGCACGCGGATGCAGAACGAGTGAAAGGTACCGACGGTCAGTTTTTTCGCCTGGTCCTCGGAGACCAGTTCGGCGATGCGTTCTTTCATTTCGCGTGCGGCCTTATTGGTAAACGTCAACGCGAGGATGTTGTCCGGCAGGATGCCTTCTTTCAGCATCCAGGCGATCCGGAACGTGATGACCCGGGTTTTGCCGGTGCCGGCTCCCGCCAGCACCAGCAACGGACCTTCGACGGTTTTTACCGCCTCGCGCTGTTCGTTGTTCAAACCGCGCAGAATATTCTGCCAGTCGCTCATACGGTCCGGACGTTGAGCTCGAAAGAGGTGAGGCCGGAAACCACGGCGGCGGCGGCGGTCACGGGCAGTTCGAATTCGGCGAACGCGCCCCCTCCGACGATGTGCGCGCAGCATTCGGCGGCGGATTCGGCGGTGAAGGCGGTGTCGGTATTTTCGGCGCGGATTTCATTTTTCTCGTAGGTGCTCAGGTACCAGGCTTGGCCGGGTTTCAGGGGGACTTCCTGCACCAGCACGGCGTCGTGGCGGATGATGCCGAGGAACCCGCGGTCGGACTGCGTATCGGCCACGGCGACGATGCGGGGCGTGTTGTAGCTGTCTTTCTCATAATCCATGGCGAGGAGGCCCAGGGTGATAGCGTCGCGGGGGGACATGCCCATAACGATCTTTTCGGCGATCGGGTCCGTGTGCGAACCGTTGCTGACGATGGCGTAGCGACCGGCCAGGCGGATGCAGTTATAAGTGATGTAGGGGCTTTTCATCAGGTCGGCTTCGAAGCCGGGGCGGGGGCGGACCGAAACGGTTTCGCCGCTGAGGGCGCATTCGCGGTTCGGGAACGAGCGCGACGAAACGCGGTACATGGCGGCGGCTTTGCCGGACGGGGTCATCCCCACGGCGACGATTCTTCCGATATACATAGCTGAACTCCTTACGTTGCAAATATCGACGATCCATAATAATGGTGTAATATGGCACGAAAACGCGAAAAAACAACAATCGCCCGGAGTATTTCGGACGATTTGTCGGCACCTCCCGTTCAATGCGGATTGCAATTTCCGGCGGGGAACCTTATATTATGCCACGAAACGGAGCAGAATCAATGAGTTACCTGAGTGATTTCCTGGATTACCTGACGCATGAGCGCAACGCCAGCCCGCATACGGTGGCGAGCTACCGGCGCGATATCGAACAGTTCGCCGGACTGCTGTTTTCGCAGGAGGCGAATTTCGACAACTGGCGGCGCGTGGATGTGCTGACGGCGCGTTCCGCCGTGGTCAAATACAATGAACTGGAATTAAGCCGGGCGTCGATCATGCGCAAGGTTTCCTCGCTGCGTTCGTTTTTCCGCTATCTGGAACGCGAGGAAGTGGTGGACAAGAACCCGTTTTCCGGGCTGAATTCGCCGAAACGGGAAAAGCGGCTCCCTATGCTGATGTCCGTCGAGGAAATCATCCGCCTGCTTGACGCTCCCGAAAAATACTGGACCATCGCCGCTTCCGGCAACCCGGGGCGCGAGGCCGAAAGCCGCTTCGCCGCTATTCGCGACGTGGCGATGATGGAGGTCATTTACAGCGGCGGGCTCCGGATCAGCGAAGCGATCGGGCTGAACATGAACGGCGTGGACCTGATCAGCGATATCGCCAAAGTCCGGGGCAAAGGCGCCAAGGAACGGCTCTGCGCGCTCGGCAAACCGGCGGTGAAGGCATTGAGGCGGTATCTGGACCTGCGCCGTCAGCGGGCGGGCGGAGGGAGCGCCGTGCCGCTGTTCGTCAACGTTCACGGACAGCGTTTAACGGCCCGCACGTTCCAGCGCAACATGAAGAACTACCTGAAAACCGCCGGGCTGCCCCACGACCTCACTCCGCATAAAATCCGCCATTCGTTCGCCACCCACATGCTGGACGCGGGCGCGGACCTGCGCAGTGTTCAGGAGCTGCTGGGGCATGAAAATCTGAGCACGACCCAGATTTACACCCACGTCAGCTCCGAACGGTTGAAAACCGCCTACAAAAAGGCCCATCCCCATGCCAATTGACGACAATCACTCCGAACCCATGCGCCTGGTGCGCTTTCTGGCCGCCGCCGGTATCGCCTCGCGGCGCAAGGCGGCGGATCTGGTGGCCGCCGGCGACGTGCTGATCAACGGCAAGCCGCCCCTCGGGCCGGGCGATCCGGTCGGCCCGGGCGACGAAGTCCGGTTTCGCGGGCGGGTCATCCGCCTGAACGAACTCTACTACTTGATGATCAACAAGCCGCGCGGCTATACCTGTACCAACGAGGATGTTCACGCCGAGAAAAAGGTGTTCGAACTGATCTCCCTGCCGGGGGAGCCCAAGCTGTTTTCCGCCGGGCGGCTCGATAAGGAGAGCGAGGGGCTGTTAATCGTCACCAACGACGGCGATTACGGCGCGCGCCTGACTCATCCGCGTTATGAAATCCTGAAAACCTATCTGGTGCGGACCGCCCGCCCGATTCCGCTCGGCGAACTCAACCGCATCCGGCAGGGGATCGTTGACGACGGCGAGGAATTGCGTCCGCGGAGGATCGACGAAATCAAGCCGGGCCATTACCGTTTTATCCTGAACGAAGGCAAAAAACGCGAAATCCGCCGCCTGGTCCGTTCTGCCGGGGCGCGGACGCTGGAACTGAAACGAATGCGGATCGGCGACCTTGAACTGGGCGATCTGCCGCCCGGCAAATGGCGGTATCTGTCGCCGGATGAAGTCGCCCTGTCGCTGCAAAGCGGGAGCTTCGGATGAAGCCGCGCGCCCTTGTGATCGGAGCCGGTCCCGCCGGCTTGATGAGCGCCGTGGCGGCGGCGGAATCCGGGTACGACGTCACCGTGCTGGAATACCTGCCGAAACCCGGCGCCAAGCTTCTGTCCAGCGGCGGGGGGCGGTGCAACCTGACCAACGTTCTTGACGCCGAGAGCCTGGCGCGGCGTTTCGGCCGCCAATGGCGCTTCATGCTGCCCGCGTTGAACGCGCTGCCGCCGGAAGCACTGCGCGAATGGTTCGAACTGCGCGGCGTCGCCACCGAAGTCACCGACGGATTTCATGTGTTTCCGTCCGGCGGCCGGGCGGGGGATATCCTGAAAGCCCTGTTGTATGATTGCGAACGGCTGAGCGTCCGCGTCGTTACCGGCGTGAAAATCGAGGCGCTGTGGACCGAAAACGGCGTCCTGAAAGGCGTTCCCGGCTACCCGGCGGAAAAAGTCGTGGTCGCCACCGGCGGCAAAGGCTATCCGGAACTCGGTTCGCTCGGCATCGGCTATCGGCTGGCGGCGCAGGCCGGACACGACATCGTTCCGCCGCTGCCGGGGCTGGTGGGGGTGCGGACGGTTGAGGAACTGCCGCATTTGTGTACGGGACACAGCATGAAGGATGCTTCGGTGTGCATTGACCTGCCGAAATTCCGGGGAGAAATGGGGCGCGGCGAATTGCTGTTCACCCATCGCGGGATTTCCGGGCCGGCGGTGCTGGACCTTTCCGCCGATATCGCCGGATTGCTGGAAAAAATGCAGGAAGTGCCGTTGAAAGTCAATCTTTTCGCCTCGCGTTCGCGCAACGACTGGCTGGAGGAGTTCGCCCGTTGGCAGCGGAACGAGGGCCGGAAATCGGTGAAAAATCTGCTGGCGGCGCATCTGACGCAGTCGATGGCGGAGCTGATCTGCCGTGAAACGCGCAACGATGGAGTGCCCGCCGCGGAATTCACCGCCGCCGGACGCGACGCGCTGGCGGCTCTGCTGACGGCGATGCCCCTGCGGGTCAATGCGACCGAGGGCTGGCGCAAGGCGATGGTCACGCGCGGCGGCGTGGCGTTGAAAAAAGTCGATCCCGGAACGTTGCAGAGCCGTTTGCTGACAGGGCTTTATTTCGCCGGTGAAGTGCTGGACCTGGATGGTCCCTGCGGGGGCTACAACCTGCAATGGGCTTTCAGCTCGGGACAGTTGGCGGGGCGGTTGACGTCGTGACGGATTTGCGGATTTTATTTGCTATCGCGGCATGGGCGTTGTATATTACAAACTTCGGAAGAAAGCGCCACGCGCAAGTTTCTTTATAACAAAAAGTCAGGATGCGGAGCATCCGTACCGCACCGGGCCGTGCCCGGGCGCGGTGCAGCGGCGAAACGCTGCCCGCTCGCAGAGCGGAATTGCTTTGTTTCGCCCTGTGGGCGACCAGCGCAGTCCGCGCGCTGGACCGCGTGCGGCAACGTGCCGCCGCGAAGGACTTTTTACGGTAAAGGCTTTTGCGCCGGGCAAAAATAAGATTTAAGAATCAAGGAGCGGTCAATGAAGGTTTTGGTTTGCGGCGGCGCCGGGTATATCGGCAGCGCCTGTACGGAATATCTGCTGGATCACGGTCACGAGGCGGTGGTGTTCGATTCGCTGGTTACCGGGCATGAGGATGCGGTCGATCCGCGCGCGGCGGCATTCGTCCGCGGCGACCTGGCGGACCGCGATCTGGTCATGAAAACGGTGGTGGACGGCAAATTCGACGCGATCATGCACTTCGCCGCGTTTTCACTGGTCGGCGAATCGATGAAGGACCCCGGCAAATACTTCCGCAACAACCTGGCAAACGGCATCAACCTGGCCGACGCGGCGGTCGCGGGCGGAGTCAGGACCATTGTATTTTCGAGTACCGCCGCCACGTTCGGCGAACCGGAAGAAATTCCGATCCGCGAAACCACCACGCAGGCTCCGATCAATCCGTACGGCGAATCCAAGCTCTGCTTTGAGAAAGTCCTGCACTGGTACCATCAGATTCACGGCGTCAAATACGCCGCGCTCCGCTATTTCAACGCCTCCGGCGCCTCCGGGAATTTCGGCGAAGACCACAAGCCCGAAACCCACCTGATCCCGCTGATCCTGCAGGTGGCGCAGGGCAAACGCGACAAAATCATGATCTACGGCGACGACTACGATACGCCGGACGGTACCTGTATCCGCGATTACATCCATATCCTGGACCTGGCGCAGGCCCATATGCTGGCGCTGGCCGCGCCGCGCGCCGGGCATTACAATCTCGGCACCGGCAACGGGCTCAGCGTGCGGGAGATCATCGAATCGGCCCGCAAAGTCACCGGCCACCCGATCCCGGCGGAAGTCGCGCCGCGCCGCGCCGGCGATCCGCCGCGCCTGATCGCCTGTTCCGACCTCGCCAAAAAAGAACTCGGCTGGAAGCCGCAGTTCGAAAGCGCCGACGCGATTATCGAATCCGTCTGGAAATGGATGCGGAAGCACCCCGACGGATACCGCAAATAACCAAATGGAGAAAACGATGATGAAATACGCCGCCGTGTTGATGATGCTGGGACTGTTCCTGTCGCCCCTCTGCGCGCAGGAAAAACCTTCCGCTGAAAAACTTAAACTGGCGGCGGAAGTCATCGAGTTGAACGGAACCGTACAGAACCTGAAGCGCGCCATCGGCGCGCATTCCCGCCGCTGCGAGGCGCTGATGGAGAAATATCTGGACAAGGCCGAGGATAAAAAAGCCGCGGAAAAAGTCAAAGACGAACTCCGCGCCGTCATCAAGGACGGAATGGACCCCTCCGGCCTCCAGGCTGAAACGGCCCGGGTTTACGCGGATCGCTTTACCCTGGACGAACTGCAAGCCATCGCCGCGTTTTACCGTTCGCCCGTCGGGCAGAAAATGCAGTTGTTGAATCCGGACCTGACCGTGCAGATCAACGACCTGCTCCGCGCACACAGCCGGGAAGTGGACAAAAAAGCCGCGGAAATCCTGAAACGGAAAGTCCCGGCGCAGGTGCCCACGGAGGCGCATTTCATGCCGGTCGGCAGGATTCCGGCGCCACCTCCGGCAGGTAAGTGACGGATTTATGAACTGGTACGAATACGGGCCGTTTACGATATTTGACGTGGAAACCACCGGGATGCACCCGGTGCGCCACCGGATTGTCGAGCTGGCCGCCGTGCGGATCGACTGCGACGGATCATTGAGCCGTTTCCAGACGCTGATCAACCCGCGGTGCGCGATTCCGTCCGGGGTTATCGCGATTCACCACATCACCGATGAAATGGTGGCGGACGCTCCGGCGTTTCACGAAATCGCCCCGCAGTTCATCGACATGGCCCGCGACAGCACGCTGGTGGCGCACAATGCCCGCTTCGACCTGAGTTTCCTGCAGGAGAGCCTGGCACGCTGCGGACAGGAACCGTGGAAGGGCAAAACGCTGGACCTGCTGCGGTTGATCCGCCGCACTCACAAAGGACTGCCGAGTTACAGCCTGCAGAATCTCCGCCGGATTTTTCAACTGGACGATCCGTTTGAAAATATGGCCGCCCACCGCGCCGCCGCCGACGTGGAATGGGAATTGCAGGTGTTGGAGATTGCATTCAATGCGATGATGCGGGAAGAGGAACCGCCCGGATTTCGTTAAAAAGGCTTTTTTTTTCGACAAATAGTGCATTTTAGCGTTTTTTTTTTTGACAATCCGGCTTTCTTAGCTATATTTTAATGTAATTAAAGAAATTAGAAAAAATCATCATATAAGTTAGTTGAGTGTTTTATGGCTAATCCGAAACTGATTGTTCTCTCTGAGAAACTGCGAGGGAAGTCCTTTGAACTCACTGAGGATCTGTATACCGCGGGGCGTTCGGACGCGCAAGGTATATGCATCAAGGACTCGACCCTGAGCTCTCATCACTGCGATTTCATCAGGATGGAAGACGGTAATTATCTGTTGCGGGATAATAACAGCACGAACGGCACCCGGATCAATAACGTTCCGGTTACAGAGCAGGAGCTCAAAAGCAGTGATATTATTCAGCTTGGCGGCGTGGAAGTTCTGTACGACTTCGATGACGGCCTTTCGACCGCTTCGCTGACCCGTACCAAGACCGGGATCGACCTCGACAGTACCGATATCGCCATGAAAACAGTGGTTACGAAAATGGACAACCTCTCCCCCTTCGCTCAAGAAGAGCGCAAGAAAGGGATCATGAGCCAGAAAATCGTTATCGCCGTGATCGGGCTGCTGGCTTTGTTCATCGTCGCCCTGCTGGTCGTCGTACTCGTTCTTATCGTCAAAGCCAGTTCGCAATAAAATTTTGAGCAATTTAACCATACAGCGCGGCAGCATCCCCAAGGGGTTTTGTGCCCGTAAACCATTTTCAGGATCATACATGGACAAAAATAACAACAGCACCCCGCCTGAACCGAAAAATAAAAAAACGGACCTGCCGCCGCCTCCTCCTTCCGGTTCGAATCCGAACCCCGGACGCCGGATTCCCGTATCCCTCTTTTTCTGGCTCAGCCTGATTGTCCTGATCGGCGTCCTGCTGGCATTCAAGAGCGATACCGGCGGGTTGCAGAAACGGACGATTTCGCAGACGGATTTCGAAAACGACCTGCGCAAAGGACTGATTATCTCCGTCAAGAGCCGTGCCGAATCCGACCGGATCATCAATATCGAGGGTGAACGCTATATCAGCGAGGCCGCCGCCCTGGCCGCCGCCGCGGGCAAGACCGAACAGGGCGTTTCCGCCGGAGCCGACCGGGTCCCCTACAAAAGCCGGGTCATCTATTCGGAACGGCTGGAAAACCTGATGAGCGAAGCCCATGTCAAACGCGACGTCGAAACCCGCGACAACTGGTGGAGCATGCTCCTGACCATCGTTCCGATCATCCTGATCATCGGATTGTTCTATTTCCTGTTTTCGCGACAGCTCAAGATGGCCGGCCGCGGCGCCATGCAGTTCGGCAAGAGCCGCGCCCGCATGATCATGCCGAACGAGCTGAAAATCACCTTTGACGACATTGCCGGGGTGGACGAAGCGCGCGAGGAGATCAGCGAAATCATTTCGTTCCTCAAAGACCCCCTCAAATTCAAGATGGTCGGCGGTAAAATTCCGAAAGGCTGCCTGCTGATGGGCCCCCCCGGAACCGGTAAAACCCTGCTGGCCAAAGCGGTTGCCGCCGAAGCCAACGTACCGTTTTTCTCCATCAGCGGTTCGGATTTCGTTGAAATGTTCGTCGGGGTCGGCGCGAGCCGTGTCCGCGACATGTTCGAACAGGCCCGCAAGCACATGCCGAGCCTGATCTTCATCGACGAAATCGACGCGGTCGGCCGTTCCCGTTTCTCCGGGCTCGGCGGCGGCCACGACGAGCGCGAACAGACCCTGAACGCCATGCTGGTGGAAATGGACGGGCTTGAAACCCAGGCGGGCGTCATCGTCATCGCCGCCACCAACCGGCCGGACGTGCTGGACCCGGCGCTGCTGCGCCCGGGCCGTTTCGACCGCCAGATCGTGCTGGACCTGCCGGATATCAAGGGGCGCCGTCAGATTCTGAACGTCCATGTGAAGAACATCCGCATAGCCGATGGCGTGAATCTGGACCTGATCGCCAAAACCACCGCCGGTTTCTCCGGCGCCGATCTGGCCAACCTCTGTAACGAAGCCGCCCTGCTGGCCGCCCGCAATGACCGCGACTCAGCCAATCAGGAAGACCTGGAAGAAGCCCGCGACAAAGTCCGCTGGGGCCGCGAACGGCGCAGCCGCAAAATCAGCGACCGCGAGCGCCGCCTGACCGCCTACCATGAAGCCGGACATACGTTGATGGCCATGTATTGCGAACACGCCACGCCGGTGCACAAAGTGACGATTATCCCGCGCGGCCGCGCCTACCTCGGCGCCACTATGACCATGCCGCTGGAGGATTCCTATACGGAAAGCCGCAACGAATTGCTGGATGAACTGGCGGTCCTGATGGGCGGCCGGGTGGCGGAAGAACTTGTATTCAAAGACGTGACCAGCGGCGCGGCGGGCGATATCGAACACGCTTCGCGCATTGCGCGGCTGATGGTCTGCGCCTTCGGGATGACCGAGGAGATCGGGCCGATCCGTTACGGCGACCTGACGAACCCGGTCCATGTCCGTGCCGATCAGGGACCGGGAGACGGCTACAGCCAGGAAACCGCGGCGCGTATCGACGTCCAGATCCAGAAGATCATCGGCGACGCCTTGACCCGTACCCGCAAACTGTTGAGCGAACACCTCGGCGATCTGGAAAAGCTGGCTCAGGAACTGCTGGAGAAGGAATCCCTGACCGGCAATGAAGTCCGTGCTCTGCTGGGTTTGCCGCCGCAGAAAAACGACGACCCGGTGGAAACCGGCGAAAGCCAGGATATCATGCCGACCGGCGGCCTGCCGGATGTGGTGATTGCTCCCGATTCGTTCGCCCCCAAAAACCAATGACTCCGGATGAACTCCAGCCGTTGATTTCCGAAACCTCCGGCGGAGTTCTCCTGCCATGCTGGGTGCAGCCCAAATCATCTCGTGATGCCGTTGCCGGGCTTTACGGCGACGCGGTGAAGATTGCCATTACCGCGCCGCCGGTGGACGGCAAAGCAAATGCGCATCTGTGCAAATTCATCGCCAAACAGGCGGGCTTGCCGAAATCATCGGTCGATCTGGATTCGGGGCATACTTCGCGCCGGAAAGTTCTCCGTCTGAAAGGGATTTCCCGGAACGGGCTGATTGAGAAGTTGTGCGGGGAGTGATACCGGTTCGCAACCGCCTTTCTTTGATGGCGGTATTTTCAAACCTCTAATTGTTCATCGGTATAATGGAAATGGGCTCCCGGGCGTTATGGATGCCCGGGAACCGTGGATTGGCTGATACGGATTCGGATCAATGCCATTCAATCAGGTCTTCGGCGCTGATTTTCGGCACATGAAGAACGTCTTCGTCATCCAGATAATATTTGATGGATTCGCCCGCGCGGACGTCTTCGGAAACCGGTGTTTCGTCCGGATAGCCGACCGCCATCAGGTAAAGCAGTTCGCGGTCGTTGGGGATCATCAGGATTTTGGCGACTTCTTCCTTGCGGAACGCGCCGATCCAGCAGGTGCCCAGCCCGATGCCGTGCGCCGCCAGCGAAATCGCCTGAAACGCCGCTCCGACGTTGACCTCCTGCGATACCCCGCTTTTCGGCGCGGTGACCGCGATGAACGCCGTTGGTGAACTCACGCCCCAGATCGGGTCGCGTTTCGGTTTGACATAGGCGGCCCAGGCGGCCCGGTTGAAGACCTCGCGCACCACCTGCGGCTGGACCGCAATCAGGTAGCGCAACTGCTGGCCGTTGGCGGCGGAGGGCGCGCGCCGGGCCATGTCGATCAGATAGGTCAGGTCTTTTTTGTCCACGTCGGTCTGTTTAAAACGCCGGATGGAGCGGCGTTCGGTCAAAGCTTTCTGCAGTTGCATGACAGCCTCCTCATGTTTCTCGGTTATTTCAATACGTCCAGTGCGGTGCCGACGTTGCCGAAGGGAGCGCTGACTTGAACCCCCTGTACGGCGTGCCGGATGGCCGCGATGCTTTCGCGGGCGATGGCGATGCCTTCCTGCCGTTGTTCTTCCTTGGTTTCGGCGCGTGCCATGCGGGTCATGATGTCATCGGGCACGACCACGCCGGGCACTTCGTTTTTCATGAATTCGGCGTTGCGGTAACTCGCCAGCGGCCAGATGCCGGCGATGACCGGCACCTTCAGGTCGGCGATGGCTTCGACCAGCTTCAGCAGCGGTTCCACCGCGAATACCGGCTGGGTGATGATGAATTCCGCGCCGGATTCCACTTTTTCCCGCAGGCGCCGCAGTTCGCGTTCCATGTCCAGCGCGTTCGGATCGGCTCCCGCACCGCCGAAAAACGACGTCTGCTTGCCGATGGTTTTGCCGCCGATGTCCACGCCCCGGTTCAGGCGCGACTGTACTTTCAGGATACCGATCGAGTCCACATCGAAAACGGCGGACGCGAACGGGTAATCCCCCAGCTTCGGCGGGTCGCCGGTCACAAACAGGATGTTATTGATGCTTTTGCAGGCGCAGCCGAGCAGGTCGGCCTGCATGCCGATCAGGTTTTTGTCGCGGCAGCAGCAGTGCAGAATGGCTTCCAGCCCCGCCTTTTCCTGAATCTCAATGGCGGTGACGATCGGCGAAATGCGCGAACTGGCCCGCGGCCCGTCCGGGATATTCATGGCGTCCACGCCCGCTTCGCGGCACAGGATCGCTTTCTGGATGGTGGCCTCCAGGTCGAAGCCGCGCGGCGGCGTCACTTCCACGGTGGTGACCCATTCGCCGCGCGCGAGCTTGGCGGCGAGCTTCGAACGCTGCGCCGACGGCACCGGGTCGAGCAACGGGCTTTCGGCCTCGATGACCCGGAAGCGGGGCGCGACCAGCGTTTTCGACAACGGCCGGACGCTCCGGACCACGTCGCGGATGTGTTCCGGGCCGATGCCGCAGCAACCGCCCACGCCGCGCGCGCCGAGGTTGGCGTAGCGTACCACGTAGGTGGTCAGGTATTCGGGACTGCACATGTAGATCATGCGGTTGTCGACGTTTTTCGGCATGCCCGCGTTGGGCTGTACGATTACCGGGTACGGACAGAGCGGCAGCATGACTTCGAGCAGCGACAGCATGCCGTCGGCGCCGGAACCGCAGTTCAGCCCGACCGCCGTCGGCTGGTGCGGGGCTGCCTGGATCTGCGCGATCAGGCGCGCGATGTAGTCGCGGCAGCCCTCGGGCTCGTATTCGCCGACCAGGCTGGGGACATACGGCAGGTCCGGGAACGAGTTCATGACCTGCAGGACAAAGTCAAGGCTTTTGCCGTTCAACAGCGATTCGAACAGGATGAAATCGGCCCCGGCGTCGGCCAGCGCGGCGACCTGCTCGGTCATGATTTCGCGGACTTCGTCGTCGGTCAGGGCTTTGCCGTAGGAGCTCTCGCCGACCGGGCCGACGGAACCCGCCACCAGGTGGTCTTCGCCGCAGGCGGCGCGAGCAAGCCCCACGCCTTTGCGGTTGATCTCCGCGACTTTGTCGCCGAGCCCGAAGCGCTGGAGTTTGTTGCGGTTTGCGCCGTAGGTGTTGGTGGTCAGGATATCGGCTCCGGCGTCGATATAGCTCCGGTGGATGTCCGCCACCACGTCGGGATTGCTCAGGACCAGCCCTTCATACGAGGAATTGATGAAAAAATCCCGTTTATAAAGCTCGGTGCCGGTGGCGCCGTCAAAAATTACAATCTGCTTGTCAAGCATCGCTTTCAGCTTGTCGGTCATAGAAACTCCTTACACATAAAAATAATCAGGGACTTCGAAAATATCCGCCAGCGGCAGGGTGGCCGCCCCGAGGGCGTCCAGCAATTCCAGGCGCGATATATAAATGTTGGTATGTTCGAAACAGCCTTTCAGACAGGCGTTTTCCACGCTTTCCTTGATCGGCCCGATCAATTCCTCGCCGAAAATATCCGGTATGGTACCGGTCAGGATGATCACGCGCGGACACAGGATATTGACCACCGCCGCCAGTCCGCGCCCGACCTCGTCGGCCAGATGGTCGCGGATTCGGGCGAGTTCGGCGTCGGGCAGCGTGCCGGGCTCGTAATAGGCGAGGCGGCTCAACGGCTTGTCCAGGAACTGGTTGAGTTCCGGCAGGATCGCCGTCTCCGAGGCGTAGGCTTCGAGGCAGCCGCGGTTGCCGCAGCGGCACGGCTTGCCGTTCGGATGCACCACCACGTGGCCGAGTTCGCCCGCGTATTTGCCGGCTCCCTTGAACAGCCGCCGCTGGTAGATGATCCCCGAACCAATCCCCCCGGAAAGCTCCACGCAGATGAAATCGTCGTAGTGCCGCCCAACCCCGAACCACTTCTCTCCCAGGGCGATGGCCGCCGACTCCTCCTCCACGAAAAACGGATGCCGGATCGCGTCGCCGAACGCCTGCCGGTAATCCATCCCGTTCAACGACGGCAGGTTCACCGATTCGATGACCAGCTCGCCGTCGAGGTCGATAATCCCCGGCAGGCAGATGCCGACGCCGTAGACCGCGTTGTTGCCGAAGGTCAGGCGGGTGTAGACGTTTTCCAGTGTTTTGAGCACGGTTTCCCGCGACGGCAGGCTGGGGTATTCTTCCTCGTAGGACGAAACGATGGTGCCGTACAGGTCCAGCAGCACGCCGCGGGTGAAATGCGGCCCGATGTAGATGCCCACCACGTATTTTTCGCAGAAGCGCAGCATGGTGAACGGCCGCCCGGAAGCGCCCTCGCGCCGCCCGGCTTCCTCCACCAGTCCGTCCGCCATGAGTTCGGTGACGAAATTGGTGATGCTTTTTTTGTCAAGCTCGGTTCTGTCGGCGATCTGCGACCGCGCCACCATCGGGTTCTGCCGGATGGTGTTCAATATTTTCGAGCGGTTGATCCGCTTGATCAGCGAATGATTCTTCAGGTTTTCCATTAATGATTCCCGTCGTCTTCTCCGTCGGCCTTGTTTCGGGCGTCGACCAGTTCGGACACTTTATGATATGCAAACGACAGCCCCAGCAGCAGCAGTCCCAGGGCGATGAAAGCCAGAATCCGCGCCGGGTCTTTCAGGCGGAGCAGGCTTTGCGCGATCAACTGCACGATGGCGATGCCCAGCAGCACAAACGAATAAAACCGCGCCGCCCGCCGCTGTTTCCACAGTCCCCAACCGCAGATCAGCACCGCCGTCAGCGTCAGGAAAATCAGCGAAAACGCCTTTGCAAAAGCCGGATCGGGCAGGTTCCCGAATTCACGGCAAATAATAAAAATCATCAGCGAGCCGCCGAATATCCGCAGCAGAAGGGTTTCGGGCGCGTTCATAGTACCGGAGAACAGCCTTAACACGCCCCAGCTGACCGCCAAAATCACCAGCCAGCCGTAGAAAACAACCCCGAAAAACGGGATGCCTTTGTCCATCATCAAACAGTCCGCCAAGGCCAGCAGATAGATCAGCATCAATAGAACCAGGCCGTAAGCAGTGAGAATCCGGTTGCCGCCGCGGCGCGCCAGACAGGCCAGCACGATGGTTGCCGCGATCAGGGTGGCGCCGAATTCCGGGAACAGATATTCCGCAGGGTAAATGCTTTTCAAATAGCAGAAGTTGACGCAGAACGCGCCCGCCAGAAGAAGGATGCCCCACGCGATGCCGTGCGGGACAATCGGCCCTGCCGGACGGTCATCGGCACGGAGCCAGGGGGGCGTCCAGGTCAGCGCCAGGAAGCAGACGCCGCCCGCCAGCGCCGTCAGGAACGGCAGGTTGAGGAACCCGGTGACGGTGGTACTATGGTTCATGCTCTGGAACACGATCATGATACAGGAGGCCGCCGCGAACGGGCGGAACCAGTTGCCGCGCGGCAGCGCCCAATACAGCGCCAAGGCCCCGAACGGCCAGAATAACTGCCAGAGCGAGGAAAAATTGCCGAGCGCGGCGGAGGAGGCCAGGATTCCGACGAACCATGCCGTGGAGAGGTATTTCAGGCAGTTGAAACGCGGCGTCAGGTGCGCCGCCCAGCCGTAAATCAGCGAGGCCACCGCCAACGGCAGCGCGGTGAAAAACAGGAACGGTTCACGCCAGAGGAAGTAATATCCGGCGTTGAGGCTGGTAATGGCGATCAGGCCGAAGCTGGACAGCAGGATAATGGCTTTGCTGCCGAGCGATTTTTCAAAACGCCACAGCCCAAGCCCTCCCTGAATTAACAGCGCCAGCAATGCCAGCTTGCCCAGCACGTTGACGTAATTGAAAAATAACGAACGGCCGAACAGGTCGCCCTCGAACCAGTAATCCGCATGAACCATGAACCATGCCGCCAGCGCCATCAGCGTCGCCAGACGGTTGATCCCCCGGTTTTTCGAGAAAAACGCAAAGACGCCGAGCGCCAGCGCTTCGACCGCCCACGCCAGATAAACGCCCTGTTCCCCGACAACGGTTTCCTGAACCGCCAGCGCCAGAAATGCCGCCGTCGCCCCCAGCAGGAGGATAAATTCTCCGTACATCCGGCGGACGGTCAGCCATGCCGCCGCGGTCGCCGCCGCATAAAGCAGCGTCCCGGCGTACAGCCAGCAGCCCAGGGCGATCCGTTCGCCCGGCAGATAGAGGACCGCCAGGTTGAGCAGGGGGAGCGCCGCCAGTCGCACGTAATCGGGCAGCCGGTGGGCGATGTTGTATTCGCTTCGCAGTTTGATAATGGCCAACAGCAGGTATTCAACGGTGAAAACGCTCCAGAACGTCATCGTGACGGTGGTGATTTCCCGGTATTGGAATGTCCAGCCCCAGCCGAGCAGAAATGACAGGATGAAGCTCAGATTGTAAAGCGTTTGCCAGTTTCTCCGCAGTCCGAGGAGTATCACGGGCAGGTTTACGCAGAGGATGTAGAAGCAGAAAAAGACATGGTTCGGGTTGGGCGTCTTGACCAGCAGCGGCATGGCGAACGCGCCGATCACGGCGAAAACTCCGGTCACCTGCGAACGCTCGAACCACGACAGGGCAAACGTCAGCAGCGCCACCCCCATCAGGGCAGCCCCCGTCAGCGTGACACCGAAAAATCCGTAGAAATTATACCCGGCGAAAATCGCAATATACAGCCCGCCCAGCCCGCCGCCTTTCATCAACAGCGACAGGAAGCGGCAGGATGGGTTCCGCAACAAAAATCCCACGGCGGCGATCAGGATCGAAAACCCGCAGGCGGCTCCCACCCGGAGCTCCGGCGACAGATGGAAGTTCTGATAGGCGTACACCACGCCGTAGCAGAGTCCGACCAGCACCAGCAGCATCCCCAGCGAACCGAACAGTTTGCGCCCGACGAACCACTCGATCACCATCCGGTTCGGAACGTCGCTTTCGCATTCTTCTTTCGTGAAACCGGTTTCCGGCCGGGCTTGCGGCATCTGCGGGGCCTTGATCCGGATTGTCCGCATGTCGTGGTCGGGGACCGGCGGCAGCGACGGTTTTACCTCCGGGGGGGTGGACTGGCGCGGAGCGATTTTAATCAGACCGTTGTCCGTTTTCGGCTCTGCGGGCGGCGCTTCAACGGAGAGTGATTCAACCGGCGGCGCCGCCGGAACCGGAGCCGATACCGGAAGTGATGCCGGTTCCGCCGGTTTGATTTCCGGCAGGGAGCCGCGGCGGAGATAGTCCGCTTTCAGCTCCTCCAGCGATTTTTCCAGCAAGGCAAGTTTTTTCAGGAAATCATCGTTCATGGCGATACCTCTCCGAATTTCCGTGTTTCCAATAAATAGACCTGATCGTTCGGGCGGACCTTGACCGGCACCGGCACGCTGGCCAGAACCGGTTTCTCCGCGACCTGGACGGATTGCCCGCCCACCCGGAGTTCGTCTGCGAAAAACCGGATCGCGCCGGTGGTCGGTCCCGTCACCATGATTTCGCGGCCTTTTTCCAGGTTGACCGCTTCCACGCTGAGTTCCGCGACTTTTAATTGGGGGAAATAATGGCTGACCCGCCCCACATGGATTTTGCGCAGCCGCGCCTGGCTGTTGCCGCTGCCGGTCCATTCGCCGAGTTTCTCGCCGAGGTAGTAGCCGCCGTGCCAGAAGCCGCGGTTGAAGACATCCAGCAGACGTTCCAGCCAGCCGTCGATTTTCTCCGGCCCGAAACTGCCGTCCCGGCACGCTTCGACCGCTTCGCGGTAGCACGACGTGACCGCGTCCACGTAATCCGCCGAACGCCCGCGCCCTTCCAGTTTGAGCACCGAAATGCCCGATTCCAGAATCCGGTCCAGCACGCCGATGGTGCAGAGGTCCTTCGGCGACATGACGTATTGATTGTCGATCAGCAGTTCGTCGCCGCTTTCGGCATCGGTCACGCGGTAACTGCGGCGGCAATTTTGAAAGCACGCGCCGCGGTTTGCCGAGGAATTGTATACGGCCAGGCTCATTTCGCATTTGCCCGAAACGGCCACGCAGAGCGCGCCGTGCGCGAAAACCTCCAGCCGGACCGGTTCGCCGGCCGGGCCGGTGATCGGTTCGCGGCGGACGGCGTCGGCGATGGATTTGATCTGCGGCAGGGTCAGTTCGCGCGCCAGTACCATGACATCGGCATAGGCCGCGTAAAAACGCACCGCTTCGAGGTTGCAGATATTGGCCTGTACCGACAGGTGGACTTCCAGCCCGATCGAATGAGCGTAGCGGATCACCGCCAGGTCGGAGGCGATGACGGCGTCCACCCCGGCGGCTTTGGCGGCGTCGCACAACTGCCGCATTTCCGCGAGTTCTTCGTCGTAAATGATAGTGTTCACGGTCAGGTAAGCCCGGGCTCCGGCCGCACGACAGCGGCGGAGGATGCCGGGCAGGTCCCGGACCGTGAAGTTGGCGGTGGCGCGAGCCCGCATATTGAGCTTGCCTACGCCGAAATAGATCGAATCGGCACCGGCACGCAACGCGGCGGACAGAGAGTCAAACGCACCCGCCGGCGCCATGATTTCGATTCGATCCATTACACATCCTTTCTTATTTTTTGCCGTCCTTCTGACTGCCGAAAAGCCCTTTGACATTGTCCACCACGCCGCCCGCGGCGTCCGCCACGGTTCCGGCGGCGGAGCCGAGCCCGTCGCCTGCGACTTTAGCGGCGGAGCCGAGCCCGTCGCCGGCGGCCTTGGCGGCGTTCACCACGCTTCCGGCGACCTGGGCCGAAGCGTCGATCACGCTCGTGAACAGCTTCTTCAGGAAGATCGTGACGGCTTCCGCCATGGTCACATCGTCTTCTTCGCCGATGCCGGTCATGGTGATCGGGGGCAGGATCAGCGGGATGGCCTGGGCAAGCAGGGTTACATTGATCTGCCCGCCACTGACGGAGAGTTTGCGGATCACGACCTTTTTAGCGGCTTCCTTTTCGGCGGCTTCTTTTTCAGCCTCGCTGATTTTGGGATCGACGGCGTCCGGCGGGGGCTGCTTGTTGGGGTCCTGCATGTTGTCGAGCAGGACCTGGAGGTTGCTGCCGCCCTTCAGCCGCGGTTCGTAATCGACTTTGATGCCTTCGATTTCGATGGCTTCGACGATGATCTTGTCGGTCGTCAGCGACCGGATATTCAACGAGAGATGGAAGTTCGGCAGTTCAAGCGCATAAGGATTGGCGGAGCCTTCCGGGTTCGCCACCCGCAGGTTTTTGATGTCCAGAGTGCCCCGGAGAAGTTTCAGGCGCACGGAATCCACTTCGATTTTGGTTTTTACGATCATGCTGCCCCCGGTACGGATGCCCGTTTCCAGAATACTGTCGATGAAAAACAATACGCCGGCGAAAATCAGCACCAGCACCAACAGGATGATTCCGATGACTTTGGTCCACCGCCGTTTTTTCTTCACCGGCTGTGCGATCGTTACGTCTTCTTTCGCGTCCTGTACGTTTACGTCCTGTATTTCCTGGCTCTTGTCTTTTTCCATAGAATATACCTCCTCGGAGTTTGCTTCACTAATATACTATCGGGAAAAGATTTTGAAAGTCGTTCGCTGAAAATTCTCTCCAAAAATTAGAGGGCCCCATCGCCGGAGGCGCGGAACGCTGAACTCAATCGTCGTTTTTCTGCGCCGCATAGGAGAACGACAGGTGCTTTTTCTTCAGCCCCATCAGTTCCCAGAACAGGATTTTCCGCTTGGTGACATTCCAGTGCGGAGTGGCGTAAAGGACGAACGACGAACCCTTGTTTTCCTGGTCGAGCCGGATGTCGTAACCATCGCCCTGGTTGAACGATTCATTGTATTTGGCATGGAACTTTTTGCCGTTAAAAAAGACGGTCTGCCGGACTTTTACCCGGCCGGAGCAGGAGAGGCGCACGACGCCGGGGGCTTCCACGAACCGGGCGTAGCTCCGCCCGTCCCGGTTGTGCCAGAAGACCTCCTGGCCGTTCCAGTTCATCGTGGTCACGGCGACTTTTTCACCTTTTACGGAACCGATTATTTCCTCGGTGCTGATGCTGTGGGCGATCACCAGTGCGGCCCCGCCGACAATCAGCAACCCCAGCAGTACGAACCTGATATAGCGCATTGTCTGCTCCTTGCCTTGTGCCTTATTTCACTCTTAATGTAGCCCGTTTCGGATAAATTAAAAGCCCCGGTTCAGGGAATCAATTCGAAATCCGCCAGAATCGGCAGGTGATCCGACGCCTGAAGGTTCCCTACCTGAAAATCCGTGACCACGATATTGTCCGAAAACAACAGGTAATCCAGCTGTTTCAGCGGGCGCCAGGCCGGATAGGTGGCTTCCTTGCGGATATTCGGGTTGTAAAGGTGCAGGCGGCGCTTGAACCGGGCGACTTCTTTCTCGCCTGCGAACGTGTTGAAATCGCCGCCGATAATCAGGCGTTTGCGGTCCGCCAGCAGTTCCGTCAGGTCGTTGAGCTGTTGAATCCGGACCTGGCGGGAGAGCGCCAGATGCACCAGCACCACGTTGAAGTCCGGGAATTCAACCTCCAGCGCCATGCGCTTGAATCCGGCCGACATGTAGTGCGTGCGGACCGTGCCGGGGGTAGCCGACAGCAGGGCGTTTGCCTGATGGCGGATGATCGGCATCCGGTTGGCCATGGAATCAAGGCTGTATTTGACGGCGCTGGCGGCTTCCATATCGAGTTTCCGGGCGAGATATTGCACCTGGCTCCGTCCGCCGGTCCGGAACGACCCGAGGTCCGCTTCGACCAGCCCCAGCAGGTCCACCTCGTAATCGCGGACGAACTCGGCGATCCGGTCGATCTGCCGCCGCCCTGAGCGGAGGTAACGGTGCGAGGTGAAGACCCGCTTGAATTCCGCCCCGGGACAGCCGGTTCCGTAGGCGATGTTGTAAACCATTATTCTCATGACTTATTCGAAAATGCGGTTGAAAATTTTTCTTTCGAGATTATTCTATGCTATACTTTACGATTAAAACGAGGAAATTTCAATGTCGGCGACAATTATTGATGGAAAAGCAATCGCGGCCGCGGTCATTTCGACCCTGTCTGAAGAGGTCGATCAACTCAAACAGCGCAATCTCCAGCCCGGCCTGGCCGTGGTTCTGGTCGGCGAAGACCCCGCCTCGCAGGTCTACGTGGGAACCAAGGTCAAGACCTGCGAAAAACTCGGCATCTACTCCGAAAAGCACCTGCTGCCGAAAGACGCCTCCATGAATGACGTCCTGGCCTTGATCGACCGCCTTAACCGCGACCCGAAAATCCACGGCATCCTCGTCCAGTCCCCCCCTCCGCCGCAGATCGATGAAGAAGCGGTGGTGGCGGCGATCGACCCGGCGAAGGATGTGGATTGCTTTCACGCCGAAAACGTGGGCAAGATGCTGATCGGCAAGACGGACGGCTTTTTCCCCTGTACCCCGCACGGCGTCATGGAACTGCTGGCGCAGAGCGGGATCGACCCGGCGGGCAAACACGCGGTCGTTATCGGCCGCTCGAATATCGTGGGCAAGCCGATGATGGCGCTGCTGGTCCAGAAGAGCAAGGGGGCCAACGCCACCGTCACGGTCGTCCATTCGCGCACGGCGAATCTGGCGGAACTGACCCGGCAGGGCGATATCCTGATCGCCGCCATCGGCAAGCCGGAATTCGTTACCGCCGACATGGTCAAGGACGGCGCGGTGGTGATCGACGTGGGCATCAACCGCGTCGAAGACCCGTCCGCCCCGAAGGGCTACCGCCTGTGCGGCGACGTGAAGTTCGACGAAGTCGAGCCGAAAGCCTCCTATATCACCAGGGTCCCCGGCGGCGTCGGCCCCATGACCATCGCCATGCTCATGCGCAACGCCGTCAAGGCCTGCAAGATGCGGAACGGCATCGCCGTCTGCTGATCCGGCGGTTTATTCGATTTCCTCCAGCCGGATGTCCTTGAACATCACGCCCGGGCGGGTCGTCACCATGATGATCCGCGCGTGGCGGCTGCCGCGCCACCACTGGCCGGGCGTCAGCCCGGACAGCGCCTCGCCGGAGATTTCCCCCGCGACTTCGACCCATTGACCGGCTGTGACCTCCGGCGACGCCAGATAGATGTAGGTATTGCCGGACTGATGCTGGCGCACCGGAGTCCCCGCCGCCCATGCCTGCGGCAACGGCTTGGACAGGGTGATCCGGTTGCCCTCGATGCGTTCGAGGCTGACGGTATCGCGGTTCGGCAGGTCGCCCAGGCTGCTCTGTGCGCCGAACGCCACGCCGAGGAATTTGCCGTTTTTCCAATTGGCCGGGTCTTTGATCGTGATCTCGGAGGTTCCGGCGGCGGCGTCCGCCGCCAGTTCCGTCTCGGTGCCGGGGAGCGGATTCACCTGAATCGGCTGAATCGGCAGTTTTTTGCCGTCAAGCGGCGCCAGGCCGAAAAATACCCTGCCGGGATCGCTTCCGTCCGTCATTTTGAACCGGCCGGACAGACGGTAAACCTTGCCGGGATCGATGGTGAACGTTTCGCGGCTTGAGCGTGTGCCGGCGTTGTTGAAGACCCGGGCGCCGCCGTCGGCTTCGACCGCGCCGTTCCAGTTTTCGGGCGCGGCGGTGACGGCTTTGACCGTGGCTTGTTCGGGGACGATATCCTCGCGGAGCTTCTGGTCGGCGCTGCGGGTCGGCGCGGGCGCGCTGACGAACTGGAGGTCCTGTACCGGTTGTTTTTTGCAGTCCGTGACCACGGACAGGAGGATCGGCTTGCCCGCGTAGGTTCCTGTTGGAATCGTCCAGCGCCGCATCCGGGTGTCCGGCGCGGTTTTGCCCGGTTCCGGCAGGCAGTCGTAGGAAGATATCTCGTTGCCGTTAATCAGCACCCGGACGATGGAGCCGTCATAGCCGTGATGCGGATATTTGTCCTGTTCGTTGCGGAAAAAGAGTTCGAATGCCTGATCTTTTTCGGTGATGTGGAACACAAAGTCCAGTGTTCCTTCGTTGTGCCGGTAAAGCCGCCGCCCCCGGAATCCTTTTGCCGGGAGTCTGGAGAGACCGGGGGCATGGTTGCCGTCCGCCAGGCAGACCACGCGCAGCGGCAGCGTTCCGTGGACGCGGTCGGCGGTCATTTTCTCGTCGTTGGCGAAAAAGTGACTGAAATTGGCGTTGTTCGCCAGCGCCAGCGTCAGCGTCACTTCTTTCGGGCCGCCGGGCAGGGCGGTGAATTCCAGATAGGCGTAGCCGTTGCCGGAACGGTATTGGCTGAGCACGATGCCGTCGGGGATGGCGTCCAGCGTCACGGCCGTGGGCGCGGCGTTTTCCGGACGGGGAAACAGCGGATAATGGCGGGTCGGGTCCAGCCCGAAAATCTTCCCGCCGCCCTGCAGCGGCCAATCCGCCAGCCAGAGTGCGGTTTCCACCCGGTCGGCGCCGAAAACGCGGCCGTAGAGCGGTTTCCTGTCCGGACCAAGCATCTGCTGGAGCGCGCCGTCGTCGCGGTAGGAATAAACGCCGTCCTTGCCCCGGTACAGGCAGCGGATGTTCGACGGGTAATCGGTTTCCGGGAAATAGGGCGTCAGCTCTTTTTCCGCGAAGACCAGGGAGCGCCGGAAAAAATGCCCCTGCCAGCCGTAATCGTTGCGGATTTGTTCCCCGGTCCGGTTCTGGAAAAAATTGACGGAGCAGAACCCGAGCCCGCCGGTGGCGTCCGAGGTCGCCGCCATCGCATGGCTGTTGAGCGGGTCGGTTCCGCGCAGGGAGGTCACCCACTGGCGGTAGCCGTACAGATAAGCCGTCACCGGGTATTGGCGGCTGATTCGATAGCGCCTGAACGCCTCATTGCCCCAGGCCGAGGCGTAATTGAGCGCCCAACTGGTGGCGAACGCGATGGCGGCTGGGCCGTATTCGGAGGACATCGGCACCTGCGGCTGGGTCTTCTGGAGCAGGCGCATCTGTTCAACCGCTCCCTGCCCCGCGCTGATGCCGTCGACCACGCCGTTGCCGCTGTCGGTGGCGGTCCCGGCGGTGTCCTCGTAATTGGCGTCGGTGCCGGTAGCGGTGTTCCATTCGACCATCTGGCGGGCGTGGTATACGCGCCATTTCAGGGAAAGCGGGTCGGTGTAGATCAGCCGCCCCGGCTCGATGTTGGCGAGCGGGTTCGCGCCGTCGCTGTAATCGACCGTGCCGATCAGTTTTTCGCTGATTTCGTTGGATTCGGAATCGCTTTTGCCAAGGTATTTGGAAAGGCTGTTCTTACGGGTCAGCACGATGTTTTCCAGTTGATCGCGCTTCCATACCGGCGAGAGGTAGTTCACGCAGTAGGTGTTCACATAAGCCATGGTTTTGAAACCGTATTGATGGATGCGCTTCACGCCGTCCACATACCCGGCGCGGGGCGTCCAGTCCGGGAGCTCACGGTCGAACTGCGGCGCGCGGGCGTTCCAGTTCTGGAACATGACGCTTTCTTTCGGGAACAGCGCGGCGATCTGCGCCAGCGTCCGGTCGTCCGGGGCCTGCATGTAAGTGTCGATGATGTTCCTGATGCCGCCGGCCCAGCGGACCGCGTCGCGCGCCGCCAATTCCCCGGCGAACTGTTTCCGATAGTAATCGCGGAACGGCGTGGCGGCGCGTTTCCAGTCTCCCTTGAAAACATTCAGCTTGAAAGTCGGGGTTTCCACCTCCCGGCGCGTTTCGAACGGCATCAGCGTCAGGACCTCCATCGCCACGGCAAGCCCGTCGCCGTCGCGCCGGACAAAAGCGAAAAACACCCGCATGGTCGGGTCTTCCATCCACAGTCCCAGCGACTTGCCCTTGCCCTCGGCGATCAGCAGCGGGGCTTCCATAAACGGCGCGCCGCCGAACGGCATCAGCGCCGGTTCGCCGGCCGCGTCGTAGGCGATGCCGCCGAAACCGGGCACGATCACCCGGTCCATCGGATTCAGCCCCGCCAGCGGTATGAGCGCGGCGAAAACGCCTCCGCCGGGATACGAACCGCTCACCTTGCAGCCGATCGCCCCGCCCGCGTCCCGGCTGAATGCCATACGGAACTCGGCATCGGGCAGGAATTCCCGCCCGTTGGACAAACCGCGCCAGACCGCGGCGGCGCTTTCCGCAGACTGTTCGACGCTGAATTTCGACTGATCGCAGGGCCGGAAATAGTTCACCAGCGGGAAATCCGGCGGCAGGGCCTGTTTCATGGCGGGGTCGCCCCAGGCGATATGGCCGCGCCGGAGCAGGTTCACGTCGCGCAGAATGCCAAGCCCGGCGGGGAGCTCCGCCGTCCGTCCGTGCCCGTATTGAACACCGTCGCGCCGGTCCCGGATGGCGGTGACCATGCCGTCCCGGACGGTGAGGCGCAGAGTTTCGGTTTGAATCGCCAGCCCGCGGTCGGCGGGGGTCACTTCCCAGGCCGTGGCTCCGGCTCCGGTTGAGATCAGGATTGCGATCAGGATCAGGTTTTTCATGTTTCAATATCCGTTGTTTAAATGTCCAGTTCGTTGAAAAAATACTTCGGGCGCTGGCCCTCGGCTTTGTGCGAATCGATGTGCCCGTCGTGGTAAACGCTGTTGACCGCTCCGGCATGGCGGTGCGCCACCTGCGGGACACAGGTGGCGTAGTTCCATTGCTCGATCACGTAGCCGTAATTGTCCCGGCGCCCTTCGGAAAAATGAAAGGAGCTGGACGGCTTTTTGATTTCGTTCTGCTTGCGGAGAGGCGGCACGGAGGTGGTGAACGGGGAATAATAGCGGTTGATCCCGTAATGGTACGAGCCGCCGTCGTCAAACCGGGTATAGCGTTCGGGAATATGCGACGCCGTCCCGGTTTTCGGGATGTTTTCCGCCGGGCATGACAGGATGTTCGGGTACAGGAACGCCTGCGCGATGCCCGCGTTCGGGATATAATCCGTAAAGACGCCGACCCCCTTTAATAGCCCCGCGTCGTACAGGACGCCGCCCCAGTAACGGTTCCCCATCGTGGCGGGGACGATATAGCCGTCGCGGGAATCGCTGTACAGGAGCGAGAAATGATAAATCTGCTTCAAATTGTTTATACAGGTTGTCCGTTTGGCGGCGTCGCGCGCCCGGTTCAGGGCGGGCAGCAGCATCGCCGCCAGAATCGCGATGATCGCGATTACGACAAGGAGCTCGATGAGTGTAAAAAGGAATTTTCTTTTCATGAGCGGATCATTCTCCTATCTGTTGATGGTGTTTCCAGAAATCGTTCAGGGCGAGCTCAATCATTTCATCCGCGCCCGCCCCCTGGTTCAGGATGCGTTCAAAATAAGGCTGGCGGCTCCAGGCGCCCCAGAAATTGACCAGATGCGAATGCGACGCCTCGCGGTGCCCCTGCAGTTGTTCCGCCGTGATTCCGGGGTCCATGCTGAATTTTTCCGCGAATACGCCGACGGCGTCCCGGTGAAAAGGCATGACGCCGGTTTCGCGGGCGAGCTTGCATTGCATTTCGCCCGACAGCAGGAAGCGGATGAACTCCGCGGTTTCGTCCTGCCGCGTCGAATCCTTGTGCCAGACGAAAGCCATCGCCACGTCCATGGCGCAGGAAGACGTATTGTTGCCCGGCAGCGCGAACTGTACCTCGAACGGCCATCCGGCGCTCCAATGGGCCATGAACAGCGAACGTCCGCCCATATGGAGCAGTTGCCCGGCGGTGAACGCGGCATTCAATTCGGGCGCGTACCAGTGAAACGGGCTGTCCAGCGGCATCATCAGCGCCGAAGCGCCGCGCGGTTTGAGTTTTTCGATCATGCGCATGGCGGATGAAATATTTCGCCGGGCGCTTTCCCGGGTGATCGTTTCCGGGTATTTTCCGGCGGTGCAGAGCGTGCCGCTGTGTCCCGAAATATAAATATCCTGCGGCAGTCCGGCGACGCACCGGTCCAGGAATTTCTCCAGCGAATACCCGGCGCTGAACCCTTCCGGCTCGATGCCGTACTTCTTCAACAGTTCCAGGTTGATGATCTCGACGAACGGAGTGAAATAAAGCGGAATGACCCGGCTGTCACTCAAAGGGACCTGCCTGAAATACGAATTCAGGTAGTCCGGCCCGCTGAACAGTTGTTCGAGTTCCGGCGGCGGGGACTGCATCAGCTCCGCGATTTCGGGGGGGATGGCGGCGGACAGGCCGCGCAACTGGAACAAATCCGGTTTCAGACTTTCCACCACATCCCGGTAGTCGCAGTTGGTGCGGCATTTGACGTCCAGCCAGTCGATTTTGACGGCGGTGCCGGTCCGCTTGCGGAATTCCGCCGCCGCTTCATTCCAGAATTGGACTTGTTCCGGCATGTTTTCATAGAGCATGAGCTTCAACGCCGGTTTGACCGTTCCCACGGGCGGAAAATCACTATACAGGAACGGATGGAACTCCGGTGCGCTCTTTTCCTTTTTATGGACAAAGGTTCCTTTGTTGCTGCGGACCAGCACGCCGGACTCCACCAGTTTGCCGATGGCCCGGCGCAATGTATTGCGGTTGACCTGTAATGCCGCGGCAAGCTCGCGTTCCGGCGGAAATTCGCTCTTGTGCGGCAGGTCCTCCACCATGCTTTCCAGACAGTCGTACAACTGCTGATACAGCAGTTTGCCGCCGCCGGCTTCCAGTCCGCTGAAGTATTTCCGTGATATTTCCTGTAAATTCATGATGCCCGTTTTTTTTGCATTAGACCACGTGGTTCGCTTGGTTTAATATATTATACAAGTGGGGTTGAGGTTTGTCAATAGCCTGTTTCCGGGATTTTGGGGAAAAGATTTCGCCCGTTGGGCGACCAG
>DHTZ01000049.1 GCA_002408885.1 Lentisphaeria bacterium UBA5247 | reverse complement strand
ACAAAATTTATGACACCTCCTTTCCTTCCGCAGGAACGGACCAGCTCTCCATCCTGCAGGGCGCCGCACTTATTCTTGACGGAACCTTGCCGGGAGCAAATTACCATTATTCCCTTTCTTACACGCTCCTTCTTTCGGTCCTCATGTTTATCGCCCGGGGCGACCTGATCATATTGCGCATTCTTCAGGCTGCGGTCTGCGCGCTGATTCCCGTCATGATTTACCGCTCCGCCCGACTGATGAAACTGGGACGCTTGACCGGACAGCTTTCCGCGCTTCTGTATTTTTTCTACGCGCCCGCCTTGCTGATTTCACTGGATTTTCTAAGAGAAGGCCCGTTGGCGCTTGTGTTCATCGCCATACTTTACTTCATGGCCCTGGCCCAATGGACGCAAAAGCTTAAATGGTTCGCCACGGCCGGGGCCGCCGCCGCCCTGTGTGTGCTGGGGCGGGAAACCCTCCTGATCGCGGCACTGGCTCCTCTGTTACTCTGTATCCGGTCAAAAACAACCCCGGAACTGCAATGGAAAGCGGCGGCCTGCTACCTGACGGCATTGTTCATCCCGATTCTGGCGATCATTGCCTTTAACCTCGCGGCATACGGCAATTTCCGAATCAATATTCCGTTCGGCAATATCGAGGGAATAAACGCCGATACCGGAAATATCATTGTCCTGTATCTGTCGAATCTGCCCGGCCGTTTTTGTGATTTCCTTTCGCTGTACGAACTGCCGAACAGCCTGTCGGTCTATGGGCATAAGGAAATGATTCCATTTTTGAGTATTTTCGCAATTCCGTTCAATCTTCTGGCCGCGCTGGCGTTTATCGGCGCCTGGCAATGCCGTCGGAGCAGCCTTGCCGTACTGACGTTTGTCTCAATTTGTCTATTTGCGGGAATCATGATGCATTTTGAAATATTTTACCGTTATCGCCTGCCCGCAACTCCCCTGATCGCCCTGTTGGCCGGCGCCGGCGCCATGAGCCTCTACCGCCACTGGCAGCAAAAACGGTTTCGCCCGCTGACGCTATCATTGATCTTCGCAGTCCTCTTTATCGCCCTGACCTGGGTGAATCCGGACAGCAGGCGGACGTTCAACGAACGGGCCGCAGTGTCCCGTCTGATGATCGAGAATAAACGTTATGCGGAAGCCGAGAAATACCTCCTGAAAATGGCGGACGGCGGCTATGCGTCAGAAGTACGCCCCGGCGTCCTGCTCCTGGTCCAAAGATTGTTCGGCGAAGGCGAAAAAGCATGGGCGGAGGACATCGCCTCCCGGTTTGGACTGACCATCCAGCAAATGCCGTCCGATCCTCCAGCAACGCCATAAAAATAGTTTCTTTTTTTATCGCTTCGGACTGGGAAAATCCGGTTCAGGATGTACATTAGACTGCACGTCAATACGGGTATTTTATAGATTCCCGGAGTTTTTGAATTTCCACCGCCCAAACCGCGCATATTCGAATTTGTTTTATGCGCGGCAGGAGCTTATTTTTGAATGGTTAACTGGAAAAGAAATCTGTTTTTCATCTGGCTGTCGCAAATTTTATCGCTGGCGGCCTTCGGCGCGGTGGTGCCTTTCATTCCGCTGTTCCTGCGCGATCAGATGGAAATCTCCGATACCGGTATCCGAGGCGTCTGGGTGGCGGCTTTTTATTTCGCCGGGCAGGTCGGGTTCTGCCTGTTCACACCGCTCTGGGGCGTGCTGGCGGACCGCTACGGACGCAAGATCATGCTGCTGCGCGCCAATATTCTCTCGGGATTGATCATGCCGTTGATGGCGTTTTCGCCGGGACCGTTCATTCTGGTATTTCTCCGCTTTGTCGTCGGAGTGTTTTCCGGGACCGTAAACGCCGCGCAAACCCTCGTATGCAGTACAACGCCGGAGGAACGGCACGGGTTCGCGCTGGGCACGCTCAGTTCGGCGCTCTGGAGCGGCAACATGATCGGCTTTGTGATCGGCGGCTACTCCATCAGTAAATTCGGATTTACCTGGACGTTCCTGATCTGCGGGGCCATGCTCCTGGCGGCGGCCGCGCTGGTGCTGTTTTTCGTCACCGAAGACTTCGTCCCGGCCCCCCTGCCGAATCGGAAAACCGGCACGGAATATTCACCTGCCCGCGGCTGGCGGCTGCCGAGTTACAGCGTCATGGTCTGGGGCCTCCTGATTCTGTTCGTTTTCATCGGCGTCGCCCGGAATTTCGACAATCCCTTCGTCGCCATGCTGGTTGAAGAAGTCCACGGCCCGTCGGAAAACGCCAAGTGGACCGCCATCATCAGCGCCGTGGCGGCCGTCGCGGGAATCGTCTCCGGCATGCTGCTCGGGTATTTGAGCGACCGGTTTTCACCGGGCAAAATCGTGATTCCCGCCGCGCTGGGTGCGGCGGTCACGATGATCATACAGGGGACCGCCGGTTCACTGGGGCTGCTTGGAGTCGGGCGCTTCTGCAACTACTTCTTTGCGGGCGGGATCGACCCGGTTTTTCAGACGATGCTGTCGCGGGCTACGCCGCCGAGCAAACGCGGATCGGTTTTCGGGCTTTCGGCCAGCGCCCGGGTCGGCGGTTCGCTGATCAGTTCGGTGATGGGGGGATACATTATTTTCCATTTCGGGGTACGGTGGATTTTTTACGTCGGAGGGCTGGTGTTCCTGGCCCTGATTCCGATGTTTATGCTTATAATCTGGTTGAGGAAACAACATGAGAAAGCTGAAACTGGTTTTGGTCGGTGCCGGACAAGTCGGGTTGATGACTGTCCGGGCAACTCGTAACAAAGAACACTTCGAATTCGTCGGCGCCGTGGACGCCGATCCCGCATTGCAGGGAAAAGACCTCGGCGAACTGTGCGGAGAGGCCCCCGACGGCGTTATCGTCGGCAATTCCATCCGCGGCCTGTTGAACCGGGTGCAGGCGGATGCGGCCGTCGTCACCACCGTCTCCTCCCTTGCCGCCGTCGCCGAAACGATCAAGGAAATCGTTTCCTGCGCCGTACCGGTGGTCACCACCTGCGAGGAACTGGCCTATCCCTGGCGGACCGCCCCCCGGCTGGCTGCTGAAATCGACGTCGCCGCGCGGCGGCGCGGAGTCGCGGTCGTCGCCGCCGGCGTCAATCCGGGATTCCTGATGGATTTTCTGCCGCTGGTCATGAGTTCCATTTGCCGTAACGTGGAAATGGTTCGGATTTCCCGGGTACAGAATACGGCATTCCGGCGGCCCCAGTTCCAGTACAAGGTCGGAGTCGGCATGACGCAGAGGGAGTTCGAAGAAAAAAACAATGCCGGCGGCTTCGGCCACATCGGGTTGCCGGAATCCATGAATATGCTGGCGGACGCCTTTCAATGGGAGCTGGACCGGCTGGAAAACGAAGTGCTTCCGGTCCTCGGCGACGACGGCGCCGTGCGCGGCATCTGCCAGAAAACGGCTGGTTTCGCCGGAGACAAAAAGAAAATCGAACTGTATTTCAAGGCTTCCGATGGGGAAAAAGCCCCTCACGACCAGATTGAAATCACCGGCGAACCGTCATTCGTCAGCCGGATCGACGGCGGCGTCAATGGCGATACCGCCTCGGCCGCGATCGTGCTGAACTGCGCCGCCGCCCTGAAGCGGAGTTCCGCGGGACTGCATACGATGGCCGACTTTCCGGTTCCATACTGGAATATTCGTTGAACCCCTTGAATTTGCATATAAATGTGTTATATTGACAGCTTGTTGATTACTACAAAAAGGATTAATTTGTTTTGCTGAAAATTCTAAAAAAAATTACCGGTTTCCTGACGAACCTCGACAAACAGACTGCCGCGCCGGCGCCCGCTAAACCGTCGCGCCCCTCCCCCCCGAAAAGCCCGCAGCCGCAGCGCCCCGAAACCGACAAAAGAAAAAGAGAACGCCGGAAAAAGCACCATGACGACGACACCAGAACAGCCGTAGCCGTGGAGCAAACCGAGAAGAAATCAAAGAAGAAACGGAAAAAAAGCCACAAGGATTCCGACGGAGATTCCGCCAGTTTTACGGTCAAAGAAAAGCCGAAACGCCCGGAACATTTGGAAATCATCCCGGAAGAAGAAGGCAAAGTCCGCTTCGGCGACCTGACGGTGCATGATGACATTCTTTACGGCCTGCAGGAGCTCGACTTCAAATATTGCACGCCGATTCAGGCCAAAGCCCTGCCGCCGCTGCTGAAAGGCCGCGACCTGACCGGCAAAGCCCAGACCGGCACCGGCAAAACCGCCGCGTTCCTGATCGCCGCCTTTACGCACATCCTGAACAATCCTCAGGAAGAGCGCCGGGCGGGCACCTGCCGGGCGCTGGTGCTGGCTCCCACCCGCGAACTGGCTATCCAGATTCACAAAGACGCCGAGGCGCTTTCATGCTTCGCCGGGCTGAACAATCTGGTCATTTTCGGCGGCATGGACTACAAGAAGCAACGCGACCGTCTGGAAAAACCGATCGACGTCCTGATCGGAACGCCCGGCCGGATCATCGACTACAGCCGCAGCGGGTTCCTGAACCTCTCCAAAACCGAAATTCTGGTGATCGACGAAGCCGACCGGATGCTCGACATGGGCTTTATCCCGGACGTGCGCCGGATCGTCAGCCAGCTTCCCCCGACCGGCAAGCGCCAGACCATGCTGTTCAGCGCCACGCTCGACGCGGCCGTCACCCACCTGGTCGAACGCTGGCTGACCGACCCCGTGGTGGTGGAAAGCGAATCCGAACAACTCGTTACCGACCTGATCGACCAGCAATTCTATGTGGTGACCCGCAGGGAAAAACTGCCGATGCTGCTCTGGATTCTCTCGCATGAACAATACGAACGGATCATCATCTTCGGCAACCGCAAGGACCGCAATGAAGACCTGGTGCGCCAGCTCAGCCGCTACAACATCTACACCGCCCTGCTGTCCGGCGACGTGCCGCAGGAAAAACGGATGAAAATTCTCGAACGGTTCCGCAAAGGCACCGAACGCATCCTGATCGCCACCGACGTGGCCGCCCGCGGCATCCATGTGGACGACGTTTCGCTGGTCATCAACTACGACCTGCCGGAACGCGCCGAGGACTACGTCCACCGCATCGGCCGTACCGGGCGGGCGGGACACGCGGGTAAATCCATCAGCCTGGTCTGTGAATTCGGCGGCTACGTCCTGCCGGAAATCGAAAAACAGCAGAATACGGAATTCGCCTGCGTCATCCCGGATGAAGAGATGGTCAAGCTCCCTTCGCAATTCGAATGGCGCGACCGCGTGGCCCTGCGTGAAAAACAGGAACACGAACGGCGCATGGCTCCCGAAGCCAAAGCCGAAGCTGCCGCCATCATCGAGGCGGGCGGCGAACTGTCGAACACCAACGTCTGATCACTCCGTTTCCGCGCGTCCGTCACCCTTGACAGACGCGCCGATCGCCGGATGATGGAATAAATAGGGTCTGCTGAACCGGAAGGGCTATGCCGCCTTTTGATATTCATGCAACTTTTCCGGTATTTCAGCCCTGAAAACCGAAGTTGAAATCAGGAACAATAACAGGAATCCCGGCTCCTGCATCCATCGGATGAGATTGGCGGTCAAGATCGTGATTGCGATGACGGTTTCGGAACAGTCCCGGCGTTTCGCCATCACCCGGTTCATCCCCAAACGGCGCTTGCATTGACCGAATTTTCCCTCAATCGCATTTCGGGCGGAATTGTCCGCGAGTTCCTGCTTCAGCAGCTTTGGACTTCGCTCCTTCGGCGGTCTGCCCAGACGCGGACCGGATAACCGGATTCCATGTTCCGCGCAGTACCTCAGGTTCTCGCGGTTGCGGAACAACTTGTCCGCCAAGACCGCTTCTGGATAATGTCCGGTACGCTCCCGATATCGTTCGCAGATTGTCTGCAAATCGCCGGCCTCGTTATATGCGTCCCAGGAGAAACGCTCCAGTCGGGTATAGCCGTCAACCATGCCCGCGGTTAACTTCGCCCCGAATTCGGTTTCGCGTTCGGCTTTTCCCCGGACGATCGGACGGACATGCGGTTGTTGCAGATTCACGATCCGATGAGCCACCCGGCGGCTTCTCTGATTCAACATCTCCCGCTGCTGATCATGGACGGATTGAATCACTCCGATCTGTTTGTGCAACGACTCTGGAATTCCTTTTGAATCAAGAAATAACGTGTGAATGAAGCCGAGATTTCGTTTCACCGCATTCAGCAGAAAACGTAGCGCCTT
>DHTZ01000085.1 GCA_002408885.1 Lentisphaeria bacterium UBA5247 | reverse complement strand
GCCAATCTTTTTGAAATTGGCTCGGTTGTCAAATAACAATAATCATAACTGATAATATTTATTATATCTCTATTCTGCGGAAATACAAGCACGAAATTTTCAAAGTTCTCAAAATCATGGATATCAAATTATGACGGTAAAATCAATTCCGCCGCCTTATGCCTGACTTGGGGATTGGACTGCTTTCAACGCAACCTTGGTCCAAAATTTGAACAGGTCTTATAGTTTATCTGAAAACAGAAATTGTTCATCCCGGATTATTATCCGGTGCGATGCTTTGGGGTTTACGGGCCAAATAAGATATTGAAGATATCTTTCATTCCAATGCAAACTGTACAAATTGGTCAATAGCCGCTGATGCGGCGGAAGTTCCCGGCGAAGATCAGTTCGTTCTGGTGTTGTTCAAGCTTTTCGCCGAGGACACCGTGAATGTACATGGCGATGTTGCAGATCGGGAAGTCCGTGCCGAACAGAAAACGTTCCGCACCGGCTTCCCGGATGCCGTGGCGCAGCATCCCCCAGCGGAACAGTCCGGTCCCCGACAGGTCCAGATACAGATTCTTGAAACGCTTCATCAGTTCCAGGCGGCCGAGGTAGACGGGCTTTTCGTCGGGGTGCGCCATCACCACTTTCAGCGTGGGGAAGTTCAACAGGAGCTTTTCGATGTCGGGCAGGTTCGCCTGATGGATGTTGACCGGAAGCTCAAGTGTTTGCGCCAGCTCGTAGACCGGAAACAGCGATTTGCACGAATATTCCGAGGTCCCCGCCATATACGATACCAGTTCGCCGATCCAGCGCACGCCCTGGCGGTGCATCTCTTCGATTTCGCGGCAGGATTCTTCCGGAAAGGCGGCGTGGACCGAGATCCCAGGATAATAGAACGCCGGATAGAGTTCCCGCAGTTTCAGCGCGTCGCGGTTGCATTTGCGGATGTAGGCGAAGTCTTCCACCGGGGCGGTTCGGACCACCGAGCCGCAGGCCCCCGTGACGCCGCAGTTGCGCAATTCCGCCATCATGTCGGCGCAACTCCGGGGACGGTCGTAGTAGATGAGCCGGTTTTCAAGGTCCAGGAACGGGTGGATGTGCGCGTCGATGATTTCAAAGTCGAACATGATGAATTCTCCTGCTTTTCCCGGCAATGTAAACCGCGCCGCAGGAAAAATCAAGCCGGGGACCGTGCGGTTCCCCGGATTATTACATTTTTCAGCGGCGCAACCGGAAATCAGCGGGCGAGCTGGGATTCCAGCGCGGCGATCTGGGTTTTGATGCGCGGCGCGTCGAACTGATAGCCGTGGGCTTCGATGTGATAGCCGAAGCGGGCGTCTTTTTCGACCAGCGGCAGCAGTTTTTTCAGGTTTTCCAGCTCGGCGGCGATGATTTCACGGTATTGCGGCAGCAATCCGTCCTTCCATTCGCGGCGGAGCGTATACACCCGGCAGAAATGCAAGGCGCTGGTAAACAGGTATTCGCAGACGCGGGCGTTGTCCAGTTCGGCTTCCGCGTGGGCGGAAGAACTGGTTTTCAGTCCGGCGGCGAGTTGTTCCACGCCGTCGCGCCACAGGGCGGTGAGCCGGGTAAAGCCCTCGATCACTTCTTCGGCGGTATAGCCGGACAGCGCCGGCTCGAGGTCGTCGCCGCGTTCGTCCAGGAGCCAGGAGCGCCCGACCGGTTTGCCGGTCAGCGGGGCCGGTTCCATCGGCAGGATGCAGGCGTAGTTGGACGGCCCGACGTACAGGAACGGGATTGAAAACGGATAGGAATTCATGGCTTCGGCGAATTTTTCCCAGCCGGTCGCCACGCGGGCGGCGTCGGCGCCGGGGAAGTAATGGGCGGCGAATTCGTTCAGCGCCTGTTCCGGGTCGGCGGGGATGTTGTCGCCGAGGAAATAGTTCAAGGCGGCGGTGTTGGCGGTGATCAGGTTGCCGAAGTTCCAGGTGCCCATGAATCCGGCCAGTTTCATCCGGCGCACGTTGACCGCCTTGCGGTAAATATTGCCGATGATCGGCAGGTTGGCCGCGGTGGCCAGTTCGTGCGTGGTGCCGATCTGGAGTTTGGCCATGACCTGAAGCCCGCGGTTCGCGGCCAATTCCCACGATTCGGTGAACTGTTCGGACGGCCCGGCGTAGCCGAGCGAATATTCGTCCATCGTCCGTTCTTTGCCGAGGATGGTGCGTTTGCCGCCGCGCTCGAAGTCGGCCATCATGATCACGTCGGTCGGCAGGTTGGAAATGACGTTCCAGCAGGGGGCCGGTTCGTACATGGTCCAGGACCAGTTCCAGGCGATGATCTTCAGGCTCCGGCTTTCGCTGCGGATGCCGTCGCGGACGAGATGAATGACTTCGTTGACCACTTCCCACGGTTTGCGCTCTTTGCACCTCGGGCATTCGATCCGGGTGAATTCCCAGCCGCCCTCGGCGGTGAGCATCCGGCCGCGCCGCGACCAGCAGTGCGCCGGGTATTCCGAGGCGGTGATCATGATGATGCCGCCGAGGCCGGGGAGCCGGCGCGCCAGTTCGGCGGCGGCATTGTACAGGTATTTCCGGACGGATTCGACGGAGGTGCACATGGCGCGGACCGCCACCATTTCATGATGGTCGCAGCCCTGAAGTTCTTCGCGTTGGCCCATGATTTCGGGGTGGTTTTTAAAAATTTCATGGTCTTCCTGCAGCGCCCGCGGCGGCTGCATGTACAGGAAAACTTTCAGGCCGTATTTCGCGGCCCGTTCGATCAAAGCGGACAGACGCCGCTGGTGTTCAGCGGCGTCCGCGCCCAGTTCCGGGAAATCCGGAGTCCGGACGATGTTATGAAGCAGGGCATGAACCCATATTGCGTTGAATCCGGATTTCGCGATGTTTTCGAGTTCGGCGTCGGTGTATGCTTCGAGCACGTTCCAGGTTTCTTCGCCGGCCGGGTTGTAACGGCGGCTGAATTTGCCGAAATCGCTTTTGGACGAGCGCCAGATTTTCAATAATTCATTCATACCTGCTCCATTTGGATGATTTCAGGGGTTATCAGAGTTCAATGATTTTCATGTATTTCTGCGAAAGCATTTCGACGCCCTGTTCCTTGATGATGACGCCGTTTTCCCAGCGCAGGCCGAAGTCCTGGGTGTGGAAGAACGTGTCCACCTGGAACGTCATGTTCGGCACCAGCTTGTACGTGGACACCGATTCCATCCACGGGCGCTCCACTTCCATCATGCCGATGGCGTGGCACGGTCCGTAGAGCATGAACTTGGCATAGCCCTGGTCGGCGACCCATTTTTCGTATTCGCGGACGACTTCGCCGGCGGGTTTGCCGCCGCCCATCAGTTCGATGGTTTTCTTGTGGGCTTTCAGGCCGAATTCCAGCAGGTCCTTCTGGTCCGCCGGGAGCGCGCCGATCGAGAACGGCAGTCCGACGCTGGAGGCATAGCCGGAAACGCGGGCGCCGATGTTCAACTGAATCATTTCGTTGGTGCCGATGACCTTGCTGCTGGGACGGCTGATGCCGCTGTTGGTGCGCTTGGCACTGAAGCAGTAGAGGGAGTGGCCTTCGTATTCGCCGCCGTTTTTGTAGATTTCGCGCTGGGCGATGCCGATGACCTGGAATTCGGTCATGCCGGGTTTGATCTCGTTCAGGATGGCTTCGATGGCCATTTCGCCGATTTCAAAAGCCTTGCGCAGACAGGCGAGTTCGGTTTCGCTCTTGACGAAGCGGAGCGACTGGAGCGTGTCGTCGGCTTTGATGATTTCCACGCCGGGCAGTTCGGCTTTCAGGGAATCAATGACCGGCATCGAGGTGATGGCGGAGCTGACGATTCCGAGTTTGCGCAGCGAGCCCATGCCGGAGGCCTTGACCACGTCGGACCAGTTGGCGATGCCGGGCATGCCCGGGTATTCGGGTTCGGCGGATTCCCGGTAGGGGATCAGCTTGTGGATGGTGGGGATGACGCTGCGTTCGCGTGCGTATTCTTCGCTTTCGGGGCCGATCAGCAGCGCGGGGGCGCCTTCGGCGGGGACGAATACGCCGGCCGCTTCAAAGGTCGGCCAGTATTCGGAGAGGTAGCGCACGTTGGCGCAGTCGCATTCGATGCCGTGCACCAGCGCGGCGTCAAGACCGGCGGCCTTGATGTTGGCCTGGAATTTCCGCATTCTTTCCTGGAATTCAGCTTTAGAGATCGACGGAATCATGGTGTTGCCTCCTTGGAGTGTGTTTGCTTGTTATCTGGAAACCTTGACTTGTTTGGCCTGGAGAAATTCGGACCCGCGCGCTTTCAAGAGGCCGATCAGGATGTCGAGCTGTTCGGTGGCGTAGGGGCCGCAGTTTTTGATGATGAACGGGTCGGGCAGTACTGCGCCTTCGCCGTAGTAGAGCAGTCCCTCGGGCATGGGGGCGAATTCCCACGGGTGCATGTAGAAACAGATGAACGGCTCGGCGCCGCGTCTGGCGCAGAATTCGATGTAGCCGTCCACGTGCTTCATCAGGGCCTCGGCGCTTTCGGTACGCCAGAGCGGCCACTGGTCCATGTCGCGCCCGTAGGGGTCCTTGGAGTCCATCGAAAGGTCGGCGAAGTTGGGCAGTTGAATCAGCTTCATGTCGCCTTTTTTGGTCCAGTCTTCGCGGGACGGATGGTAGGGCTCGAGCTGTTCGCGGTAAAAATACATGGGATAGGTGGCGTCGGTCGCGTAACCGAGGTCTTCGAGCGCGTTGCTGACGGCGGTCGAGCCCCAGAGGCGGGGGCAGCGGAACGATACGGGGCGGACGCCGGTGGCTTTTTCGACTTCTTCGGTGGCGCGTTTGATGCGGTTCGGGACTTCCTCGGGCAGCAGGGGCATGGCGCCGGGGATTTCGAACAGGGCGTCGCCGACGGTTTCGTGGAACAGGGAGTGGCAGCCGATTTCATGGCCTGCGTCGAGGACGGCTTTGGCCATTTCCTGGTTTTTCCAGGCGGCGTCGGCGGTGAAGAAGAAAGTGGCGGAAATCTGCTGTTTGTCCAGCACGCCCAGGATCGCCCGGGTGCCTTCCTCGAAACCTTTGTACCAGGGAGTCCAGCTCCCGATGTCGGTTTCCATGTCGAATCCGAAAACTGTTTTCATGTGTTACCTCGGGTAAATAAATGTAATCTTATAAAAAGTCAATGCCGAAATGTTCGCGCAAACAGCGCCGCAGATGTTCGCCGGAGCCCTTGAAAATCATCGTGGTCGATTCCAGGCGGCTGCCGGTCAGGATGCCGTTCTCGGAATTCATCGGGGCGATGGTTTCGAGTTCGTGGAAACCGAGTTCCGCGCCGTTGAAAATACTGAACTGGTCGGCGGCCGAATAAATGCCGCCCGGCTGGTCGTTGTCGGCGATGTTGATATAGCGTCCGTCGGTGCGCGGCGGGGTGGTGCGGATGACCACGATGCCGCGTTTCGCATCATAGGAGCCGATCAGCTCCGGGCGGGAGGACGCCTTGATCCCGATCTGCAGGCGCTCCGGGCCGCCGAGTTCGAAACGGAACCCGTTGCCGTGGTACGACAGCCGCGGATGAGGATTGCCGTAAAAATCGTCGTTGATGCATCCGGCGGCGTCTCCGCCGACGCGCCCGAATGCGATAATGCCGTCCGCGCCGGGGAGTTGTTCCAGCGACCACGCCGCCGCGATCGCTTCATCCGTGCGGTATTCGGCAAGCGGGGTCAGGGCTTCTTCGGTGCGGTAGGAGAGGCCCAGCAACTGGTATTCCGATAAAAGGTCCCGGATGTCGCCGGTGAATACGCTGCGTTCGAAACGCATGGCGATTGAACGGCCCTCCCGGTTCACGAGCTGCATGTCTTTGGCGACGGAGGCGAAACCGGGCTCCTGAGCCGTCGTCACGGTGGGCTGGCGGTTGATGGCGTCCTGAACCACCCATTTGCCGTCCGGACGGTAGTTGTAGGCGAGGGGGCCGCCCTCGGGCGCGGGCCACAGCGAATTGCCGCCGATATTGTTGAATTCCACCGGATCGGGATTGGCCGCGAGGTCCGCGCGGAACTGGTGGACCATTTCGCTGCCGAGCGAACAGAAAATCCGTCCGTTGAGTTTATTTGAAATCCAGACTGCTCCGTTGCCGCAATCCAGCTTCGAGAGATTTCCGTCTTTTTCACGTGTTTGACGCAGCATAATTTACCATGCCTCCTGCCTGTTATAGATGATTATACAGCTCAGGCAGGAACAATCAATCCCCCCGGCGGTCTTTTTCATTCTTTTTTTACTATATCGATATGGTTTATAATAAGCATGGAACTATTTTAATTAACTATATCGATATGTTTTTGGCGGATGAGCGGTTCTCCGGGGAAAATAACGCTCCGGAGCTTGATTCCGGGGGTGTGCGGCGCTATATTATCCTGATTTCAGGGCTGTAACCGGGAAATTATCATGAATCGCGGCAAACCGGAAAAATACATCGGACTGGCGGAGGACATCCGCCGCATGATCCAGGAGGAAAAGCTGAAAACGGGGAGCGTACTGCCCTCCGAACGCAAGCTGTCCGCCCGTTTCGGCGTCAACCACCTGACGCTGCGCAAGGCCCTGCGGCTGCTGGAACAGGAAAAATTGATCTACAAGGTCCCCAGCCGGGGCAACTACGTCGGTTCGCGCCCGTACAGCGGCAAGGGGAAAAATCTGGTCGGGTTCCTGTTCCCCGACCATGAAATCTTTTTTTACAACATCCTGACCGAGTTGAGTGAACGGCTCAACGGCGCGGACCTCCATCCGATCGTCCAGTTGACCGGCGGCAACCGCCGCAAGGAAGAGGAGTTCCTCCATTTCTGTGTCGAACAGGAAGTCGCCGCCCTGATTGCCGTGCCGAACAGCGAATGCCAGTCGTTGTACCGGCAATTACCGTTTCCGGTCATTTTTTTCGATATTTTCCTGCCGGGGCTGTCGATCCCGTATGTGGTTTCCGACGACTATTCCGGCAGCGCCAAGGCCACCCAGCATTTGTTGAATCAGGGGCACCGCCGCATCGCCCATATCGGCAGCATGCACGAACGCACCTCGGAACTGCGCGCCCGGGGGTATCTCGACACCATGCGCCGTGCCGGCATCGAGCCGCCCCCGGAATACCTGAAACGCCGGGAGCCGACCCGTCAATGGGGTTTTTACGCGGCGCAGGAACTGTTCGTGCTGGCGGAGCCGCCGAGCGCGGTCACTTGCGGCAACGACACGATTGCGGCGGGCGTGATCCGGGCATTGGCGCCGCTCGGCATCCGGGTGCCGGAGGATTGCGCCGTGACCGGGTTCGGGAATACCGCCGTGGCGGAAGACCTGGAACTGACCAGCGTCAGCCAGCAGACGTCGCAGATCGCGCTGGCCGTCTGGAATCTGCTCCGCATGCAGATGGCGGGCCGCCGGACGCCGCCTGAAATCACCATCAACACCACCTTGCAGGTCAGGGGCTCGACCAGTCCCGGACCGCAGTCCGGCGCGAGGCATCGAAACAATTGAATGTCATGGATAAAAATTCAATGGTCCTTCGAGGCGGCACGTTGCCGCACGCGGTCCAGCGCGCGGACAGCGCTGGTCGCCCACCGGGCGAAACGAGGCTATTCCGTCCTGCGGACGGGCAGCGTTTCGTCGCTGCACCCCGCCCGGGTACGACCCGGGGCGATTCGGATGCTCCGCATCCTGAATGGATGATTGAACTATCTGGATATGGCGTAAACAACATATAATTTCAAGGAGAAAATCTTATGCAACTGGTTTCCGACAACATCCGCGACGCAATGGGCGGCGCGTCCTTCATCCGCAAAATGTTCGAAGTGGGCATCGAATTGAAAAAACAGTACGGCGCCGACAACGTCTATGACTTCAGCCTCGGCAACCCCGACGTGCCGCCGCCCGCCGGTGCCGCGTCCGCCCTCTGCCAGGTGGCGGAACACGCCCATGAACCCTTTGCGCTCGGCTACATGCCCAACGCCGGATATCCCGAAACCCGCAGCGCCATCGCCGGCAGCCTGACCCGCGAACAGGGCGTTGACGTGCCGCCGTCGCATGTGGTGGTGACCACGGGCGCGGCGGGGGCGATCAACGTGTTATTCCGGGCGGTGCTGGAACCCGGTGACGAGGTGGTCTGTCCGGCTCCGTACTTCATGGAATACCGTTTTTATGCGGGCAACTTCGGCGGCGTGCTGAAGCCGGTGCCGAGCAAGGATTTCACGTTTGAACTCGACATTGAGGCCATCGAACAGTCGCTCACGCCGAAAACCAAAGCCATCCTGATCAATTCCCCGAACAATCCGACCGGGCAGATTTACAGCCGCGCCGAGCTGGAAGCCCTGACCGGAGTCATGCGCAACCATATGCGGAAAACCGGACGGGTACTGTACCTCGTTTCCGACGAACCGTACCGGGCGCTGAACTTCGACGGCGTGGAAATTCCGTCGGTCTTTGACGCCTATGAATACTCCGTCATCGTCGGTTCGTACTCCAAGACGCTGTCGCTGGCGGGGGCGCGTATCGGCTATCTGGCGGTCTGCCCGGCCATGCCCGAGCCTGCGGAACTGATCAACGGCGTCATCATGACCAACCGCATCCTCGGCTTTGTCAACGCCCCCGCCATCGCCCAGAAAATGCTGACCCGCATGATCGACGAACGGGTGGACCTGAACATCTACCGCGGCCGCCGCGACGCCATGGCGCGGGTTCTTGACCGTGCCGGAATCCGCTACAACCTGCCGAAGGGCGCGCTGTACTTTTTTCCGCAGTCACCGATCCCGGACGACGCCGAATTCGTCAATATCCTGCTCAAGGAACGCATTCTGGCGGTGCCCGGGCGCGGTTTCGGCACACCGGGCTATTTCCGGCTGGCGTTCTGCGTTCCGATGAGCAGTATCGAGAAATCGACGGATGGCTTCGTCAAAGTCATGCAGTCACTTTGACCGGCTCCGGCTATGGTTCAGGGCGTTGACCAGCGCGCGGATTGCCGCCGCGTTGATGCTTTCGTCGATGCCCGTGCCATAGACGGTTTGCCCGTTGATCCGGGTTCCGATAAAGGCGATGGCGCGGGCTCCGGCGCCGCTCCCCAGCGCGTGTTCGTGGTAACTCTCCACCTCGATTGACGGGATGCCCGGACAGTTCGCGAACGCATGCACCGCCGCCTCGATCGGGCCGCCGCCGGTGCCTTGGACACGATGTGTCGCGCCGTTGACGGAGATTTCGACTTCAACCTCGGTGGTGCCGCCGTTGGACGGGGCCGGGCGCTGCATCCGGTGAAAGGTCATTTCGATATCGTTCCGGGCGGCGTTGACGATTTTTTCCTGAAAGATCCGGTGGATTTCGGCGGGCGTGACCTCTTTGCCGGTGGCTTCCGCTTCGTCCTGAACCGCGCGGGCGACCATCGGCTGCATGGCTTTGGGGACATGGATGCCGTACACGCTTTCCAGGATATAGGCCACGCCGCCCTTGCCGGACTGGCTGTTGATACGGATCAGCCCTTCGTAATTACGCCCGACGTCGGCGGGGTCCAGGTGCAGGTACGGGACCTTCCAGCCCTGGCGGAAGTAGTTGCCGATCTCCTCGCGCCGTGCCATGCCTTTGCGGATCGCGTCCTGATGCGTTCCCGAGAATGCGGTAAAGACCAGCTCGCCGGCATAAGGGGTGCGCGGATTGATTTTGATCTCCGAGACTTCTTCGATGAACGCCGTAATCTCCGGCAGACGCGAGAAATCCTGTCCGATTTCGATGCCGCGCGACTTCAGGTTCAGCGCAAACGTGATCAGGTCCATGTTGCCGGTACGTTCCCCGTGCCCGGCCAGGGTCCCTTCGATGCGTTCGGCCCCCGCCAGTACGGCCAGCTCGGCGGCGGCGATGCCGCATCCCTGGTCGTTGTGGGTGTGGACACTGATGACGGTTTCGCGCATGCCGGTGTATTTGCGGCAGAAGTATTCGATTTTGTCGGCGTATTCGTTGGGGGCGCGGCGCTCGACGGTCGAGGGCAGGTTCAGGATGAAATCGCCCCTGCCGCGCGGCTTCCATTCGGCCCGCACCGCTTCGCACAGTTCGACCACGAAATCAATGTCGGAATCCGAAAACTCCTCCGGCGAGAATTCGTAATTGATCGCGCCGCGCATGCCCCGGCTTTCGACGGCTTCGGCGATCATCCGGGTGCCGTCGGCGGCGATGCGGATCAGTTCTTCGCGGGTTTTGCCGAAAACGAATTCGCGGTGCAGTTCGCTGCCCGCGATATAACAGTGGATCATGGCCTGTTTTACGCCTTCGATCGAAGCCATGGTTTTGTCGATCAGGTCCTTGCGGGCGGCGGTGAAGACGACGATCCGGACGTCGTCCGGGATCATGTTTTCCGTGACCAGGCGGCGCACGAATTCGAATTCCTCGGTAGAGGCGGCGGGATAGGCGACTTCGATCTCCTTGAATCCGATGTCACACAGCATTTTGAAATAGCGGATTTTGGTTTCGACGTTCATCGGGTTGACGAACGCCTGGTTGCCGTCGCGCAGGTCCACCGGCACCATGATCGGGGCTTTGCCGATGCGGCGGGTGGGCCAGACGCGGTTTTCGATTTCGACGACTTCGGGAGCGGTATATTTCGGATGATTCATTTTGGGTTTTCTCCGGTGTAAATAATCATGATTGCATATCGGGTGATCGGGTGATTTTGTTCCGGCGAAATACACAAAGACGGTTGGAGAACTCCGGACAAAATCAGAGAATCAATACACCGGTCAGGCTGAGACCAAATCCGAAAACGGATGAGCTGGCGTCTTTACTCAGGCCCGGCCGGCGCAAGTAAGTCGCAAAAGAAGGAGGGAAATAAAGGAAACGGCAAAATTCGGCGCGGGAGCAACTCCGGCACCGGTTGAAAAGCTGTGATTGTTTTCTTTACCGTTCATTGTTTTTGTAAAAACCTGTTGTTTTCTGACTATGAATATATAACTTGTCAGCGAATAGTCAAGCTGTTTTCAGAAAAATATTATTATATAGCGTTACCATGCAGGTTTTTCAGGGGGCTCAGGCCCGATATGGAGGTATCGTTTTCTGGTGAACAAACTTCGTTGCGGCACGTTGCCGCCCGCAGTCCGGCACGCGGGTAGCGCTGGTCGCCCGGCGGGCAAAACCAAAGTCGCGTTTTTGTTTTTTCACATGACATTGATTTTTGGCGCAGAGTATCCTGATAAAAAGTTTAAAGGACGGAATTTTTTGAGCGGAAATCAGAAAAAGTTTCATTTTTTTACGCTTTTTTACAAAAAAATTGCATTTATTGTGTTGTAAGTGTTGCGTTGGATGGTATTTGGGTTATATTAGTCACCGAAAATGGCATTGTTGCCAACAATATACACAACAAAGGGGAATTTTACATGGGTAAGACAAAGTCCGAAAAGACCGCCGCTCCTGCGAAGAAAGCTACTCCCGCCAAGAAAACAACTCCTGCAAAAACAACTGCCCCGGTTAAGGCTGCCGCTCCGGCCAAGAAAACCGCCGCCCCGGCTAAGAAAGCCGCTGCCCCGGTTAAGGCCGCCGCTCCGGCAAAGAAGGCCGTTGTACCGGCTAAGAAAACTGTCGCACCGGTCAAGGCTGCTGCTCCTGTAAAGAAAACCGCCGCCCCGGCTAAGAAAGCCGCTGCCCCGGTTAAGGCCGCCGCTCCTGCGAAGAAAGCTGCCGCCCCCGCGAAGAAAGCTGCCGCTCCGGCTAAAAAAGCCGCTGCCCCGGTTAAGGCCGCCGCTCCGGCAAAGAAAGCTGCCGCTCCGGCGAAGAAAGCTGCCGCCCCGGCTAGGAAAACCGTATCTGCTAAAAAAGCTACAGCTCCGAGCAAAAGTATCGCTATTGCTTCGGCCGTTGCGCCTGCGAAGAAAACCGTTGCTCCGGTTAAGGCCGCCGCTCCGGCAAAGAAAGCCGCTGCTCCGGTTAAAGCTGCTGCGCCTGCGAAGGCCGCTGCTCCGGCAAAGAAAGCCGCTGCTCCGGTTAAAGCCGCTGCGCCTGCGAAGGCCGCTGCTCCGGCAAAGAAAGCCGCTGCGCCTGCGAAGAAAGCCGCTCCGGCAAAGGCCGTCGCTCCGGCAAAGGCCGCCGCTCCGGCAAAGGCCGTCGCTCCGGCAAAGGCCGCCGCTCCGGCAAAAAAAGTAGCTCCTGTAAAAAAAAACGCTCTGAAAAAAGCTGATATCGGCCTGATCGGGATCGCCGTCATGGGCGAAAACCTGGTCTTGAACATGGAAAGCAAAGGGTTTTCCGTAGCCGTATTCAACCGTACCGTTGACAAGGTTGAGAATTTTGTCAAAGGCCGCGGCAAAGATAAGAATATCATCGGCTGCAAATCTGTTCAGGAACTGGTGGACAATCTGGCGAAGCCGCGCAAGATCATGTTGATGGTCAAGGCCGGCAAGCCGGTGGATGAATTCATCGACGTGCTGATCCCTTATCTGGACAAGGGCGATATCATCATCGACGGCGGTAACAGCCATTTCCCGGATACCGCCCGCCGTACCGCTTATCTGGAAGAAAAGGGCCTGCTGTTCATCGGTACCGGCGTGTCCGGCGGCGAAGAAGGCGCTCTGCTCGGTCCCTCGATCATGCCCGGCGGATCGGCGAAAGCCTGGCCTGCCGTCAAGCCGATTTTCCAGGCGATCGCGGCCAAGGTTGCCGACGGCAGCGCCTGCTGCGAATGGGTGGGCGACAACGGCGCCGGGCATTATGTGAAGATGGTTCACAACGGCATCGAATACGGCGACATGCAGATGATCTGCGAAGCCTACACGCTGATGAAAAACATGCTCGGCATGAAAGCCTCCGAAATGCAGAAGGTTTTCTCGGAATGGAACAAAGCCGAGCTGGACAGCTACCTCATCGACATCACCACCAACATCCTGAAGGAAGTTGAATCCGATACCAAGAAGCCGGTGGTCGATATGATCCTCGACACCGCCGGTCAGAAAGGCACCGGCAAATGGACCAGCCAGAGTGCGCTGGACCTCGGCGCTCCGGCTCCGACGATCGCGGAAGCGGTATTTGCCCGTTGTGTGTCGGCGATCAAGGAAGAACGTGTGGCCGCCTCCAAGGTCCTGAAGGGGCCCAAAGCCGTCAAGCTCAGCCCCGCCGACAAAAAAGCGATGGTGGACAAAATCCGTCAGGCGCTTTATGCCTCCAAGATCTGTTCGTATGCGCAGGGCTTCCAATTGCTGAAACTCGCCGCCGCCGAATACGGCTGGAAGTTGAACTACGGCGAAATCGCGCTGATGTGGCGCGGCGGCTGTATCATCCGGGCCAAGTTCCTGGGCGATATCAAGACCGCGTTCGACAAAGACCAGAAGCTGGCGAACCTGTTGCTCGCCGATTTCTTCAAGAAAGCGATCGGCAAGGCCCAGACCGCCTGGCGTGAAGTCGTGGCCGCGGCCGCGCTGAACGGCATTCCGGTTCCGGCGTTTTCGAGCGCCCTCTGTTATTACGATTCGTATCGTTCGGCGGTGCTGCCGGCGAATCTGCTGCAGGCCCAGCGTGACTATTTCGGCGCCCATACCTATGAGCGCGTGGACAAGGAGCGCGGCAAATTCTTCCATTATGAATGGACGGAAAACAGCGGTTCGACGACGTCAACCACGTACAATGCGTAAAAAAATCGGAATCCGGACTTGTTTTAGTCCGGTTTTTGAGCTATTTTTACCCTGCCGGAAATCCGGCGGGGTATTTTTTTACTTTTGAGGACTGTGAAATGAAAACGTTGATGAAGTCGATCTTTGCGGCGCTGCTGGCGCTCGGGCTGTGCGGCTGTTCGCTGTTCCGGGAATATGAAGAATATGAGTCGGATATTACGCTTGACGAATTGCAGGCGCTGATGAGCCGGAGCAGCGATCCGACCGGTCAATACCGTCAGGCCCGTTCCTACATGCAGCGGCAGATATCGAAGACGGTCGGCGTTTTCTGGGACGACGAATATGTGGTCGAGGTGAAGTTCAAGCGCCCCGGTTCCTGGCGGACGACCACCTACGAGGACAACCTGCCGCTGAACGGGCTCTTTTTCAACGGCCGGCAGGCCTGGCTGGTCGATTACCGCAAGAAAATCGTGAGGGAATTGACCGGCAAGGGGCTGGAACGGATACGTAATATGCAGACCTTGCTTCAGCCCGACAGCACGTTTTCGGATACCTTTGAAACGGTCCGGCTGTCGCAGGTCCGCATGGGTGGCCTGGAATATTACAAGGTGGTCGGAAGCAATCCCGGACAGGAGCCCATTACGATTTACGTGGGGAAATATTCCGGTCTGCCGAAACGGCTGAATACACGGGAGAATATCGGCGGAATATTGCTCCGCTACGAGTCCGAAATGGATTCATACGCCATGTACGACCATGTGGTCATCGCCAACCAGAGCACGGTGCGGCTGGACGGGAACGTACAGGTTTTTCAGGTGGTGCAATACCGGTTGAATGTCGAGTTTGACGATTCCGAGTTCCTGCCGCCCTCGTTCTGAGGTAGCCCATGTTGTTGAAGATCATCGCCGTCGGGAAGATGAAAGACCGGGCTCTGAGCTCGCACGTGCAGACTTACGTGACCCGCCTGTCGCCTTATGCAAAGGTGGAAATCGTGGAAATCCGCGACGGCGCCCCCGAAAATGAAGGGGCGAAGATTCTTGAACAACTGGACGGGGAAAAAGGATACGTCATTGTCCTGAGTGAAGAGGGGGTGGAGGTGACGTCGAAGGAGTTTTCGGCGAAGCTCATGGGCATCGACCGCAAAATCGTGTTGGTGATCGGAGGGCCCTACGGGCTGGCGGAGGCGGTGAAGAAAAGAGGGGATTGGCTGCTGTCGCTGTCGCGGATGACGTTTACCCACGAAATGGCCCGTTACCTGCTGCTGGAACAGCTCTATCGGGCGGTGATGATCGGCAAAGGGAAAAATTACCACAATTAAATGAGAACCGGTTGTTTTTTTTGTCGACAGGCAATATATTTGATTGATATGCAAGATTAATGACGGAAGGAGTTTACCGGATGAAACAAAGATTGTTGCTGCTGGTTGCGGTATTTTTCGGGATTATGGCATTTGTCTTGAATTATTCCCGGATCGAAGCCGAACGCCGGAAGATCCAGCACAGTACCGAAGAAGTCATCCTGATCAAAATGACTACGGCCAAGGCCAGCAGCCAGGTGATTCAGGACAGCGATATTGTACAGGAGCGGATTACCCGCCCGCGTGGAACCCGTACTTTGGAACGGGATATCCCGTGGAACATGCGCTCCCGGATCATTGGGCGCAAGCTTGACGTCTCCAAGGAAAAAGGCGAACTCCTGCAATGGGGCGACATCAGCCAGGCCTATGGGCGTGCCGCCGGACTGGCGGGACGGGTGCGGAAAAATTACCGCGCCATTTCCGTGGCGGTGGACAATATCTCATCGGTGAACAACCTGATCAAGCCGGAAGACAATGTGGACATCATCGGCACCTTCCGTTTCCCGGAAATGAAGGGTGACAACAGCCTGGACACCCTGACCCTGACCATTCTGCAAAACGTCCGCGTACTGGCGACCGGGGCCCAGTGGGAAACGAATTACGGCGGGACCGGAAGCGAGGGCGGCCGGGCCGGTTACAGTACTGTGACGCTGGAACTCAGCCCGAAGGAAGTGGAGATGATCATCTTCGCCAGCCAGAAAGGCAAATTGACGCTGAGCCTGCGCAATTACGAAGAATCGAGCTACGCCGGCGACCTCCAGAGTGTCAACTTCAAGTATCTTGAACAGAATATTCCGAAGTATAACGAAGAACGCGAAAAACGCAGACACACGCCGTAAAATCATGTTTGAAATCGTAATCAGCCAGCCCGGACAGGGCGATGCATTGGGAAAACTGGCGCCGGGATCTTATATCGTCGGCTCCGGCGCGCAGTCGCATATCCAATTGGAAATGCCGGAAATTTCGGCGCGTCACGCGCAGTTTATCGTCCGCGACAATGTGTTGTATGTGATTGACCTGAGCAGCAGCAACGGAACTTACGTGGACGGCCGGTTGCTTGTGCCGAATGAACCGGCGGAGGCGCATCCGGGTTCGGTCATTAAAATCGGCCATCTTAATATTCTGGCCAAAGGTCCGTTGGTCGAGTCCCCTGTGGCTTTACCTGCGGCTCCTCCTCCGCCCCGGCCGCCCTCGGTCTCCCCGGCCCCCGTTCCGGCGCCTGCTCCCGCTCCGGCACCTGCTCCCGTTCCGGCCCCGCCGCAACAGGAGTCCGTGCCTCTGCCGAAACGCGAACTGGTGCCGAAACTGACGATCTCCGGTGTGCCGGATGCCGCCCGCCCGGTGATTCAGGAGATCAAGCGCCACGCCCATGCCGAGTTGCTTAAACGGCTTAACCTGAAAAAAATGGTTCTTTCCGGCGTGGCGGAACGGGATATGGAAACCCGGGCCAAGGCGACGATCCGGGAAGTGTTGAGCGAATTGTCGATTCCGCTTCCGGCGGGGGTCTCGTCGGAGATGCTGGAGCGTGAAATGATTCAGGAAGCGATCGGGCTGGGCCCGCTGGACTATATGATCGAGCGCGACGACATCACCGAAATCATGGTCAACGGACCGAATCAGGTGTTTGTGGAGCAGAAAGGCGTGCTGTACCGTACCGATACCGCCTTTGCCGATAATGCGCAGGTGATGGCGGCGATCGAGCGGATCGTGTCGCCCCTTGGCCGCCGCATCGACGAAAGTTCGCCGATGGTTGACGCCCGTCTGCCCGACGGTTCGCGTGTGAACGCGATCATTCCGCCGCTGTCGCTGGTGGGGCCGTCGATCACGATCCGTAAGTTTTCCAAAAATCCTTACCGGGTGTCGAATCTGGTTGAATTCGGTACGCTGATCCCTGAAATGGCGCAATTCCTGGAAGCCTCGGTGCTGGTGCGCAAGAATATTGTGATCTCCGGCGGTACCGGCTCCGGTAAAACTACTTTATTGAATGTGTTAAGCTCTTTTCTGCCGAACCGCGAACGCATCGTCACGGTGGAAGACGCGGCGGAACTCCAGTTGAACCAGGAGCATGTGGTGCGGCTTGAATCGCGTCCGCCGAACATCGAAGGGCGCGGCGAAATTTCCATCCGCGACCTGGTCCGCAACTCGTTGCGCATGCGCCCCGACCGGATTGTGGTCGGCGAGTGCCGCGGCGGCGAGGCGCTGGACATGCTGCAGGCGATGAACACCGGCCATGACGGATCGTTGACGACGATTCACGCCAACACGCCGCGCGACTGCCTCTCCCGCCTGGAAACGCTGGTGCTGATGGCGGGATTCGACCTGCCGCTGCGGGCGATCCGCGAGCAGATCACGTCGGCAATCTGCCTGGTGGTTCAGGTGAGCCGCCAGCGCGACGGCTCGCGTAAGATCACCCACATCAGCGAGATCACCAAGATGGAGGGCGAAATCATCACCATGCAGGATATTTTCGTGTTTACCCAGACCGGATGGGATGAGAACAACCGGATTGTGGGGTATCATGAGGCGACCGGCAATATCCCGACGTTCATGGAGGAAATCCAGAGGGCTAAAATCAATCTGGATATTTCCGTGTTCGATCCGAAAAAATACCGGAGGAAATGATCATGATGGGACTGTTTGGAAATGTATACGTTTCTTCGATCTGCGCCGGGCTGTGCGCGACCGCGTCCACGCTGGTGATTGTGGATTTCGTCATTTTCGCCAGTACGCGCTACCGGGAACGGTATCTTCAGGAAGCCTCGGTGGAGCTTGACGACGTGCTGTTGAACATGCCGGTCGGCAAGGTGTTCGACCTGACGCTGGCCGTCAGCGGGCTCTGCGGGTTCCTGACGGTGCTCCTGCTGGCGTCGTTCTCGGATAATTTCACCTGGCTGAGGGGCTCGATCATGGGAACGCTGGTGGCGCTGGTGACGTTTCCGGCACCCCGGGTTTATCTGCGTTTTCTCCGGAAACAGCGGTTGCGGAAATTCAATGAGCAGCTGGAAGAGGCGTTGAACTCGATGAGCAGTTCGTTGAAAGCCGGGTTCAGTATCAACCAGGCGATTGAAGCGGTGGCGAACGAAAACCGTCCTCCGATTTCGTTTGAATTCCGGTTGCTGATGCAGGAAATCCGGCTCGGCGTGCCGCTGGAACAGGCGCTTGACAATCTCGGCAACCGCATGAAAAGCAGCGACTTCGAACTGGTGAACACCGCGATTGTGACGGCCCGGCAGACCGGGGGCGAGCTGACCCTTGTTTTTGAACGGCTGGCCTCGGTGATCCGTGAACGGGCCCGCATTAACAATAAGATCAACGCGATGACCGCGCAGGGCAGGCTTCAGACGATCATTATCAGCCTGATTCCGCTTTTTCTGATGATCGTGATGTCGAAGATCATGCCCGAGGCGATGAATGCGTTCTTCAATAGTTGGATCGGCATCGGGGCCATGGGGCTGGCGGGTGCGCTGATTGCGTGCGGCTGTCTGATGATCCATAAAATCATCAACATCGACATATAGGGAGGAGACGGCATGGATGGAATGCTCATGATGATCGCTTCGGTTTCGCTGGGAATCTGCGTCGGAATCCTGGTGTGGCTGTTTCTTTATGCATTTTCCCGAATCGAGGTGGAACGGGGACTGGAACAGGAAATGACGGCGAGACTGCCGTTGTTGATCCGGATTTTTCTGCCCTTTGTGCCGAACACCCGTTTTGTCGCCCGGAACAAGTCGCTGGAAAGCATGGTGCGCCAGGCGGACGAGTCGTTGACGATGGCCGGGTTCAGCCAACAGTTGAGCGGAGAGGATTTTGTGGCGGTGCGGGTGTTGATGTTTTTCCTGGGGCTCTTGCTGATGTTTCTGTCGTTTTTCGGCGGGCATGCACTGGCGGGGATGGCGCTCTGGGTGATGTTTGTGCTCTATCCCGGGCTGTGGCTGCGCGGCGCGGTTCGCAAGCGGCATATGGATATCATGCGGGCGCTGCCGAACGTATTGGATTTGCTGTCGTTGTCCGTCGAAGCGGGCAAGGACTTCCTGAATTCCCTGCGGGATATCCTGGCGCGGCGCCAGACCGACGCCCTGGGCGAGGAATTGGGCCGAACCCTGAAGGAAATCCAGCTCGGCAAAAAGCGGGTGGTGGCATTGCGCGACCTTGTTAACCGGGTCCGGCAGTCGGATTTGACCTCCGTCATGAATGCGATCATCCAGGCGGATGAGCTTGGGGTCAGTGTCGGCAATCTGCTGCGTATCCAGAGCGATCTGCTGCGCAATAAACGGTTTACCCGGGCGGAGAAGCTGGCCGGTGAAGCGCCGGTGAAGATGTTGTTTCCGATGGTATTGTTTATTTTTCCGGCGGTGATGGTGATTCTGCTGACGCCGATTCTGATGCAGGCGCTGGAGATGTTTTAGGCGGAGCGATGATTGTTAATTTGACCAAAATGCGTTGCCTGTCCCGCGAACCGTTTTATGCGGTGTCACCGGGGGCGCGGCTCCGCGGCATGATCGGGAAGCGGTTCGACGGGTTTGATTCGATGGTGTTTCAGCGTTGCCGGGCCATCCACACCATGTTCATGCTGATGCCGATCGACGTGATTTTTGTGGATCGCGCAAATACGGTTTGCGCGGTTCACCGGGAGCTGCCGCCCTGGCTGCCGATGATTTTTTCGCGCCGGGCGATTGCCACCGTGGAACTTCCCGCCGGAGTACTGGCGGCGACCGGTACCGAAATCGGGGATAAAATCGACTTGAACAGTGAGCTTACCGGTGATATAATACAAGAGATGCAGGAGAATGTTTTGGAAGTAAGGGGAGTGTACCATTGCAAAGAGAACGGCAAATGAAAATATATCTGTTGAACGGAGTTGACGCGGGCCGCGGTTTCGAGCTGAACAAAAGCACGGTCAAGCTGGGGCGGGAGACCGACAACGACGTCAGTCTGTGTACGGGGGGAGTGTCGCGTTATCACGCGGAGCTGCAACGGACGGACAGCGGTATCTGGATGGTGTCGGACCTGGGCAGCACCAACGGCACCAAAATCAACGGCAAAGTGATCGAACGCCCGCAGGCGCTGGTGGAAGGCGATGTGATTTCGCTGGGGGACCAGAATATCCGTTTCGGAGGGAAAAAAGACCTGGCGCTGGATGTGGCCGAGGTTCTTCGCAGCGATGCCGATTTGGTGAGTTCCGTTCCGAAAGTGATATTCCACACGGCTCCGCCGCCGTCAACGCCGGAGCCTCCGGTCCGGCCGGTGATTTCGATCAAACCGGCGGAAACGACCGTGGCATTGACTGATAAAGATTTGCCGTCGATTCCTGAAAAAACCGATCTTTCGATTTTTGAAAATAAAAACCTGAATCTTTTCCAGAAAAAGAAAAAAAGCGATTCGGTAAAGGGCGAGGCCGAAAAAAAGGGGCGCCGCTTGAGTTCCACGTTGCTTTTTTATACCTCCATCGTGGCGCTGATTGCCTGTTTTGCGGCTGGATTTCATTATTTCAATAAGGAAACGGGCAAGGCTCCGGCCCCGGAATCCGATTCGAAGAAGCCCGCGCCGCCGTTTATGCTTTACTATGTAAAGGAAAATGTGGAGGGCGACAATATTTTTCGTTTTTCGCTGGAAATCAATGGAGGGAAAGCGGTATTCAATGTCGATGACCTGAAATCCCGGCGGCGCTATACCCGAACCGTTGACCGGGTTCAGCTTGCGTATCTGGAAGCCCTGCAACGGGAAATCCGCAAGACCGATTTTTTCGCGCTGGAACCGGAGCACACGGGCGCGTCCCAGCCCGGCAGCAGCAGTGAACGGCGGTTGCTGATCGCCAATGAAAAAAAGATGAACGATGTGACCGTGAAAGATACTTACGCTCCAAACTCGTTTGACGCGATAACCCAGGCCATTGACGGATTTTCCGCCCACTACAATCTTTATACGATCGCCATGACCGTCGAGGAAATCATGAAGATCGCCCGGGATGATTTCAACAACGCCGAGGACCTGTACCGCAACCGCGACGCCAATCCAGCCAATCTGTTGAAGGCGATTGCCTTGTACGATCTGGTCGTGGAAAATCTGGACCCGTTCCAGCCGAAACCGGAAATATGGGAACGCGCCCGCAAGCAGCGGCAGGATGCGGAGGCGATCCGGACGAAAATGGCGACCGACCTCGATTTTGAGTATAACCGGCGGATACGCCTGCAGGATTACGAGGGTGCGCAAGAGATGCTGGTCCAGCGGATCAACATCCTTCCGCAGAACAGCAAAGAATATGAGACGGCGATCGAAAGAAGGCTGAAGCTGGACCGCATTATCCGCGACCAACGGAAGAAGAGGTGAGAGAAATGATGATACGTTCATTCTATATGGTTTTCGGCGCGGCTCTGTTGGCGGCGTGCCTGATTTCGGGCTGCGGCAAACCGGAGGTTCCGGTCAAAGGCACCCTGACGGTTACTTCGGAACCGGCGGGGGCGTCGGTCCTGATCAATAACCGCGAATTGGGCAAGACGCCGTTTGGCGGCGACTCCGGCGGCGGTAACTATCTGCTGGAAATCCGGGCGCCGGGCTTCGAGAGCAGTTGGTTGAATTTGAACCTGGAACCGGGCGAACAGGCGGTCCGGCATGTCCGGTTGAAAGCGCTGACCGGCAAAGCCATGATCAGTTCGGACCCGGCGGGCGCGCGGGTTATGGTCAAAGGCGAATTGAAAGGCATTACTCCGCTGATCATGAAGGACCTGCCGCTTGGCAACTATGAGGCGATGCTGGAAAAAAGCGGTTTCGAGCCGGTGCCGGTCTCCTGGAAAATCATGGACGCCAGACCGCAATTGATTTCCGTCCCGATGGCGAGCAACGTCGGCATCCTGGTGGTCAAATCGGTGCCGGACCGCGTAACCGTCTCCCTGAACGACAAAACGGTGGGGCGGACTCTTTATCGTACCAATCTGGAAGCCGGGCAATACCGGCTGAAGCTGTCGGCTCCGGGCTATGCCGACATCACCCGCAATATTATGGTGACGCAGAATAAAACCTTGACGGAAGAATTCGTCATGACGGAACTGGCCGGCACGCTGGAGGTGATCACCGTGCCGCCAAAGGCGGAGGTGTTCATCGGGGAGAGATCCTACGGCATCACGCCGTTGAAGATCGACGGGCTGAAAGCGGATAAATATACAGTCACGATCCGCAGGGAAAATTTCGATTCCGTCGTCCGTGAAGTCGAAATCGGGCGAGGGGTCCGTCAGGTGCTGGAGCTGGAAATGACGAAAAATACCAGCGGCATCGACCTGGTGGTGAACCCGCCGGGAGTGACGGTCTACATGGACGGCAAAGTGATCGGCGTGACCGAAAAGGGTGAACACGAACATTTGTCGAAAACCATTTCGCTGCGCGACCTGAACGCCGGTGAATATACGCTGGTGTTCGCCCACAAGCGCGCCAGGCCGGAGCGGATTACCCGTTCGGTGACGTTGAAGAAGGGCGAGGTGAACCGCCTCCAGCCGGTGACGATGTGGGTGGCCAACGCGGAACTGAAACTCAAAGATTCCTCGCCGCAGGTGGTACAGATTCTGGGCGAAGATGTACATAACGTTTATTACAGCCCCGACCCGGGCGTCCGGGTGCCGATTGCGCGCTCGAAAATTGAATTCATCAAGAAGTTGGAGGACCCCGATGCCGCAAATTGAGGCCGGTGCTGAATCCGGGCACCGTGTTCGGACGTTGTTTACCGTATTTTTTAAGATATCGATGGTGGCGGTTGGCGGGGGATTGGCGATGCTTCCTCTGATCAGCCGCGAATTTGTTGAGAAACGCAATTGGATGACGGATAAGGAAATGGTCGATGTCATTGCCGTCATGCAGTCGATGCCGGGAATCATCGCCATCAACATGGCGGTGCTGGTCGGCTACCGGACCGCCGGTTTTTGGGGGGCGGTGAGTGCCGCGTTCGGGGTGGTGACGCCGCCGTTCGTGGTGATTGTCATCGTGGCGGCGTTTATCAGCTTTTTCCGGGACAACCGCTATATGAACCATATTTTTCTGGGGATTCGGGCGGCGGTCTGCGCGCTGATCCTGTTGTCCGTGATCAAGCTGTCCCGGAGCGTGTTGAAAAACCGGATGGCGGTGATCCTGGCTTTGGCGGCTTTCGGCGGTCTGGTTTTTCTGGAATTCAATGTGATCTGGATGATTGTGGGCGGAGCCGCGATCGGGCTGGCGCTCGGCGTTTGCCACCTTCTCCTGCTGAAAACGGTGGATGTGAAGAAGGAGGACGGCAAATGACGCATATTCTTTACCTGTATTATCTGTTTGCCAAGATCGGGGTGTTTACGTTCGGCGGCGGCTATGCGATGATCCCGCTGTTCCAGGACGAACTGGTGACGCGCCATCAATATATGGGCGGGGACGAGTTCGCCGCGCTGGTGGCGCTGGCGCAGATTACGCCGGGCCCGGTGGGGTTGAACGCCGCCACTTATGTCGGTTATCAGCAGGCAGGGGTTCTCGGCGCGGCTTCCGCCACACTGGGCATGATGACGCCGTCGCTGATCGTGGTGATGCTGGCGGCGGTTTTCCTGTCCAAATTCCGCAACAGTGTCTGGCTCCAGCAGGCGCTGGAGGGGATTCGCCCGGTGGTGCTGGGGTTGATCGGGGCGGCGGTCATCTTTTTCGCCGAAACATCGGTGTTTTCGGCGCCGTTGAAGACGCTGTGGGAGAAATCGGGAGTTTCGTTCGGCATCTGTTGGCAGGGGTTGGTGATTTTTGCCTTGGTATTGTTCATCGAGATCAAATGGAAAGTCAATCAGGTCTGGCTGTTGCTCGGCGCCGGGATATTGGCGTTGATCCTGATGGAAATCCGGTTGTAAAATCGGTCGGATTGTGGTATATTAGGCCTTTGCAAGAAATAACGAGGAGCATGAATTATGTCGGTTGATATCAACGAAATTAAGTCCGTCATGCACAAGATGGGGAAAAAGGCCCTGAGCGCTTCAAGGGCGCTGGCCGTCCTGAAGCCCGAAGAAAAAAATACGATTCTGCATCGGATGGCCGATGCTATCGATAAACTGGAAAACGAAATAATCACCGCCAACGAACTGGACCTGAAAGCCGGGCGCGAGGCCGGATTGTCGAGCGCCATGCTGGACCGTCTGCGGCTGGACGCAAAGAGAATCCGGGAAATGTCCGACGGCCTCCGTTCCGTGGCGAAATTGCCCGACCCGGTCGGCCGCACCCTCGGCGAAGTGGAGCGCCCGAACGGTTTGAAAATCAAAAAAGTGTCGGTGCCGCTCGGCGTGATCGGCATCATTTATGAGTCGCGCCCGAACGTGACGGTGGATTCCGCCGGGCTTTGCCTGAAAGCGGGCAATGCCGTGATCCTGCGCGGCGGTTCCGAGGCGTTCAATTCCAACCTGATTCTGGCCGACTGCATGAACCGGGCCGGAATCGAAGCCGGACTGCCGGACGGCGCGGTACAGCTCGTCAAGTGGACCGATCGCCAGGCGGTGAGTGTGCTCCTGAAAATGGATGAATACATCAGTTTGATTATTCCGCGCGGCGGCGAGGGGCTGATCCGCACGGTGGTGGAGCAATCCACGATTCCGGTGATCAAGCATTACAAGGGGGTCTGCCACCTTTATGCGGACGCGGGATGCAATGTCGAAGAAGCGGTCCGGATCATCGTGAACGCCAAATATCAGCGTCCCAGCGCCTGCAATGCTCTGGAAACGCTGCTGGTGAACTCCCAAGTAGCACCGGAATTCGTGCCGCTGTTCCTGAAAGAGATGCGTGAACATCACATCGAATTGCGCGGCGACGAGCGTTCGGCACAGTGGGACAAGGAGATTAAGCCTGCCACCGAAGACGATTATTACACCGAATACCTTGAACTGGTGTTGACTGTGAAAGTGGTTGACAGTCTGGATGAAGCGATTGCGCATATCAACAAATACGGTTCGCACCACAGCGACGGCATCCTGACCGAAAACGCCGCCCATGCGGAAAAATTCATGCTCGAAATCGATTCCGCCACGGTCTATCAGAACGCCTCGACCCGTTTCACGGATGGGGGCGAATTCGGAATGGGCGCCGAAATCGGCATCAGCACCGACAAGCTCCACGCGCGCGGCCCGATGGGGCTGGAGGAACTAACTTCGTATAAATATCTGGTCTACGGAAACGGACAGGTCCGCGGTTAACCGGGAGGATTCAGTGAACAGAACAACTATTATTGCCTGGGTGATTTTTGCCGTTGCCCTGTTGGTTTTCGTGATCGGACTGAGCCGGCTGGAAATATTGATGATCGATACCCGGTTTGCGCTGTTCGTCCACGAAATGGGCGAAAACGGCATCTATCCGTTTCCGCAGCTCTACGGCAAACTTTATCCGGATTATACCTCGATTCCGGTCATTCTGATGTACTGGTCGTCGCTGTTGTTCGGCGGAATCGACTGGTTTACGATCGCCCTGCCGTCCGCAATCTGCATGGCGTTTATTGTCATGTTCACCTACAAAATCGGCTCCCGGATGTATTCGCCCGCTCACGGACTGGTGGCGGCGATCCTGATGTTCGGCGCGTGGGAAATCCTGAACATCGGGCGGATCGTTTCGCTGGACGCCTATCCGGCGCTGGCCGCGGTCATCGGTTTTTACCTGATCTACATGGTGGGACGGGCTCCACGCCTGCTGCATCTGTGGCTGTGGTGGCTGCCGGTGCTGATGATCATGGGGTTTCTGGGGCGCGGCCCGATCGGAGTAGTGGTGCCGACGGCGGTTTTCATCAGTTATTACCTGGTCGCCGGACGGTTCCGGATGGTGCTGGTCATCGGCTTTGCCGGGGCGGCGATTCTGGCGGGAATGCTGGCGCTGTGGGCATGGTTCGCCCATTATTACGGCGGCGGCACTTTTTACGCGGAATTCTGGGAAATGCAGATCACCGGGCGTTTGGGGAGCACCAAGCCGTTGTGGTATTATTTCACCAACGGGCTCGGCAGTTTCGCCGTGACTTATCCGCTGGCCCTGCTGGTGCTGCTGGTGTATATCCGGTACTGGAAGCGGGATTTTTTCCGGATCCGGCAAAATCCGCGGCTTGCCAAAGTTCAATGGCTGGCGGCGTGGATGCTGATCGTGATTCTGGGCATGAGCATTCCCGGCACCAAGCACCTGCGTTATATCACCGCCGCGATGCCTCCGGCGGCCCTGCTGGCCGGGCTGTTGATCCTGAACCCCGACCATTTGAAACTCCTGACCTGGCTGCGGCATTGGGTGATCCGGATTGCCATGCTGGTGCCGTTTGTGGCGCTGGCGGGGCTGTGGATCGCGGTTGCGGTGCTTCGCCTGCCGCCGGTGGTGGAGGCGCTTGACGGCGTCGAAATCAAACTGCCGTTATTTGTTCCCAGCGTCATATTGGGACTTTTCTGCCTGGCGGTGGTTGCCGCGCGGCGCAAGGTGCGGCGCATCGGCAAGCATTTGCTGGTAATCACGCTCCTGGTGGCGACGATGGTTCTGGCGCGGATCATGATCATCGAGACGATTGCCGAGGCGCGGATGAGTTCAACGGAATTTGTCGCGAAAGTCGAGGCGCTGCGCCCGGAGGGCCAGCCGTTGCATTTTATTTTCCTTGGCCCCGACGGTGACGAAAACAAATACATGCTCCATGTCAATCGCGAACGTATTTTCGTGCCGCAATACCTGAATTGGCCGGATGAACGGTTGAAGACATTGCCGGTGGGGACGCTGGTCGTTTCCCGCAAGGACCGCTATTTCAAATACGTGGACCAGGCGACCCGGGACCGGATGGTGATTCTGGCCGAAGGGCGTATCGCCCGCCGCGACTGCCTGTTCCTGCGCGTTACCGGAGATGGTGAAAAATGAACCGGACGGCGGCCATTCATACCATCGGCTGCCGTTTGAACCAGGCCGATTCGGCATTGATTTGCGGGCGGCTGCGGTTGGCGGGCTGGCGCGTGGTCGAAACGGATTGCGGGGAAACGGTTGACCTGCTGATCATCAATTCCTGCAGTGTTACCGGCGCGGCGGCGCAGAAAAGCCGCCAGGCGGCGCGGCGCTTTCGTAAACTTCATCCCGGCTGCCGGGTGATCCTGACCGGGTGCAGCGCGGAAGCCGACCACCGCCAATGGCTGCGGGACGGCGCCGCCGATCTGGTGATTCCGAACCCCGACAAAAAAAATATTATCGCGCTGATCCATGAGCTGTTCGAGGGCGAAAAGCCGTCGCCGGTACGGTTCAGCATGGAGGAGAAACGCGGGGCGATTTTTACGGAAAACGCCGCCGCCGATTTTCCGTTCAAAAGCCGGGCGTTCATCAAGGTGCAGGAAGGGTGTGAAAACTTCTGTTCATACTGCATTGTGCCTTACACCCGGGGACCGGAGCGTTCGCGGGCATGGGATGAGATCGTCGGGGACTTTGAACAGCTTCTGGCGCGCGGTTTCCATGAAATCGTCTTGACCGGAGTTAATATCTGCGCGTATCAGGACGGGGGCAGGGGCTTGCCGGAACTGATCGACACGCTTTGTTCCCGTCCCGGCGACTACCGCATCCGCCTGAGCTCCACCGAGCCCCACCCGGACAACCGCGAACTGATCGACGCCATGGCCCGCAACCCGAAGGTATGCCGGTTTCTGCATCTGGCGCTTCAACACGGCTCCGACATCGTGCTCCGGGCTATGAACCGCAAATATACCGCCGCCGGATACCGGGAATTCGCTGAAGCGGCGCGCGCCGCGCTGCCGGGTATCCACATCGGCACCGACCTGATTGTCGGGTTCCCCGGCGAAACGGACGAACTGTTCGATGAATCGTGCCGTCTGGTGGAGGAGATGAAATTCGCCAATATGCATGTGTTCAGTTTCTCGCCGCGGCAGGGGACTCCGGCCGCCTCGATGCCGGGGCAGGTGCCCTCGGCTGTTGCCAAAGAGCGCTACGCAAGGTTACAGGAGATTGCCGCCGCGTCGAAGAAAGCGTTTCACCGGAGCCAACTCGGCATACCGGTCGGCGTGATTTTCGAGAAAGAAGGAAACGGCGTTTTCAGCGGTTGGTCGGATAACTACATCCACATTTCCAGCACCCGGCCCGGTATCCGGCTCCATGAAATTACCGAAATTGTACCGTTCCGGCAGGCGGACGAGGGGCTTGCGGAGTAATGCCCGCCCGATTACTGCGGTTTTGACACGACCGGCAGCAGTTCGGCGATCTGCAGAATGTGGTTCAGCTTGACCGTGGGCGGGTTCGCCGCGTTGATCGTCGGGATGACGCCGTTCAGCCGGTAGTGACTGTTGCTGGTGCGGAAATAAACCTTTTCTTTCTCCACCGTCACCGCCGTGAATCCGGCGCGGGCGGCCAGCAGGCGGATCTTCGAAACCATGAGCATATGGCGCGCCTGGGGCGGCAGTTTGCCGAACCGGTCCTGCAATTCTTCTTCGAACCGGTCGATCTGTTCAACTCTGGTGAACAATGACAGGCGGCGGTAGGCGTCCATGCGGAGCCGTTCCGACTGGATGTAGGCGGGCGGGAAGCCGGTCGCCAGCAGCGACGCGGGCGCTTCGTTGGCGAAACAGACAAAATCGATGTTGATATCCACCGACGGCAGGATGTCGTAATCATGATTGCCGCTCATCCGTGCCACGGTCTGGCGCAGCAGTTGACAGTACAGCTCGAAGCCGATGCTGTTGATATGCCCGCTCTGTTCGGAACCCAGCAGATTCCCGGCGCCGCGGATTTCGAGGTCGCGCAGGGCGAGGCGGAATCCCGCGCCCAGGTGCGAATAGCGCCGGATGGCGGCGATTCGCTTGCGGGCGTCGGAGGTCAGGATGGTGTTTTTCGGCAGCAGCAGATAGGCGTAGGCCTGGCGGTTCCAGCGCCCGACGCGCCCGCGCAACTGGTAGAGTTCGGCCAGCCCGAACCGGTCGGCGCGTTCAACGATGATGGTATTGGCGTTCGGGATGTCCAGCCCCGATTCGATGATGGTGGTCGCCACCAGGACGTCGATGCGCCCGGTCAGGAATTCGGACATGACGAGTTCAAGCTCGTCCTCGTCCATCTGACCGTGGCCGACCGCGAAACGGACGTCCGGCATCAGCCGGGCGAGCTTGTCGGCCACGTCGTTTACGGTCATGACGCGGTTGTGGATGTAATAGACCTGGCCGCCGCGGCGGATTTCATGGCGGATGGCGTCGACCACGGTGCGTTCGTCGTCCTGCGCGATGACGGTTTTGACCGGCAGGCGCAGGCCCGGCGCGGTCATGATGGTGCTCAGGTCGCGAACCCCGGTCATGGACATGTAAAGCGTCCGCGGGATCGGCGTGGCGGACATGGTCAGGATGTCGATCTCGGCGCGGAACCGCTTCAGCCGTTCCTTGTGCTTGACGCCGAAACGCTGTTCCTCGTCCACCACCACCAGCCCGAGCTTGTGGAAATGCACGTCCGAACCGAGCAGCCGGTGAGTACCGATGATGATGTCCACGCCGCCGACCGACAGCTTGCGCAGGATGTCAGTCTGTTCCTTGCGGGAGCGGAAACGGCTGAGCATTTCGACCACATACGGATATTTGGCGAAACGCTCCGTGAAACTGTAATAATGCTGTTGAGCGAGAATGGTGGTCGGCACCAGCACCAGCACCTGATAACCGGCGGCGATGGCTTTGAACGCGGACCGGATGGCGACCTCGGTTTTGCCGTAGCCCACATCGCCGCAGAGCAGGCGGTCCATCGGTTTGGTTTTTTCCATGTCGCGCTTGATTTCGGCGACGGCTTTGCGCTGGTCCTGGGTGTCGGTGAACGGAAACGAATCTTCGAACACCCGCTGTTCCAGATTATCCGGAGGAAATTGTATACCCGGACAGGTGTTGCGCATGGCGCTGGTCCGCATCATTTCGGCGGCGAATTCCTGAATCCCCTTCTGCGCCTGCATTTTGGTTTCATTCCAGCGCTTGCCGCCGATGCTGTTCAAGCTGACGGAGTGCTGCGCCCCGATGTAACGGCTGACCAGCCCCGCCTGCCAGACCGGCACGTAAATAATGGCGCCGTCGCGGTATTCCAGCACGATCAGCTCCCGGTTCACATCCTTGTGTTTGATCTCGCGGATGCCCCGGAAAATGCCGATCCCGTACATCAGGTGAATGGCGTAGTCGCCTTCTTCCAGATCGGCGAACGCCGCCGTGTCGTCTTCCATCCGGACGCGGAGGTCCGGCGGCTGTTCGACCGGCGGGAGCATGGCGCTGGCGTTTTTAAAGAGATTGGCGGTAAAGAGCTCCTTTTCGGTCAGGAAGGCGCATTTGAGCGTCGGGAAGAGAAGCCCTTCCATCATCTGACCTACCTCAAAATGGATCTTCGCCTTCGGGATGGCGTATTCGTCGCACCAATTATGAAGGTAAGTCAGCGACGCTTCATCGCGCGCCTGCATGGTGATGCGGTAGTTTGTGTCCAGCCATTGGCGAATCTGTCCGGCGATGATTTCGCGGAGCATTTCCAGCCCGCCGTCGCGCATTTCATCGGGCAGGGAATTCTTTAAATGCTCGGCCGCGGGGTAGCAGTCCGAGACGAAATGATGCTCCGGCACCTTGTCGGCGGCATCCAGCAGGGTGGAAACCTCGGCGCGGTCGAGGGCCCCCTCGAAACGGCGGGTCATGTCCTGGTCGCCGATGGCGTTCAGCCGCGAACGGCATTCCTGCGGATAAACCAGCGTAATGGCCGCGCCGGCGCGTTCGGCATAGTTGAAGAAGTCGCAGTCGCGGACATCGCCGCTCGACTGCATTCCGGCCCGGGGGATGACCCGATATTCGTCGAGTTCCTTGTCGGAACGCTGGGTGGCGGGGTCGAAACGCCGCATGGAATCGATGGTGTCCCCCCAGAATTCCAGCCGGACCGGGAAATCGTGAGCCGGTGAAAAAATATCGATGATGCCGCCCCGGTGCGAAAATTCGCCCCGGACGCTGACCTCGAGTTCGTCGTCGTAATCCAGTTCGACCAATTTTTCGAGCAATCCGGCGAAGTCGATGGTTTCGCCGCGACGCAAGGAGATTTCCTTTCCCAGCACGTCTTCCGGGTAAGGCGCCGCGCCCAGGCAGGCCGATACCGAACCGACAACCAGATCATAAGGCGCGCTCAGCGCTTCGTACAGGGTACGGGCGCGCTCGGATTCGTTTTCAGGGATGAAATGGCCGTGTTCCACGGTTTCGGGCAGGTAAAGAACTTTCATTCCGAGCCCGAATTCCTGCTCCCAGACCCTCAGCGTGGCATGAATCCGTTCCGCCTGGGTCATCACCGGGAAAATCGCCAGTCGGGGCCTGCCCCGGCTGCTTTCACAGATTCGGAGCAATAAGGGGGCCACCGCACTGTCATCTACCCCGGATATCGCCAGGGCCGGCGGTCGACTTCTCAGCCATTCGGCAACTTTAGTTCGCCAACTGTCCATATGCCCGAAAGTATACACCGGAATTCATTGAATTTCAACAGGCGAAATCATATTTCAAAGGGATTTCACCCGTTGGACGACCAGCGGCGGGTACGGCCCGCGGCGAAGTTCTTTTTGTCAGGAAAACACTTGAGGCTATCAAGCTGTTGGAGGAGGGATGCAAGGGGGAACCTTGAAGCGTCAAGGTTTCCCCTGCGAAATAAAATATTTCCCCCAATCATTCATTCGCGGCGGGCCGTGCCCGCACGCGGTCCAGCGGCGGAACGCTGGTCGCCCAACGGGCGAAATATCCCTTCTTTTATAAGCCGTCTCGGCTTAAAATAATTCCATCTGATCTTTCTGCGGGGGAGGGGGGACGATGGCGTTGCGGGTTTCTTCGATTTCGCGGACGACGGAACGGAGGTTGTAATCGGCGGCGATTTCGCTGATCCGCTTCCAGTCTGGAGTGCGGCGCTTCAGGCGTTCGGAGGAGGGGAGCCACGGCTGTTCCGGGATGTCGGTTTTCAGGGTGATCAACTGAATGTTCTTTTTCAGGAGTTCACCGGCTTCGGCGACCTTTTCGCGGATTTTATCGTTCTTAATTTCCGCGGTGCGTTCCATCATGGAGGGGATGGAGCCGAATTGTTTCAGGAGATTTGCCGCTGTTTTGGGGCCGACGCCGACGATGCCGGGGACATTGTCGGAGGTATCGCCGATCAGCGCCAGATAATCGACAATCTGTCCGGGGGCGACGTCGAATTTCTGCTGGATTTCGGCGGGGCCGCGGCATTCGAACGCCGATCCGGTACGGTCGGGCACCAGCAGTTTGACACGCTCGGTGACGATTTGCGACATATCTTTGTCGGGCGTAATAATCCGGATTTCGGCGTCTGAAACATCCGCCGCGATGGCGGCGATCAGGTCGTCCGCTTCAAGGCCGGAGAGTTCGATATTGTTCCAGCCGAATGCGTTAACGAGTTCAAAAATGGCGGGGGTCTGCGCTTTGAGGTCATCCGGCATCGGGGCCCGGTTCGCTTTGTAGCCGGGGGCGATTTCCAGGCGGAAAGCGCATTTGTCCTTGTCGGCTACAAACGCGCCCCGTTCGCCGGAGAATTCTTTGTCCAACTTGAGCAGAAAACGCGAGAATGCGAAAACCGCATTACTGGGACGCCCTTTCGCATCGGTGAGTTCCCGTACCGCATAATAGGCACGGTATATCTGCGAATAAGCGTCTACCAGTAATATCGGGGCGTTCATGTCGGAGCACCTCAGAAGTTGTAGTATTCGGGGGCCACGTCCTTCTGGGTCTTGCCGGTATAAATCTGGCGCGGACGGCTGATCTTGGTGCCGGTGGCGGTCATTTCTTTCCAATGAGCGATCCATCCGGGCAGACGAGCCAGCGCAAACATCACGGTAAACATGTTTTCCGGGATGCCGACCGCGCGGTAAATGATGCCGCTGTAGAAGTCGACGTTCGGATACAGTTTGCGTTCGATGAAGTAATCATCGTGCAGCACGGCGTCTTCGAGCTCCATGGCGATGTCGAGGAGCTTGTCCTGCACTTTCATCTTTTCCAGGAACCGGTGACATTCGGCCTTGATGATGGAGGCGCGGGGGTCATAGGTCTTGTAGACGCGGTGCCCGAAGCCCATCAGCTTGATGTTGTTGGTCTTGTCTTTGACATCGGCGATCAGCTGCTTGATATTGGTGCCGCGTTCGATCTGGCGCAGCATGTTCATCACTTCCTGGTTGGCGCCGCCGTGGAGCGGGCCGGACAGGGCGTTGATCCCCGCCGAAATCGTGGCGTACAGGTTCACCTGGGCGCTGCCGATGACGCGGACGGCGCTGGTGGAACAGTTCTGTTCGTGGTCGGCATGCAGGATGAACAGCATGTTCATGATCTTGACCACTTCCGGGCGGATTTCATAGGGGCGCACCGGAGAACTGAACATCATGTTCAGGAAGTTCGCCACAAACGGCAGGTCATGCCGCGGATAAACCACCGGTTCGCCGATGGATTTCTTGTACGCGACCGCCGCCATCGTGCGGATGGTGGAGATCAGCCGCGCCGCGCTGCGGTCGATGTCTTCGCCCATGGAGAGCGAGTCCACGTTCGGATAGAACGTGGAGAGCGCGTTGATCATGGTCGCCAGGATGTGCATCGGATGGGCTTCCCGGGGGAAGTTTCCGAAGAAATGGCGCATGTCTTCATGCATCAGCGAGCTTTCGTTCAGCAGCTGGGAAAATTTGGCGTTCTGCTTCTGGTTCGGCAGGTTGCCGTGCAGCAGCAGGTATGCGGTTTCGACGAAACGGGTATTCTGGACCAGATATTCGATGGGAATGCCGCGGTAACGCAGGATTCCTTTTTCACCATCGATAAAAGTAATCTTGCTGAAACATGCCGCGGTATTCATGAAACTCGGGTCAATAGTCACGTAACCGGTGTCTTTGCGAAGATTGGTGATATCAATACCTTTTTCGCCTTCGGTGCCGACAACGATCGGCAACTTCACTTCTCTGTCGTCGATGATAAGTGTCGCAAATTGTTCTTCATTCATTTTGGAGCCACCGTGGTGTAATTAAAAGTTTGAAATGTACATCGCAAAAACTCAATATACATCGGAAATGCGAAAAAACCAAATTCTAAAAATATAAAACCGGGAATTTTTATTGAAAATAATCCGTCCGCTCCAGAAAATGGAGCACGAAAAAGGCAAGCATGGCGACTGTTTCGGACAGGATTTCACAGGCTCCGACCGTGTCGCCGGTGCCCCCTCCGATCTTTCTCCGGGTATAGAAATGCCAGCCGAACGCAAACACGATGACGGCAAGCGCCGCCGCCGCGCCCGGCCACGCCAGCAGTCCGTATCCGGCGGCAAGCATGAACAGCGAACACCACAGGATATTAAGCCGTGAGCGGCGTTTGAACACCAGCGCGGCGCCGCCCTCCTGCCGGACGTAGCGGCTGAGGCAGATGTAGATGACGATGGCGGAGCGCCCGCAGATGGCGGCAAACAGGACGGTCAACGGCAGGAAATATTGGGTCAGGCCGATCAGGACCGTGAATTGCAGGCCGAGAACGGCGGTAATGGCGAAAACACCCATTGTGCCGATGTGGCTGTCGCGCATGATTTCGAGCATGCGGTCGCGTCCGCGGCTGCTCATGAAGGCATCCGCCGTATCGGCCAGTCCGTCAAGGTGGAAGCCGCGGGTCAGCAAAACCGGCAGAATGACCAGCAGCGCGGGCAGGACAGCCCCCAATCCCGGCAGGAAATACCCGGCCAGGTACAGAATACCGCCGACGGCCAGCCCGACGAACGGGAAAAACGGCTTGCTGCGTTCCAGGTCAATTTCACGAAAGCGGTAACCGGGGGCCGGAATCACCGTCAAATTGGTCAACGCCGCGCAGAATGCTTTGAATCCGTCCGTGATGATGGTCCATATCCGTTTCATATTACAATCCTTTGCTGGTGACGCCGGCGCTGTCGAAAGTCGCCATCCGGGTCATGATCGCGTGGGCGGCGTCGAGCAGGTGCATGGCGAGCGCCGCGCCGCTGCCTTCGCCGAGGCGGAGTTCCAAATCCAATAACGGGGCTCTGTCCAGCATTTCGAGCAGATGGCGGTGCCCGGGTTCACGGCTCATGTGCGCCGGAATCATATAATCGGCCGCCGCCGGGGACAGTTTGGCCGCCAGCAGGGCCCCGGCGGTGGAGATGAAACCATCGATGACTATCGGTTTGCGCCGGGCGGCGGCGCCCAGACAGAGCCCGGCGATGCCGCCGATTTCGTAACCGCCCACTTTGGACAGGATATCGATGGGGTCGTTCGGATCGGGACGGTTCAGTTCCAGGCCGCGACGGATGGCGTTAAGTTTCCGGCTCAATTTTTCGGGGGGGAGCCCTGCGCCGCGCCCGACCAGTTCTTCGAGCGGGCGCCCGGTCAGGACCGCCGCGATGGCGGAACTGGGGGAGGTATTGCCGATGCCCATCTCGCCGGTGCCGAAAACATCGGTTTCGGCGTCGAGCTCGTGGATGACGGCGACGCCGGTTTCAATGCTCCGGATGGCCTGTTCGCGGGTCATGGCGGGGCCGCGGGCAAAGTTCTCGGTGCCGGGCGCGATTTTGCGTTTGACAACCGTCGGAAGGTCGCTGAAATCACTGCATTTGACGCCGATGTCCACCAGCGTGACCCGGGCTCCGGCGTTGTCGGCCAGCACGCAGATGCCGCCGCCCCCGGCCGCGAAATTGCGGACCATTTGCGCGGTGACTTCCTGGGGCTGGTCGGAAACGCCTTCCGCCACGATGCCGTGATCTCCGGCCATGACGATGATGTTCTTGCGGGCGACGGACGGCGCGGTCTGTTCCCGCATTCCGGCGAGGTCTTCCGCCAGGTCGAGCAGCCGCCCGAGAGCGCGGCGCGGCATGGTAAGCTGATGGATATGGGCGGCGGCGAGGGCGCGGTATTCGGTATTCCGGGGAGTAATTCGGGCGAGGGTTTCGTCGATCAGGCGCATGGCAGGGCTCCTTTCAGTACCAGCGGCAGGCCGCAGGAGGTAAAAATGACGTTGTCGGAGGCGGCGGCCACCGTCTGGGCACAGCGCCCGGAGAGGTCGCAGAATTGGCGGGCGGCGGCGTTTTCCGGGATGACTCCCAGCCCGACTTCATTGATGACCATGATGATGTGTCCGGGATGCTCCGCACAGGCGAGCAGCACTTCCCGGCAGGCTTTGGTGATATCGTCTTCGTACATGCGGCCGCCGCGCTGTTCGGCGCGCCACATCAGGTTGTTGATCCAGAGCGTCAGGCATTCGATCAGTACGATGTCATGAGCGGAGGCGCGCCGGATCGCCGCCGCCAGCTCGGTTTCTTCTTCGAATGTGGTCCAGTTGTCGGCGGCGCGGCGCTCGCGGTGGCGCGCGATCCGGGTTTCGGTTTCGGCGTCGATGACCGGACAGGTCGCGATATAGGCACGGGAGCCGGGCAGGGAGATGGCGATTTTTTCGGCGCAGGCGCTTTTGCCGCTGCGGACGCCGCCGCTGATTAAGGTCAGGATTGCCATGGTGTGACTCCGTTTTCAAGCAGGCCGGGGCGGAAGTTGAGAAGCCGCAATGAGGCATGGCCGGATTCGCTCCGTTTCACGATTGAGATCGAGCCGCGTTCGGGAGCGTAACGCCAGATTTCCGCGGCCGGGATTTCCAGCAGGAATTCCAGCAGGGCGTTGACGACGCCGCCGTGAGTGAAAATGGTTGAGACCGGGCCGGGAGTCCCCAACAGTTCATCAAGGAAACTCCGGACACGCGCACGGAATGCGCCGGTGTTTTCGCCGCCGGGAAAGGTGAAGTCGGCATTACCGGGGCGCCAATGTTCCGTGATGCCGGGGAAGCGCTCGACGATTTCGGCATAGGTGAGCATTTCGCACAGGCCGAATGAGGTTTCGCGGAGCCGTTCGTCCTCCCGGGCGGTGGCGGTGTCCAGCCCGGCGGCCTCGACGCTTTGCCGGACGCGCAACTGGGGGCTGGCGTAAACATTTTTCCGGGCGTCGTCATTGAGCAGGCGCCCGATGGCCTGCAACTGGTTTCGTCCGGCGGCGCTGAGTTCGGCTTCGGTCGAGCCGATGTAACGCCCGCCGAGGCTCTCATCCAGCGCGCCGTGCCGGATCAGGATGATCTGTTTCATAAAATATTCCGTGGTTCGGGTACAGGATAATTTACTCGGCGGAGCGTTTTTTTCAACTCCGGAATCCGGAATTCCTCATTTCTTGCGAGTAATGTAAATGGCCGGAGAATGATTGTCGAGCCTGGAGATTCGACGCAATGAATACGCGGTAAATAAACAGCAATTTATTTGAACTTTCCGGAACGAGTTATATAATAATTGCGAAACAGTTTCATTTGACGATGAAAACGTTGGAATATTCATTGGCAGGCTTTACCTCATAACCGGCAAAGATAACATAATATGTATACAGCCCTCGCTGAAATATGCAAACGCCCTGAACCGTTTTCCGCCTATACCGCATATGGAAAATTGAGTCTCCCGCCTGACCACTGGAAAAAGATGAACTATGGCCGGGATTTGAACGGGCATCATTCCGGGCTGCGCGGCAGCAGCGGACAATGTGGATTTCGGGCCTTTCAAAATTGCAACTGCTGATTTATCGGGCTCCAATCAGCTCTTTTCGTACTAAAAGAATTTTTTGCAGAAGATCATTCTCCACTTCAAGTTGGACAATCTTTGCCTCTTCTCCGGTTTGTGTCATAACTCACAGCTCCTTTTGAGTTCGGAGTGAGGGTAGCTGAAATATCTTTAATTTTAGATAGAAGTAGTCGCGAAAGCCGTATGCCTGGCGCATAAGCCATCGGATTTTATTGTTGAAGCCTTCAGTGGATGCTACCGGGCGGAGAAATCGCCGTCCGAACAGCAGGTCAACGGCTATTTGTTCATGCCGGTCATTAACGGCGCGCGCGGGATTTTCTACTGGTGGTATCCGACCCTGCAATGGCACAACGGCGAAAAGGAACTATTGAGGAGCTATCTGTATGGCGGCACGAAAGTTCTGGCGGAAGCCGCCGGGGCGCTGTCCGCTCCGCAACCGCTGCCGGAATGGGCGGAACGGATTCCGGTTCCCGGCGGGCTCCGGGTGCTGAAAGCGAGCGACGGCGCCAATGTCTGGATATTTGTTGGTAATTCCGATGCCGCAAATACCGGGGAACTCATTCTCCCGGCAAACATCAGCATCGAACACAAACTCGGTGTGACGCCGGGACAGGGCAAAATCCGACTGGCGCCGGGCGAAATCAGCGTATTGAAACATTCTCTACGCTGAAATCGCCGGGGACTGGAGTTCTGAGAAACGATCGTCAGAACTCCAGCGTTACCTTGCCTTTTTTCTTGTCCGTCGTGACCGTTTCCGTGGCTGGGTCGTAAACGCCGCCGGTACATTTGGCGGCGCGCAGTCCCTGCGGATGCGGCAGCCGGATTGCGATCTTGTCCGCCGTGCCTTTGAGCTCATAGGAGCATTCGATCCGTTCTTCGCCCGCGGTGACCGCGGCATGGAGTTTGCCGAAAAGCGTCCGGACGCCGTCCAGCACGATGTTCTTGCCCGGTTCGAGCCAGCGGCGCGGGACGGTTTTGAACAGGCTCAGTGAATTGCCTTCTTCCAGATACAACATCCAGCGGACCTGCATCAGGAACCAGCCTTCTTCATGGGTTTTGTATTCGCTGACGTTGTAGTAGTGCTCCCAGAAACCGTAGGTCTGGCGGTCCTGCAGGCCCGTCATCTGGTTGTAAAAGAGTTTCAGGAACAGCTTCACATCGCCACGCTTGACGTGCGCCAGGTCGTGACGGCTGTAATAGGGCTGGCTGAGGGCGGCGTTTTCGCGGGTGATGGGGTGCTGGTTGGTCTTGAGCATCATATCCATGACTTTGCCGTGCGCCGGGAAAATATCGGTGATCGCGAAATAGAGCGCTCCGGTCAGCGAACTGCGCGAAGCAAACGCCCCGTGTGAAAACCAGTTGCCGCCGTCGGCGTAGAACGAAATTCCGCCGGTGTATTCCACCCAGGGCGGGAGCAGCGGACCCCAGGAGCCGTCGCCGAGCGGCAGGACCGGCGCGTGGGCCGAAGCGTATTCGACCGCGTCGATAATATCCTGACGGTAGCGCTTGACTTCCGCCGCCAGTTTTTTCGCATAGGTCGGAGCCGTGTGCTGCAGGACTTCCGCCATGCCGTTCAGTCCGGCATAGGTCCCGGCGTTCAGGAAAAACGAATGGTAGAAATCGTTCGGGTCCGCGACTTTGCCGTCGATCAGCCCGTAGAACCCGCGTTTTTTGTATTCGGGTTTTTTGTTGCGTTCGCGCCAGGACAGCAGGCAGTCGCAGGATTTTTTCAGTTTCGGGGTGGCGTTTTTCAGCCATTCCCGGTCGTTGGTATAGCGGAAATGTTCGGCTGCGGTCCAGAGCAGGGGGCCGGTTTCGCTTTCATAGTTGTTGAAGTTCTGGATAAAACCGTCTTCGCGCTGGCGTTCGAGGAAGAAATCGATGCAGCGCCCGGCGATTTCCCCCAGTCCGAGCGAATCGAAAAACTGGATGATCGGCGAGCTCTCCGTGCCGATGGGGGAATACCAGCCGATGGTGGGGAGCAGGGGGCCTTCGGCGGGCATACCGGTGGTCATCAGGTCAAGATGGAGCAGTCCGGCGCGGATGCGTTCGTCGATGGCGGTTTCGGGCACCGCGATTTTTGCGGCTTTTTCCAGTTTGGCGAGCCAAAACCGGCGGCAGGCGTCCAGATGGGGCTGGTAATTCAGTTTTGCCAGCTTCGCCGCGCGCTTTTCCGTCAGCGGATGGTGCGGAATCAACATTTCAAAAACGGCTTTTTCGCCGGGATTGATCAGGATCGCCATCTCTTCCTCGGGCATCAAAGCGCCGTCCAGACGGTTGACCGCTGCCGCTTTGCCGTTGAGGTAACTGTATCCGTCCGCCCAGCGGATTTCGCCGATCGGCTCCGTGCGGGGAACGGCGTGAGCGGCCTTGAACCAGGCGTAGGCGGGCGTTTCCGTCACATTCACTGCCTCGACACGGATGACGCAGACGAGTTCTTCTTCGCGCCCGACCGTTTCCGCGTCGAGCAGGTCTTTCATCCCGGCGAGATCGTCTTTCGTCAGCATATTGACGCCGCTCTTGGCGTAAGCGGCCCGCCAGTCGGTGCCGCGGACCCGTCCGGGCGCGAGCGGGCTGTTTTCCAGCGTGGCGAATGCGGTCACATTGTACTGAATGTCCTGTTCGTTTTGAACAGAGTGAAGAATCGGCAGCACGCCGTGGTCCAGCCGGTGGGTCACGTGGGGACGGCAATGCGCGCCCGGTCCTATCTCAAACTGGAGGTCATACTCTGAACGGTGGCTATCCGGCAGCGCCTGTTTGAAATGGGAATGATAGCGCGGCTGAATCCGCCCCCAATATTGAAAATCGTATCTGCAGCCGGAACTGTAAACCTGTTGTGGCGATACCACGAACATGCGGATGTCGCCGCCGAGGCCCAGCCAGACCGGCGAATATTTGTCGCGGTTGTGACGGCAGGCGTTTTCGTAGGTTTCCTCGGGTTCGGACTGCATACGGTCGAAGTCGGATACCAGCCCTTTTCGCGCGACATCGCGGGCGACCTCCTCGTAGGAACGCCCGTCGCCGCCCGGCGTCACCGCCGCCTGATATTCCGGGATGTAGATCGGACAGGCGTCCGACACGTCGCGCAGGTTGAATGAAAACGAATCCGCGGTCAACACCGTTACGATGGTCGGTTTCGAACCGGGTTTCAGGTTGGTGTCCTCCACCTCCACGGTTACCCGCGCCTCGTTCTTGAATTTGGCGGGTGATTTCAGTTTTCCGTACTTGACTTCAATGGAGCCGGATGCCCCGGCATCTCCGAACAACAGGTTTACTTTCATATTATTTCCGATCCTTTAAGATGTTTTCCAGATTGTCGTGCAGTGCCGGGATCAACTGTTTGTCCGGCAAGGGAAGCGAAAGGAGTCCGCCCAGTTCATAGGCTTCGTTATGTGCGCCGGTATCCGAACCGAAGATGATCCGTTCCGGGCCGAGCAGTTCATAGGCTTTGACCAGAGAGCGGTCCGAGCAGAACGTGCCGCAGAATTCCAGATAGACGTTCGGGTATTCCAGCGCCAGTTGTTCGGCTTCGAGCCGCCCCGGCGTGCCGCCGCCGGAATGGCCGAGCAGAAATTTGGCGTTCGGATATTTTTTTACGATTTCGGCGAGCATGGAAGGGGCGTTCCATTGATCGTTCCAGGTGTGGATCAGGACGGGGAGATGGTGTTTTTCGGCGTATTTCCAGACCGGATCGAATACCGGATCGTTGACTTTGACCCGCCAGTAACTCGGCAATATCTTGAACCCGGCCCAGAAATCCCGGCTGAAAAACTCATCCAGCAGTTTGGTGGTCAATTCGGCTTTGTAAAGCGGGTTGTAGACGAAGTAGCCCCGGAAACGTTCCGGGTAAGGGCGCGCGTACTGTTCCAGTTTCCGGTTGCCCGGCACCATGTCTCCGAACAACGCCTCCTCGCCGGACAAGAACAGTTTGTCCACGCCGTTGCGGTCCATGTGGCTGACCAGAGTGTCGAAGTAGGACGCCGGGTCGCTTTCGCGCAGGACCCAGCCGCGGGTGTGCGTGCCGGAGTGGCCGTGCGCGTCGTAAACGGTCAGAGCGTCCAGTTTTTCGCCATTGCGGAATTTGTTCCACAGGGGTTTTTGCTTCAGCAGGGGCGGTTCGACGGCGAGTTTTTCCGTCAGCGGCGGGATTTTCAGTAGTTTTTCGAGATTCCGGTGGGCGATGGCATTGTGTTCCCTCGGCGTGAGCGCCGCGTGCGACAGTGCCCCGATCGCCGCGCCGTAATGTGATTTATAGCCGAGGCCGAAAAGCAGGCGGTCGATGCCGAATTCGTCGCGGACCAGTTCAATGGTGTCGCGCATGTGGAGCCAGGAGATATCGAGGTATACGTTCGGACAGCGCCACATCAGGTCGAGCACCGAGCCGAATCCGCCCCACATTTTCTGGCAGACGACGAAGTGAATCCGTTTGTAAGCGGTCGCCAGGTATTCCAGGTCGCGGATGTCCATTTCGCTGGTGCCGAAGCCGGAATCCATCAGCACGACCGGGCGGTATTCCGTCAGAACGCCCAGCACCCGTTCGATCTGCCGTACCGGGAAGCGCGAGAGTTCAGGACAGAGCCGGAACGCCCTCACTTCGGCGGAGGAAAGTTTCTCCCGGTAGTACTCCATGACGCCGTCGGCGAAAAAATCGGCCGGGGTCAGGACGAACGAAGGAATCAGGCGTTTGGAATAGGGCGCGATTTCTTCCAGAAGCTGCCGGTTTCCGGCGATCGGCGAGAAGTCGCGTGCCTTGACCGAGTACACCAGTGTCCGGTCAACCCCCAGGTAATCCAGGTGTTCGATCAATGATTCGGCATCCGGGAAATCGGGAACGGAGTAGGCTCCCTTTCCGATCATGGCGTTCAGGGCGAAGTATTTCATTCGACAAGCTCCTTGTTGTATTGAACGGCTTTATCCAGATATTTTTCAAACAGTTGCAGCGGCGAATCGTGTTCCCCGTCCGGGATTTCATGAAAATGAAAACGCCCGTGAGCCGGAAACTTCGCCGCCAGCGATTGCGCTTCGCTCACCGGCATTAATCTATCACGGCTTCCGTGCGAATACCAGACCGGCATGGCCAGTTTTTCGGCATGGCGTTCCACGCTGTGGGCCGCCAGCAGGACGGGGTCGTGGCGGTAGGCGGTCAGGATGGCTTCGTGGATTTCGCCGCAAACCGGCAATTCCTGCTGTGCCAGCCATTCGAGGTAACGCGGCAAGTCCGTCGCCGCGCCCAGCGCAATCACCGCGTCGGCAAGTTCCGGGCGGAGCATGGCGAAAATCAGGTTGCCGGTCCCGCCCATCGAGCCGGAAGCCAGAATGATCTTCCGCCAGCCGAATTCTTCTTTCACCCAACGGATCAGTGCTTCGAGGTCGTTCACGGCTTCGGGGCACATCCAGGCGTTGCCGCGCAGGTTTGGCGTCAGAAAGCCCAGCCCGTGCCCGAGCAGGCTGTCCAGCCAGCTTTTCAGGTCCGGCCGTACCAACAACTGGTCGCCGCCGCTGCCGTGTCCGTGCAGAACCACGACCCCGATTTGGTGCGGCGAATGTCCGTAGAGCATGGCCCAGTCGTCGAGGTCGGTCCGGTATTCAAGTTTTTTCAGTCCCGGCGGAAACTGCGTGCCGGCGGCATCCGACAGTTGTTTGATCTGCATAAAACACCCGGTGTTCAGAGTCCGAAATATTCGGCGGTAATCCGCAGGGATTCGCGGGAGGGCAGCAGCGGCATGTACTCCAGCCCGATGTACCCCTGATAGCCGCATTTCTCAATCTCCCTAAGCAGGAACGGGTAATTGGTTTCGCCCTCGTGCGGCTCATGGCGGCCCGGGACCCCGGCGACGTGGAAGTGCCCGATCCAGTCCATGTTTTCACGCAGGAACGCCGTCTGGTTACCGGCCATGATCGTCATGTGGTAAATGTCATAAAGGATCTTGACGTTGGCGCATCCGGTTTCTTTGGCGACCGCCACCGCGTCGCCCGGCGACCAGAGCATGTACCCGGCGTGGTCCACCTCGGTGTTGAGCGGTTCCAGATTCAGTTTGAATCCGCGGTCCGCCACCAGGTTGCCCGCTTCGGACAGGGCTTCGACAAGGGATTTTCGCTGGGCCTGATAGCTCATGGACGGCACCTGCTGCCCGGCGGTGACGATCCCCTGCGTACAGCCCGCGGCGAGCGCATTGTCGGCCATGCGGTCGATGTGTTCCAGAAAGGCTTTCTGGTTCTTCGGGTTGATCGGCGCAATGTCCGCCTGCGTGGCGAAATTCATGACGATACTGATCAGTTCGACGCCGTTGCCGTTCATTGATTTCAGTTCGGCGGGGTCGCTGCCCCGCCAGGTTTCCACGTACCGGTAACCGCAGGCGGCAATCAGTTCCGCCCGTTTTTCCCACGGTTGGTCGGTGAAAAAAAGGTCGATCAAAGGATTTATTTTAAGCATTTTTCCAGTCCTGTACTGATGGTTTCGGCTTTGCGGGCGATGGCTTCATCGGTCATGTCCGGGGTGGTGGCGATGGTACCGGCGCGCATCATGATGCCGCGGCTGACCGGCCACGAATCGCGGGTGTACTTCGGCACATCCTTGGCGAACGGGCATTTGAAGGGGCAGCCTTCGGAGGTGGCGCTTTTCTGTTCGGTGATGTGTCCCCAGTTCCAGGCCAGGTGCCAGTCGCGCAGTCCCTTGGTGGCGTTGGCAGCGTTGCCGCCGACCAGTCCGGCGGTCTGTGCCGCCGCCGCCATGTCCTGCGTGTCGAACAGCATCGCCAGGTTGTAGCCGCACATGCCGTCGGGATCGTTCGGCGTCACCCATTTCACGCCTTTGGGGAGGGTGATCAGCGATTGCAGTTTGTGGTAGGCGTAACGGGTCCGGGCGTTGATCCAGTCCAGGCGGCGGAGCTGGGCCAGCGCCACAGCCGCGGAAAGCTCGCTCATGCGGTAGTTTTCGCCGCAGAACAGTTCGCCCTCGACGCGTTCCTTGCCGTAGCGGTCCGGCCGCCAGCAGGCGGCGGTGTCATGATAACTCTGCGCCCGCATGAACATGAAATCATCCTTGCAGGTCAGGATGCCGCCTTCGCCGGAACCGATGACCTTGTAGGCGTCCAGGCTGACGCATCCGAAATCGCCCCAGGTGCCGAGGTATTTGCCCTTGTAGGTGGCGCCGCAGGCCTGGGCGGTGTCTTCGATGACCACCAGATTGTGCTTGGCGGCGATTTCGCAGATACGGTCCATTTCGCAGGGGAAGCCGAGCATGTGGACCGGCAGGATCGCCTTGGTGCGGGGCGTGATCAGTTTTTTGATGGAATCGGGGTCGATCATCAACGATTCATTGATGTCGGCGATGACCGGAATGGCCTTGGCCACCACCACCGCCGAAGCGGAAGCGAAAAACGTATAAGCCGGGATGATTACTTCGTCGCCGGGGCCCACGCCCGCCGCCACCAGTGCCGCGATCAACGCGCTGGTGCCGGAGTTTACGGCCAGCACGTGGCGGGCGCCGACATGCGCGGCGAACTGCCGTTCGAATTCCACCACCTTGCTGCGGTTGTTGTAATAGCGGAAAAACACGCCGGCGTCCGGCGCTTCTGGTTCGACGGCCAGGATGGCGCGGATTTGCGCCGCGCCCGTTTCCGATACGTTAAAAACATCGATCAGTTCCATCAGTTCTTCGGTGCCGTATTTGCGATACGTTTTGCTCATGTTCGCTTCCTTTGGTTTTGCGGTTATGCTGTTATTATACAGGATTTGAAAAATCCCGCAACGGCAAAGGCATGGAGCATTGACGGAATATATATGGACAAAACGAAGATCGGCTCTTGACGTGGGTGCCTGACAGGCTATATTACCGGAAACCAAGGAGGATTCATGTCCCGGGAACTGCTGGGGAAATGGCTGGAACACCTGACGGGTTCCGGCATCCGTTTTTTCGATTCCGGCACGCGGTTGCAGCCGGATTTCGGCGGACACGGTTTCAAGATGCCGTATTACGAGCCGCAGGAACACAATCATATCGAAATGATCATGCTGGTTTCGGGCGGGCTGGCCCTGCATGTCAACGGCGCGTGGGTGCATCACCGGGCCGGACAACCGGCTGTTTTTCTGCGCAACACGTACCATTCCGAACATTACCTGCCGGACCGTCAACCCTATTCCCTGTACTGGCTTACCTCCATGCCGAGCGCCCTGACCTTTCATCACACGCTCTATGAACCGAAAACCGGATATGGACAATCTGCGGTACGATTGTCGATTACATCGCCTTTTGTCGGCAAGCTTTGGGACTGCGGGCGTGCGATGCCGCCGGACCGCCCCCGTTTTTTGTACCTGTTGCTGCAATGTCTGGACTACAGTTTGAAAAATGACAATTTTTCCACCGACAATTACCACGTGGACGTATTGGGGCAGGTCAAGGAGTATATCGAGGAATATTATGCCGAAAAAATCACGCTTGAAGACCTTGCCGCCATGGCGCATTATTCCGCCGGACACCTTAATGCGTTGTTCGTGGAATTGTTCGGGATTTCGATTTACCAGTATTTGAGCAAGGTACGGATGCATGCCGCCATGAAACTGCTGGAGAACGGCAATATGCTGGTCAGGGATGTCGCCGCCGCCGTCGGATTTCAGGACCAGCTTTATTTCAGCCGCTATTTCAGGAAGTTCACCGGGCAAACACCGGCGGCGTTTGCCCGGAATAAGCTCAACGGTTCTTAAAGACCGGCCTGCTGGCCGAGCCAGCCTTCCCGCCCCGGGAAAGGTTCCTGAACGATTTTTCCCTTCGGCGGGTCCGGGTTTTCCGCCGCCAGCTCGCCCAGCGGGACGAATTGCCAGCCGCGTTCCTTGGCCTTGACGATGAAGTCATCGAACATTTTCAGGCATTTGCCGCCTTCGGCTTCCGCATGGATGGTCAGGACGTTCAACTGCCCCGGCTTGAGCTGTTGCAGCATGTATTCGTTGTAATTGTCGTCCGTGACGCCGTTGCGCCCCAGAACCTCGTCGTAAGTCGGCATCGTCACCGGAACCTGAATCTGCTCAAGGGCTTGTCCGTCCACTACCGGACGGAAAATCGAGGTGCCGCGGCAGTCGCTGTTGTAGCGGAACGGAAATTTCGCCTTTTCCAGCAGCAACGGGTTGGAGCAGCGCCAGCCCGGAACGGCCGAGGATACCGGCGGTTTATTGCAGATGCCGGCGAGTTTGTCGAATCCCTTGTGGAGTTCGAGGTAAATGTCTTCCGGGGTCATTTTATTGATCTTGGCTTGTTCGCGGTGATGGTCCCAGGCGTGAAGCCCGATCTCATGCCCTGCCTCGTCGCAGGCCTTGATCACATGTCCCAGCCGTTTACCGATCTGCAGGCCCGGCCAGGCGGTTCCCATGAGAACGATTTCCGGACCGTACAGCCCGGCGGCATTGGTGCGCAGCATCTTCCAGAAAAAAGTCGGGCGGAGAAGCCGCCACAGGTGGCGCCCCATGTTGTCTGGCCCGACCGAGAAATAAAACGTCGCCTGGAAATTGTGTTTTTCAAACAGCTTGCACAGCGCCGGAACGCCGTGTTTGGTTCCGCGGAATGTATCAACGTCAACTCTTAATCCGATTTTCATATTTGGTCCTGGTTCAATTTTTTTTTAGTACTTTTTAAACGATACAGCTGAACCCGGACATTTTCAACCCCGGTTGCCTCTAAATCCGGGTGAGGATCATCGGCGATAAAGAATGCGTTACCGTATTTTTTCCGGATCGCCGCAATCTCCGATGTTTCGGCGTGCGGGACCGTCCTTCCCATATAAAAGACCGCGGCTCCCTGTACCCGTTCGGCGGAACTCAGCAGAAACAACTGATCCGTATTCTCCGCATCCATGTGCCTGCGGGCTTCCAGGAATACATACTGATAGGATTCCTGATTGTCGTTGATCGTGGTCAAAAACGTATCGATGGTAATATAGAGCCCGGCAAAGGCACACAGCAGCGCCGTACCGCGCAGCCGCATGCCCGGACGTGTCCAGAGGATTAAGGCGAGGACGAAAAACAGCGGCCCCCAGAGCATGAATAACTGGAATTCAAGCTGAGGCGTACACAATGCCCCGATCAGGCAGAGAAGGGGAATCGTGAAAATAAAGACCCATCCGGCAATACGGAACGTAACGGCGACGGATTTGTATTCCAGCCATTTCCGGGCGATTGTCAGGGCGAGCAAGGCATGCGCGAAGGTTGCCGCCAGCAGGGCTTCGGCGCCGTACAACGGCAAGACATAAACATTGCGCTTACCGGCGGAGATGGTCAGGGCCAGGTATGGAATCAGCAGCCAGCAGAGCATGAAAAGGGATTCGCGGCTCCGGTCGTGCTTTTTCCAGGCGTTGCGGATGTGGTAGGCCACGCCGCACCAGGCCAGAATAGTCCAGGGCTGGAATTGGGCCGGAATTTTTTCCAGATAATAATAAAACGGTTCGATGTGTTCGGCATGGCTTCCGAAAAAGCGGCCCATATTATTTGTCCAGAAGATCGAATAAAAAATGTCATAGCCGTAATTGTGATAAACCAGCCAGAGCCAGAATCCGACCGGCAGGAGCGACAGCAGCGCCCCCCCGAACAGCAGGAACCAATGCTTCCAGACAATGGCTTTCCGGAAAAAGATCTGATCCAGGAGCAGCCAGGCGCAGAGTGCGCTGCAGGGAATGCCGAGCCCGATCAGGGCCTTGCTGAACAGCGCGCCGCTGAGCGAGGCCGCAAAAAATAGAAACCAACCGAGGCGGTTACGAAAATGCGTCGATTGAGTCAACGCATAAAATCCATACATGGCGAGGGCGATGAACCCGGCCAGCATGATGTCGGTCATGCATTTGCGCCCGTTGCCCCAATAGGGCAGGGAGGTCGCCAGCATGAACCCGCCGAGAAACGCCACGAAGCCCGAATAACGCATTTTGCGCAGGAGCAGGAAAACGGCTGCCGCTCCGGCAATGGCGGAGAGCGCCGCCGGAAGTTTTGCCCCGAAATCATTCATGCCGAATGTTTTCAGGGATAAGGCGGTGCTCCAGAAAAACAACGGAGGGGTTTCCGTGAAAACCTTTCCGTTCAAATGCGGCATCAGCCAACTGCCGCCGAGCGCCATTTCCGCGCTGATTCCGGCGATTCTCGGTTCATCGGCGCGTTCCAGCAGGCGGGCATCCAGCCCGACGATGAAAATCAGGGATAAAAAAACAATCAGGATGGCAAACCAATGTCTGGCGGGGATGGCATCCAATTTGTGTAAAAAGCAATTTTCGGTTGTTCCGGGGGTAAGGTTCATAGCCCTCCTCTCATGTTTTTGGGGTTGATTTGGTATAAGCCGGGGACGCCGCCGCGTTTGTCGGCGGCGGACAGGGTCTGACTGCCGCCGGGAGGCGTTTCATTGGAAAAAAACAGAATCGGAACTCCGCGTTTTGACAGGAGTTTCAATTCCGCTTCGTCATTCAAAATCATCGCTCTGCGTCCGAGGTGGTAGGGGATTGCGCCCCGCACTCCTTCGTCAAAAATCCGGTACAGGTAAACGTCGGTGTCGGCATTTTCCGCGAGCTGTTGCGCCGCAATGCCGAACAGGGCATCCGCGGGCGACGGCTTAACGTAAGTGTCGAAGATCAGCAGAAAACCGGCGATCAACGGCAGGATGGTCCATTTGCGCAGATTTCTCCGCAGCAGAAGCACGATGGTGCAGAGAAAGAGGAGCGGGGACCAGATTAGCGCCCAGGTGCTTGGCGCTTCCGTCGGTGGAGTGGTGGCGACTATCGCCGCAATCAGCGCCAGCCCTCCCAGCGTGAATATCCCGTAGAATACCAATGCGACGATTTGCAACGGGCGCGATTGCAGGATTCTGCGTATTTCGTCGGAAGCAATCAGGCGGTCGATCGCCGTCATGGTCAACAGGCCGGCGGCGGCGTAAGCGCCGCCCGGTATGCCGAGAATCAAAGAACCCAACAGAAAGGCGAAAAGCAGAAAATCACGCTCGCCTTCCGCCGGTTGTTTGTTGAGCGCTAGAATGCTGAAAATGATTCCGAGCAGCGGCAGGATTCCCCAGGGACTGAAAAAGCTGGCGGCATAGATGAGATTCATACTGGGATGAGGCCGGAATTCAAAAAAATTTCGCCAGCAATCCGTTGCTTCCGGCCCCAGTTTTTCCACGGATAAGAGCCAGATCAGCGCCGTCATACAGGACAGTATGCTCCCTCCCGCCGCGGCGGCATACCAGACGGGACTGCGGTATTTGCCGCAGACCAGATTGCAAACGGCCAGCCAGCTCGATAAAATGACGGCGGGAGCAATCAATACCCGGAATTCGGCGGTCAGCCCGAGGAGCATCATCAATGCCGCATAAACGATGAACCAGTGAATCCGGCGGCGCAACCGTTCCGCGTGGATCATGGCATGATAACCATAAAGCGCCCATACAATCAGCGCCATTTGCAAGGTCTCCGGAAAACAACCACGGCTTAGGCTGAAGCCATTGAACGTTGTCGCCAGCGCTGCTCCGCCGATGAAGCAGGCCCACGGCGGGAAATTCAAGCGCCTGCCGAACAGGAAAACACCCATTACGGCACAGACGCCGAACAATACCGCCGGAAGTTTTGCCCCGAACAGCGTCCGCCCGAACAGTTCCATCGAACCGCCGGTAAGCCAATAATACAGAGGCGGAGTGACGGTGTAATATTCGCCGTTCAGGCGCGGCACCGTCCAATAACGGGAAAACGTCAGTTCCGCCGCGATGCCGGCGTTGCGCGTTTCCTGCCCGATATGCAGGCTTCTTGCCTCAATGCCTGCGAAATAAAGCGCCATTGTAAAAAGAAAAAGAACAATACCCCAACGCGCGGTCGGGGTATTGTTCAGCCAGTGGCTCAAGCTGCGCATCAGTCGCCCAGCGTACCGAAATCCCCGGATTCAATTGCTTCTTTGAGGAAGAAGTCCAAGGTGGTTTCGATGGAGCCTTCCAGTTTGATCTGGGGCTGCCAGTCGAGCAGGCGGTTGGCGTTTTTAATGCTGGGCTTACGGTGTTGTACGTCCTGATAGCCTTTGCCGTAGAACGCGCCGCTTTCGACGACAATCGTACCGGCGAAAGGCGGAAATTTGGCGCGCAGCGGATGGCGGTCGAACTTTTCGACCAGCATTTGGGCCATTTCCTTGATGCTGGCTTCGTTGTCGGGATTACCGATGTTGATGATCTGTCCGTCGCATTTGCCGCCCTTGTTCTCAATGACGCGGTAAAGGGCTTCGATCCCTTCGGAAATATCAACGAAACAACGCTTCTGCTCGCCACCGTCCACCAATTGGATGGGCGATCCCTGCACCAGGTTCAGGATCAACTGGGTGATGGCGCGGGAGCTGCCGATACGGGCGGAGGTCAGGCTGTCGAGTTTCGGTCCGATCCAGTTGAAAGGACGGAACAGCGTGAAATTCAACTGGCCTTTGGCGCCATAGGCCCAGATGACGCGGTCGAGCATCTGCTTGCTGCAGGAATAAATCCAACGCTGCATGCGGATGGGGCCGGTGATCAGGTTCGAATTGTCTTCGTCGAAGTTTTCATCCTGGCACATGCCGTAGACTTCCGAGGTGGACGGGAAGATGATGCGCTTGTTGTATTTGACGCAATAGCGGACAATGCGCAGGTTTTCTTCGAAGTCGAGCTCGAATACGCGCAACGGATTGCGGGTGTATTCGATCGGGGTGGCGATGGCCACCAGCGGCAGGACGATGTCGCATTTGCGGATGTGGTATTCGATCCATTCGCGATGGATGGAAATATCGCCTTCCAGATAATGGAAATCCGGCTTGTCCAGCAGGTGCGAGATATAGTTGGCGCGCAGGTCCAGTCCGTAAACTTCGTACTTGCCGCTGGCCAGCAGGCGGTCGCTCAAATGGCTGCCGATGAAGCCGTTGACGCCGAGAATCAGGACGCTTTTCTTGCGGGCCGCTTCTTTGCTGCGGCGCACATCGGGACCGAAGGTCATGTTTTTGACGATGCGGGCTTCCGCGGCGAACTGGCTGCCGGTCATCAGGACACCGTTGGCCAGTTGGGCGGAATCCACCCGGACCGCGCCCTGTCCGCAGGCGATGGTCAGCGGTTCGGCGCTGATGATGGTGCCGGGCTTGGCGCCGTTGTTATTGTCCACCAGGCTCACGGCCCAGAAGAAACATTTGCGGTCGCCCATGAAGCTGTAGGCGCCGGGGTACGGACGGGTGACTGCGCGGACCAGGTTGCGCACCGCTGCGGCGGGTTTGGTCCAGTCGATTTCGCCGTCGGCGGGTTTGCGGCCGCCGAAGTAAGTCGCCTGCGAGTCGTCCTGCGCGGTCCGGGGAGCGGTGCCGGCCTTGACCAGCGGCAGGGTTTCGGAGAGCATTTCGCGGGCGGCGGCGGCGGCTTTCAGGTGTACGGACTTGGCGGTGTCGTTGTCTTCAATCGCGATTTTCTTGCTGGCGACGATGTCACCGGCATCCGGTTTGACGGTCATGTAATGCAGGGTCACGCCGGTTTCTTTTTCGCCGTTGATGATGGCCCAGTTGAACGGGACGCGGCCGCGGTACTTGGGCAGCAGCGAACCGTGGAGGTTCAGGCAGCCGTGCTTCGGGATGTCGAGGATGTCCGACTTGAGCATGTCGCGATAATAAAACGAAAAGATCATATCCGGGTTGATGGCTTTGATCTTATTGACCCAGACCGGATGGTTCACGTCTTCCGGGGCGAAAACCGGAATCCCGTGGGCCGACGCAGTTTCGGCTACGGAATCAAACCAGATGTTTTCATTGGCGCTGTCTTTGTGGGTGAAGACAGCGGCTACTTCGAAACCGTTCTTCAACAGCTCTTCGATTCCGAGGCAACCGATGTTATGGTAGCCGAATACGACACATTTCATTTTTTCATCTCCAGATATTATTGCAATTTATATAATAATTATTTATTTTCCGGTGTCTCGTCTTTGCGCCCGACGATCATTTCAACGAAATAGCGGGGCCTGGCGCGTACGTCGTAATACATGCGCCCGAGATATTCCCCCACCAGCCCCAGCGCCATCAGCTGGATACCGGCGATGATGAAGACAAACGCCATCAGCGTGAATACGCCGTCCCCCGCCCATTGAGCCCCCCAGACGAAACGGAAGATCAGGACCAGGAGGCCGAACAGGATGCCGCCGAAAGAAACCAGCCCGCCGATATAACTCATCATCCGCAGCGGGGCGGTGGTCATACAGGTCAGGAGGTTGAATTGCAGGTTGATCAGTTTGATCATGGAATATTTCGAAGTGCCGGTTTCCCGTTTGTTGTGGCCGACGTCGATCTCACAGGTATTGCGGGCGAAGCTGTTGCCGAGGACCGGGATAAAGGTGCTGCGCTCATTGCAGGCCAGCATGGCTTTGACCACCGGGGCCCGGTAGGCGCGGAGCATACAGCCGTAGTCGTTCATTTTGACGCCGGTGGCTTTCTGGGCGATCCGGTTCACCACCCAGGAGGGGAGGCGCCGGAGGATGCTGTCTTTGCGGTGGGCGCGCACGGTGCCGACGACGTCATAGCCTTCTTCGGCTTTCTGGACCATCCGGGGAAATTCTTCGGGCGGATTCTGCAAATCGGCGTCGATGGTGATCACCAGGTCGCCCTGTGCCTCCGCGAAACCGGCCATGATGGCCGAATGCTGTCCGTAGTTACGGTTCAGGATCACGGCTACGACTTTGCCTTCGCTTTTTTCCGCGGCGTCGAGCATGATTTCCACAGAACTGTCGCGGCTGCCGTCGTCAACCAGAATCAGTTCGTAGTCTTTCTCAGTCTTTTTCAACGCTTCCAAACTGCGGCTGATCAGTTCTTTCAGGCAGTCTTCTTCGTTGTAAACCGGCACGACCACCGATACTTTATGAACGGAATAATCTTTATTTTTCATCATTTCTCTTTGTTCTCCTTGTCCGGAACAATTCGCCAGCAGCGCAGTTTCCGGGCGCTTGATTTTTCAAACAGTACTCTGGACTCCTGGAAGTCCGGTTTGGCAATCGGCAGGCTCGGCAATACGTTGGCGATATCGTTGAGATTACGGTCGCGGGTCTCCGAAATCAGGTATTTCGGGGCGACGCTCTGCGACATGTAATCCTGCAATTCCTCGGGGGTGCCGAGGACCACCACCGGTGACTCCAACTCCATATAGAAAATAATTTTCGGATGAATCTTCGGGTAAAGAACGATGTTTTCGGGCGCGACTCCGGCGAGCTTTTCTTTCAGCTCCAGCGCAAATGTCTTTTCGGAACGCAGTTGGCCCGCTTCCGGGTAAACCACCACCAGCCCGGCCGCCATCAGGATGGTTCCCGCCACGATCGTGCCGCCCCAGCGTTGAGGCAGCCCCGTGTATTTGTAAATCCGTTTGCGGGGAGTGGCCAGCACGCACAGAGAGGCCAGCGCCGCCAGCGGCAGAGCCCAGCAGATAATCAGCGGCAGGGACAGGAAATCATTGAAATAAGGCTGGATGTTTTTCGGCACCAGATCGGGGCTCAGATTTTGCAGGACCGGCAGGATGGCGATACCCGCGATGCCGACGATGCACAGCGCGGCGGTAATCCGGCAATAAAAATGTGCCGTCAGAGTACGCCAGCGGAATTTAACCCCCCCCGCGATATACTCCGCCATCAGGAGCGCCGTGAACGGCATGATCGGCAGGATGTAGTACCAGCGGCGCGAGCCGGAAAAGGAAAACATGAGGAAGATCACCGCGTTGGCGATCAACAGCCAGCGGGTATTCAGGGAAAGCCTTTTCCAGCGCATGGCCATGGCGATGACGGCGGCGATCATGAGCAACGACCACGGAGCCATGATCCGCTGCATGTGGTACAGATAGGCGAAAAACGGTTCGTCGTTGTGGTCAAAGGGTTGGAAGACCCGGATGACGTTTTCGCGCCAGACCAGCTGCAGCCCGCTCAGTCCGCTGTCCGGCGAACTGAATCCCTCCGGCATTGGTGTGGCGGACGCAATATAAAAGGTGGAAGCATACAGAATACAGCCGGTGACTAATGCAATGATATGGGCCGGATTGAGGTGTTTCTTCCATTCGTTGGCCATGTACAGGTAGATGACGATCAACAGCGGGGGGATTACCAGCGCGGGAAGTCCTTTGGTCAGGGCTCCGCAGAAACAGATGATCCAGAAGAGTAGATAATGGCGGAACTTCGCCCGGTCTTTGGCGTAGAAAAACCATGAAACGGCCAGGATCACCGCGGTCAGATTCATCATGTCGGCGGCGGCAGTACGGCCCCAGAACAGGAAACCCATCGAACCGAGCAGAAACCAGCCGGCGGTATTGCCGATTTTGGCATTCCAGAGCTTTTCGCCGAGGTATCTGGTGCAGTAAAGCGCCAGCAGGGCGGACAATGCCGACGGCAGCCGGGTGACGAATTCATTCAGGACGCCGAATGTTTTTGCCAGGATCACGATCAGCCAGTAGGAAAGCAGCGGTTTGTCGAAATAGACTTCGCCGTTGATTGCCGGATGGAACCAGTCGCCGGTCAACAATATTTCGCGTGAGATTTCCGCCCACCGGTCTTCGGATGCCCAAAGATGATTGACTCCCAGGCCGTACAGCAACATCACCACGGCAAATGTCCAGAAGACTTTTGACGGTTTGTTGACGGCAGCTTTGTTTGTTGTCATTATGGTTTATTCCGCTAAAACTTCTTTGATTGCCTGCACCACGTCGTCCTGATCCCGGTGCGTCATGCCCGGGAAAAGGGGCAGGGAGCAGATGCGGTCGGAGTTGTACTCGGTTTCAGGAAGCGTTCCCCGTTGGAAACCCATTTGTTCACGGTAATATTTCTGGACATGGGCGGCCACGAAATGAAGGCCGGTACCGATGTTTTTCGCTTTCAGCCGGTCCATGAATTCCGAACGGGTCATCCGGTCGGTGGTGACGCGGACGATGAACAGGTGCCAGGCGTGTTTGAAATCGTAGCCGGACGGCATTTTCAGGGGGGCGATGCCCTCCACATCCTTCAACAATTCCTGATAGCGCAGGGCCAGTTGTTCGCGTTTGGCGTTGATTTGCTCCAACCGCTGGAGCTGTCCGATCGCCAGGGCGACCTGCATGTCGGTAAGGTTGTATTTGAATCCCGGTTCCTGGACTTCCGCCTGGGGCGAGCGTCCGCGGTTGTTCCGGTCGAACGCATCGACGCCAAGGCCGTGGAACTTCCAGCGGCGGAATGCCTTGGCCAGTTCTTCGTCGTCGGTGACGAGCGCGCCGCCTTCGCCGGCGGTTACGTTTTTGATCGCATGAAATGAAAACAGCCCGCTGCCGTCCGCGCAAACATGCTTTCCTTTGTAACGGGTGCCGATGGCGTGCGCCGCATCTTCAACCACCGGGATGTTTCCGGCGACTGCGCGGATACCGTCGATGTCAAACGGCGCGCCCGCGTAATGGACGGGAATGATCAGCCGGGTTTTCGGGGTCAGGCAGGCTTTGACGGTTTCCGGCGTCACCATCAGGGTGTCGCGGTCGATTTCGGCGAACACCGGCGTGGCTCCCGCCAATACGATCATATTCACGGTCGATACCCAGGTGAGCGAGGGGGTGACCACTTCGTCGCCGGGGCCGATGTTCATTACTTTCATCAGGATATGCATGCCGGCGGTGGCGGAGGCCAGTGCCACGGCATGTTTATTGCCGGTGATCCGGCACAGTTCTTCCTCGAATTCCACATTTTTCGGGCCATTGGTAATCCAGCCCGAGCGCAGGACGGATACCACCGCCTCAATGTCGGACTCCTCGATACAAGGTCTTGTAAAAGGTAAAAAGTCGCTTCTCATGAGCTCCCCGCTGTGTTTTATACGATTAATCGCATAATATAATGCGAATCAATAGAAAATCAATCAGGGGAACCAAATTTTATCCTACTTCTGATTCTTCTCCGCAGGGCGTCAATCGGCTTCGTCCATTTCCGGCGGCGGCGGAGGCAGGGTGATGACGTGTATTTTTTTCCATGCCCCGCTGGAGCGCCGCCAGGCCAGCAGCAAGGCGTCGATCAGCACGTAAAACGTAATCCATCCCCAGATGCACCAGGCCGGGGCCTGGAGTTTGACGATCAGGAACCAGGAACCGGGCAGTTGCAGCAGCCACGCGGTGCCGATGCTGAACAACAGCGGAATCCGGGTGTCCCCCGCGCCGCGCAGCCCGCCCATCAGCAGGAAGCGCAGACCGTCCAGCAGGTTGCCGACGAACATGACCGCAAGGATCAGCCGCCCCTGGTGAACCGCCGAGGCAAAATCGATTCCTTCGGTGTTGGATGAACTGAAAAGCCGGAACATGGTTTCGGGGATGATCAGGTACATGATCCCGGCGACGAGCATATATACATATAAGATGCGTAACGCCCGCCAGACCACGCGTTCGGCGGGAATCAACTGCCGTTTGCCGATGTATTTGCCGGTGACGACCGAGGTGGCGTCCAGCATCCCGATGATCGGCATGCCGCCGATCATGTTGATGATCATGGCGATGCTTAATGCCGCCCATTGTTCGCGCCCGAGCTGCCCCACCATCATCAGAACAATGGCGAACGCCGAGTTGCGGACGCAGGTCTGCAAGCCCGCCGGAGCGCCGAACTTCAACAGCCGCATGATCCGCTGTCCGTCGAAGCCGCGGTATTGGCGGGTGGGATAATCGTTCTGATTGTAAAGGAAATAGCACAGGGCGGCGGCGATGACCGACAGCAGACTCGCGAGGGTCGAAGCCAGCCCTGCGCCGACGATCCCGAGCGCGGGTACTCCGAGCACGCCGAAGATGAAAAGATAGTTCAACGGGACACTGACAAGGCAGGACCCTACTTTAAGCGCGCCGACGATTTTGGTCTGCCCCCGCCCGATGAAGAACGACAGGAATGCGGTTTCCAGGCAGGCGAGCCCCGCGCAGGGGGAGAGCGCCACAAAATACTCCACCTGACGCGAAACGATGTTCGGGTCCGCTCCGTTGCTCATTGCGTGGATGATCCAGGAACCGAACGTCGGCAGGAATATGCCGACGGTTCCCGCCACGATCAACCCGAAATAAAATCCGCCCCAGGCCGATTTTATGCATCCGATCTTGTCTTCCTTGCCGTAGTTCTGCGCCACCAGCGTCGCCGTGAACGTCGTTGTGATCAGGAAAAACGACATCATGGTAAAGAAAAATTGTCCCGCCGGTACCGCCGCCGCCACGTCCGCCGTCGATTGTTTGGAGAGGAACCAGCGGTTGATCACCATCATCATGGTGTTGCTGGCGTTCATGATGACCAGCGGCCAGGCGACCTGCCAGATCTCTTTGTAGCCGCCCGGTTCGTTGAATTGGCGATAGCTGAAGTAGCCGGCGATATGTTTCTTGAGAGAAAATGTCATAAATTGTATCAAAAAAGATGGGTTTAATTTCCGGGAAAAGGTAATATACTCATCGGTACCGATACTTTCAAGTCGGCGGTGCCGGTATTATTCTCCGATTACGTTATTTTAATGACGCCTTTGCCGGATAAACGATAGGCAGGCGAAAAGAAAGGTTGCGGTCCCGATGCCTCCCAGAATCAAATAAATGGGCAGAATATCCGCAAAACCCGCTCCCTCCAGAAACAGCCGGTGCAACGCGGCGATGCTCCAGCGGATCGGATTGAGCAGCATCACCTGCTGAATGAGGTCCGGCATGGCGGCTATCGGCGTCGCCATGCCGGAAAGCATGGCGCACGGGATGGCGACGATGAACGTCCAGATCATCGCCTGTTGAAGACTGGAACAGAAGACCGAGACCGCCAGCCCGATTCCGACCGCCGCCATCAGAAACGTCAGAAACAGCAGAAACAGCAGCCAGTAGTCGCTGACATAGGGGATTTTGAACCAGTACCGGACGAACACCATGCAAAAGGTCAGTTGCGCCAGCCCGATTCCGACCGCCGCCAATCCTTTGGCGGTCAGCAGTTCGACGGGCGAATACGGCGTCAACAACAGTTGGTCCATGGTTCCCGCCTCCCGTTCTTTGGCGAACGACAATGCCACCAGAAGCGTCAGTGCCAGCAAGGTCAGGATGGCCAGCAGCGAAGGGATCATGAAATATTGCGCGCTGTAATTCGGGTTGAACCAGCCCCGGGTCAAGATCTGTATTCCTGACGTGGTTTTTGGGTAATATTGTTGGTTGAACAATGAAATCACGCTGTTGGCGTATCCCAGGGCGATTCCGGCGGAGAATGAATTGCGTCCGTCGGCAATGACCTGAACGGAGGGGGATTGTCCGAGGTTCAGATCGCGGGAGAAATGTTCCGGGATGACCAGCGCCAGCTTGATTTCGCGTTGGTCGATGCGCCTTGCCATATCTTTCTCCGAAACAAGCGGCGGGCGCAACCGGAATATGTTATTGCCGGTGAATTTGGCGATCAGGTTTCTGGATTCCTGCGTCCGTGCGTGGTCGAGTACTCCGAGCGGAACGTCTTTCAGGTCCATCGTCGCGGCATAGCCGAGCAGGAAAAGCTGCAGCACGGGCGGCGCGAAAATGGTGATCCGGGTTTTCGGATTTTTCAGCAACTGGATGAATTCTTTTTTCAGCAAGGCGAGGAAGCGGCGGAATTTTTTCATGTTATCGGCTCCCTCCCAGCAGTTTCGGGTTTTTCAGCTTGGCCAGCAGCAGCAGGACTGCGGTGAAGCCGCCCATAACGGCCAGATTCCGGGCGACGTTGCCCCAGACGTTTCCGACCAGGAGGTTCGTCTGCAGGAAGTCCAGGAGTTCCGGCTGACTCAGGGCG
>DHTZ01000054.1 GCA_002408885.1 Lentisphaeria bacterium UBA5247 | reverse complement strand
CCATTATTTCATCGGCGCACCCCCTGTGGATAACGCCGCAGCGCCGCTGTTCCACACCTGCACGGACGGCATCCGGTTCAACTACGGGGGGAGCATTCCTGCCGGGGAAGGAGTGGTCTGGGATGGCGGCAAATGCCCCCGCAATTCGATTGTCGGCACCTATGTGCCTTACATCTGGCTGGGAGGCAACAGCCGCGGGATCAGCTTGTTCGGCGAAAATGATAAAAACTGGTCCCGTTCGGAAACAATCCCTTGTCAGCAGTTGATCCGGCAGGGGAACACCGTCAATCTGGTGCTGAACCTGATTGCCGAACCGGTGCGGATCACGGAAAAACGCGATATCGTGATCGGCTTCGAGGCCACTCCCGTCAAACCGATGCCGGAAAACTGGCGCAAATGGAACGCCTGGTCCTGGTACGGCAACGGGCAGATCGATCAATTCGATTTCCGTTGTCATTTCATGGGGAGCTGTTATTACTGGGGCGCGCCGACGGCCTGCGCCGACATTTATCCGCTGAACGAAGACCTGAGCTACTGGCAGGAACTCGGCAATGTCCGCAAAACCGGACAGCCGCCCCGGAATTTCATGGACGAATGGCTCCGGAAATACCCGTTGCCCGGCAAGCCCGGCAGCAGTGAATACAACCGGGACTATGAAACCTATAAGAACCACATCAGCGGCGGATTTCACATGACGGCGCAGGCGGGGAACCGCCCCGCTAGCGACCCGATCATGTTTTACACCAATGCCCGTGGCGTCCGCTGGGATACCCGCGAAGGACAGACTTTTGCCGACGAATGGCACCGCAATCCGTTCATCCAGCGCAATTTCAAATGGCTCAGCTCGACCGCCTACGACATGGACCCGGTGGCGAGTTTCCGCGACTACGCCGTGTACTGGTATCGGAAAATGCTTGATTCCGGCGCGTGCGACCTGATTTACTGGGACGACGTTTTTATGAGCGCCAACTTCAACACCGTGGCTACCGGCGCTTATTATCTGCCGGACGGCTCGATTCAGCCTTCGTCGGGGATTTTCAATATGCGCGAACTGATCCGGCGCACCGCCGTCATGCAGGCGGAAATGGGGCGGCCCGCGTTGAACATGGTCCACATGACCAATACCGCCATCGCTCCCATCTGCGCCTTTGCCGGGATGAATTATGATTGGGAGGATCATAACGGGCATCGGGATTTCCAGGACCGTTATACCCGTGAATACATCCGTGCGTTATCCATTGGCCGCCAGTTCGGCAATTTCCCGGTCGTCCTGGCGCCGATCAGCGGGACGCCGGAGCAGATCGCCTGGTGCGAACGCACGGCCACCGGCGTCATGCTGACTCATGAAGTACGCTGGACGCACTCCTCCCGCAAGCATTATTGGAGCGCGTTGAAAAAGCTGTACGACTTCGGTTACGGCAATGACGGAGTAAGGGCATACAACTATTGGGATGCCGGTTTCCCGTTGAAAATCGAAGGGCCGGAGCATTCGGCGCTCGTCCTGGCGAAAGACGGGCAGGCCATGTTGGTGCTTTGCGATTACGGCGGCGGCGGCGAGTACCGGGTCGAGTCCGGCGGGCAAGCGGTGAACCTCGAAACCGGAGAGGTGCTGAAATCTCAACACGGAACCATCACCGCCCCCCTGAAAAAACATGATTATATCATGATTGTCATCAAATAACATAAAGGAGCTTTTATGAAAACTTTTTATGTGTCAACCGTTGTCGCGGCGCTCATGACGGCCGCCGCCGCTCAGGAAGCCGTGAACCCGGTGATGGAGAAATTCGCCGACCATATTTCATTGTACGTGAATTTCGACGATGAAACTGTAAATCCGGCGCTGGCGGGCGGGGAAAAGACGCTGAAAGCGCCGCCCCGCAATCCGGGATTTGCGCCGGGGCTGTTCGGCAAGGCGCTGCGCCTGGGTTCCGCTTCGTATCACTGCCCCGGCAACATAGATTTTTCCAAGCCCGGCACGCTGATTTACTGGATGGCGCCCGCCGGCGAATGGCCGGTGGAGGGCAAATATCCTTATCTGTTCCCGTTTGTCGCCTTCCCCGGGGATTCGAAGATCGTTATGGGGCGGCAGGCGGGGGATTACGGCAAGACCCGGATTTATCTGAATGTGGAAACTCCGGAACGTAAAGACTGGGTCGGCAACGGCATCGCCGGCGGCAGCGGCAGGGATTGGGCAAAGGATTCGTGGCATATGATCGTCTTTAGCTGGACCCCGGAATCCACCGGCATTTCGGTGGACGGCAAGCCGGTCAACGAAGTCGCCCTCAAGCGCCCGTTGGCGAAAGGCGAGGGGGAATGGTTTGCCTTTACCACCCAGTTGAAGGACGACAGCGTGCATCAGGTCATGATCGATGAAATCACGGTCCTGAACCGCAAGCTCAGCGATGAAGAAGTGAAGTCGCTGTATGACGAAACCCTGAAAAGAGTTAAAAAATGAAGTCATCCCGGAATTTTACCCTCATCGAACTCCTGGTTGTGATCGCGATCATCGTTAT
>DHTZ01000045.1 GCA_002408885.1 Lentisphaeria bacterium UBA5247 | reverse complement strand
AATCGTTAATGCGCCTTTGGATTCGCCGAAGGTGGTTAACATCAGAGTGAATTATGAGACGGCAAACATATTCGCTCAACCAATTTGCCGCTTATTTTTCTTATACGCCACCTTATGTTATCTAGGTAATATACCTTGTACTGAAAGATTTTCAACCATTATTCGCGCATTATCTCCGCCCCTGAAAACAAACCATCCGGATTACGAATAAGCCCCCGGCGAAAGCGGCCGCGTTTTATTATATTCGAGTTTTAATTCACCGACAACATAGAGGTCGACGCGACGCGGGCGTATTTTTTGCAGCAATACCTCCCGTTCTTTCATCAAGGAAATAATATCGTCGACAATATAATTTCTGCTCCGGGCCTGAAGCACATCTGCGAAAATATCAGCGGCAATGGAAATATTGATAATCGCCGGGCGCTCGTGCGGATAATGACACATCTTACGGTGGAAACAAGTCAGGTTCAAGCCGTGCTGCCGGCAGTATTCCTTAACCGACAGACCGCTTTCCTGATGATCTTCAATAATCCGCTTCCAGCGCAAACGCGCCCCTTCCTGCTTGAATTTTCTCATGATAATGCCTCCATCGCATGTTGTCATTTTCAAGTGATGGGTCAATATAGCACCATAAATTCATTCAAGAATATGTCCCCGCCGTTCGTTTACTTTCATCCAGTTGGATTGCATGATATCTCATTGATTGCTGTTGACCCGAAAAGTGCCGAAAATACATGATTAGAAAGCATAAGCAAGCTGTGCTAAGAAATTGAGCTTGGGGTGATAGTGATGATCGCAATCACCACCAAAAGCTCAATGAGTGTAAAAATCTTTCTTTTTATTTTCATCTAAAACCTCCCTGATTCATTTCAGTTTTAACGCTTTATCTCTGGCGGGGCCGGTGCTTTCCCGCACCACCAGCCTGGATGGCAACCCCGGGCATACGCATTCGTTTCTGTCTTCCAGCATATTCATCAACATTTTGGACACTTCCTGCGTTCCTTCCATAAACGGCTGCCGGATCGAGGTCAACGCCGGGGTGTAATACGAACTCGGCCTGATATCGTCGAATCCGATGACCGAGACATTCCCCGGAACCGACAAGCCGATCTTGCAGCAGGACTGTATGATTCTCATCGCCAGCAGGTCATTGGAGCAGAGAATAGCGGTACAATCAGGATGCTGTTCAAAAAATCCTCTCATATATTCAGGCGAACACTCCTCTATTGCATCGACTATGCTGATCGGGTCCTGCAAATCCAAACCGAATTCTCTCAATGATTTCTGAAATGAAACCGGACGGCTGTCTTCCATGAAACCCGTCCAGTAGCACCCCTGCATCCGGATGTCCCGGTGTCCGAGTCCATACAAATACTCCATCGCCTCTCTCACGCCTGCGCCGTGGTCATAATAGAACACCCGTTGCAGACGCGAATCCGGCGGACTGCTCGTCATAAATACTGCTTTGTCCGCAATATTACGAACATCTCCGGCGGCCTCCAGCCGTCCGGAAATGATCAAAGCATCGCATCCCCGCGCCAGCAGGTCATCACAAGCCTGGTACAGAAGCTGCGGCTCTCCTTTGGAATATGACACATAAAGACGATAGCCATATTCCCCGAGCAAATTAGTGAAGGATACCACCTGCTGCTGCCTGATTTCGTTGTGAATCGAAGATTCGATCAGGCCGATCGTGTGTGTGCGGCCGCTTTTGAGCCCGCGGGCGAGCAAGTTCGGGGTATATCCCATCTGCTCGGCGGTTTTCCGGATCAAATCACGGGTTTTCTCCGAAGCAAAGCAATGCTCCTTGTTGCCCAGCACCGCGGAAACGGTGGCCCGGGACATCTTGACCCGTTCGGCGACATCGCTCATGGTTATCCGTCTTCTCATAGAACTCCGACAATTCAACTTTACACGATCTATATATATCGAGTATACATGATGATTGCAGTTTTGTCAATCCTCTTTTTCCAAGATTTCCCGAAAATTTCAATCCTTTCGATAGCCATCCTGCGTAAACGCCACGCAAATATCCAGCGTCAATATTGGACAACGGAGAAAATTGAACAGGACGAGCGAATTCTCATCCGTCAATGAGAATAGATAATTCGAGAAGAGCGCCCCGCGATTGGGCCGGCAGCCGGGGGCGTAAACACCGGTTTAAAGAGATTCACCGGAATGGCTCCGATCAATTTGCGAACAGATCGCAAACTTCCCCATGCAAAAAACACGAAAAATTCATTTCCCGAATACCTGCAATATGCGATAAAGCACTTTCTCATGTTCAGGCAGCGCATGACCGAATTCAAAATCCCAATCATGGTAAATTTGATCCTGCCCCTGCTTCCATGACAGCATACCGGACGTAATATTCCAATAATAAAACTCCCGGCATTTACAATTTCCGCCATGATTGAACAAGGCAATAGCCGCCGGGGCCTCTCGAGGCGGGGAAAGGCTGAATATGAAACCATCTCCGACCGGCCCCTCAATCGTCACCGGAGCATTCTGATTCAACCACGGCAGGTCAAGCTCGTATTCTCGACATTTACCGAAAAAAATCATCCTCCCCCTATCCCCGACACGCCATTCGCCATCAATCCCGGCTTCATCAAATGCCTTTTGCAGTTCATTCCGCCGGGCCAGGGTTGCCGGATGCGCCGCGATCGTTCCCGCTGACTCCAGAAACACCGGGAAACGAATTCTGGCCGGCCCATATTCATCCATGTTCCGCCCGGTTATGGCGGCAAATGTCGCCGGATTGAAATTATAACCGCAGCGGAAGACGGAACGTTTCCGGCCGTCATTGTTCCAGGCGACAACCATGCCGGGGGCGGAAAATTTCCGGGCGATATCAAGCGTACAGGCGTTTTCAACCAATTTCACATCATATACCGTGAAATCAAAATCATCACCGCTGAAAAATTCATCGACGACACAACGCTCCCCCGAATAATTCCCGCCACCAACGGCAGCATAAAAAACGGTTTTCCGAGGTAAACCGTGACTGATTTGCAATATTTGCCTATCATCCGGGATTTCAACCTTGAGATGCCATCCGTGCTCAATCGCCACCAGCAATATTCTCTCGTAATCACCTGCAAATTCTCTCGGCACGGCTCCAATTTGCGTCAATAACCGGTAATCCCGGACAAAACACTGATCCTTGAGACTGCGCTCCACCCGCGCGGCAATCCAATCCCCGGCGGCAATATCATTCGGGAGCTTCCCTTTCTCGAACCAGAGGGAAACTGAATTTCCACCACTTTTCTGACCTTGGGAAGCCATGCATTTCGCCTGTTCGACTTCGATGACACCGGAATTGATCCGGGAAACTTTACCGTACCAGAGCTCCTGTCTGTCGATCAAAATGTTGCCGCCTTTTTCCGTGACAATCTTCAACTGACTCTGATACCATGCGGATTTTTTCAGTTGCGCCACCGGAATCGACTTGCTGCAGCCGACCAGCAACAGCAACGACAAAAACAGACCGGATGCAAGATATTTCAATCCCATGTCCATCGCCCCCTTTCGCCGTTTTGAAATCATGTCGTCAATTTTTTCGCAATCAGCCGCGCCTGCTTCCGCAAGTTTGAAGCGCTTTGCAAAAAGAATCCGTGCGTAGCTCCTTGAATATCATACCACTTCTCCGCCATAATTGCAAATGCAGAAACAGGCGGAAACCATTCATCCATACAGATTCATGATCTCCGCCTTGATTTATTTGTTTGGTTTCGACTGAGGATCCCGGGATTTTCTTAGTCGTTGCCGGTTCCAGGATTGCTATTTATTGCCGAAATTATCCTGGAGGTTGAATTTGAATCCCGCGGACGGGTTCGAATGGTTTCCCTGTTTGTCGTACCAGACCACAAAGGCGTAAAAATCCGTGTCCGCCAGGAAGCCGTCCACCTGTGTACCGGACTTCTTCAGATTCCTGCCGAGCCGGAGGGCATTGGCGCCGTCGGAACTGCGGCTCAGGTAAATGTCGTAATACGCCGCGTCCGGCATTTCGCGGAAACGGAACATGCCGCGGGTACCGTCATAATAATGGTCCGGCTGGTCCACGCCGATCACTTCCGAAGCCGGCAGTTTGGCGTTTTCCGCCAATTCGCGGATCGGGTTGAACGCTTTCGCCGTAACCGGCGGCGACGGCATTTTCACTTCCGGCCGGAGCTTCATCATTTCCGGCGAATCGTATTCGGCATAAAGATTGCCCAGCACGACCGGAGCCGGATTGGTTGCTTCCAGACTGTTCACGTACATCGCCTTGCCGCGCCGTTCGACAAAGATTTTTTCCAGCGTCAGAGGCAAATCCACCACCTGATCACCACCGGTCGCCCCCCACCAGGTCGATCCCATTTCCCGGAAATCATCCCACGGCAGGTTCGAGGGCAGTTCGAAACGGATCAGGCGTTTGCCGTCAAAGTTGAATACGCTGGCATTCGGCGTATCGTCGTTGTTCCAGGTCCCTTTGGTCCCCGCGCTGATCCATTTTTCGCCCTTTGCGTCACGCAGGACATAGACCACCCGGCCCCAGTCGGAAGCGGCGGCCGCCTCCAGGGTCAGGTATTTCGCCTTACCCGGTATGACGAGCGGTTTTTCCGGATGCAGCGCGGTATAATACGGCATGGTGCCGCGGTCGACCTCCTGCGGCGGCAGCGTCACCGCCAGCCCGTCCGCAGTCTTATCCAGTTTCATGCCGACCGGAAAACGCCGAATGGCTTCCGGGAATGAATTTACATATTCGTCGTCCGCGTCCTGACTCTGACGGGTGAAGATCTCCGCGCTGTTCCCGAGCAGGATATGATCCTTCGCCAACACCTGATCCGAATGATCCGCTTCGCCGAATGCAAAACTGTTTTCACCGGCGTATACGTAAATCGGCATCTGCCCGATCACCGGCTTCGCCAGGAGGTTGTCCATCGAGTCATACGCCTGAAACGCCCCGGCGACGGTCAACGGCCGCTTGCCGCGGACCGTCCACAACACATGCATGATTTTGCCGTCGCGCGAATCTTTGAATTGCAGGCAGTAGGTGGAAAGCGACCCGGCCGGCACCCATTTGACGAATTCCATGTGCCGCAGATGCCGGATCATGGCGCCGACCGCCGCATAAGCCACGTGCGGGTTCACGCCGCTGATCCGTGAAAAAAGCCCGCCGCCGTAGTGCTGTTCGCCCCAGTAGGAGGCGCAGTCGGAGGGGCCGGTCAGCGCAAACTGGCGGTCGATGCCGTAAGCGCCGAGGATCATCGCCGCGCGAACCATATGGGCGGCGAACTGTTCTTCGTTCAACCCGCCCGGCGTGACCTGCGCCAGACAGGGGCCTTCGATCGTGATCATAAACGGCCTGCCCTGACGGTATTTTTTCCAATAGGTCATGAACTGGTGCATCCGGTGCAAGGAACACTGGTGAAGCTGCTGTTCCGGCAGGCGGTCGAAGTAACCGGCGTCGAAAGCGATACCGTCAAAGAGGTTCCGCGTATCCGGGTCTTTCAGGAACGGTACGGCGAATACCGGATCACCCCACGGCATCATGATTTTGGCGTCCGGGGTCAGCTTACGGATTTCAGAGGAAGCGACCTGTACGTTTTTCTTGAATTGCTCGAAACGCTGCCGTTGTTCGGGGGTCATCGTTTTTTCGCCTTCGCCATAGAACTCCGGCAGGTTGCCTTCGGTGCCGATGCCGCCCGGTTCCGCGAAAATATTCACGTAGACCGGTTCGACGACATTACTCTTGCCCAGCAGGTTATTGCGCAAATACTCCGGAATATCCGCCAGCGGGACATTGACCCGGGGACCGTTGGCGTAAGCCCAGAAATTTTTCATCCCGTAGCGCCGGACAAGGTCCTGTACTTCGCGCCCCTGCAAGGTGGTCACATTATGCGAGGCCGATTCCATGCCGAGCTTGCCCAACAGGAGAATCGAATCCTGATTGCTCAGCGTCAGGTGCCCCCCCTGCCAGTTCCAATAGCCGAACATGAATCCTTTGGCGTCGAACGGACGAGCTTTGTGTTCGCGGCGGCGCAACAGCGTCAGCGACCGTTCAAAATCCCGGCCATCGGCGTTCAGCACGACCCGGTGCCAGCCGAATTTCTCCAGCGGCAGGTCGAAACGGGTCACGATTTTCTGTCCGGCAGGTACATTCACCGTCTGGCTGAAAGACTTTTTCTCCTTTTGATCAAAGCTCTCGGAAGCCAATTTCAGCTCGACTTTGCGGTCCGCACCGGTCCGGTTATGAAGCTCCACCCGGTAGGAGGGCTTCGCCGGTTCCAGCCAGACATTGCCGAACTCCTCCGGGTCGAACGAAACGTCAACCGGGGCGGTCTCCAGCGTCATCGCATACACCTGTACGCCGGACGGCAGGCCACCCCCGTGCATGCTGTAATGCAGCGGGTCGGGATAAGCGCGGTAGACTTGAACGTCGCCGGTCAGTTCGATTTCAATGACCTCGCGATCGCTGAATTCCTGCAATTCGCCCGGCGTCACCGGAATCCGGATGACCTGAAGCCCGTCACCGAATTCGACCGCCTCGGCGCTGAAATTTTTCGGGAAACCGGAACCGGTCCGGAAGAATTGCGCAGTCACCCGCGGTACCCGGTTTTCGCGCTCCGGACAGGACGCCAACAAGTAAACGGCGGTGAACTGCCGGTTGGGAATCCGAAATTGAATCCGGGTCGGATTGCCGCCGAGCGCCCCGCTCCAGCGGCCGCCGAAACGACCGTTGTGCGGGTCTTCATTACCGGACATGGAGCCTTCGCGAATCCAGGAACGCCCAAGGTCGATGCTGTTGTTTCCGGCATCGCTGCCGGGGGCGATTTCGAACGGAATGCCGTTCATTTCGCGGACGGCGCCGGGCGCCGGATTCGCCGCGTTATAACGCCCGCCGAGGTTCACCGGCAGGAACCGCCGGTCATAATCCGGAACCGTTTCCAGCCGGGCAGTCTGCAATTCGCCGCCGGGCGGCAGGGTAATCCGCAGTTTATTGCCGTAAAGGTCATTGGTGACGTCGCTCTCGTGCAACAGAATCCGGTCCAGATACCAGCGGCACTTGCCGCCTTGAATTTCCAGCGTAACCGGGAAAAATTCCCTGCTGATGTCGCGCCGATGCAAGCCCGCGAAATAATTGTTCCAATCCAGCATGACGGGCGTGTAGGCGAAGCTCTCCCGGATCTGTCCGTTCGGATAGTAATTGGCGCGGTCCCACCAGTGTTCGACTTTCCGCGTGGACTGTCCGGTCGGCGTGCGATGGTCCCAGTAAATGTATTCGTTGCGTTTGATAACGGCAAGGTGCTCACCGCCGCGGCCGGTATGGACGGCAAACGTCGCGTTGGTGGGCAGCTTCACCGGCATGACGAACCGCACTCCGTCGCCCAGCGGCGCATCCAGTTCGAGGACCGCCGGACGGGGGCCGGTGTTGACTGCGCCGTTTCCGTCAATTTTCACCGCCGCGTTCGGAGGCACGGCGGCGTAGCGGACGCCGGCGCATTCCGCCAGGGGAACATTCAGCAGACCGGCGGCAACGGCTCCGGCAGCGAAAAGAACAGATAGCTGATTCATGGTCAATCCTTTATTTCTCACACTTGATATAACCGCCCGCCGGAATTTTGACGGTGACGGCAAGCTGTTTGTTTTTCCATTCCTTCCGGACGAGTTCGCCGGAGCATTCGATATTTTTGTAGTTGGGGGCATCCTGCAGCGTCACGCTGACCGTCTGCGGCGCGCCGGTCCAGTTCGAAAGCACGATCACGTCCGCGCCGTCGGCTTCCAGCAGATTCGCCTCGACCCGGTAATTATCGGTGGTCAGGCGCGGCTGGACCGGAAGTTTCAGCGAGGCGATATAGTTCCGGTAATCTTCCGAAAAATCACGGACGCTGTAAATCTTCTGCCCTTTCTCCTGCGTCGAAGTGCCGATATAGCCGACGCCCGGGAAAAATCCGCTGAAGATCACGCGCCCTTTGCCCGCATTGACCTCTTGTTTCATCGGGTCCTGATATCCGGCCAGAACCGGCAGTTTCTCGGCGGCTTTCAGGTTTTTCAGGCGAACCATTTCAAATTCCGCGCGACCGGCCTTCGCCGCGATTTTCACCGGTTCGCGTTTCAGCCCGAGCTGTTCGTCAAGCCCGAGTGGCTGATTGGCTTCGTCAAACTCCAGCGCCCCCGCGCCGAGGTACAGCGTGCCGCCGTCTTTCACCCATTTGACCAGCGGGGCGAGCTGGGATTTGCGCAGGTGCGAATCGGTGGCGAACAGCACTTTGTATTTGCCGAGTTCGGTCGCAAGATCGTCTTCACTCAGGATGTCCAGACGATAGTTGCAATGGGTCAGGAGCAGACTCAGAAAAATCCGTTCCCGTCCGAACACGTTGTCCTTGCCGTCGTTCCAGATGTCGGAGGTGATGCTGAACAGCATGGCGGCGTCCGGCGCGGCGACTTTGGCGGACGGCAAATATTGATCGACCAACGCAGTGGGCATGGTCAGGTCCTTAATCGCCTGATAGACCTCCGGACGATTGCTGTTCGAGTCGCTGGACAGGGAATAGCTGGGGCCATAGTTGAAAAAGTGCATGGCTTTATTGCCGTGCCCGATTTCCATGAACCCCTTGGCGGTGATATCCCACGGATGGCGCGACAGGATGTTGTAGATCCCGTATTGGACTCCGCGCGGGCGGCAGGCGGAGCGCATGACATCGGACTGGAAGCCCGCCACCTGATAAGTGGCCGTACAGTTCGCCCAGTCCTCGTGCCAGCCCATCGTCAAAGCGCCGGAACCGAGGACTTCGAACCAGTCGCAGCCGGATTTGATCATATTGCCGTCAAAAACGATTTCGGTGGCGAAATTCACCGTCGTCGGAATGCCGGGCATGAATTTATGGGCGGCGGTCGTACCGGCCCGCAGGGCTTCGGTCATCACGTGGTTGCGGTAACGGTTGCTCCAATAATAGAGCAAGCCTTCTTTCTGGTCTTCCGTCGGCTTGCCGGTCAGGGTCACGCCCTGTTTCGCCAGGTACGCGGTAAATCCCTCCACGCAGACCGGGCAAGTCGTGATATGTTTCATGGCAAGCCCCGGTTCATCCATCATGTTCAACATGAACCACGGCTGTTTGTTCGCCAGCGGCGAGGATTCGGAGAATCGTTTCATGCTCTCCTCGATCCGCGCCAGATCGGGCTGGCTGAGGCATTTGTCTTTCATCAGGTGAAAATAAAAACTGCCGCCCAAGAACCATTTGAAATCCTTATCGGCCGCCTGCGACAGCGTCGAAGTCAGTCCGGTGATTCCGATCAACTTCAATGCCTCGAGCTCATTGGCGATGAATTCCGGCGCCGATGTGGCCGGGCTCAGCGACATGCCGGTGATGAACGGAAACGCCAGCGGGCGCGCTCCTTTGACTTCGGCAGTACCTTGTGCATATTTAAGTGATTGCGTGCTCCCCTCGCTGTCGGTCAGGACCGCCGAATCGTCGTAAAGATTGATGTTGACGATCATTCCGTTCCCCGTTCCGGTGCGGGATTCTTTCTTGAAAATTCCCTGTTCGTCAGGCGTTTTGGAAAATGAAAGTTCAAACGCCGCTTCCGGCATCGGCTTGGCGAAATAACTCTGCAAAACATTGAAAACCAGTGAGTCGCTGCCGTTGTAGCTCAGGTATTTGGAAACTTCAATCCACGGCGATTTTTCTCCGCCTTTCAGGTGGGCGGTCTTCATATCGCCGGCCCCCTTGTCGGGCCCGGCAAAAACCCCCTTGGCATTGATATTCAGATGCGGAGTGAACCACGGTTCCATCGAGCGCCGCCCGAAGATATGAATCGCCGCCGGTTCTTTCTGCTCCGGCAGCATCTTCACTTTCACGTACAGCGGATAGAGATCGGTGACGTCCGGCTCGAATTCCAGATCCGGCGTGATCACGAACACGTCCAGATGGCGCGAACCGGAGCCGGTTCCATTTTTGGCCTGTCCTTTGGCGATCCGGACCGTTACCGGCCCGCCCTCGCCGTCGAACGCCATCTTATCCCAGACAAAACGGCCATAACCGGCGCCCCATTTCTTTTTGCCCTCGGCGCTTGCGCGCAGGGATTCCACGTCGAACTCTTTTTCTCCCACGGGTTGTCCGTTCTGAAGGACCGTCACCTTGAAAGTACAGCCGCGATAGCGGTCAAGGTCGATATACCGTATCCATAAATGATGCTTCCCGGCTTTCGACAGTTCAGCGGTGGCCTCGGCTTCGCCCATAACGGCGGAATTTCCGGCCAGAAACTTGCTTTTGGACGGTTTCCCGGCATACCAGTTCGGGAAATGCTCCTTTACCTGCCAGCCGTTGTTGCCCGGTACAAACGATTCGGCTTCAATGACCGACGAATTTTCCGGCAACGCCGCCTGCGCCGCCATGCATAATCCAAATAAAAAAAATGCGGTTTTTTTCATCTTCTCTTTCATCCCTATGAATTGTTTATGAAAAATATTTACATTGATACGCCGATCAATCCCACCAGATTTCATTGGTGCCGTTTCCATCCTGAAAAAGATAGATGTGCCTGCTCATTTTACCCGTCGCAGTCCATGCGACATGGCCATCGATGAAAGCGGTGTTCGCACCGTCCGGATGCGCCGGTGCCGGGGAACTGGCACTATACCCCGCTACTTTGCCGCCCTGGGCGCCGGTGGGATTGGCACAATCCCCCAACATTGCCGTTTCCGAAGCGGAGCCGTATTTCCAGTTTGAAGCCGAACCGATTTTGGAAATGGTGCGGTTTAAAAAACGCAGACTGGGAATCGGCTGTTGCCGGTTCGTGCCGGTATAGCCAACCCATCCATAACCGGTTGTCAAAGTAGTGGCATAGTTCGCAGCCCCGAAAACCAGGCGGTAGGCGGAAAATATATATTGCGTATTCCAGTATCCCCCCCAGCACCCCCCAGAGCCGACGCCGATCCGGAAATTACCGCCAAGTCCCGGACAAATCAATTCCTTAATCGGAGGTTGTCCGCTCATATAGCCCGGCTTCCTGGAAAAATAACCGATCAATTCGTTATGCCCGTAGCCATTTCCAGTAGCCCAATAAGTTCCGGCCGGCCCCCAGTCGGCATTGTCGCCGGTGTACATCAGCATGGTGGAGGAAACCTGTTTCAAATTGTTCTGGCAAGTCGATACTTTCGCCCGCTCCCGGGCTTTATTCAGCGCGGGCAGCAGCATCGCCGCAAGAATCGCAATAATTGCAATAACCACCAGCAGTTCAATAAGAGTAAAAATTTTCACTCTCTTGTTTTCGTTCATCATCAACATTCCCCTTTTCCGGTTGTTTTTATGGTGTCGATCAGAGCATCAACTGCAGTGTGGACAATTTTCCACTCCGTGGAATACGCATTCAATTTAAATTTATAATCATAAAGTTCATCGGGCACTTCCGCCGCCTGATTGCCGTTGATAACCACGACAGGACGGCGGAACTCCGGGTAACGCTCGCAGTATTTCATCAGCCCGAGCCAATGGGAACCGCAGAAGATCAATATTTCCGGTTTTTTCTTCAAAGCCGCGACAACTTCCTTGTAGCCGTCGTCCGAGGCGGCGCCGAAACTTCCATGCGCCAGGTCCATCCCGGCGTCCCGGGCGGCATCGCGGATGCCGTCCATCGCTTCCCGGTCCGCGCGGAAATCGGGAGTGCCGCCGATCACGCCAAATGTTTTCCATTGATGCTCCCGGAACAGCGCCGCCAGGCAATCGTAATAATCCCGGTATACATCATAAGTGGTTTGCGGGTGTTCCGCGGAAATGTCATAGTTGCCCAGCACCATGTAAGGAATCTTGTGCTGCCGGGGAAATTTCAGCAATTCTTCGTTGACGATGCCGGTGACCACCACGCCGTCAAGATCGTTCTTCTGCGTAAGCCAGTCGGCAAACGTGAAACTTTCCTCATAATTGCTGCCGGAAATCAACGTGAAATGACGGCGCGCCGCATGCATATACGCTTCCTGCATCGTGATCCCGCAGGCGGCGGGATTCAACTGGTTGTCGAACCAGCCGAGGCGGTAATACAGCCCGACTTTCAACCGGGGATTCACATAAGTACCGCTGCCGTGAACCGTATAAATATAATTCTGCTTGGCCATCAGCGAAAAAGCGGAGCTCATCACCTGCCGCCCCACCTCATAGCGTTCCGCCAGCGTGCGGATGCTTTCCAGCCGATCCCCCGGGGCGTATTCGCCGTTATGGATTTTCCGGATCAGGATGCGGGCCATCTCCAGACTCTGCGGCTCATAGGTTTTTCGAATTGCTGTTTTTATGGTTCTTCTGCACTTTATGAA
>DHTZ01000058.1:2658-35057 GCA_002408885.1 Lentisphaeria bacterium UBA5247 | reverse complement strand
AGAAAGTTAGTACATCGAAAAAACCAGAAAAATCAAAAAAAGAAAGTTGCATCACTCTATAAACAAACAAGATAAACGCATTAATACCGTATTCCATTAACAACGATGATCGCGATCACGACCAGGAGTTCAATAAGGGTGAAAAAATGCCTGTGTTGATTATTCATAAATCCATATTCCTTAAGATGTTTTTGTCGGCGTTGATATAAATATACAGTAAAAATTTCCCGAAAGCAATAGGGTCGCGTTTGATTTTAATGCACAAATCATGCACAAAACTTGATTCCAGCCGATCCCGCGGTATAATATACGCATCATGAAAGACGTCACCATAACAACCATCGCCGCCCAGGCCGGAGTGTCGCATTCGACCGTTTCCCGGGCGCTGAACAACCGCCCCGGCATCTCCGACCGCGTCCGCGCGCAGATCATCCGTCTGGCCGACGAAATGGGTTACGAGAAAAAGCGCCGGGGGCGGGTCGTCGGCATCATCATCCGCCTCGACCCGGACGGGCCCGACGTTTACGGCTCCCTGCTGCTTTACCATCTGAGTTCGGCACTGAAAGAAGCCGGGTTCCGGCAGAAGATCGTTTACGAACACGACCTGTCGCTGCTGGACGAACAGAGTCTCTGCGGCATGCTCTCGCTCCTGTCGCTGAACCATATCGCCCGCTATTGGAGCCGCAACTACATCCTGCCTCTGGTCTGCCTGAACGATTACAGCGACCTGCTGGGGGGCGTCCGGGCGGTATGTTCCAACGACTATCAAGGGATCCGCCAGAGCGTAGACTTCCTGAGCGGCCGAGGACATAAGGAAATCGCACTGGCTTGCGATTTGACGGAAACCTTGAATTCGCTCGCCCGGCAAAAACATTTTCTGAACATCGCCAACGATTATCGGTTAAAGCCGCATATCCTGTCAGTGTCCGACAAAACGGAAATTCCTCCTCAACTCTCTCCGCCGGTCACGGCGCTCATCTGTTGTTCCGAGCACTATTCCGAACCCCTGTACCGGGCGTTCAGCCGCGACGCGAAGCTCATGCGAAAAATGGATTTCGCGCTCTGGGCCTATCCCGACTGCTGGTGGTACCGGGATTCCGGCTGCGCCGTGCTCTTTCAGGATTTCCGGCAACTGGCCGCCCACTCCGTCGCCACGCTCCGCTGGATGCTGGGGGAAACCGCTGAGCCGCCTCCGCCCATGGTCGATTACCGGTTTCAGGTTTGTTGAAAGAACGCTCTATTTGCCGAAAAAACCGAAAAGCATCGTGACATTTCGCCAACCATGCGTTATATTAGGGAAATTGAACGAAACCGGAACATTTTTAGAGTGAATTTCAAAACTGAACTATTTCTGGCATTGCGCTTCCTGAAACCGGGCCGAAACGCCGTTTCGGTGATTTCGGTCATCTCGCTGCTGGGGGTCACGCTGGGCGTGGCGGTGCTGATCGTGGTGCTGTCGGTCTTTACCGGCTTTACCGAACTGATGCGCGAAAAACTGCTCGACACCCGCGCCCACCTGCAACTTTACGTTTCGCGCGGCGGGATCATCTCCGACCCGGCGTTCGTCGTCCGGGCGGTCGAGGAAACCGGCGGCAGGGCGACCCCGGTCATCACCATGCCGATCCTGATGCTGAACCGCCACGACCTCGTCCCCAAACGCATCATGGCGGCGGACCCAGCCAAGGTGCGGGAGCTGTTCAAAGTCGAGGTCGATCACGACCCGGCGCCCGGCGAAGTCTGGATCAGCCGCGAAATCGCCGACCAGAACAAGCTGCAGCTCGGCGACACCGTCCATCTCTACACCCCCGAACGGCTGGCGGGGATGGCCCGCCAGTTTTTATCCGACGACCAGGCGGTGCGCAACGCGGCGTCGCTCAAGAGCTCCGGCTTCAAAGTCGGCGGCATTTACTCGGTCGGCAAATACGACTTCGACAAGGAAATCATTTTCATGACGCTGCCGGACGCGGCATCAATACTGGGCGTTCCGCCGCAGATGGCGATTTCGGTCTACGCCTGGATGCCCGAGCCGTTCCAGCTGGACGGCCCGATCGAACAGCTCAGGGAAAAGCTGGGAAGCAGCACCCAGGGCTTTGACATCTACACCTGGATGCAGTTGAATTCGCAAATGTTCGGCATGCTGGAATCGCAGAAAAACATGATGATTTTCATCTTTTTCTTCATCATCCTGATCGCCGCCTTCAGCATCGGCAACACCCTGATCACGGTGGTGGTGCAGAAAAGCCGCGAAATCGGCATCCTGAAAGCCCTCGGCGCTTCGCCGTGGACCATGATGCGGGTGTTCATCTGGGAGGGCCTGCTGGTGGGGATTGTCGGCAGCGGGCTCGGGCTCGGGCTCGGGATGCTGGCGCTCTTTTACCGCAACGATTTCCTGCGCCTCCTCGAAAAAATCACCGGGCGCGACCTGTTCCCGAAAGAGATGTACTTTTTCAACGAACTGCCCGCGCAAATCGGCGCGGTGGACGTAACCCTGATCGTGACACTGGCGGTGGTGCTCTGCACGCTGGGCGGATTTCTCCCGGCATGGCGCGCGGCGCGGCTGGACCCGGCCAAAGCCCTGCGCGACGAATAGGAGGAAACAGCCGATGAACCTTTTCACCGAATTCAACATGGCGCGGCGTTATCTGCGGCCCAAACGCAACTCGATCTCCGTCATCACGCTGATCTCGCTGATCGGCGTGATCCTCGGCGTGACGGTGCTGATCGTGGTATTGTCGATCATGAACGGCCTCAGCGACGCGATCAAGGAAAAACTGCTGAAAGCCTCGCCCCACCTCCAGATTTCACCCCCAGCCGGGCAAATCATCGAAGACCCCGACCAGATCATCGCCATCCTGAAAAGATACCGCGGCTCCGGCGCGGCGGTCGTCGCCCGCCCGGTCATCGTCCAGACCCGCAACCGCCTGCAGCCGCGCCTGGCGATCGGCGCGGATTATGCACAGATCGGCGCCCATGTCGGCATCAACTGGCAGCTTGCCGCGGGCACCGCCAAACAACCGATGGCGCCCGGCACCATCCTGCTCGGGCAGGGAACCGGACGGCAACTGTTCGTGACCGCCGGGGACACGGTGCTGCTGCATTCGCCCGCGCAATTGATGAAACTGGTCGAGATCTCCGGCGACGGCGCCTCCGTCCAAGCCGCCGGGGAACGCGAAATCAACATCCCCGCGGAATTGACGATTTCCGGCTTTTTCGACACCGGCAACCGCGATTTCGACGACAATACCGTATTCGTCAACCTCGACGACGCCAACGACCTTTTCGACATGCGCTGGGGTACGGCAGACACCGTCTACGGCTGGCTCCCCGATCCGTTCGACATGGACCGCGAGCTCGAACAGATCCGCGCCGAACTCCCCCCGGGTTACACGGCGCAGCCCTGGACGCAGCTCCACCAGAAGGTGCTGGGGGTGCTTCAGGTCGAAAAAACCATGATGTTTTTCCTGCTGGTCTTCATCGTCCTGGTGGCGGCGTTCAGCATCACCAACACGCTCGTCACCACGGTCCACCAGAAAACACGCGAAATCGGGCTGTTGAACGCCCTCGGCGCCACCCCGTTTTCGATCATGCGCATTTTCATCATGCAGGGCTTGCTGGTGGGGATCATCGGCGGTGTGCTGGGAAGCATCGGCGGCATCCTGATGGTGCAGTGGCGCAACGACATGATCCGCTGGTTCGGACGCCTTACCGGACGCGAAATCATGCCGGACAACATCTATATCGTCACCGAACTTCCGGCAAGGCTGGCGGCTTCGGATATCGTCACCGTCGCGCTGATCGCGGTGGTGCTCTGTACACTGGGGGCGGTGCTGCCGGCGTTGCGGGCGGCGCGGCTCGATCCCGCCCGGGCTTTGCGTTATGAATAGGAGTTGATGTTGATTATGAAGACCAATGGAATCTTTCTGAAAGCCGAGGGCATCCGGAAAACCTACCGCATCGGCAAAAAAGGAATCCAGGTGCTCCGCGGCGTGGACCTGGAAATCCCGCGCGGCACCTGGACCTCGCTTCTCGGCGCCTCCGGCAGCGGCAAAACCACGCTGCTGAACATCCTCGGCACGCTGGAATGCCCGGATGCCGGTAAAATCACCTGCGACGGCGTCGATTTCGGTTCGTTGAGCGCGCGGCAGGCCAGTAAATTCCGCAACAAACGCATCGGCTTCATTTTTCAGGCCTACCACATGATGCCCGAACTGACGATTCTGGAAAACGTCATGCTGGCCGCGCAACTGAACGGCAGCGCCCCGCACGACCTGCGCCGGCGCGCCGAATCCCTGTTGGAAAAAGTCGGGTTGTCCGACCGTGTAAAACACCGTCCCACCGAGCTCTCCGGGGGCGAACAGCAGCGCGCGGCCATCGCCCGCGCGCTGATCAATTCGCCGGACCTGATCCTGGCGGACGAGCCCACCGGCAACCTCGATTCGAAAACCGGTTCGGGCATTCTGGAAATCTTCCAGGCTCTGCACCAGTCCCAAAACGCCCCGACCATCATCATGATCACCCACAATCAGGCGGTGGCGGACCTCGGCGACCGCACCTTGCACCTGGTGGACGGCCGGATCGCGGATTCCGCAAGCGGCGATTAAAGCTGCATGCCGCCCGCTACCGGGATATCCGTCCCGGTAATGTACGCGCCCGCGTCCGAACAAAGCAGCAGCGCCGCTCCGGCGCAATCCTCCGGTGTGCCGAAACGCCCGGCGGGAATCCGCTGGAGCAGGGTTTCGACGGTGGCGGCGTCAGCCAGCGCGTTCCGATTGCGGTCGGTGGCGATCACGCCCGGCGCCAGCGTGTTGAAGGTGATGCCGTCCGCGGCGTAAGTCCGGGCGCAGTTCTGCATCAAATTGGACAGCGCGGACTTGGTCGCGGCATACACCGCCAGCCTCGGCGACTGTTTCCATTGGTTGACGCTGCCGATGGACAGCACCCGCCCCCAGCGCCGCGCCCGCATCCCGGGCAATACGCCCTGAATCAGTTGAAAACCGGAGCGCAGGTTGACATTTACCTGCGCCGCCAGCTCATCTTCATTGAAATCCTCCACCGTCCGGTAATGCTGTACCGAAGCGTTCAGCACCAGAATATCGACGGGCCCCGCCTCGTCCAGCAGGCGGGCCGTTTCCATCGACGAAGCCAGGTCCGCCACGCGGCTGTTGTGGCGGATCACCCGCGCGCCGTATTGTTCCAGCATGTCGGCGATCGCCAGCCCGATGCCTCGGGTGGAACCGGTGACCAGGGCGGTACGCCCGTTCAGTTGAAAATTCATCATGTTATCGTCCATCCCCTGTTTACTCGTGGTAGATTGTCAAATACACCGGTTCGCGGAAGTTGAACCCGGACAGCTCCGCCCGGAAATGACCTCCCTCGCAACGGTATTCCACAAAACGCCGCCAGTTGCCGTCCATGTCGAGCCGTTCGACAGCCAGGACCGGGCGCTCCAGATGGAGCTCGGCGGCGGCCTCCGGCAGTTCGTCCAGCGAGAGATTGTACAACCCGCAGACGGTATACGCCGGATGGTCGAACCGGAACGGCAGCACCCGCCGGTCTCCGCTCAGGTAAAGCGGAATCCGGTCGCCGGAGAGTTGACGGAACAGTTCTTTCATCATGGCTTTGCGTCCGGGGTCGGCGAAACCGGGACCGAGGCCGCCGAATTCGAACGGCATGACCGCCACGCTGCCGCCCAGGCGGTTGGCAAAGAAGTAAGCGCCGCCGTACAGGCGTTTCAGGTCGGGATCGACGATTTCGGAGATTTCGACCGCGCGTTCATCCGCTTCGATCGCGGCGAAACGCGGCTTCTGGCTATGAATCGCCAGCGAAAAGAAATTCTGCCGCGCGCCCCCGAAGTCCGGATTGTAAAAATGCTCCCCGGCCAGCGGATACGTCGTGTTGAGCTGGAACGAATCCGTCAATCGTCCGCCAAGCAGTTCGCCGTAGCCCATTTCGGACAGCGCGATGAACGCGGTGGCGTCCACCAGCACCGCGCCGCCGAACAGCCGTTCGATCTCCGCGGCGGAGGCGCAGCGGATGTCCTGCCCCGCCAGCACCGTCACCGGCGACGGTTCGAACGTGACCCCGAACCCAAGCTCCTGAAGCAGGGCGGACGCCCCCAGTGTCTCCCCGTTCAGATACCCGCCGTTGCAGGCGCCGCCCAGCTCCTTGAGCTTGGCCGAATCGGGATGGAAGTAGAGGCCGATGCCTTTGCTCTGCCCGACGGGCTGGAGTTGTTTTTTCAGCGCCGCCAGATAGTTTTTCTGCCGGTCAAGCGTATCGAGCACATCTTCCGTCATCGCCATCGGCATGCCGCAGTGGTCGAACAGATTCAGCGTCAGCGCCGCGCAGCCGTTGCCGACCGCCACGGAATTCTGCAACTGCAGAAATGTGTTGGACTTGGAATACCCGGTGTACGGATAATTCTCCACCTCGCCCTGCTCCAGCGTCGGCAACCCGAACGCCCGCCGGGTCAACCGGCTCTGATCGGCGGTGTAGACCAGCCCGGTCAGGTTCCCCTCCAGGTAATTCCCCAGCGGCGGACGGCTGGCGACCGGGCGGTTCGCCGGGCCGGCCATCCGGCGGTGGAGCAGCTCCCAGTCGCGCCCCTCCGTCGCGTGGGAACACGGGCCGCTGGACATCAGCCCGACGACCGTTCCGGGCGAAACGGCATGGACGGTTTCTTCCGCGAGCTGAACCACTTCCGCGGTGATTTCGTTCAGGAGTTCCAGCCACTGGCGGCGCTGCGGGGTGGGTTTCCCCGGTGCCATGACCTGTTTGTAAATTTCCTCGCGGGTGTACGAAGTACCGTATTTTTCATTGAAGCGCCGCAGGTGTTCCCGGCAGAAACAGCCGTTGCGCACCGCCGCGTGGCCGAACGTGCGCAGATCGTCTTCGATCCAGATGACCGCCGGGAGCGTCTCGGCGTAGATCGTCCACTGGCGGCGGAAATAGTCCCGCCAGCCGGGCGAACTGTTGCAGGCGCAGTCGGTGGTCTGCACCCCGTCGGGACCGGTGATCATGCACCAGCCGGGATGCAGACGGTCGATGTGGCGGCCGCGGTCGCCGTGCCCCTGGGTGACGTTCGGGTTCAGCGAATAGTTGACGCCGACGGCCGCCAGCTCGTCGCGGACGGCGAACAGGACCTGCTGATAGTTGAGCAGCCATTCTTCATCGGGGAAATAATGGGTGAACGTCCCGGTATCGATTTTGACACAGACCTCGTCGATCCGGTATTTCCGGCACATCTCCTTCAGTTCATCCAGATTCCGCCGCCAGCTCCAGGGCGGCAGGGTCCGCCGCAGGACATACAGGTAATCGGTTTTGCGAACCTGTTCCACGTAATTCATCCGGTATTCCTCCTTGTTCCCGGCTATGCCAGGTTGAAATGATGCGTTTGCGCGCTGCCGTCCGCGCCCCGCCAGCTCAGGCGGTAAGCGCCGCGGAAACCGCGGAATTCCACACGGCCGTCCCTGCCCGCGGCGACCTCGGCATTGGTTTTCCACTCCGTATGGATCAGGCGGTTCAGGGCGTGGTAAGCCGGTTTCGGCTCCATGTCGCGGCTGAACAGCCCGGAAACGGAGGGTTCGCCGGGAGCGCCGCAGTCGTCCACCACGTTCCACCAGGTGATCCCCATCATTTTTTCGACGCTGAACCAGAGCCGGTAAAGGTTGCGGGCCATGACCGCCTGGATCGCCTGGCCGCGTTCGTCGTTGTTCGGCGCGGTGATGGTGATTTCGCTCAAGTGGATCGGCAGCCCGGCCCGGCTGAGCCGTTCCATCGTTTCCCGCACGTTCGCCGGAGACTGGGCATTCGATTTGCCGTCGGCGATGTCGAGGCAGGCCTGCGGATTGAACAAGTGCATCTGCGCGCCCATGATATCGACCTTGCAGCCGCGCTCCAGCAGGTCGCGGACCTGATCGGGATAACACGGACGGAGGTTGTAATCGTTGATGTTCAGCAGGACGCTTTTCGGGAACACGCCGTCGGCGATTTTGAACGACCGGTACGTGTAATCGCCGGGCATCAGCCCGTAAACGCTCTTGCAGAGGGCGGAGCCGGGGACCATCCGGTTCTGTTCGAAATCGGTGGCGCTCTCGTTCACCACGTCCCAGCTATGGATGCGCCCCCGGTAGCGGTTGGCGATTTCGAAAATCCGCCGGGCGGTCCGGGCATTGATTTCATCGGCGAATTCCGGGAACATCTTCTCAAGCTGTTCGGCGGTGTAGGCGTCGAACATGCCCGGAAAATAACCGCTGTCTTTGTCGACGGCGCGCCGGGAGGTATAAAACGCCGGCAGCCCGTCGATCAGCCATTCCGGATAATGCCATTTGTTGTTGCCCCAGACCAGCGGGTGGCCGTGGAGCCGGACGCCTTTGCGTTCGCAGAATTCGACGACCGGGTCGGTGGCGGGGCGGCGCCAGTGCGGTTCGGCTTTCGGGTCGGCCACGCTGTTCCAGTATTCTTCGGTGTCACGGTATTCGCCCCGGAAACGGGGCTTGCCGTCTTCCAGCTCGAATTTTTTCCAGTAAAACGCAATCGTCGCCGAATTGAAGAATGCCCCGAACAATTCCTTGTACCGGTCGTTGCGCTCCGTGGTCCCCAACTGGTTGAAATTGAAGATATGCGCGCCGAAGATGAATTCATGGGAGAGCTGTTCCACCTTCACTTCGGTGCCGGCGGCGAGGTTCAGCTCCACACGGGCGTCAGCCTTGCGGTATTGCTCGATATTGCGGTCGATGGCTTGCTGGACATTGTCGTTCCAGAGCTGCCGGTAGGCGTCGCTCATGGCCGAAAGCATGTTTGCGTTCATGTTAAAAATATCCTCCTTTGTTCAAAATCTCATCGATGGAATCCCCCTGGCGAACCCAGGTGAAAATATCGTTTTCGTTGCGCTCGATCCCCTCGGCGCGGAGCAGGACGTCGTAAGCGATTTCGCGCGGAACGCAGAGCACGCCGTCGATGTCGCCGAAGATGATGTCGCCGGGACGGACCGTGACCTTGCCGATCTTCACCGGCACCTGGTAATGGGTGATCATGCAGCGGCCGAGCGAACCGCTGCTGGTGCGGTATTTGTAGAAGACCGGGAAATCCTGTTCGAGAATCTGCTTGGTGTCGCGGATGCCCCCGGCGATGACCGCGCCGCGGAGCTTCCGGGCGATGGCGGTGGCGGTCATCACCCCGCCCCAGAGCGAGCCTTCGGCGTCTTCGGAAGTATCCCAGACCACAACGCCCTCGGGCTTCAGTTCGTCGAGCATCTGCGCCCGGAACGTCATTTCGCCCTCGATCATGACGTTGGGGGCACTTTTGACGGTAAACGCTTCGCCGCAGACCACCATTTCATCGCGCAGCGGCATGATATGGCTGGGCAGGCTCTGGTCCAGCAGGCAAAGTTCGCGCAGAACGTCGCTGATGCACCCGGTGTAGAGTTTTTCGTAACGTTCGCACAGTTCTTTGACCGGAATCGGCAGTTCGTTGTTCGGAATGTGCTGCCGGGACGCGATCAACCGGTCCAGCTCCATCAGTCCGGCTTCCTTGGCGGTTCCTTTTTTCATGTCCTGCAATGACGGCATATTGTTTTCCTCCTGATTCTATGCAGATTGTTTTTCATTCAAAGGCGGTTCCGTTTACGACCACTGGCGGTCGTTGGCCCATTCCTTGTCCCATTGTTCGGTGGATTCCCAGGCGACCGGGAAATCGGCGTGCAGTTTCCGCGCGATCAATTCCTCATTCAGCCCGTCGATCCCCAGCCCCGGCTTGTCCGGCACTTCGATATAGCCGTTTTTGACCTCCAGCGCCGGGCGGATCAGGTCGCCCCACCACGGCACGTCGACCGAATGCACCTCCAGCGACATGAAATTGCGCGTGGCCGCCGCCACGTGGACCGCCGCCAGGCAGGCGATCGGGCTCTCGGCCATGTGGATGGACATCGAGACGCCGTATTCCTCGGCCATGTCGCCGATTTTCTTGGTTTCCAGGATGCCCCCCGCAGTCAGGACGTCGGGATGGATCATCGCCAGCGCGCCGGACTCCAGCAGCGGCTTGAACGATTCTTTCAGATACATGTCCTCGCCGGTCCCGATCGGCGTGGTGGTGGAATTCGCCAGCCGGACGTATTGGGAAGTCAACTGCCACGGCACCGGGTCTTCCATCCACGCCAGATTGTATTTTTCCAGCCGCTTCGCCAGTTTGATGCAGTCTTCCAGCGGGATATGGCCCAGGTGGTCGATCGCCAGCGGGATTTCATAGCCGATGACCTCGCGGCAGTCCGCCAGATATTTTTCCAGATAGTCCAGCCCGGTTTCGGTGATATGGATGCCGGTGAAGGGATGGGCGGTGTTGAACAGGTCGTAGGCCTCGCCGCGCATCGCCCGCGGGTCGATCGAACCGTGCGGCGTGGAAAAAACCGTCTGCTTGTATTCGCGCATCTTTTCGAGGAACCCGAGCGGAGCGGACAGCGCCCCCGGCACGTCCATCAGCAGTTCGATCCCGAGGTCCATTTTCAGGAACGTATAGCCCTGCTCCATACGCGCTTTCAGGGCTTTGCCCATGTCGCGGCCGCCGCCCTCGGAATCGGTGTCGCAGTAAATGCGGACCCGGTCGCGGTATTTACCGCCGAGCAACTGCCAGACCGGCACGCCCCAGACCTTGCCGGCAATATCCCACAGCGCCACTTCGATGCCGCAGACGCCGCCCGCCTGCCGGGAGTCGCCGCCGAACTGTTTAATGCGGCGGAAAATCTTTTCGACGTTGCAGGGATTCTCGCCGATGATGCGGCTTTTGAGCATGGCGGCGTAGGTGCGGCTGGAGGCGTCGCGCACTTCACCGTAGCCCACGACTCCCTGATTGGTGAAAACCTTGATCAGTGTACAGCGTTTCGGCGCGCCGTCGATATCGGCGAACCGGATATCGGTGATTTTCAAAGACCCCGGATCGATTTTCGTATTCATGCTTTTTCTCCGTTCGGATAAATATGGGCTTCGCATTCCCGGGCGGTGTTTTTCAACAGCACGCCGAGCTTATTCAATTCTTTGGAGGAGAGTTCGGGCAGGATAAAGGTCAGCGCGCCGAATACCGTGCCGTCGTCGTTCAGGATGGGGGCGGAGAGCGCCGTAATCCGCCAGCGGTTGTTGGTGTTGACGGCGTACCCGCTCTCATGGACGCTCCGGAGGTTGGCGAACAGAATGTCCGGGTCCTTTTTCTCCGGGACCTCGGCGGAACAGTCCTCCAGCAGCCGATGCAGGTTTTCTTCGCTCTCGCCGCACAGCAGCGCCGCGCCCACCGAGCCCTCGACGATCGGGAAGCGCGACCCCGTCCTGCCGGTCAGGGAAACCGGCATGTCCGCCTCGGCGCGCAGCAGCGTCACCTGTTCGCCGCCCCGGCGGACCGAAATCTTGCAGGCCATTTCATTCTGGAGGGCGGTACGTTTCAGGATCATCTGCAAATCCTCCATCAACCGCATGCCGCCGTACAGGCTGCTGAACAGCGGCAGCAGACCGTTGCCGAGCTGGTAGACGCCGTCGCTGTTTTTCCGGACCCAATGCTGTTCCAGCAGGGTTTGCAGAATCCGGTATGCCGAACTCATGGAAATCCCGAGCTCTTTTTTCAACTGAAGCTGAGAAGCGCCGTTCGGGGCTTCCGACAGGTAATTCAACAAGGCGACGGTCCGTTCCACCGCCGGGATATTATTGTTCATATTTGAACACTCCATGTTTATATGTGAATATTATACAGCCGAATCCCGGATTTGTCAATCCCCGCCGATGCGATTTCGCCGGTTTCCGTGATGGAATCAAAATAATTTTTCCAATAATTTTCACACGCCTTATTGACAATCGATGATGTTCACGGTATAATTAATGTAGATATTAAAGCATTATCTACAAAGTTGAGGGAAAATGCGCGGCGGCAAGAAAAGTCTGAACCTATACCGGGAGCTATCCGAGAAAATCAAATCGGGGCATCTGGTCTGCGGCGATCAGTTCCCGCCGGAAAATGAAATGGCCGTCCAGTACGGCGTCAGTTGCGGCACCATCCGCAAAGCGCTGTCGATGCTCCTGGCGGACGGCGTCATCGAGCGGACCAAGCGCAAAGGCACGTTCGTCACCGACCCGAAGCCCCAGACGCCGATCACGATCCTGCTGCCGTGCCCCGATTACCTGAGCTACCGGAATTTCTCGACCCACAGCCTGCTGGCAATCATGGAGGGAGCGATGCGCGCGGCCGCGGCACATAATGTCCGGGTGGAAACCGTCCCCGCCGGGATCGACACCGACCCGGAAAACATCAATTGGGCCAACCTCGACTTCATCACCAGCGAAAGCCGGGTCATTCTATACGGCCTGTGGTACAGCAAAATCTTCCCGTTCCTCCGCGAACGCCGCTGCAGCGTCGCATTCTGCCACAACCAGACCCGGCCCGACCTGCAGGCGACCGCCGGTTCTCATTGGAATATGTTCGTCCTGGACACCCGTACCAACGCCCTGCAAAGCGCCGAACACATGCTCAAGCAGAACTGCCGCCGGATTGCCTGCCACTGCACCAGTCTTCATGAAGAGGGTCATCCGTTCGTGGGCGGTTATCTCGATGCGCTGGAAAAACACGGCATTGAGGTTGAGCCCGCGCTCATATTCAACGATATCCGCCAGGCTGGAGCGCTCCAGCAGGAGTTCGGTTTTGACGGAATCCTGGTGGATGACCTGGAGTTCTCTCCACAAGAATATGAGAATTTTCACCGGACGATAAACATCACGCCCCAAACTCTGGTGGGATTCCGGCACAATTGGACGCTTATGCAACTGCAGCAGCAAACCTCCACCGGGAAATTCGACCTGGTCCGCATCGGCGCGGAAATGGCGGGCTCCCTTCTGGCCAACCGTCAGAGCCAAAACACCGTCTACCGGCCGGAGTTGATGACTATGCCGGCGAAACACCGCGGCCGGATATTGAACAAAACCATCGAAAGTCACCATCATTTAAATACTTAGGAGGTTATCATGACCCTGCTTACAAGCCATTACAGGCTCAAATTCTTTACACTCATCGAGCTCCTTGTCGTAATCGCCATCATCGCCATCCTTGCGGCGATGCTCCTGCCCGCGCTGAACGCGGCGCGGGATAAAGCAAAAACCGCCAACTGTCTTGCCAATCTGAAGCAGATCGGTCACGCGCAGGGGCTCTACGCCAATGATTTTGACGACTTCATCCCGAAGGGAAAATTCAAGGAGAAACCGACCAACACCTGGTACTGGTTCAGCGGGCTCTCCTCTTTATATCTCGGAGGAACGCCGGACAATACATATATCAACGGAACGGTATTCAACGCGGTAAATGAAAAAGTCTTCACCTGTCCGAGCGAACCGGGCAAATGGGGGCCGTATGCACAAAATCTGTTTACGTACACCCATTACGGCGTCAACACCTGGCTCAATGGCGATGACGAAGGCGTCTGGCGCAAAATGACGCAGGTAAAGCGCCCCTCCCTGGCGGTTTTCAGCCTGGATACGGCCCGCAAAAACACTTATTCCATCAAATATGCCGATTCGATCTATATCGCACTGCGGCACCATCAGCAATTGAACGAGGTCCTGGCGGACGGGCATACGGAATCACAAACATTACAGGAATTTTTTGAACTTAAAAATGGCGGCAATATCTGGTTCGGACGTTTGAAACTGGGTTACCTGCCTTGATCAACCATCAGGAGTCAAGCATGAGAAAATGGAGCATAGCGGCATTGCTGGCAATCGGCATCGCGGCATCGGGCGACAGCGTGTGGGAAACCGATTTCAAGAAATTCGAACCGGAAAAATGGAAAATCCGAACGCTGATCCACGAAATCACCGACACCGGACTGCGCATTCAGGTCGCTCCGGAAGCTCCGGGCAATTACGGCAATTTCTTCCAATACGTACCGCCCGGCGGCAAGGATTATTACCTGCAGGTCGAGATGGGGGGCATGGAAAACAGCACCGCGCTGCCGAGGGTGAACAACATCAGTACCGGCGGCAAAAGTTTCGGTTCGCTGCTGCCGGGCTGGAACACCTTCAGCATGGTTCATGTCGAGCGCGCCAGTTTCGCGCTGGCATTCTCCCAGAACGGCAGCGGCAAACAGCCGGGGCCGTGGGTGGATTACCGGTCCGCCCGCATCGTCAGAATCCCAAAAGACGGTTTGACCGTCACACCGGCGGGCGGCGACGGTGTTGTCGGAGTGGGCGCCAAACTGATTTTCCGCTACTATGCCTCCAAGCCGTTGGCGGGGAAAACGCTGACGGCGTCCTGCTTTATCGCACCGCAGTTCACGGATTACCGGTTCAACGCGGAACGGGGCGTCATCCTGACCGACACCGGCAAGGACGGCGTCTACGAAGGGCAGATTGAAATCACCGCCGATGCCCTATCCTATAGCTCCGACCCCAAAAACCCGATCATGGCAAGCGTCGAGATCGACCATACCGTCAGCTATTACACCCTCCCGTTCGCCATGGACATCAAGACCGCAAACGCCATCCCGAAAGAACTGTCCGCCGCCGCCAACCCGCAGGTGCGCCGCGACCGCCAACTGTGGTTCGACCTCACCCGGGGAACCAATCCGGCGCAGGGCAAAGCGGTCCTGTTCAACCCTCCGCCGGATTACCGGCTGACCGTCGGAGAAAGCGATTCCACCGACCTGACCGACGGCAAACTGACCGACCGGACAGACGACAAAGTCTGGTTCGACCGCAACGCCGTCGGCTGGTATATGGGCAATGGCGAAACGTACCTGAAGCTCGACCTGGGCAATGAGCAGCCGATCGAGCGCCTTGTCATCCGCTGTCTCGGCGGCACCGCCGGCAACTTCAAATTCCCCAAGCAATTCGACGCGTATGTTTCGAAGGACGGCAATACCTGGTTCAATGCCGCCTCCATGCAGAAACTGATGCCCTGCGAGAGCGACCAGAGCAACTTCAAAAACTATTATTATCTGGAGGAAAACGCCGCCCCTTACGCCACCCGGATGTATCCGTTCGCCCTGGGCCTTCAGGCGGACGCTCGCTACATCCTGCTCAAAATAACCGGGGAAACCGCTTCGATTTTTACCGACGAGCTGGCGCTGGTCAAGGCGGAAACGAAATCCCCGGACCATAACCGCGTTTACAGCGGACAGGGACAGGCGATTCCGATGGAGGGGCTGATCATCCGTCCTCGGGTGACCGAGCTGGCGGCAATCCACGGCCTGCCCGCGCCCCAGCGGTTCGTCATTCAGGATATGCGCCCGATGCAGGAGAAAACACACGCCGCCACCCTGGTACTGGAACTGCCGGATTCCCTCCGCCTCCTGTCGCCGAAAGTTGAAGCCGCAGAGACGGAGATCAATGGGAAACGGTACACCCGCGTGGAGCTCCCGCTCCCTGTCGTCAAAGAAAAAATCCAAAACCCGGTTCTGTTTCTGGAAACGACCGGCAAAAAGGCCGACGCCCCGGCATTCATCTATGCCCGCAGCAACGGTCAGGATCAGTTCAAAACGGAACTGCCGGTCAAAATCGTGGAGTTACCGGCGATCAAACCGTTCGATCGCCTCCACGTCAGTTTGTCTTGGATGGGCGAAGGAAGCGGTATGAGCTGGCCGGATTTCCTGGCGAACTGGCGCAAACTGGGCTTCAATACCGTCAGCAGTTTTCCGCGCTATTGGACGCCCGGCAACACCCGGAAACAGCAGGAATATCTGGACGCCGCGCGCAAAGCCGGGTTCAAAATCGTTATGAACGATTCCGCATTTCATGAAATGATGCGCGGACACGAGGAGGGCAGCGAAATCTACTGCCAGATTCCCGGCGAAAAACATAAAATCCTCTGCCCCAGCTATCGCGGCCCCTATTATGCCAAAGAGATGGAGCGGATCACCCGCTGTACCCGTGACGGCAAGCCGGATTTCATTTTTTATGACATCGAATGCTGGCACCATTCCGCCGCTGCCGCATCCAAATGCACCCGCTGCCGCGAAGCGCTGGAAAAATCCGGCAAACCGCTCAATGAATTCCTGCTCGATTGCGGCACCGAAACCATGCGCGACGTAACCGCCGCCGCCAAAGCCGGCGCGGAACAGGCGGGCATCCCGATGCCGGAACAAGGCTCCTACAACCGCCACGCCTGGAAACCGTTTTACGCGATTGAAGACTTCAACCGGATTTATCCGGAGTACATCAAAATGGCGCAGCCCAGTTTATACGTGGCGGGGCGCGCCGGAGATGTTCAAGACTCCATCCGGAACAATCATAAACTGTTGAAGAACAAGAAAATAATTCCGTGGTTGACCGCCGGGACCTACGGCGAGTTTGATTCTTTCAAAATAGAACAGATGATTCTGGAAGCGTTTATGAACGGCGCGGGCGGAATCACTTATTACGAATACCACGACTTCACCGATTCACCGCTGGATTTTTACTACCACGCCAAAGCGCTGGCGCAAATCCGGCCTTATGAAAACCTGATCGCCGACGGCGAAATTCTGGAACCGTCCGGCAGCAACGACAAACTCCTCTATTCCGGCATCCGGAAAGACGGCGAAATGCTCCTGTTGGTTGGAAATTACGTCAATGCGCCGGAGAAAACCACCGTCAAACTGCCGTTCCGGCACGTGAGCAAAATCACCGATCTGCAAACAGGAAAAACCGTTGACGGCACGACGGATTTCAGCTTCGAAGTCCCCAAAGGCGGCATCCGGCTTTTCCACATCGCCGGAAAGAATTAAAACCATGTGGCGCCGTCAGGCGTCGCAATAAAAAAAACGCGGGAAGCCGAAATCGGTTTCCCGCGTTTTTTATTGGTTCCGTCGCCGGGAGCCTGATCAGATCAGGCTGTCCCAGAGAGCGGCGTCTTCGAGCTTGTTTTTCACCACGTTGACGAACTCCGCGCCGAGGGCGCCGTCGATCACGCGATGGTCGCAGCTCAACGTGATTTTCATCATGTCGCGCACCACGACTTCGCCGTCGCGCACCACCGGGGTCGGGGCGGCGGACGAAACCGCCAGGATGGCGCTTTCGCCGGGGTTCACGATCGCGATGAAGTTCTCGATGTTCATCATCCCCATGTTGGAGATGGTGAAGGTGCCGCCTTTCAGCAGGTCCGGCGAAATCTTGCCGGTACGGGCCTTTTCGGCGTATTCGGCGGTTTCCGCCTGGATTTCATCGAGCCCCTTGCGGTCGGTGTTGCGGATGACCGGAACCAGCAGGCCATTCGGCACGCTCACCGCCACGCCGACGTTGACCTTCGAGCGCAGGATGACCGAATTGCCGTCGGTAATGGCGTTCACCGTCGGCAGGTCTTTCAGCGCCAGCGCCACGGCCTTGACGATAAAGGCGTTCACGCTGAGGTTGATGCCTTCGGCTTTCAACTGTTTGCGCTTGGCGATGATCGTTCCCATGTCGATGCTGACGGTCACATAGAAATGCGGGATCGTCTGCTTCGACTGCTGGAGCCGCTGGGCGATGATCTTGCGCATCGTGCTCATTTCGCGCGGCCGCTCGGAAGCGGCGTCCTTCACGTCCTGAATGGTGATGCGGTCGCCTTCGCCGGTGCCTTCGAGCTTCAGCATTTCGAGCTTTTCCTTGCGGGCGAGTTCGAGTGCCGCCGGAGTGATCTTCCGGTCATGGTAGCCGGAGCCGGTCAGATAGTTTTTCACGTCCTGTTCGGTGACGCGGCCCACGCCGCCGCCGGTTCCCTGGACCTTGTTCAGGTCGATCAGGAAATCTTCGGCATATTTGCGGGCACGCGGGCTCGGCTTGACCTTGCGCGCCGGAGCCGCTTTGGCCGGAGCCGGGGCCGCCGCGGGAACGGGGGCAAATGCCGGAGCTGCCGCGGGGGCTGCCGCCGCCGCTTTCGGGGCTTCGGCTTTCGCCGCGGGGGCTGCCGCGGGGGCCGGAGCCGCTGCCGGGGCCGGGGCCGCCGGAGCGGGCGCGGCGGCCAGCATGTCGGCGGGGATGGCCTCGCCGGGCTCGCCGATGACGGCGGCGGTGGTCATGACCGGGACTTCCACCCCGGCCTTGGTCACGATCTTCAGGATGGTGCCTTCGAACTGCGATTCGACTTCCAGCACCGCTTTGTCGGTTTCGACTTCAAAGAGGACATCGCCTTTCTTAATGCGGTCGCCCTCTTTCACGGTCCATGACGCGATGGTCACGGTTTCTTCGGACTGGCCGAGTTTCGGAATCGGAATTTTTGTTGCCATAATCAGTTCTCCTCAAGCGCTCAGAACAATTTCTTGACCGCGTCGACCATATCCTGTACGCTCGGCAGGAAAGCGGCTTCCAGGGTATGGGCCTGCGGTGCGATGCCGTTCTTGGCGCCGACTTTCAGGACCGGGGCATCGAGGTCGTCGAAGCATTCGGCGACGACTCTCGAAACGATTTCGCCGGTGAAGCTGCCGATGTCCACGCACTGGCTGACCGCCACGCAGCGGCCGGTACGGCGGACGGATTCGAAGACCGTTTCCCAGTCGAACGGCACCAGGGTGCGCGGGTCGATGACTTCGATCTCGATGCCTTCGGCGGCCAGGATGTCGGCGGCTTTCAGGGCGTCGCTGACGGCGGGGCCCCAGACCACGACGGTGGCGTCTTTGCCGCTCCGGACGATGTTGGCCTGGCCGAACGGGATCAGGTATTCTTCCGCCGGCACTTCGCCCTTGACGTTGTACAGGAGCTGGCCTTCAACGAACACCACGGGGTTGTTGTCACGGATGGCGGTCTTGATCAGCCCTTTGGCGTCGTAGGGGTTGGACGGATAAGCCACGTAGGTGCCCGGGATGTGGGCGAACATCGATTCCAGCGACTGCGAGTGCTGGCCGCCGTAGCCTTTGCCGCCGCCCACGGAGCAGCGCACCACCATCGGGACTTCGGTCGAAGCGCCGGTCATGTAGTGCCATTTGGCGGCCTGGTTGGAAATCTGGTCGGAAGCCATCAGGGCGAAGTCCATGTACATGAGTTCGACCACCGGACGGTAGCCGCTCATGGCCATGCCGACGCCGGTGCCGCAGATACAGGCTTCGGAAATCGGGGTGTTGAACACGCGGTTACGGCCGAAGGTTTCGAGGAGCCCCTTGGACAGCTTGAAGGCGCCGCCGTATTCGGCCACGTCTTCGCCGTAGAGGACCACGCGGGCGTCGCGCTTCATTTCTTCGATAATCCCTTCTTTGATGGCGTCGCGGTAGTTCAGCAGGCCGTTGGCGTCGCGCTTGACCGTGATGTCTTCGTAGATTTTCGGTTCGTTGTACAGGGCCGGGACGGTTTCGGCGGTGGTGTCGGTGTACATGTACTTGATGACGTCGGCCGGGTCCGGGTCCGGGGAATCCGCGGCACGGCGGGCGGCGCGGGCGTTACGGTCGGCGACTTTCTTGTCGATGGCGTCGAGTTCGGCGGCCTTGACAATTTTGTCGGCGATGAGCTGTTTGCGGAAGGTTTCCAGCGGATCGACTTCCTTCCAGCGGGCTTCTTCCTCGCGGGTACGGTATTCGTTACGCGGGTCGGAGAGGGAATGGCCGTAGTAGCGGTAGGTGTCGAATTCGAGCAGGACCGGGCCTTCACCCTTTTCGATGATGGCGCGGGCGCGGGCGATGGCGTCGCGGACGGCCAGGATGTCCATGCCGTTGACGACTTCCGCATGCATGTTGTTGTTGGAGAAACCGGCGGCACGCTGAGCCAGGAAATCCAGGCCGTTCACTTCGCCGTCGGCGCGTCCGGTCATGCCGTAGTGGTTGTTAATGACGGCGAAAATCAGCGGCAGCCCGAATTTGGTTTCAGCCAGCGGGCCGTTGAACTGTTCCTGGGCGGCCCAGTTCAGGGATTCGAGCACCACGCCGTTGGCGTAAGCGCCGTCACCGGCAAAGGTCAGGACGATGCTGCCCTTCTTTTCGGGGTCGATGCGGCAGGTCATGGCCGCGCCGGTGGCGATCGGCACGCCGCCGCCCACGATGGCGTTGGCGCCGAGGTGGCCTACGCGGAAGTCGGCGATGTGCATGCCGCCGCCGCGGCCCTTGCCGTAGCCTTCTTCTTTGCCGAACAGTTCGGCGATGGTGCGGTAAACGTGGTCTTCAAGGACGGCTTCGAGGAGTTCCGCGCCTTTCAGCGAGGCGGATTCCGGGCAGCGTTCGCGGAGCTGTTCTTCGCTCATGCGGTGGATGGCGTGGAAACCCTTGGCGATGGAGTCGCCGTGGCCGCGGTGGGTCGAGGTGATCAGGTCGGTGATTCCGAGCATGGAGCAGGCGCCGGAGGCGGTGGCTTCCTGGCCGATCGACAAGTGGGTCGGGCCGCGGTATTCGTAGTCGCTGATCACTTCATAAGCGCCGGTACGGCATTTGAGGATCATCTCTTCGAACTCGCGGATCACTTTCATGGATTCGTAGAGTTCAAAGGCTTCGTCCTTGGTGATCTGCTTCGCTTTGTAGGCGTCTTTCAGCGAGGCTTCGTACTGGTAGGCGGGGATGTTTTTCAGTTTTACGGTTTGCTTCTTGAAACTCGGGGTTCCATCGGCCAGATAGGTGTTCATGGTTGCTCCTTGGTTTGTTTATTCTTACCAATCACGTTTATATTTCTCTTTCTCAACTGCCTGACGGTTGCGTCGGGGACGTTGCTGTCGGTAATGATCACATCGATGTCCCCGATGCCGCCGCTGGCGGCCAGCGAGGAGCTGCCGATTTTGCTGCTGTCCACCAGCAGGATGACTTTTTCGGCGCGCTTCATGACCTGTTCCTTGGTAAAGGCTTCGTTCGGGTCGGTGGTGGAAATGCCCTGCTCCACGGTGAAACCGATGGTGCCGAGGAACGCCTTGCCGATATTCAAACCGTCAAGGAGTTTCGCGGTCATGGGGCCGACCAGGGTCTGGCTGAGCGCCCGGAATTCGCCGCCGATCAGGATCAGGCGGTGGCCGGACTCCATCAGTTCGGCGGCGGCTTTCATGGAATTGGTGACGATGGTCAAATTTTTGCGGGCGTCGAGGCGCCGCGCCAGCGCCTGTACGGTGCTGCCGCCGTCGAGGAAGATGACGTCGTTGTCTTCGATGAATTCCAGGGCGTGCTCGGCGATCTGTTTCTTTTCGGCGGCATGGAAAGAGGCTTTTTCGTTGAAGACCGGTTCGATTTTCGGGAACCGCACCTGGATGGCGCCGCCGTGGACGCGCTGCGCCTTGCCCTGATCCTCCAGCGCCTGCAGGTCGCGCCGGACGGTAGCCTCGGAAACGTTCAAACTCCGGCTCAATTCGGTAATGGACCGCACGCCGTCGCTCAGCGCCTGAAGGATCAGCCGCTCACGTTCCGCCGACAACAATTTGCGTTTCTTATTCATCCGTCACCTGCATTAGTATGGCTAATATAAACCATTTTGCAAGTTTTTGCAAGTTTTTGACGGAAAATTTCAAAAAATATTATAATCTTGCAAATCTCCCCCCGGAAAACGAAAAAGCCGGAGCCCGAAAGCCCCGGCATTGCGCCATGAATCCCCTTACGGCAATTCAAACGTGACGGGCAACTGCGCCACGCCGCGGTTCCACTGCGAATCCACCGCGTGAACCGTGATGATATGGCGGCCGGGGCCGAACAGCCGGGTTTTGACCGTGAACTCGGGCGAGTCGGATTCGGCCATCAGGCGGTTGTCCACAAAAAAGCGGTATTTCCGGATGGTGGCGCCGTTCTTCGGTTCGGCGCCGGCCTTGACGGTGACATGATCCTGGCGCAGAACGCTTTCGTAGCCCGGCGACAGGATGGAAACCGCGGGGGCGGGCGCGATATAATATTGATGGCAGAGTTCTTCGGCTTTTTTCAACAGACCGGAAGCGTAGGTTCCGGGTTGCGACGTATTTTTGCTGCCCGCATAAAAGGCGAATCCGGGCATTTCAGGAAATTTTTCGCGGGAAACCCTGATCCATTTTTCAACGTCGGCGGAAGTAACCACACCGTCGGGATGATATTCGTCTTCGTTCAGGAAAAAACCGAACAGCGGAATCGTTTTTTCGATAATCCCGAGCTTACGGGCGAATTCCAGCCGTTTGAGGACGCCGTTCAGCCCGATGCCGATGTTTTTCGGGAAACGCTTGTGCAGATGCGACTGGGCCTCCAGAACAACCAAATCCGGATAGCCTTTCTCCAGCAGCGGAATAATCGAATCCTCCGCCCGCCAGTAGACCAGGACGAAAAACGCCGGGTTGATTTTCTTGGCTTCGAGGATTCCCTTGATCGACCAGTCGATCTTTTCCTGCATGGTCACGCGGTTCGGGTCCTCGTCCTTGCCGACCTGTTCTCCGGCGCGGCGGTCGCCCTGCCATTCGTCAACCTCGATGCCGAGGAACTGATTGGCGCGCGAGGTATACGAATTGACGATCGCCTCCTCGGTATTCTTCGGCGTCTGGGGCCCGTAGTGCCAGCGCAGCGGCAGGATGCCGCGTTCCGGGCGGGCCTGCCCCCGGCGGGCCTCCATCACGTTGATGACGCTCGCGTCGTGCGGGACCGGCTCCCCCGCGAAAATCAGGAAATAATACGGGTCCCGGATCGGAGGCAGATGGGCGGAGGGGAAAATCTGCAGCGTTTCGCGGTCGAGTTGCGAACGCGCGGACAGGTCTTCCACGGTTTCGATTTTCAGCGTGCAGTCTTTGACGGACAGATTCCAGGCGGGGGAATTGGGCAAACCGCCGATTTTCGGGCCGACTTTCAGGAAAAATCCGTAATTGGGCATCTGGTTCGCCACCCAGGAGCGCACTTCGGCGGTCACGTCCACGGAGACCATCCCGCCCGCCGGATCGACTTTCCGGACCCGCCCGGCGTCGGCGCCGTGGTCGATATTGGAATACGGACCGACGCTCGGCCATTTGCTGTCCGGGAAACCGGGGGATTCCCAGGTCGCTTTCGCCGGATCGTAAGCGGTCCGCACGGGCATGATTTCCAGCGGCAGGCCGTTCGGGTTCGATTGAACGTCGAGGCGAACCGTCAGCAGGGCCTTGTTGATGTTCTCCACGGCGCCGGCTTTAACCGGGCTCAGGTCGAAACGGAGGAAGCCACGGGAGAAATTCGTCCACGGGACGCCGAGCAGTTCGATGCGGTCGGTCCGGCGCTGCGCCTTTTTGTCGACGCTGAACATCACGTCGGGGTTCAGCGAATAGTCGGCCCCCGGGCATGAGAGCACCAGGGCAAGCAGAAGGAAAAGAGAGAGGGATTTCATGTTTTACATCTCCGTTGATTGGTGTTATGGGCGTAATGCGCTGATTCTGTTTTCCGCGAAATCGCCGAACTTGATTTTCTCCGCGTGTCCGTCGAAAAACGCGGTCTGTATCGTCCCGTCATGGAACCCGCGCCCTTCGTTGAACAGCGGCAGCATCTGGACCGGGTTGTGGGTTTTGTTGATGAATGAGTTGATGCCGCACGAAACCCACTGCACCTTGATGCTCGGCGGATTCAGTTTGTCCACCTTGACGCCGCAAAAATCAGTGGGCGCGATGTAGCTGGCTTTCCAGACCGGCGAAGGTCCGCTCCAGCGATTGCATTGGAAATAATGGTCGTCGCTGCAGAACAATCCCCATTTCTTGCCGTAGGGGGCCAGCGCGGCGTCATTGGTGTTCCAGTCCGCCTCGATGCCCTGCCGCTGCCGGAGCCAGTTGGCAAACCCGGTCTGGTTGTAACGCCAGGAGCCTTCGGTGTACGGAAACATGAAGCCGCCGCTTTCGTCGCAGTAGAGCTGCGTGTACATGGCAAGCTGTTTGATCGTGTTCAGGCAGTGAAGGCTCTTCGACTTGTTCCGTGCCTGGTTCAACGCCGGCAGCAGCAACGCCGCCAATATCGCGATGATAGCGACAACAATCAGCAATTCAATCAGTGTAAAAATTCTTCCTTTCCGACGCATGAGATGCCTCCTGTCAATGCAACATTAAATCGTTATCGGTAAAATCAAGTTCCATCGGGATCAACTCCCCCGCAAGGCTTTCCCGCGGGTTCTCCATCGAACAGAGCAATTTCCGGACGATGGCTTCGCTGGCTTTCGAGTAATCGCCGGAAATCGTGAGGAAACGCGGATCGGCGGGCTCCGCCGGACGGGACGGCGAAGATTCCCGGCTGAAGCGGTTTCGCTTCAAAATAATTTTATAATCCCTGCCCGGCTCGAGCCCCTGTTCCCGGAACACCTCAATCAAGGGCTCCGGATGGGCGAAGAAGAGGTAAACCGCCGTCGGCGGCTCTCCGGAAGCCAGGAGGCTCCGGGCATAATCGGCCACCAGTTGACGGTGAATCCGGTTCAGCTCGGCCCTCTCGGTAATGGTTTCGTCGATAATTCCGTCGACCGGGGCGGCGGGCAGGGAAATGCCGTGCTCCTGTAAGAATTCCTGATAACAGGCGACGCGGGCGTTGTGCTGCGCGGACGCATGGTTCGCCTCGAAATAGGCGATCCGGCGGTGCCCTCCGGCCAGCAGCCGGGAAAAGAGCTCCCGCATGATGCCGATGTTGTCGAAATCCACCCAGTTATAGTTTTTCTGCATCGGCAGGATGTTGCAGAAATAGACCGCCGGGAGCTGAAGTTTGCTGATGATCCGGTGCCAGGGGAACGCCTCTTTTTCCTTGAACGAAATCAGGACATAACCGTCGCAGGGATTGTTCGCCCAGTACATCCGGTCGGTCATGATGTCTTCGCACTGCATGGTGACCACGGTCCGGTAGCCGCGGGCGGCGAACAGGCCGGTCAGTTCACGGATGAAGTCATTGTCCTCCACCCGCACGCCGGGGGAGAAATTCGAGGGATAGATGATGTTGATGATGCCGGATCTTGCTCTTTGCGCCCGTTCCCTGGTGACGGTGACACCGCGGGTGCTGTCGGTATGGACCAGGCGCTCGGCTTCCAGTTGTTCCACCGCTTTCAGCACGGTACGGTTGTTCACGCCGAACTTTTCCGCCATGACCCGGATGCTGGGCAGGCGGTCGTGATAGGTGCCGTCGCCGATCAACGCCCGGAGTTCCTCCACGATTTTTTCGAATTTATATTTTACCGCAATCATGCTTCCCCTGAATCAAAGTGCAACAATAATGCAACAGTCATTAGGGGGATATTATACAGCCCGATCCGAAAAATGTCAATATGCGGTTCACGAAAAAATGACGTTTTATGCGAATTTATGCGAATCCGCCGCCGCCCGGCTCAAATCCCAAATACGGAACCGCACCAAAATAAGACCGCCCGCGGAGAGATATCCCCCCGCGGGCGGCCGGTGCGTGTTTGATGATCAGTCGATCCGGACAACGGTTTCGGCTTCGCGGCCGCTGACGATCTCACGGGCGCGCACTTTCCATTCGCCGGACGGGTCGTTCAGGGCGAAACGGAGCGCATGGGCGGCTTTGCCGAGCGGCGCGTTCAGATTGGCGCTATACCACTGAACCTCTTTGCCGTCCGGCGCGATGACCGTCAGGCGGATGGCCGTATCGCGCGGATAACCGGCGTCGATCGCCAGCTTGAGTTCGCGTCCGGCAACCTGCGCCTCCAGCGATAACGGCGTTTTTTCTTCCGCGTCCAGCAATGCCGTGAAGATCGGGTTGGAGTTCGCCAGTTTGAACCCTTTGCCCCGGATATCCCGGACATGCCTGTCGCCGGAGAATTCCAGCCGCACCTCGGCGGGATTTTCCTCTTTGCTGATAATCAGCGCGTAGCGGTTGCCCTGGCGGTCGGTCATGATGTCGAGTTCGGCGTCGAGGTACGGCGTACCGTCCGCCTGCAGCACCCGGCACAGCGGAACGATGCCGGCGCGTTTCAGGACTTCCGCGAAAATCCGGCGGCCATTGTCCAGCGCTTTCCAGTCGTTTTCGCTGCGCTGGAGGCGCGGTTTGCTCCAGGCGTCGAAGTAGTCGGCATGGACCTGTTCGGCGCGCCAGACCGATTTGCCCGAGGGCAGCGGGCGTTTCCCGATGGCCCGGCAGGAGGCGTCCATCCCGGCGAAGTTCCCTTCGAGCACGATTTTGCCGCCCTGCCCGATATAACCGGCGATCTGCTTCAGACAGGCGTCGGACAAGGCGTTGGAATCGGGAAAAACGACCAGCGCGGGCTTGACTTCCGCCAGCATTCCCTTTTCAATCTGGTCGTCGGACACGAAACGGAACGGGATGCCGAAGTTCCGGCAGAGCATGACGTATTTCCAGCGCAGGTTCTCGTGTTCCTTGGCGCGCCCCTGGATGAATGCCGAACGGATCGACGGCTGCGAATAGACGATCATGATTTCCGGCGACGGACGCTCGCTCAGCGCGTTCAATACGAGTTTGCCGACGCCGTCCACGATTTCGGGCAGGTATTCGGCGGCGGCCCGGCCGCCTTCCGCGAACGTGAAGTCCGGGTTGATCAGGCTCGGCGCATGAAACGCCATCGCTCCCCGCGCCCCGAACATCAGCGATTTCCACAAATTATAACAGACCTGCCCGCCGACATGGTCGTAACCGATGATCCACGGCAGGTTCACGCCGTCCGGCGCGAACGAACGCATCAGTTCATACAGCCCCCCGGCCTCGTAGGTCATCATGCCGGAATAAATCCCGGACTGCCGGTACCAGTCGTTGCCGCCGTAGGCGCTGGCCGCCTGCGGGCCGGAAATGAATGTCCGTGCGTTCGGGTCGGCGGCGCGCAGGCCCTTTTCGCTGATTTTGCCGATGTATTCCAGCAGCAGCCCGTCCATGTATTCGAGGTGATCGGACCAGGCGCTGTAATTGCCGTCCGTATGTTTGCGCGCTTCGGCGGCGGTTTCGGGGAGCACGTCGTCGAGTTTCCCGTAATTCGTGCCCCATTGGCGGTTGACGCCGTCCAGCGAACCGTATTTCCGCATCAGGAATTCCCGGAAATGCACCAGGCAGGTCGGGGAGAAACAGAAGTCGATCGGCGTACTCCAATACCCGGACAGGGAGAGTTCATCACCGTACCAGTAATATCTGGGGGCGTATGAAGCATATTTTTCGCCGAGCGCCTTGAATTCCTCCACTTTTTTATCATAGAATTCGGGATTGGAGAGACAGGGATTGCGGACCAGCAGCATTTTGTCGCCGGTTTTCTGGTACTCGGGCGAAACCCGCGCCCCATGCGTTCCGGCGTGCTGGAACAGAGTCGGATTGAAATTGTACTGCACGGCGAAATCCACGTCAATGCGCCGGGCATTGCCCAGAATGGTCTGCATCCGCAATTCGCGCAGTTTTTCCGCCAGCAGCGGGTGCAGATAAGGACGGATGGCGTCCGAGTTGCGCAGGGTCAGCCAGATGCCGGGTTCGTAGTCGTCCCACACGGTTTTAGCGGGCGCGGGGGCTACTGTAATCGCGGTTTCCATGCGGTCCGCGGGCACGCCGTTTTCCAGCAGTTCCGCCCGAAAATCGTAATGCCGCATTTTCAGGCTGTTGGTGACAGGCGCCTCGATCCGGACACGGGCGCCGGGCGCCCCTTCCAGACCCGACGCCGTGACCCGCCCGTAAGCGTCGATCAGCGACCACCGGATTTCATAACCGGGCTTGCTGATCTCGACGGTAAATACCGCATTTTCGCCTTCGGCGTACAGATCGCGTTCGGCTTTCAGGCTGCGGATTTCCGCGCCGCCCGGACTGCGGACCGCCACCGCGCCGAAATCCAGGACTTCCCCGGCCGCATCCGACAGGACCAGTCCCAGCAATTGAGCTCCGCCCCACGGCGTGGCGGGCATATTCAGGGCCACGGTTTCCGCCGCCGCAAATTCAAACGTTTTTTCGGTCAGTTCCTCATTGTCCCGGCTGCGGGTGAACGCCGACAGGCGCAGCGGCGCCCCCGCTTCGAACGAACCGCCCAGCCGGAGCTTCAGCCCGATTCCGCCGTTCCCCGGCGTACAGGTGATTTCCTCCATGTAAACGGCGGGCTCGCGCCCGGCCGCCGCCATCACCGCCTTGGCGATCATCAACTGATAAAGTTCGGTATAATCCCGGAACGGCGCTCCGGCCATCGGATAGGGCAGTTCGGGGGTTACTCCGCTGACCATCCGGCCATGCCCGCCGCCGGTGTACCAGTTGATCCCGACGGTCCGGCCTTTGCCGACCGGGCGCTGAACCACCCACGGCGTACCGCCGGAGGAAACGTGGACTTCGCCGAGCGCCTTGCCCTTGCGGTGTATGGCGCGCGGGAAGAGTTCGAACGGAACGGCGGTGGTAAGGAATCCGCGGCGTTCCCGTTTGGGGGCGGCGGTGCCAACGTTATCATTTTCGGCGAATGCCGAGATTTCAGCCAGTTCCGGCGTCTTGCCGCTGTTGTTGATCTCGACGAATCCGCAGCCGTCCTTGACCCTGCGGGCAATCTCGGCGCGCTGGAGCGGCGTCAGGTGCTCCCAGTTGATTCCGGCAAGGAGGATCACATCGTAATCGCGGCTCAGGAGGCGGTTGAAGTTGTCCAGAACGTTTTCATCGGTCAATACGCCGTAGTAGGGGCCGTAATTGAACAACGCCTTGTAGGGGAGCGTCCAGACCATCGACAGCAGTTCGATGTCCAGCCGCTGGGCGAGCTCCGCCAGCTCCCGGTACGCCGGGAAACGGGTCAGGGCCAGCACTTTGATTTTCCCGCCTTTCAAGGGCTTGCCCCATTGGATGTGCGGGGTTTCGATGGAATTGTCCAGCCGGGTCAAATCGACCTGCGGCCTGGCGGTCCCGCCGTCGCGTTCCAGCTCGGGGAGCATATTGTAATTCAGAATGGAGGATATTTCGGCGGGCGTGTTGAAGATCGCCAGCAGATTGCCGTCCGCGTCAAACGCCCTCGCCTCCATATCATACGCCTGTGCCGCCACCGGAAACGTATAGGTTGTCCGGTACGTTTTCGACTCCGTCGGGCGGTCGAAGTTCATTTCGGCGGAGCCGATGTCATAGGTGGCGCCGTTGGGCAGGACGCGCGCGGTAACTTTGAGCGTGATCTTCTGTTTTTTGGCACTGTAGACCTTCAGTATGATGTCCCGTTTCAGCCAATGGGGGGTCTGGAACGCCGCTTTTTCCGGGGCGATATTGAACTCGCCGACCAGCCCTTTTCCGGCCCCGGACACTTTTTTCAACCCGGTGAACGGGATGAATTCAAAAGCGGTATCGAGGCTTTTGCCCATCGGAATTTTGATTTTTTCTAAATTCCATTCCAGCGTGGCCCCGGTTTTGCCGTACCAGCCGTAAAAGCTTTTCAGGTGCGCGTAGTCCATCGTGATCGCCATGCCCGCGCCGTCCTGGCCGGCAAAGGCCGCCCAGCCCCGCGACAGCGCGTTGAACCAGTGTTCGCCGTTCTGATTCTGCGGACTGATGAAGCTGATGCCGTTCAGGCAGGGAAAGAAATAGGTGTATTTCCGGTTGGCGGCGCCCGCGAAATTCCGGCACCAGAAACCGTATTCAAGATCGGCCATCGCCGCCGGCAGGTTGGTGAACCGGTAATCGACCGTCACCATCGCCTCATCTTCGGGCAGCTTGACGGTTTTCGCCACTTCCAGGAAATCGATGCCGCCGCCGGTGTGGTGCGCCTTCAAATTCAGGGATTGTTTGCCGGGAATCGGATCGTAGTTCAACTGGGACAGGAAGAAGCGGGAATCGGGGATATTCCAGAAGTTATCGCCGAGCAGCCCCTCGCCCGTGGTCAAGTCCGCTTTGGCGGGGATAAAATAGAACCGTTCGATCCGGCCTCCGGCGTTATTGATTTTCAGCCGGATATACGGGTTATTCAATGCAAAATCTCTTGCCTGAACCAACACGGCGCAGAACGCAAGGAGTGCAAAGACCGATTTTTTCACGATATTCCCCATCAGTTATATTTGAGTGTTGAAATGTCCTGCTGGTCATGGCGCTGGACGTGGCCGTCCAGGAACAGGACATTGGACGCGGCTCTGTCATGACGCGCATAAGCGCGATTGCTGAAATCCCCCACCACCGGATAAAGGCTGGTCGGATGGGCGGCGGCGGCGATCCGCACATTCCAGGCATTGTTGAATACAATATAGGAACTGTCGCCCATGAACACCTGCTGGGACGGATATTTCCATTTGTTCAGCTTGGGGCCCGGAAAATAGGCGTTTTCGAACAGCAGTCCCTCATTGGCGCCATAGCTTACCCGGACCAGCGCGTCGTTCTCCAGGCCGTAAGCCGGGCCGATTCCGAGCTGCCAGCGGTCCGTGGCGCTTCCCGCTTTGTAGAGATGGACATCAAGCTCGTCCGAAGGGCACACCAGCAGTTTCGCCGGTTGCTGTCCGTTACTGGCAAGCAAGGTCCGGACGGTGGAGAAATATTGCAGATTCCCGGACAACTCGGTCGTGCGGGGCGGAGCACAGCCGCCGGTGTCCGCCGCATAGACGTTCAACAGCATGCCGAACTGCTTCAGATTGCCCGAACACTGGGCGCCCCGCGCCTTTTCGCGCGCCTTGTTCAGCGCGGGCAGCAGCATGGCGGCGAGAATCGCGATGATCGCGATAACCACCAGCAACTCAATCAGTGTGAAATTGCTTCTGTTTTTTATTTTCCGGTTCATTAAATCCTCCTTATGGCTTCTGGTGTTTCGTTGATCTATTTTCCGGCGGCACAACCGTGCCGTTATCCATAAAACGATATTCGGTATAATGCACGCCGCCGACCGGCTCGCCGTTGCGGATCTGCCGCGCCAGTTCCTTGACGCAGTTCGCCCCCTCGTCCCAGGCCGATGAAAAAACCGTGCTGATCTTGAAGTGCGGCACAAACCATTCCGGCTTGCCGCTGGCGTATACCAGGCTCAGGTCTTCGGGGATGCGGATGCCGGCGTTTACCAGCGCCATGTAGATGTCGAAGCTGATGACGTTGCCGAACGGCACCAGCATGGCGGTATAATCGCGGGCCATTTCGGCGATCTCGGCGGATTTCTCTTGAAGCGGCTTCAGCGCCCCCTGAATCGACCACGGAATCTCGGCAAATCCGAAGTCGGCAAACGGTTTGTCGTATTCCCGGTAAAGGCGTTTGACCATATTTTCATAACGCCCGAAATTCACCGCCAGTATCCGGCTGTGCCCGAGCGAGAGAAATTTGCGCAGGACCGTTTCGTATTTATCTTCTTCGGGCAGGTAGCATTCAAAAAAATGATGCCTTTCCTGCCGGATTTCCGTCAATCTGGTCTTTTTCAGCCGGTTCCCCATGAAAATACAGGGACAGCCGGAACGGTGCAGCAGCATCAGCACGTCGTCCTCCACATCCCCGGCCACCAGATACCCCGCCGGTTTCGCGTGCGGATGCAGTTCCGCCAGCGAACCGACCGGTCCCAATTCGGCGGGAATGGTCTGCATGGTGAACAGAAGTTTTTCCTCGCGGGCGCGCTCCAGGCACCCCGCCACGAAATCCATATAGTTGGGGTCCTTCAGGTGTTCCTGTCCGAACAGCGCCACCACCGGCGTCCACGGTTCCGCAGAATCCGCCGCGTCGTTTTCCGGCAGTACCAGCGAACGTTTGTTGCGGTTCGGCTGGCGGTCGAGCAGATTCTCGCCCTGCAAAAGCTTCAGCGCGGTGCGGATGGTGGTTCGCGTACAGTCGTAATGTTCGGCCAGACTGCGTTCGCTGGGCAGTTTGGCCGCTCCCTGGAAATCCTCGCAGATCCGGTGGGCGATTTCCCGGTACAAAAACCTGTTCGACATGGTTGACTGGTCGTGCATGATAATACCATTTTTGTGATTCATGGTACTATTATAATCGGTTTTTCAAAGAAATCAATACCAAATAGACCATTTAGACACATATTTTGTCGAATTTCTTAAAAATAAACATACCAAAATATGAATAAAACATACCATTCTAGATTATCATCATACCGAAAAACAGTTGAACAGACAAAGTCCATCCGCAACCGGCGGTTCGCCCGATGATTGCGGATGGACTGTTTTTTTATGGACTGTTTTTTATGGAGCGCAGGCGGACGGCGAAGCTTCCGCCGCCGGAGCACAGGCGGGGACTCCGGCTTCGACCAACAGCAATGGAGCCCCCATCAGGCCGTTGGGCACCAGCACCGGGTTCGGCGTATAGCGGAACGGATCGGGATTGAATTCCCAGGGCGCGGCCCCCGCGTGGCTCCAATTGCAGAGGTGGAGCGGGCCGAACGAATTGCGGCGGCTGCCGAAAACCTCGATTTCCAGCAAGCCGCTGCCGTTGGCGTTCAGCTCCATTTCCAGCGGAGCGCCCAGCAGATAGCCCCGGCAGACGCCGTCGAACGACACTTTGGCCAGGCTGCCCGCGTACGGCTGTTCCAGTTTCAGGAACGTTCTCGCGTGTTCGGGCAGTTCGAGCGGATAGCGGTATGATCGAAACAAGCGGTTATGCGATTCTGCCGAGGAGGAGGATGATGCCGACGACCCGCCCCCGGCGCTTTTTCTCGTAACCCATTTCGTCGGCCAGACGGATGATCTGCGCGCGGACGCGGTCGGAGATGCCGGGGCGGTTGTTCAGC
>DHTZ01000058.1:0-2467 GCA_002408885.1 Lentisphaeria bacterium UBA5247 | reverse complement strand
AGATGCCGGGGCGGTTGTTCAGCACCCGGGAAACGGTCGAATGCGACACTCCGGCCTGGGCGGCGATGGTTGTTATGGTGACGTCTTTCATGATGCATATATTATACCGCGGGATCGGCTGGAATCAAGTTTTGTGCATGATTTGTGCATTAAAATCAAACGCGACCCTATTGCTTTCGGGAAAAATTTACTGTATATTTATATCAACGCCGACAAAAACATCTTAAGGAATATGGATTTATGAATAATCAACACAGGCTACAATATAATAACCAGTCTTTGCCCATTCCGCTGCGGTTTCATGGCCACCAGATACGAGCAAGGTCGTTTGATAGGCAAGTTCAGCTCCTGGATTCCATCCCCCCTGTTCATGACCAAATAGTTGTGTTGTACCTTCAACAACAGTGTTTCCGCCAAAAACGGCAATTACAGCTCCTCCAAAGGCAGCAAGCCCACCAGTTCCTCCAGTGATGGTAAGTCCGCCAAAAACAGCGGCACCTCCGGCAACAATTTTGAATAGCCCTTTTGTTGATCTGCCTGCTTTATAGAGGAAATTAGTACTTCCCGCTCCCGAACCGGGGAAATGTCTGGCAAGGGCTTCTGCTAGTGTAGTGTCTCTTAAATAATATTATTTAACCCTCTGCTTCAAAGCCTGCTTGGCGCGATTGATTTTTTCAAGGCTCTTATGTGCCCATCGGCTTTCCAGACATAACGCCTCGGGGAAGAATTTCTCTCCTCCATGTAAGCTTGAAGGGCTTTATTGAGTTCGTATAAATGAGCGAAGCTGCCATTTTTCACTACATCCGTATGGACATCCCGGAAAAAACGTTCGACCAGATTCAACCATGATGCGGATGTCGGGGTGAAATGTAAATGAAAATGCGGATGTTTCTCCATCCATGCCATTACTTTCGGATGTTTGTGCGAACCATAATTGTCAAGTACAATATGCACCTCCTGTCTGCGTGGAGTTTCTCGCTCAATCTGACGCAGGAAGCGTAGCCATTCAATATGACGGTGCCGTTCTTCGGTACGCGAAATTATTTTCCCGTCAAGGTAGTTTAATGCGGCAAAGAGAGTGGTTGTGCCATGACGGTAATAATCGTGGGTTTGAGTGCGAATGTGACCAACGCCCAGAGGCAGTCCCGGTTGCGTTCGCTCCAATGCCTGAATTTGACTTTTCTCGTCGCAACAAAGGACCAATGCACGCTCCGGAGGGTCAAGGTAAAGACCAATGACATCCCGGAACTTCTCTTCAAAATGAGTATCTCTCGACAGCTTGAATGTTCTGGTGAACATGCTAGAACGTCTGAATTTTCTCGTATCGATGAATTTTCTATTTTTAATTTTATTGATTCTACCTCTTGAGATATAAATTTACGTGCATTTGCCGGATAAGTTTCGATGAATTTATTTTTTCCATGAACCCATACTCCGAAATCGGAATCACTTTTATCGTTGCACCATTTAGCCCCACTCTGCTTCAATGCGAATAACGCTTTTGTAGATTGGCTTCCCATTAAATCCTGTACTAATGACAATGGCTTATCTGCAAGTTGCATCTCTATATATCTATACAAGTACGAATTTCGTTGGGCACCATTATCCAGGTCAGGTGAAATTTCTGCAAAATCATTTTTTGATATATCCCAAATATTTAATGCATCTTGGGGGCATCCCAATATAGCATCAATAGCTAAAATAAAATTGTCATCTGGATTTATCTGATCATAGATCCATGAAACTAAAGTTTTATTCTTGAATTCTTTAGCAATATTACCCAGAAACGGTTTGGCTGCTAATTGTAGCTCATTATATTCTTTTTTCAGAATTACGATGCCATCCTTCTTGTCGCTGTGCCATGCTCCGACATCCCAACCGACATAATAAGTAGGGCCTGCTGAACCGGAAGGGCTATGCCGCCTTTTGATATTCATATAACTTTTCCGGTATTTCAGCCCTGAAAACCGAAGTTGAAACCAGGAACAATAAAAGCCATCCCGGCTCCTGCATCCATCGGATGAGATTGGCGGTCAAGATCGTGATCGCGATGACGGTTTCGGGATAATGTCCGCTACGCTCCCGATACCGCTCGCAGATTGTCTGCAAGTCGCCGGCCTCGTTATATGCGTCCCAGGAGAGACGTTCCAGTCGGGTATAGCCGTCAACCATGCTGGCGGTTAACTTCGCCCCGAATTCGGTTTCGCGTCCGGCTTTTCCCCGGACAATCGGACGGACATGCGGTTGTTGCAGATTCACGATTCGGTGATCCACCCGGTGGCTTCTCTGATTCAACATCTCCCGCTGTTGGTCATGAACGGATTGAATCACTCCGATCTGTTTGTGAAGCGACTCCGAAATCTCATCTGAGTCAACAAGTAACGTGTGAATGAAGCCGAGATTTCGTTTCACCGCATTCAGCAGAAAACGCAATGCTTTCCGACGTTTCGGCATGCCGCATTTCGGA
>DHTZ01000040.1 GCA_002408885.1 Lentisphaeria bacterium UBA5247 | reverse complement strand
CGGCGCAAGGTTCCCATGCCAACAGATATGCCGGAATCGTGGACGCCTGAGTTCGCCGCCACTCCGCAGAAAGCAATACAGTGGGCGGCATTCCTTCGCAAGAATAAAACGGTAACTTCACCAGTGGATTTTTCTGTAGTTGCCGAACGGATTTCAAAATTTCTTGTCCCTGTCTTTTTCCCTTTGGAAAAAACTCCGAAGAAATGGATTGCCGCACAGGGATGGGAATAGTCTCACGCTCACAAACGCGCAAAGGAGCCCCACCACCGCATTTTGCGCCCGCGTTCCTGCGCCGATATGGCTTTTGCGCCGGTGCGCGGTGGCGGCACCCCGGAACGCATCCGTGGGCGTGACGGTATTGCCGGGAATGGCATCATTTACCATTCCGTCCAAGCCGGACAGCATCTATCCGTTACGCGCCATCGTCGCCTTGGCGTAGCGCTTGTTTCTGATGGGCATCCGGCTGTGTCCGGAGAGGCCAAAAAGCCGTCCAAAGCCATGAAAAACAGGCCGAAAAAAGGCGATAAATCATCGACCGGGAGCTGTCCGCTTTTTGGAAAATTGATGTTGATAATCAGCAACTTGCGCAAAAGCGGACAAGGCGAGAAACTCTGCTTAATAGCCGGAGTCCTTCCGCCGCCCTCAGTATCAACGACTTAAGGGGGGAACCATTCGATTTTTCGCCCCTTTTCGGCTATTTCGAGACTTCGGACGGGACCGGACCCGAATCGGCGGCATTTTGCGGTGGCGATACCTTAAAACGCGTCTGATGGCGTGACATTCCGATGAAAAATGACGGATTTGCCCGTCATTTCCGTCTGGACCAACGGAAAAGTGACGGGAGCGACTATGCCAACCACTGTATGTTGTGGTATTCCTTGAAAAATCCTTGCCGGGATTACCTGTATCTTGTGTTTATCGCCGTTACGCGCCGTCATGGTGAATACCGCCGTTACGCACCCTTGACCGGATGCCACGCCTTGCGCCGACCGTGATCCAGCCGTCTGCCATGCCCGGTTTGAGGACGTTTGCGCGGCGTTTGAAGCGTCCGGTACGAATGGAGGATATTTTGCCGGTGAGTGACCCATTCGAGGTTCTCGGCGCGGTTGTCGCGAGGGTTGCCGTTGATGTGGTTGACCTCCGCTCCGGCAAGGTATGTGTCTGCATGCCAAGCCATTGCAACGAGCCGGTGAACGTAGAGCGTCTGCCCGTTTACTTTTGCGGTGACGTAATACGGTCTGCCGTTCAAAGTCATGAGCGATTGCGCCAGGAGCTTTGACGGCAGGACTTTGCGGACACGCCGACCATTCACGATGGTCGTAACCGACCGCGCCTTGGAGCGGATGAGACCGTTGTCGGAGGCTTCATACATCGGCAGACCGGGGATGGAACGCCAGCTCATCAATCCTCCTGCGGAGCGAATTCACCGCACCAGTCATCGTCTTTCACCAGCGGCCATACCGCATCGGGCGGCATTACCGGCTGAGAGTCGGTAAGACCGCTCTGCGGCGCATGACGACGGCAGAAATTGAGGTTGTCGGAGAGATACGGGGCGCTGTATTTGCAGTTTTCGCAAATGATTGGAACATAAGTCTCGTTTTCCATAGTGATAATCCTTTGTTTTATGATGTTTTTTGTTTTTTCCCTCTTTCCTGGTCCTTTATATACACAACGGGATTTTGAACGGATGTGAAAGACGCAGGGAAAGAGGGAAGAATTTAAAATAATAACTATAAATATATATATTTGAGTATATATACTGTAAGTTATGACTTTTGAATCCTTCCCCTGATCTTTCCCTCTTTCCCGGAAAACCGTTCGGATTTCGTCTTCAAACTGCCCGCTGGAACGTGGAAGGATACATATCCCTGGAAAGATAACAGGGAAAAATCAGAGCAACCGATAGCAAACTGCCGACCGGGTCTTGGTTTGCTCGGTAAAACTGTCGATTGTCCCGTTCGCCTTGAGCGTTTCAATGATCTTTTTGAACACTTCCAGCGATTCCTTGGAGCGTTTCAGCAGTTTACTGTGCTGACTTATTCCTCCGGCATCCCGCAAACCGCGGATGACCCGCTGACACTTTTCGTCAAACACGTTTTCGTAGACGTAGGCATCAGCCATGTAGAGCATGCGTCTCGTAAGGTGGTCAATGAATTTCCACGCCCATTTGACGGACTTTTCCGTGATGACCGGGTCGTAAACATTCGAGCTGATGCCGTGGAGCATCGCCAGCTTGCAGATTTTCTCGTGAGCGCGCGCCCAGAGCGCCATCGCACCGCCTTCGCCACGGGATTCAAAGAATTTGTAACGGCGGTCGCATTCCTCCTGAATTTCTCTCAAGGCCTTGGTTGCATCGGACGTTTCGGTGATGATCAGGGGCTTCGGGTATTCGTGTGCCAGATTGCCCTGCAAATCAAGATCGACGAGATACTTTGCCGCCCTCAACAGGGAGTCAGCAGGAGCAATCGGCATTGCCGTGCCAGCCTCGCCGCGCTTGCCCGCCTCCACGATGATGCACCGGGCGACAAGTCCGTTTTCGAGGACGCGCCGGGAGAGCGATTCGTAGAAATACTTCGGGACGGCGGTTCCGAACAGCACCAAATTCGGGTTCACAATGTGTGCAACCTCCATTTTTTC
>DHTZ01000076.1 GCA_002408885.1 Lentisphaeria bacterium UBA5247 | reverse complement strand
TTTCACAAAGTGCAGAAGAACCGCTTTTCAGCTCTCCCACGGTCCGCATTTCAAAATATTCACGGAGGTCCTGCAAGGTCCAGTTATCATATTTCAACTGAAAATAGCCGAATGTTCTTCGCAGCATATGCCCGCCGAAGCGTTCGCTGGAAATACCGCTCGCTTCCGCTGTTTCCGCCAAAAAACGCCGTCCATATCCGGCACTCCACGGAATCGGCGGTTTGTTTTTCTGACAGAATTCATTGTTTTGGAAAAGATAAACTTCATCCGGATATTTTTCGCGCATTTCCCGGATCAGATCCTTGCATTTATCAGGAAAGAGGATTTCCCGGTTTTTCTTTCTTTTGTATCTGGATTCCAACAATATATACATGAACTCCTTGAGGCGCCCTTTATCCTTTACATGGACCGATTTCAACTGCAAATCCTCATACTTAATCGGAAGAATTTCATCCATGTCCAGGCCGGTTCCGAGGGCCATCAGAAAAAACAGATACTGCTTATCCGTATAACGGTTTTCTCTCACGCCTTTCCGTATTTTACGTTCCCATTTCGCTGTAATTGAGGGATTCGTGATGATCTTGACATTCATAGTTTTTTCTCCAGTTCAAGTAAATTTTCTGATACTTTTTCACACTGTTCACGGAAGTACCGGGGTAACCGCTTTCGCTGATTCCTTCCGGCATCGGATGGTTTTCGATGAACTTCTGTCGCGCCTTTTTGCGGGCCGTCTTATCAGACAATTCCTGCCCAAGAAATTCGCGATAATATTCGTCATATTCCTTACCCCATTCATGCCAGAGATAATGATAGTTGTATTGTTTTTGCTCAAGCTGCTTAAGCAGGATTTCCGCTGTTTTCAGTACCTCATGTGCTGGAACCAGATGCATAAATTCTTTCTGATGAATATCCATCCAGGACACCGATAAATCATACAGTGACGCGGCAAAACTACTTTCGGGAATATCGGTCAGTTGCAGCGCTTTATTCAAAAAATGGTATATCTCCTTCAGCATTGCGTGTATATTGTCGGGCGGAACCGGAAACTTTTTCATTTTTTCGATGAAACGGTTCGGTTCGCCAATATCATCGGATGTGTTTAAATACCAATTCGCAACGGGCTGTTGAATTTTTTCATCCCTGAGAAATACGGAAAAATCAACCAGATAGCTGTCAATTTCCGGGAAATCGCCGGACGGATGATAAAAATACAGCAGGCTATCCAGATAATAGCCAGCCAGATTACATGCGGTATTAGCAAGAAAAACATTTCGGGATATTTGGGAAGATAACGGCGGGAAAACACGCAATGCCCGCATTGAAAGCAATGCGGGCTTCTGCTGATAAATATCAGGATATGCATCTTCCAGTCTGTTCATCGCAAAATACGCTCCATGTAACCATATATAAGATAACGTATTTTGTAACTATTTCAAGATTCTTAGATGAATTTCACTTGTTTTTGTGATCTTCGATCAGCTTGATTATGCTGCTCTCATGAATCAATACTTTTTTGGCCGCAAGACGGGAATATTGCAGCTTTCCCGTTTTCATCCAATTATAAACCGTTTTCCGGTCGGCCCGCATGATTTCGCAAGTCTCTTTGATCGTTTTATACTTGCCCAGCTTCGGTTTCAGAAGTTCTTCCCATGCCGGATTCGGCATATCCTTTATTTTCGCTTCCATATCCGGGAGCTTTTTGATCAATTCCAGATCTTCTTTGCTGATGACACCGCTTTTGACCAGCGGTTTCAGTACATTTATGATTATGCTCATGTTCTTTTTCATATAACCTCCTTGTCGAGAAGGTGAATTATAACCGGAAAAACCACATAAGTCAATACTTTTGCCACCCTCAAACCGTCAAGCTCGGAAGATTGACGGTTTTATTCTGAAATCAGATATGTTGGACCTGTTTCCAGGGCCGGATTTTCTTCGTCAGCGGTAATCTGCAATAACAGCGCATGTACCTTATCGACAACCGGATCGGGAGCTGAATCAATATATTCGGCAATCTGTTTTCGCAGTTGGTCATAGGTCAATGCATTGGACGTGCTGTAGGATGTCAGCAACCCCCGCATTCGCGTCAAACCTTCAATACGGGCCTTTTTATCGGCATGCTTCTGGTAATGCTCCGTCATGGACTGGCTGAAATGCCCGACAATACTTTTGATCACCGGCAACGGGACCCCACGAATCCCCGCATAGTAACAAAAACAGTGCCGCAGCGAATGGAACCCCTTGATCGACTGCGCTTTCTTGCGCCCTGGAATCCTTTTTTGCGTTATGATTCCCAATGAATTGAGATAATTCTGAATCCGGTTATTCAACGTATTCCGATGGTGGTAATACAGCTCCGCCGCCTCCGGTATGATATATTCTCCCTGGCCGGTTTTCAGATACTGCTCCATCAAAAATTCATTCAGTTCACGCTCGATCGGAATTTTCACCCAGGTCTTCGTCTTAATCGTCAGCCGGATAATTTCATGATGCAGAAAATCCGGGTTTTCCGCCAACGGACTGAACTGTTCGATCTCGGTCCAACGCAGTGTTGCCGCGTCGCTCAGGCGCAATCCGGTGAATATACCGATCATAAACAACTGCCTGATCAGTTCCGGCGGATTCTTAAAAATCAGACGCAGTTCCTCATCCGTAAATATATCCCGCCCTTCCGGGCTCAGTTTCAGCGGATGAATCTGGTAAAAAGGGTTTTCCTCGATCGTATAACCCAGCTCCGAAAGCAGAAAACTGAACACTGCCTTGCAGGTCGAATGATAACGGTTCAGTGTCGTATTGCTCAGCGCCCCGCCATATTCATAGTCCTTAAATTTTTTACGTACCGGGCAATTCTTTTTCACATAAGAGATTTTAGTGTTCCAGCGTCCGTTCCGGCGGATATGGGCAATGTATGCCTCCGCATGAACTTTATCGACTTCATCCAGTGTCGTCAACCGGTAATTATCCTTCACGAAACTGACAAAATCCTGCCAGTAACGCCGCGTCACCTTCAATGCGCCGCTCGAAGCCACCCGGGCATGCGGTTTGCTCAAATGCCGGTCAAACGCATTGTCCAGCGTAATCGTCAGCCTGGCCTTCAGCTTCTTCAACTTTGCCCGCTCCGACAGATATTCTTCCCGCGTCTCGATTTCAACGATTTTTTTCTTATTGGTCAGAAAAACCTTCGCCGCTTCTTCCGCCTCCGCGCGCGAACCGATGCTCTCGTTATTGACGGTTTTCAACGGCGTACATTTACGCTTGCCGTCAATATCCGTATACTGCAGATAAAACTTATTCTGAACCTTGAATACTCGTCCCATGCCATTATTGCGCTTTTTCTTTTTCATATGACCTCCGAAGTTAAGCTTTTATCACAGATGCCCCTGTAAATCAACGATTTCAATCGAACCAAAATATAAAAACCGTCAATCTCCGGAGCTTGACGGTTTTTTAGCATTTCAAGGGATAATTTTACCTGAAAAATTATTTTGCAAATTTTTGCAAATTTTCCAAAAGAGCGATCAGTGGAAGTATGTTTCCGAGCGTGGCGATGTGTGGAATCAGAAAAAGCGAAATTTCAACAAAAGCAATAATTGCAAAATCATATCACATTAACAATAAGCAAGATACAAATAAATCACAAAATCACATCAATAACGATGATCGCAATGACCACAAGCAATTCAATAAGTGTAAAATTCCGTCTTATCATGATATATCCTCCAGTATATTTTTATTGAAATTGAGCATCATATCTTTTTCCAGAGCGCCCAGCGTATTGATCCGGTACAACTCCTCCATTTCCGTTTCGGGGCGGCACCCGCAGCTTCCGCCCAGGTGCAGCAGCGGTTCCACATTGATGTCGGCGGGCCTGGAACCGGTTTCCCGTGTTTCGATGCGCTTCAGCATCAGATCGACAATCGCTTCCGCCTGCGGCCGGATCGGCTGGATGACGGTACTGAGCGAAACCGGGCCGAATTCGATGAAACTGTGCCCGTCGCACCCCATGATCGCGATATCCTCCGGCACCCGGACGCCATGCGTCAGCAGCGCCTTCATCAGTTTGGCGGCGATATAGTCGTTGGAACAGAACACCGCCCGGAAACGCCTCGCCCGGATGATTTCCATCAGATTACTGAAACTGCCGCCGATGTCGCGCAGCGCCACCGCGTCTTCGGGGGTGACGGCGATATTCCGTTCGGCGTGGGCGCGCTCCCACCCCTGCAGCCGCTCGTTGCCGGGATGGTGCATCACGCTCAGGTACATCACCCGGTCATGCCCGTGCGCAAGCAGATGGCGGGTGCCGATGTAACCGGTGGTTTCGTTGTTGACCGCGACATCATAGCCGTCAAGGTGGTTGTGGGAGCCGAACACGCACGGAACCGTCAGCCCTTTTCTCAGCTCTTTGCGGCTGTTGGAGTTCAGGATGATGACGCCGTCGATGCCCCGCGACACCAGTTCAAGCAAGGTGCTCTGGGGCGAGAAACTGGTCCCCCCGCTGAAATGATTGATCAGCGTATGGTACCCTTTTGAAGTCAGCAGCAGGCAGATTTCGCCCATGAGGTGCATGTTCCAGCCGGGATAGACCGCGGAAACTATGCCGATCGCCTTGGTATTGCCGCCGACGAATTTGCGCGCGATCGCGTTCGGGACATAGTTCAGTTCCCGGGCGATCCGGCAGATTTTTTCTTTGTTGACGGCGGAAACGCGGCTGCTGCCGTTGCCGTTCAGCGCGGCGGAAACAGCCTGGTGGGAAACCCCCGCCAACATGGCGATATCTTTAATGGTTACCGACATTTTCAATCCTCGTTGCGGTTTTTGATTGAACCTGCAATCATATTATACCAGCAATCGTCGGAAATGTCAATACCGGTTTGCGTATTTTTCCCAAAATAGCCACGTGACAAAACAACAAAAACGGGATGACGGCGCGTAACCGCGCCGTCATCCCGTTTCCTCACGGAACAGTTGATTATCCGGCGTCAAAGATATAGGCATGAACGCCAAACGGTAAAAAACGGTCCGACAGACGCCTGCCTTGCCAGTTCAGCGTTCTCTCGTTTAACACATCCCGGGCCTCCTCCAGGCGACCGGGAACGGCAATCGTAAATACCACTTCCAACGGCTCGCGCCGGTTATTGACTGCCAACAGCAGATACCGTCCGTCCGGATGGCGTCGCAAGCAATAGCTAACATCTGGCACAGCATCGCGAACTTCCCGAACCTGTCCATCCTCCTCGCCTTCAACCAAGCGGATCCGTTCACGGAATTTTTTCAGGTAATCAACAGTGGCGAAGTCATGATCGCTGGTCACGTATTCATCCAGCCATTCTCCAAGGAAAAACGCCGAAAGCCCGCTGACCTCCTTCATGGCTGGATAGATGACCGTGTCCCGGTGTTCTTCCGAGCACCGCTGCAAACGCCAGCCATGAATCCCCATCACGCCGCGGGTGATCGGGGCAAAATTCAAATAACGTTGTTCCCGAAAAGTCCGGATCCCGTAATTTCCATTGATGATGTCAAACATCGGAGGCATATAGATAACAGTTCTGCCGTCACCATTCTTCCGGGCTGCCGCCACCGCCGCCGCCGCATCGTAGGATACTTCATACAGGGGGGCGGAGAATTCCGGAGTTCCCTGCGCACGTGCCGGATATTGGTTGGCAATCAACACATCGTACATGGGAGCGGCCGCCTCATACGTCGTCCACCAGCCAAGGATCGGGAAAAATTTTGCTTCCGGATGGTATTCTCGGATGACCGGCCTGGTCCAATTCGTCCATTCCACCATTTTCGCGGCCAACCCGGAATCTCGGTTCCGCTCCCAATCATCACTGAAATATTTCTTATAATAAGGCCAGATCAGATTTTCCGGCTCGTCCATGGTATAGCCGATGATATTGGGGTGTTTGCGGAGTTCCAGCACCGCATCGGCCAAAATTCCCCGATGCGCCTCCAGTAGTTTCCCGCTCAACGGCTTGAACATGCCGCCGTGCCTCATCCGCCCTCCCGCATCGCCGGCATCCAGCAGCAACGGAAACCCAAGCCCTACGATAAAGGCGATTTTCTCATAATCCGGGTTATCCTTCATTTTTTCAAGAGCGGCGAAAATCGCCGGCTGGCTGTGTGTCCGGTAGTTTGGCGCGGACGGAACCCCGATCATCCCCAGGTCGGCAAAATTACCGCCCGCCGCAATAAAATTCGGATCGATCGATGCCAAATCCCCCTCCTCCCCGATTTTGTAGGTGTCATAGGCACCCACCGGGAAAAACGGTTTTCCCCTAAACGTCACCGGCGGCAACGGTTCAAGGCGCGGTTTCAGCGGTTTCACCGCCGAATCCTGCACGCATCCTGATAATACGGCGAACAACCACAGTATCCACATTTTCCTCACGGCTCATTACTCCTGTTTTTCATCGCTTTTACGATCGCTTCCGCCGTCCGGCGACGGTATGCCTCAATGGTTTTGAAATCCTTCGTATAGCGGTCGTCGCCAAAAGCGACGATTTCGTCCGGAATACGGAGCAACGGATGCGCCGGGTCCAATTCTTTGAGAATGGCCAGGTATTCATAATCTTCGATCCCGTCACGGATATTGGCGAGCCGGGTAGAGGCCAGCACCGAACCGTCCCGGTCCGGATAAAAAAGATTGCCGTCCCCATTGCGCCCGCGGCGAAAATTGGGGGATGTTCTGGAACTGGCGCTGGCGATATTGATGCGCTCCTTCGGCCAATCGACTCCGTCCGGGGCCGTTGCGGAAGGACAGTCCAATGCCCACGGACGGTAGGTGGAGTAATACCCAATCCCCTCCGCCCCCTCTTTGAATGCCTGCCAGCTCAAAATTCGGCAAGCCGCACCCGGCAGGTCAAGCATCGGCGACGGATTTCCATAAACCCAGTAAAAACAGACTTTGCCACCGTTTTCGGAAACATCCCGGATATTTTCCTTCGGCTCCACCCCCATGAACCATACATCCATCAAATCGGTGGAGATATCCATTTTCCGCCCGACGTTACAGATCCGCAGCCCAGGATAATCTTTTTTCAGCCACGCGCAAATCTTTCGCGCCTCGGCAAGCCGCCCGACCACGGTCTCTTTGGACTGATGCATGATCTCATCGAATCCATTGATCATTGCAATCTCCCATGCCTCTTTTTTTTCGAGAATCGGACGGTAATAGTCGATGAATTTTTTGACTTTCGCCAAATATTTTTCGTCGAATTCATGTGGATTTTCCCCGAGGCCGTCATACAAATACCAGATATTCAGAACATTCATTCCGCGTTTCATGCAATGCTCAATGTCGTCCGGATGCGGCGAATACTGATACCCCCCCTTGCTGCCCGGGCTCTGTCCATTGATATACATACTGGTGGGGCTGAGCCGGTGGTCAAGCATGGCGTCATAGCACTTGCGCCGGACGGCAGGGTCGGCGGGCGTATAGCGCCAATCGAAAAAAGTCAACAGTTTTCCCCGTTCCGGCAAGGAAAAGTCGAATACCTGTATTTCATACGGATAACTTGCCGACACCCCGCCCTCGGCGGCAAAGCGGATTTCGCCCTTGTAAAGCCCCTCCTTGCACCCGGCAGGTACTTGTACGGTAATCCAATAAGGCTGCAGGCGCCCGGACAAATCCAGTTTTTGATTATGCACCAGAACATCGGGCCAGAACCCGGGACGGCTGGAGTTGTAGGAGAAACTCTCCTCGACTTCGACATATCCGACCGGATTGATTGCAATATTGGTAGCGGGGATCTCGGAGCCATCCGCCGACTTCAATGGTCCGGCAGACACTTCAACTCCCTTTAAGTCATTCAGCGGCAATGCCACGACCTGAAAACTTTCCCGCTCGTTTCCTGCCGCAGCCAGCCGGAATGGGCTAGCTTCGCCCCGGACCGGAATATCCCTGAAAACCTTTTCCAGTGCTGGAACTCCGCGCAAAACCAGGCTCTCCCGGGAATCAGGCGCGCTTAAGGCAAGCGAAGCCAACTCTTTTGCCGCCACAATCCGCCGGGTTAACTTTTCATTTTCTGCCGGTGTTGCGGGCAATGTCCCGGACATCCGCATACTCTCTTTGGCAGCGGCCAACCGGGTTTCCAGTGAACTTCCCCGGGGGGGGTTGCTTTCGGACAGCATTGCGGCCGCCGATTCGATTTCACCGCGTATCCGCCCAACGCTCAACGCCTCGACTTCTTCCGCCGTGTACAGTTTCATGGAATCGAGGTAGAATACGGTCTCCGGACTGCCTTTGAAAAAATGAAGCTCGCGAATATTGCCCCGATCCACCGTTTCGGGAAGCGAGTCGAGGTCCAGGATGAATTCCCGGATTGATTCCGGCTGAACCGTCAACTGCCCACCGGCGATCGAACAGGTCCCCGGCAAATATTTCCGGTTGACCAGGAGAAGGCGGTATTTCTTGTTCGGTACCGGCAAAGGGTTGAACAGAGTGAACCGAAGCTGTTTATATGGACGCCAATCGGTGATGGCCGGAGAGAAAACAATCGCCGTCTGCGCCGTATCCCATTCCAACTTCAGGGATTGCTTGCCACGGAATGCATATTCGCGGGACAGGGAGAATCGGGCGCCTCCGGAAGCATGCCACTTGCCCATATCCGCAGGCGATTCGAAACCATAGCCATCCGCGAGACTCGAGGCCCGATCATAATAAATCCCCTCGATAACCAATTTAAAAGGAACCTCCGGATTTTTTGCCGATAACCGAAAGCTGCTCAAAACATCGGATAAAATCGAAAAAGAAACCGAACGTGTTTCTCCCGCTTTCAATTCAGAATTAAAATAACGCCCATTCAGGGTGTCTGCGGGGTAGCCCTTCAGCGATATCCCTGTATTTCCGATGGACTCCGGCAGACGGATATCCAGGCGCAGAGAATTCGCTCCATTGGGCGCCGGCAAAGCCGTCACTTGAATCTGAGGCCAGCCGGTTCCGGCGGAAAAACTCACCTCCAGGGCACCGTCCGCCAGTCTGGCCACCGTCGCGTTTCCGGCGGTTTTGATTGTTAATGCCGGATCGGAAAGCAGGTTCTGACCACCCGACACCATCAGACAATACAGGAACAGAAAACCCAAAACAAAACACTTCATAATGATTACACCTTTGATTTTATTACATTCTTCCGAAAGGCACACTGGAGATATCATCCAGCATTCTAGTCAAATGCGCCCAGCTGGTCGTCAGCATCACCGTTTCCGGCCTGGCCCCCTTACTGCTTCCTAATATATGCTTGACGTGCCCCCCCAGATAAAGCACATTGACGCCATCCTCGTGATTCGGAATGCCGGAAGGGGCGGTCCCCCGATTGAAATCATACCAAATCGAACTGCCCGGAAGATCCCGACCGACAATATGACGATAGCTATAAACACTGTACCATACCGTTCCAACATCTCCATTGGAGACCCAGGCAGAACCGTTCCATCTTTGTTCCGAGCAAAAAACTGCCGGATAAGAAAGTTGCCCATAGGTCGGCGTACTTCCGAAGGTCCAATTTTTGGTATCGCTCGGACAGCGAAAAAATTTTTCCTGAATATGCCGAAATCCGTTTGAACTCCACTGTGTTGTGTAATTCGCCCCTAAATAACCGTTCCGCAATAATTGCGCGGCAGGATCGTCACCATTCACAATCCTCGCCCAATAAGATTTTTCCGCTCCGGACTGCCTGACCCCGGAAGCAATCATTCCCTTATTATCCTCCGCATACATCAGTTCCGCAACTCCAATTTGCTTGAGCTTGCCGATGCAAACGGTTTTCCTCCCCTTTTCGCGCGCCGAGTTCAACGCGGGGAGCAGCATCGCCGCCAGTATCGCGATAATCGCGATAACCACCAGCAGCTCGATAAGTGTAAAAAATCCTCGTTTCATCATTCCATATCTTCCTTTATGTTAAATCAAAATTTATTTTCGGATTGAAATCCACCAAATGACTCCGGGGCCTTCCCGCGGTCCCGTCCACCACCTGCTCGAATACCGTCCAGATCTCTTTGGCCAGCAGGTGATAATCGGCGCCGGAATAACGCCACGCCGCCGTATCCTCCCCCACGTCCGACCGCAGCACCAGTTGCAGCGGCAGGTTCTTCGCCTCAAACGACTCCCGCAACACCCTCACGTTCTGATGATTGCTGATAATGATTTCAGGCGGCGCAGGCAACGCCGCCCATTCCCTTGCCGCCCCCTCCAGGTCCTTGCTGAAACAGAGGCCGCTGCCGGTATAATCGGGCAAATCGAAATGCGCCGCAATCGCGCCCCAGCGCTCTTTCAGCCAATGCTGCCCGGTGCTGACGCTGCCGGGAAAGGTAAAGGCGATCCGGTGATTCCCGGTCTGGCGGACAATCTGCTCCACCAGCAGGTACATCATCTGTTCGTTGTTGAAATCGACCCAGTGCACGCCGTAGTTGATCGGCATCCAGTTCCCCACCACAAACGGAATATTATGCAGCGTCAGGTGCCGGGACAACAGGTTGTAAAACGAACTGTACACAAAGATATGCCCGTCCACCCGCGCCGACTTCCAGAACTCGACGTCATTGAAAATCTCCGCGTCCGACACTTCCATGAGCACCGATTTGCATCCGGCGGCGGCGACCAGCTTTTTCAAATCATCCAGCAGGATGTCGTGTTGAGACCGCCGCTCACTGACCCAGCGGTAAACAATATTGACCACGCCGGTCCGCTTGCGCCGGGGGGATGACAGACAGATCCGGGTCCCGTTGCTGGTGGGCACCACCAGTCCGGCTTCGGACAGCGGCTTGATCGCCTTGGTCATGGTCCGGACGCTGGTGTCGAATTCCCGGACCAGCTCCCGCACGGGCGGCAGGCGGTCCTGGTAATGCCGTGAAAGAATCTTTTCTTCCAGTATCCTGGTTATTTCGGTATGTTTGACTTCAGCCATTAGCGTACTACACCGTGTTCCATAAATATTTCATGTCATATTCATATTATAATGAACTAAAACCAAAAGTCAACACCGGAAATATCAATTTTACGGATTTTCTTCGTGTACTACACCGGATATCGCCATGACGGCAAACGGTCAGAGCTTGTTCAAACGGCGCAGGCGGTCCCGCAAATCCGCCGCGCGTTCGAATTCCAGCGCTTCGGCGGCTTCGAGCATCTCTTTTTCGAGTTCGGCGGTGAGTGCATCCATCTCGCTCTCGCTGAGGACCTCCGTCGTATAGACGCCCGAAGCCTCCGCCACCGAGAACACCTGCCGGTGGCTGTCGTCGCGCGTGTACTCGACATCGCGCTTTTCCGGCGCGATAATGTCGGCGATGGATTGGCGGGCCGATTTGGCGACCGTCCGCGGCTCGATGCCGTGTTCCTCATTGTACGCAATCTGTTTTTTGCGGCGGCGGGCGGTTTCGTCCAGCAGATGCTGCATGGCGGGCGTAACCCGTTCGCCGTACATGATCACCCGGCCGTTCACGTTTCGGGCGGCGCGCCCGGCCACCTGAACCAGCGACCGGGGCGAACGCAGGAACCCTTCCTTGTCCGCGTCCAGGATCGCCACCAGCTCCACTTCCGGCAGGTCGATTCCTTCGCGCAGCAGATTGATTCCGATCAGGCAGTCGAAATCGCCGTCGCGCAGCTTGTTCAGCACCCGCACCCGCTCAAGCGCGTCCAGTTCCGAGTGGAGGTAGTTGGCTCTCAGCCCGAGGTCGCGCAAATAGTCCGACAGGCGTTCCGATGCTTTTTTGGTCAACGTCGTCACCAGCACCCGGCCGCCCTGTTCGGCAACGCGGCGGATTTCGGCCATCACATCGTCGATCTGCCCCTCCAGCGGGCGAACTTCCACTTCGGGGTCCAGGAGCCCGGTCGGACGGATCACCTGTTCCACCACCCTGCCCCCGGATTTTTCAAGTTCGAACGCTCCCGGCGTGGCCGACACATAAATCGTATCGCCGCGCAGCGCCTCGAATTCCTCGAACTTAAGCGGACGGTTTTCCAGCGCGGACGGCAGGCGGAATCCGTGTTCGACCAGCGTTTCCTTGCGGCTGCGGTCCGCTTTATACATGGCGCCGATCTGCGGGATCGATACATGCGATTCGTCAATGATGGTGATCATGTCCTTCGGGAAAAACCCGAACAGCGAATCCGGCAGCGAGCCCGCCGCGCGGTTGGCAAAGTGCATGGAATAATTTTCGATGCCGCTGCAGTAACCGATTTCGCGCACCATTTCCATGTCGTAAGTCACGCGCTGGTACAGCCGCTGGGCTTCGACCAGCCGCCCGTGCCGTTCGAACCACTCGACCCGTTCCGCCATTTCCTGCTTAATCTTGGCGGTGGCGCCCTCCACCCGGTCCGGCGGCATGACGAAATGGCGGCAGGGGAACAGCACCACCCGCGACAATTCGGCGATCGGTTTGCCGGTCACGATATCCCGTCGCGACAACCCTTCCACTTCGTCGCCCCAGAACGTCACCCGGATGAAATCGTTCCGCTGCGGCTCGAACACATCGACCGAATCTCCGCGGACCCTGAATTGCCCCTTTTCCGGCGCCGTGTCGTTGCGCTCGTACTGAATCGCCACCAGGTGATGGAGGAACTCGTTGCGCGGCATCTCGGCCCCTACGCGCAGCGATACGCACATGTGTTCGAAATCGGCGGGGGAGCCCAGATTGTAAATGCTCGACACGCTGGCGACCACGATCACGTCGCGCCGCTCGATCAGCGACGCCGTGGTGGAGAGGCGCAGCCGTTCGATGTTTTCGTTGATGCTGCAGTCCTTGGCGATATAAGTATCGGTCTGGGGAATATAAGATTCAGGCAGGTAGTAGTCGTAGTAGCTGATGAAATACTCGACGGCATTCTCCGGGAAGAACGCCTTGAATTCACTGTAAAGCTGCGCCGCCAGCGTTTTGTTGTGCGACATGATCAGGGTCGGGCGGTCGAAACCGGCGATCACGTTGGCCAGGGTAAAGGTCTTGCCGGAACCAGTCACGCCGAGCAGCGTCTGCTCGGAATTCCCCTCGCGCAAGCCGTTCACCAGGGCACGGATGGCTTCCGGCTGGTCGCCCGCCGGCTTGAAATCCGATTTCAGCTTAAAAATACCCATGCCGTGATTTCCTCAAAAGAAAAAACTCCGGTCCTGAAGGGCCGGAGCTTTTCGATGGTTTCTGAAACGTACGCTTAACGGAACAAGCGTTCGTACTCTCCGACATTCTTCTTGTCGATCAGTACATAGCGAACGCCGAAAGCCGCCTGCGGGTCACGCGGAGGCGCATCTTCGGTGAACTTGGCCTCGGGGCCGATCGCCACGATGGCATTGATCATGTCATGATTGAGCAGGTTGTCATAATTACGCATGTCGAATGCGTTCAGGAGGAGCACCTTCGGGCGGTCCTTCTGGCTCCACAGCTTCATCTTGGCCGCGTCGCGGGGAAGGCCGATGCTGCTGATGACCACGCCGCAATCCTTGTGGGTGGTCAGAGCTTTATCGAAATCGGCGGCGGTCATCATTTCAAAGAGCGGCATTTCCATGCCCGGTTCCATTTCGGAACCGCCGGAACGGCCGGGAAGGACCAGGGTATCGGTTTCAATGTCAAGGTTGCTGCCGGCGCCGGCCTTCAAGCCGTCCGTGAGAATCTTGGTGCGGGGGTTGGTGGCATAATCGGTTTCCAGAAGGACCAGTACTTTCTGGCCGGGGAAATTCTCCTGAATGTATTTGCCGAGGACGAAGCCCTGCGCTGAATGATAGCGGTTTTCATACTCCTGATAGCGGTTGCTGGCGCTTCCAAGGATGTCGGTTTCATAAAGAATGCCGATACCGCATGCAATGACAACAATCAGCAACCCGATGGCGATGGGCTGGGCAATCGGACTGGTTTTCTGCTTTTTGGAACAGACGATCATTCCGATCAACGCAATGAACATCACCAGTGCAATTAAAACCGTTACAAAATTCATGTTTTCCTCCTTGTTTTTGTTACCGGCTTATTTTTCATCAATCAACTATAATAAATCTTGCTTGCTTTTCCGTAAATTCCAGTCGGAAACGAAAAAAAAGCTATTTTTTTATATGCCAAATCGCCCGAAACACCGTATTTCCGACAATTTCAAGACTTTCGGCCGATATTTTATCCATGCTGTCGGCATCCGTATGCCAATACGAATTTGCCGGGCCATAATCAAAATCAATCAGGTTCACCGCCGGAATCCCCTGTTCCAGAAACGGAACATGATCATCCAGTACCACCTGCGCCGAACGGACGAAATACGCACCGTATCCGGCGGCTCCCGCCGCCGCCAGAACCTGTCCGGCCAAGCCGTCGTCGCCGTTCCGCGGGACGGTCACCAGCAAATCCCGGTCGCCGACCATATCCACGTTGATCACGCCGAGGCATGCCTTCCGGTCGGCGGCATTCATGCTTTGCGCATAATGCCTGCTGCCGAACAACCCGTCGCTCTCGGAATAAGCGATCATACATTCTTCCCCGTCAAAAAACACAAACCGGACTGTAACCGGCAACTTTCGTCCGCCGCGCTCCAGCGCCCGCATCATCTCCAGCAGCAGGGCGGTTCCGGACGCACCATCGTTGGCGCCTTCGAATGCCAGCTCCCCCAAATCCTTCAAATCGCAATGCGTACTGACGATGACAAACCGGTCCTCCCTGCCCTTTACCTCGGCAATGATATTCCGGAACAGGATCCCGCCCTTGGCCGTCTGCTTGCGGAAATCCTGAAAAAGTACGTTCGCTCCGGCGGCGCGCGCTTCTTCCGCGATAAACTCCGACTGCTTCCGGTAGGCTTCCGTCCCGGAGCAACGCTTGCCGAACGCCACCAGCTGTCCGGCCAGTTTCAATGCAGAAGCTCCGTCCACTGTCGGAGGAGCTTCTTTTTCATTCGGCCGGCACCCTGCCAGGGTCGCCAGCAACAGCGCCAGCGCCGGCAGCAGCCAAGGCCACCTGTTACTGTTCGGCACGGAACGTCGGCAGTCCACGGGACACCGTATTTTCCGGGAAGAACGGCGAACCGTCCGGCTTGATCAGGCGGCAATGGAGGAAGATCAGCAAGTTGGTCTTGACGTTCTGGGTGTATCTGGACTGGAAAAAGCGTCCGAGTACGGGAATATCGCCAAGGAATGGGATTTTGTCGTCGATACTGCTGAAAGAGTCCTTGATGATTCCGCCCAGGACAATCGTTTCGCCGTCCTTGATCGTAATGTTCGTATCAATCTGGCGTTCTGAAATGATGGCTCGTTTCATAACCGTGCTCAACGTATCGTCGGCGTCAGCCTTGTAGGTATAGGAAGTCCAGCCGATATGGTCGCGGATCAACGGGCCGCCGGTAATATTGATCGTCTGGGCGGCAAGGTCCACCTGCGGCTGGACGGTCCAGGTCACCCCCAGCGACTGTTCTTCGAAGTCCGGACTGCCGGCCATGAAGACCGTGAACGAAGTACTGGAATCGTTGCTGGCGTTGTGGGTTTCTTCCGTCGGATCGCTGTACTCTTCGGGGAGGAAGACGATACGCACCATCTTGATGGTCGCGGGCTGGTTGTTCATGGTCGTAATACGGGGAGACGCCAGGATGTCTTTGTTGTCGGCCTGGTCCACCGCGTTCACCATCATGTCAAACTGAAATCCGTTCACCGAGCGGCTGAACGAAAAAACCTGGTCCATACCGGAATATTCACTCACCGACAAACTGCGGAGAAGGGTCGTATCGTTCGGCCCGAACTCCAGCTTTCCATTGCTGGACTGCCCGTCCGCAATCGTCCGGGAGAGGGTGTAGTTGAAGCCGAGTTCCTTGAGGTCCGTCTGTTCGATTTCCACAAATTTCGCCTGAATCTGGACGAGGGGATCGACCTGATCGAGTTCTTTCAGGACGGCTTCTTCAATCTTGTGCAGATTTTCGAGCGTATTGGTCGCAATCAGGCGACTGAGTTTGGGGTCGAACAGGACGCGGGCGCCTTCCGGGAAGCGGACGCCGCGGATCGTGAAATAACGCTTCAGTTCCTCCGGGTCACTGCCGCCGCCGACCGAAGCCAGGGCAGCCTGCTCCAGCGGGAAGACCCTTGTTTCAAGGTCATCAAGCGGAATATTGTGCGAAGCAACCACAACCGCGTATTTTTCCACGCGCATTTTCAGGTTTGCGGCACGGCAAAGGAAGTAAATCGCTTCCTGCAGCGTTTTGTTGGTAAGGGCGAAGTTCAGGGTTGTTTCGCTGGTGGCGGCAGGGCCGTCGTAAGATTCGCTTTCCGTGTTCAGTCCATTGCCCAGATTGGGAACCATGGTGGTGTCCACTGTTTTCGGGGCGGCAGCCGGACGGGCGCCGTCCTTGCTGGCGTTTTCATCCAGAAGCGCCAGGCGCAGAAAAATATTGACGCCTTCGCCGTCCGGGTCATGAACTTTGCTCTGCTCGCGAATATATTTGATCGCGGTGGGAATCGTAACGTCTTCAAAGTCGATACGCGGAATAATGATACTTCTCAATTTCTGCTGAATCTTGTTGTCCGGCAGATCTTTCGGCACCTGTTCGCTCCAGATGCTCTTATCAACGTCAATCTCAAAAGCCTTGATCGGCAGCGCCCATTTCCACATGGCCTGAACGGCATATTCCATGTTTCCGGTCTGGTTGAAACGATCTTCGCCGGCCTTGGTAATCCGCGCATTCACCGCATGTTTTCCCTGAACGGCTTCCAGTTGGAAAGGGTTCAGGATCAGAATTTCATCATATTTGGAGCGGGCTTCCACCAGCCGGTTCTTCAGGGCCAGGAGCCTTGCCTGTTTCAGCAGGAGCTGAATGTTGTATTCGCGCTCCTCTTTATCTTTCAGCAGACGGCTTTCCTGAACTTCAAGTTCCCGTTCGGCCGCTTGGCGGAGCTTTTCATAACGTTCGATTCTCGCGTCGATTTTTTTCTTGTGGTCCGGATAGATCAAAGCCGCTTCATTCAATAATTTAATCGCTTCGTTGAAATCCTGTGTCGCCGCTTCTTTTTCGGCTGCCAGAACCATATCTTCCGCCCAGTTGAAATAACTTTTGGCGATCTGTTCGCGGCAGTCGGAAATCCGTTTCCGGAAGACCTCATTGTTCTCCCCTTCGCCAAGGGATTTGTAAACCGTAATGGCTTCCAGATAATTATCCACAGCATCTTTATACTGGCGCTTGAAAAATCCTTCGTTCCCAAGTTCGAAATACCGGAGGGCCCGCGCTTCGACTTCCTGGTAAACCGTTTGGGTTTTCCGGATATCCGCCTGAATGCTGGATACCAGGTCACTCTCCTGGGCGGAAATATTGACCCCGATGACCCCGAGAGCAATCAAGCCGAATGTTCTTATGCTATTCCGTATCATTCAATATATCCTCCGTGTATTATCGATTGAAATTCGGCATTCCGCGTCCGTCCTGATTCGGGCCGGGGACAGGTTTACCGTCTGTATTGACAAGTCTGGTCGTCACAAAAATCAACATATTGGTCTTTTCCACCAAAGCCAGCTGGCTGCTGAAAAGCCTGCCGAGGACCGGAATCTCTCCGATGATCGGCCATTTGTCGTTGCGGTTGATGTTCTGGTTCTGGATCATACCGCCGACAACGATGGTTTCGCCGTTGTAAACCTTGACGCGCACGTCGATCGAACGCTCGGAGAAACGCGGCATTTTAATGTCGGTATCCTGAGAACGCTGGTCCACCTTGGTGCCGTCCGCTTTCGTACGCCAGGTCTTAATGGCCACCGGGTAAATATCCTCTCCGAGGAACGCCATGATAACGGGCTGGAGATGAAGTTCAATCGTAAAATTGTCGGGGCTGACCACCGGACGCACGTTCATCGTAATACCGATTTTACGCCCTTCGCCCCAGTCCGGGGTCGGCGGACGGATGGAAACGTTGTTCCCGCTGATGGACGTTTCGGGTTCATCCCAGTCTTCAGCATAGTAACGCTCTTCAATCATCTTGATCATGGCCTGCGAACCGCTGCTGGTCAGAATTTTCGGAGCCGATAAGGTTTCAGTACGAGTATCCTGGGCAATCGCATTTACGGACAATGACAGGTTCACATCCATGCCTTTTCCGAAAATCGAATCGCCAAAGTTCGGGAAAATCTTAAAATCGTTCAGCAGCTTGTAGCCGGAGCTGGAAAGGTCCGCCGTTGACGCAATGGCGTTCGGGTTGTCCGGCGAATAATAACGCAACGGATTTCCCTGCCCGTTTTTGTTCACCGACCAAGTCTGAGTAGCTTCGGTTCCGCCTGAGGTGCCGGGAATATTGAAAACCCAGTCAAATCCGAGCTCATTGACGTCTTTCTGGTTGATTTCAACAATCTTCATTTCAATCATGACCATCTGGAATTTAATGGAATCCAGCTGGCGAAGCAATTCATCGGTTTTACGCAAATTTTCGATGGTATTGGTCACAATCAGTTTCCCGCTGCGCGTGTCATAACCGATCGAGGCATCCTCGTTAAACGTAATACCGCAACGTTCAAAATAGGCAATCAACGCCTTGGGATCGATTTTATTCCTGCTGCCCGAGTCGGCGGCAGCATCTGCCGCCGCGCCGAAATCCATACCGCCGCCCGGCGCAGTTCCAGCAGCAGCGCCGCCGGCGTCACCACCCTCCGGGGTTCCTTTGATATTGGAAATCAATTCCGGGCTGATATTGAAATACCTCGTTTCCATATCGTCCACCTGCCCGATGACAACCGTGTTCTGCTCCATCTTGAATCTCAATCCAACCAGTTTGCAGAGGTAACGCAACACTTCACTCAGCGGAATCCGTGAGAAGCTCATCGTCACCCTCGGCAGCGTAGCAGCCACCACGTTATCAAATCCGGGAATAATGCTGATATTATTCTGTTCAGGATCATTGCGCTTGGCGCTGCGGTCGAGATAACGAATCACCGAATAGATGTCGGCATCGTCAAATTCCACGTTCTGGAAAATAATCGATTCCAGTTTCGAATGCGTTTCAGCCGGGGAAACCGTCTTCACCTGCGGGGCAGCCGAAATCGCGCGCTCCGACACTTGAGGCGGCACGCCCTGCACCCATTCCCAGGTATTGTAGGCGATCATGCCTTCCAGGTCGGTAGCGTGACGGTAAAGACCGTATTTATAAAGCTGGCGGTAACATTTTTCCAACAGCCGGTTGGCGCGGACGTTGAAAGGATCATAAAGGTAGATTTCCTCCAGCCGGTCACGCGCTTCGTCATAACGGCGGTTGTTATAGAAAACGGTGGCCTCGCGATACAGTTTATCAATCTGGCGCTCCCGTTCTTTATGCTCGGGGCTGAATACTTCAAGAGAGGTGTTACGGGCAAATCCCTTGCCTTTCTGAGCTTGGCGGCAGAGATCAATCATTTTTTGAACCGCTTTACCGCGCCGGGAATCAATCACCGCGGCCTCGGAGGCGAAATTAATGGCGTCTTCGAAGTTCTCGTTCTGGAATTCGGACTGTGCACGCTCCATCAGATGCCCGGACCAGTCCGCACGGAACTTGGAGAGTTCATTATCAAGCCGACGGCGAACTCTGGAGGCATATTCGCCGTCCATTTTCTGCAAAGTCTGCTGGGCGTTGGAATACAGGCTGTTCGCTTCGCCGAACTTTTTTTCGCCGGCGGCCGTACGTGCTTGCGCCATCGTATCTTCAATAGCCGTCAGTTCTTCCTTGTACTGGCTGCGCAATGTATTGATTTCATCATTCAATTTTGCATTGTCGCCTGTATCCTGAGCATTTATCGGCACCAGGACCCCCCCCGCGCAAACGAAGCAGAGCGCCAACCGCCATACAGTTCGCAAAGCATCAGCTTTCTTGAATTCCATAGTCACCATCCTTAAGCATATTTATATCTTATTTTTTCCCTTAAAATCCCGGTATCCCCTGCATGGCAGGGTTATTGCCGTCAAGTTCGGATTGCTTTTTATTCAATTTAAAAAGCGGCTTGTCACCAATAACGCCCTTCCGATTTCTGGACGCAATCACCGTTACGTCTTTCTTATCCATGTCAATGTTCCGCACCGTGTATTCCTCTACCCCGGTCAACTGATTGCCAATCCGGAACCGTTCGTTCATTTCCACGCCGAATTCCTTTTCGGTGGCAATATCGGTCAGGAATGCCTTCGGCAGTGGAGAATAAGCGACTTTGCCGACCTGCATGGTCACCCGCAATTTATCGCTGTCTTCCGATTCGCAGACGATTTTCGACTCATCACGCTGAACTTCGACATTGCCGTCTTTAATCATCTTGACGTCGTAAATCACATCGACAATCCGGTAACGGCGCTTTGATTCAAGGTTGATCGAATCGCCAAGCATCAGGAACCGGGTACGGGTACCGCCGTTTGTATTGATCTGAATATCCCATTTATTCTTATCCTCGCCGACGGCAGTCACTTTCATCAGGACCGGGTCCAGCTCGAAGGGACGGATTCCGGAGATATAAAGCCGTTTGTACAGCAACGGGCGACTTCTCGGATTCTTCAGGTCGGTCCCTTCTTTGAATTCAAAGAGGTTGCTGAAACCATCCCCATCCATATCATCGTCCGCATCAGACGGATCACGCGGATTCAAGCCCAATTTTTCTTCATCGACATCCGGAATACCATCCGCATCCATATCACCCGGGGGGGGCGGCGGCGGCGGCGGCAACGGCGGGGGCGGTTTCGGCAATTCAGCGTTGCAGAAAGGGCATTTATTCACTTCATTGAAATAGTAAAGAGGCGTGAATTTCTGGCAATGCGGGCAACGCGCCACCGGTGCCATAATCAACATATCGCTGAAAAAAGGCTGATTGTCACGGCTTTTCGCTTCATCCCATTGCGTATTCCGCATGAAAGCGACATCAAAATTAAAATCTTCCGTCTTGAAATCGATATTGTACATATCTTTCCAGTCCGCCTTGCGCGGCTTGATTTCAAGGTCTTCTTTCTTCAGTTCATCGGCGGATGAAATAATCACGACCAGATAAATCATGGAAAGCCCGAATAAAAACAGCAGGCATGCCAGAATAATCTTTTCATAGTGTTTGGCCAGGAATTGCAAAGTTCGTTCCTCCGTTATTTCATCTCTTCATTGACATAGACCACATAATCGACCGTGAATTTGGCAATCACCGGCACAATATCGCCACCGAACACGATTTTGGCATAATCTTTTCGCTGGTGGAACGGCTTGGCTTTTTCAAGCTCCGCTTCACGGCGCAACCGCGCCAATTCCTGATCTTCCCTGGACTGTTCGGTCCCGCCCTGCGGGTGCTGCTGTTGTCCCCGGGGCGGGCGACGGGAAATATTCGCCGGAGCCGCAACAGGCACCACTTCGCCTTCGGCCTCATTCCCCATCAGCAACGCCTGGGCTTCGGCCTTAAGCAATTCGTCCAGCGTATCGGTCTTAAGCTCCAGTTCAATATCCTGAATGATATAAACACGACGCTCGTCAAACGCCTTGTTCAGGCTCGTCATCAATTGACGGATAGCCGCCATGCTGCCGGCCACCGTAAACTGAAACCGGTAATACTGATAATTGCCTTCCACGACGGGCTGGGCAATATGTTTGCTGAAGTCGGTCAAGGCAATGACTCCGGAATCGGCAATCCGGTGCGCCAGATCATCGACAATCGTCCAACTGTAGACATAATTCGGAATCTGTTCACGAAGAATTTTTTCGTTCTGCGGAAAACCGAACGTGGAACCGGTGCCGCCGATGACGTTATTTCTCCCCCGTCCCCGGGTTCTGTCATCGCCGATTTCCCGGTTATCCTCATGCAGGGTATCTCTCAGATAAAAGGAAATTTTCTTCTGGTTATTGAAATAATCGATCAGCCTGTCACGAGTCGCCTTGGCGAAGGCTTCATATTTTTCAGACTGCAATGACAATGTCCGCTTGAAGCCGAACGCCTGCAGGAAAATATCATACAGGTTTTCTTTTAAATTTTCCCGGCTGCGCTTTGCCACTTCCTCCGAGAATTTCTTCAGCCCTTCCTCCCAACGCTTGTCGTAATCGCTGAAATCGACACCCAATAATTCCTTGGATTTCAGTTTGAACGAAATATAGATCTGGTCGCGCGCGGTTCTGGCCCGTTCCGCCTCCCAGAATGTATTCAATGCCTGATTGAAACGCGCCAGCTTGTCGCCGTCGGACAATTCTTCGCCGTTGTCGCCTTTCAGACCGGCGAGAAGCTCTTTGACAAATACCATTTTGGCGTCATAAAACGGATGCCCGAAATAATGCTGGATCTCCTTGACTTTCGCGCCGTACCCCGCGATATCCTCGCGAATGAAACGGTCGTTGCCGCTGACGGGAGCGGGGCGCTGGGAGTTCAGGTTATCGATTTTCGCCACCATTTCCTGAGTCTGCTTGATGTAATTCTGCATCTCCGCATGTTCCATGATAATCAGAGTCAACAGAAAAACCACGATACAGGCTGAAATTCCCAGGACGCCGAACAATACAATATTCTTTTTAATGAATCTCTTATCCATGAATCACATCCCCCGTTACATTTTCACCGGATTTTTCAGCTTGATTTTGATTTTGAAGGAAGTGACGTTGTCTTTTCCTTTGGGGCCGATAAAATACTTATCGACATACCCCACCGCATCATCCGAGTTTTGAAACACGGTCGTTTTCAGAAGTTTTTCCATAAACGCCGCTTCATTCAGAATATCTTCACGCATAACCAGGGAATGCCCGACCAGTTTCAATGCATCATAGTCTTTGGATTCAGCCGGTTTCTGTTCACCGCCAAAACCGCCGCCGCCCATGCCGGCCCAAGGATCGCCCGGATCGAAGGAAGTTCCGCTTTTCTGCTGCTGAACTTCCGTCGCCGTGTTGAACAGCTTGACGGACGAAAGCCACATGGAATCAGGTATTGCCTTTTGAAGCTCATTGAAACGCCCCGGGATAACCGTCCGCTTTTTGATGACCCCGAGCGCACTGTCGTATTGTCCCTTCAAGTCTTCAAAATCGCGGCGCAATCCCTGGACGGCTTTCACCATCTTTTCCGTATTCTTCACGGCGGATTCCGCACGCTGCACCTTGGTTTTATCGATGTCAAGGCGCTGGCCGACACCGAAATAGAACACCAGCAGACAGAAGATGACCGTCACGCAGGATATATAGAGATAAGGTTTTTTCCGTTGGAAAGCACGCCGCCCTTTGATCGAGTCCGGCAACAGGTTGATTTCAACCGGACAGTTGGTTGCCGCCTGCAGGGCCGAACCGATCAGTTCCGAGAACATCGGAGCAACGGTATTCAGGCGGTTCTTATCCACATCCTGGTCAATGTCAAGAACGGTAAACGGATTCAGGTAGTCAACCGGAATCCGCAGTTTTTCCTCAAAAAATCGATTGGTATATTCCATCAGAGAGCCGCCGCCCGCCAGAAAAGCACGCCGCGGACGGGTACCGCCGTTCTGCGAACGCCACATGGTGATCGTCCGGTTGATTTCGCCATGCAGTTTGGTCATGACGTTACGGGCGATCTTGGAAATCGTGGCGGCCACTTCCGACTCCGGTTCCTCATAAGCTCCGCCGAGCGCGACAAAACCGTGACGGCGTTTCAATTCTTCCGCCTCGGGATTGCTGATATTGAACTCTTTGGCAATCTGCTGGGTAATCATAAATCCGGCAATCGGAATCACGCGGATAAAAATACGGCTGTGGTCCACAAAAATCAGGCTGGAGCAACGCCCGCCGATATTCAGGATCATATCGCAACCCTGTTCGCCCAACTGAATGGCGCGGGCGGCGTTGTAGGAGGCGGTGGCGGCAATTTCAATGGCAACCACCTTTTTGCCGTGGTCCTCAATCAGTTCGGCGATATCGGTCAACAAATCTTTCTTTACCGCCACGATCAGGGCTTCGATCTCTTCCGTGGTTTTTGGGGCGGCGGGTTCTTCAGGGGCTACAGGATTTTCGGGATCTTCCGGTTCCGCGTCCTGCTGCTCGGCCTCGATATTACGCACCACCAACTGAGAATCCCAGATCACTTCATTCATCGGATAGGGAATGATCTGCTTGGCTTCGAAGTCGATCACCCGGCGGATATTGCTCTTGTCGTCTCCCCGGGGCGGCAGTTTGCTCAACCGGGAAAAGGCCACCTGCCCGGAGATCGAAACCATCACATCCGTAGAGACAAAATGGTTTTCACTGAGCATCGCCGGGAAGATTTCGCTGAAACTCTGGTCCAGCGTCATTTCCCTCTGTTCGTCATTGTACTCCCGGACGTCAAAACGGAGCAGACGCATCCCCCCGCCGTCCGGAAAAATCATGAATTCAGCCATTTTCAGGCTGTCACCGCCAATATCGATCGATAAAATCGTGTTCTCTTTCTTGGCCATTGTCTAGTTTCCGTCATTGCTCGGTTTGATCATGTCATAAGAATCCATATCAATGAATCGCCATGGCGTTTTTTCCACCGGAAGGATCAGGTTCGGCAACCGGAGGACGGCCGCTACCGGACTGGACAATTGATCGAATACCCGGTTAATCTCGGTTTCTTTATCATTGGCGTTGCTGCCGGCGATCAACATTCCGATGACGGAATTGTTCCGGGTATTGGTGAACTTCACTCTGGTGTAAATTTTGAGTTTGCGGTAATTGCTGGCAGTCTGGTCGCCGTAGCGCTGCAGAACCTGCGGCGGAAGCATCATCATGGCCTGGTGGCGCCTACCGTCGAATTGAATGGCCCAGAATTCGATTTTCCCGGTGGCGTATCCCATAATCGATTTATTCTGGTATTTGGCGGAGAACATGAGCTCAACATCCATGCGGATATCATCCACCCAGAGGTAGTCCGAACCGTCTTTTACGGAGGGAGGGGTATAAGTGACTTTTATGGCGAGCCATTGAGAACTCAGACTGGGGACTTCATTATCATAGTTGCTCAGCACATAAACGGGAGTCGGCAGAAATTCAGTTTTCAATGTCATCTTGAAGTCGGATTTCCGGCTTTGGCCCCAGACGCTGAAACTCAGCACCCCTGCCATCAACGCCACAAAACATGTCTTATACATTCAGAATCCTCCTATTCAAATTCCAAGCTGCTTCCCGGTACAGTATTTCACATCAAATCAAAAAGCAAACAACAATGTTAAAATAAAGAACTATTTCACTTGGCTTCCGCCGCCTCGGCGGGCTGGACGGGACGCTCGGCCTGCTCGGCCTCAACGATCGCTTTCTCGACCTGAACGCCAAAGCTGGTTGAGCTCAATACACTTTCCTTTTCCGGAAGGTGTGACAAGACAATCGCCAAAGTCAATGTCAAAACAAAGAATATCGTGGTGAAAATCACCGTAAGTTTGGTCATATGCCCGATCGCGTGAGCACCGAAAACCGACTCGCCAAGCCCGCCGAATGTGCTTCCGAAACCGCCGCTCTTCGGCTGCTGCACCAGAATCAGCGCAATCAATAACAGCGAAATCACTATTACCAGTGTATATAACACAATCACAAATCCATTCATACTAAGCGTCCTGTTTTTCTGTTTCGTTAAAAGCTAAAGTGAGTTACTAATACAGCCGTTGCCAAAAAAATCAAACGAATTTTCATGGCAACGGCTGTAAACTGCATGATTTTTTCGGAATTTCTACGATTTTCCGCAAAAAATCAATCGTTTTCAGGCGATTGCGTTCTTGATCAGGTCGGCGAAACTGCCCGCTTTCAGGCTGGCGCCGCCAATCAGGCCGCCGTCGATATTGCGCTGGGCGACCAGAGAAGTCGCATTATCGGCCTTCATGCTGCCGCCGTACTGGATACGAACCTGATCGCCGATTTTTTCGCCGAACAGGCCGCGCAGACGGACGCGGATGAAGGCATGAGTTTCCTCAGCCAGTTCCGGAGTGGCAGTCTTGCCGGTGCCGATGGCCCAGACCGGCTCGTAGGCGACCACGATGCCGGGAACCTGTTCGGCCGGAATATCGGCGAAAGCGCCGTTGAGCTGCGTATCAAGCACTTTTTCGGTCTTGCCGCTTTCGCGTTCTTCGAGGAGCTCGCCGACGCAGACGATCGGTTTCAGGCCGGCGGCCAGGGCGGCTTTCAGGCGCTGATTGACGGTGCAGTCGGTTTCGCCGAAATACTGGCGGCGCTCGCTGTGGCCGAGAATCACGTATTCCACGCCGAGTTCCTTCAGCATGCTTGCCGAAATTTCGCCGGTGAAGGCGCCGGATTCCGCCCAATGCACGTTCTGGGCGCCGACTTTGATATTCGACCCGGCAGCCGCTTCAACGGCGGCCGAGATCGAGGTGAAAGGCGGGCAGACCACAATATCGCAGGCGTCGATTCCGGCGACCAGCGGCTTCAATTCGTTCACCAGGGCTTTGGCTTCCCGGGCATTCTGGTTCATTTTCCAGTTGCCGGCGATAATCACTTTTCTTGACATAATGTTACCTTTATGTGTTGCTGTGTTCAACCGTTCGCTCAGGCGTCGGCGAGGCAGGCCACGCCGGGGAGTTCTTTGCCTTCCAGGAATTCCAGGGAGGCGCCGCCGCCGGTGGAGATATGGCTCATCTTGCCGGCCAGGCCGCTCTGATTGACGGCCGCCACGGAGTCGCCCCCGCCGATGATGCTGACGGAATCGCTGTCGGCCACGGCTTTGCAGACGCCCGTGGTGCCGGCGGCGAATTTGGGCATTTCAAAGCAACCCATCGGGCCGTTCCAGACCACGGTTTTGGCCTTGGCGATTTCGGCGGCATAGAGTTCGATGGTCTTCGGGCCGATGTCAAGCGCCATCCAGCCGTCTTTGATATCATTGCCGCAGATTTCGGTGTTGGCGTCGTTGGAGAAAGCGTCGGCGATCAGGTTATCGACCGGAAGCAGGAATTTAACGCCTTTTTCGGTGGCTTTCTTCAGGGTGTCCTTGGCGGTTTCGAGCAGGTCGTCTTCGCAAAGCGAAGCGCCGATGCTGTGCCCCTGAGCCTTGAGGAAGGTATAGGCCATGCCGCCGCCGATCAGGATGGTATCGACTTTTTCCATCAGCGAAATCAGGACTTCAAGCTTGCCGGAAACTTTGGCGCCGCCGATAATCGCCACAAACGGCTTCACCGGTTTGGCCACGGCCTTGCCGAGGTACTGGAGCTCTTTTTCCATCAGGAACCCGGCCACGCAGTTGGCTTTGTCCATGAAGCCGGTGATGATCGCGGTCGAAGCGTGGGCGCGGTGCGCGGTGCCGAACGCGTCGTTCACATAGACGTTGCCGAGCTTGGCCAGTTCGGCGGAGAACTTACGCTGGGCTTCCTTGTCTTCCGGCGTCTTGGCCTTCATGTCTTCTTCTTTGTGGAAGCGGGTATTTTCGCAGACCAGCACGTCGCCGGGCTGGAGCGCATTGGCTTCGGCCGCCACGGCGGCGCCGATGCAGTCAGTGGCGAATTTCACCTTTGTACCGAGCAGTTCGGACAGGCGGTCGGCGGCCGGTTTGACGCTGAACTCGGGCTGGACTTCGCCTTTCGGGCGGCCGAGGTGGGTCAGCAGGACCAGGGAAGCGCCCTGTTCCAGAATGTATTGGATGGTCGGCAGGGCGGCGGTGATCCGGGTATCGTCGGAAACTTTGCCGTCTTTCAGCGGAACGTTGAAGTCCACACGCATGACCACGCGCTTGCCTTTCAGAGCGATGTCTTTCACTGTCTTTTTATCGATATTCATCATATGAGCTTCTCCATGAAGTTGTTTTTCGGAAAATAAAAAAGCGGGACGGGCGGCATCGACCACCCGCCCCGCGGCGTATTCTAAGGTTCCAGCAACCGTGAGGTTACTTGGAGGCCATCACGCGGACCATTTCCAAAACCTTGTTGGAATAGCCCCATTCGTTGTCGTACCAGGAGACGATCTTGACGAAGGTCTTGTCGAGCTGGATACCGGCGTCGGCGTCAAAAACGGAAGTCTTGGCTTCGCCGCGGAAATCCGTGGAAACCACTTTGTCTTCGGTGTAGCCGAGAACGCCCTTCAGTTCGCCTTCGCTGGCGGCCTTCATGGCTTTGCAGATATCGTCATAGGAAGCTTCCTTTTCCAGTTCCACGGTCAGGTCAACCACCGAAACGTCGGAGGTCGGCACGCGGAAAGCCATGCCGGTGAGCTTGCCGTTCAGGACCGGGAGCACTTTGCCGACGGCCTTGGCGGCGCCGGTGGAGCTCGGGATGATGTTTTCGAGGATGCCGCGGCCGCCGCGCCAATCTTTCTTGGAGGGGCCGTCAACAGTCTTCTGGGTGGCGGTGGCAGCGTGGACGGTGGTCATCAGGCCGCGCTTGATACCGAATTTATCATTAAGAACCTTGGCCACGGGGGCCAGGCAGTTCGTGGTACAGCTTGCGTTGGAGATAATGGCCTGCCCGGCATAGCTCCGGCAGTTCACGCCGAAAACGAACATCGGGGTGTCGTCCTTGGAGGGAGCGGACATGATGACTTTCCTGGCGCCGGCCTTCAGGTGGGCTTCAGCACTGGCTTTGTCGAGGAAAAGACCGGTGGATTCGACGACGATGTCGGCACCGACTTCGTTCCATTTCAGGGCGGCGGGATCCTTTTCCTGGGTCAGGCGGATTTTCTTGCCGTTAACGATCAGGTTGTTGCCTTCGACTTCGACTTTGCCGTCGAAGCGGCCGTGAACGGAGTCATACTTCAGCATGTAAGCCAGATAATCCGGGTCCAGAAGGTCGTTGATACCGACAACTTCAATGTCCTGGAAGTTCTTGACGGCGGCGCGGAAAACCATACGGCCGATACGCCCGAAACCATTGATGCCAACTTTGATAGCCATTGCAATCTTTCCTTTTTGGGTTGATAAATCAATTCTCCGCGAACATATGGTTTCCCGGTTTGCGGAAACAACGATCATTGAAACGCTAATATACACCAACCGAACCGAAAGTCAAAATCATTTTCGAACAAATAGATAAAAAAGTATTCAGTAGGCGCCTTGATTGAATAGGACAATTTCCCGATAAAATCTTGATTTTATGCTTGATTTTTCAAAAATTCCAAAGATATTAAAGCCGGGATGCTGGGTTATCCGCCCGCACCACGCCATGCCCAAACTTGCCGTTACGGCAAGAGCTTAATGGATGAACTTAAAGGAGCATGAAACATGGGAACCTTCAAATATAATTGCCCGAATTGCCAGGAAGCAATGCTTTTCGATGACCAGCGGGAGAACAAACCCACCCTGTGCCCGAAATGTGCCAGTGAGATAAAGCCGGAAAAAAACAAACCCCTCGATCCGTTTCGGGAATATGCCAACGCCATGCCTCGAATCAGGACCGTTTATGTGCTTCTCGGCCTGTTTTTAGGGTACTTGGGCATTCATAATTTTTATGGCGGTTATATAATAGAAGGGTGTCTCCAGATCCTCGCCTCCTTATTGCTCCTATTTATGCCGGCCTCGGACTTCAAACTTCTTTGCCTGATTGTCATGGCCGCATGGATACTGGGCAATATTTTCTTTCGAAAAAAAGATTCCCGTGGACTCCTCATGCTTTGGCTGTAACTGGGCGTTCCGCCAAAGCGTTTCCGTATCCCATGCCGCCCGGAACGAGAGCTGTTTATCCGGGAACTTTCCGGCAATCCCGCTTGACTTTTCGCTGAACTGTGCCAAATTGTCTCATCACGAGTTTTGGAGAACGACGTATGGCCAAGCAAAAATTTATCGACCGCCTCATTCAGCGCATGGATTCGATGGATTCGAGCAATCTGCAGTCCTTCCTGCTGAAGCTGTATCATGAAAAAGGATTCCTCGATACCCTCCTCAACGCCATGCAGGAAGGCATTCTGGTCATCAACCGCGACCTCAGGATCATTTATCACAATCACGCGGCAGCCGAACTGCTCGGCCTGCCCGAAGACCTCGCCGGCGTCCGCCTTTCTCAGTTCCTGACCAACGTCAACTGGCGCAAGATCATGGAGCTGGACGAGGAAGAATGGCTCCGCCTCTCCAGCCAGGAAGTCGAAATCATGTACCCGGTTCACCGCTACGTTCATTTTTACCTGATGCCGCATGGCGCCGAGGACGGACTCGGCACCGTCATTCTCCGCGACATCACCGAGAGCCGCACCCGTACCCTGCAGGAACTGGAGGCTGAAACCGACCGCGCCATCTCGATGCTGGCCGCGGAGGTCGCCCATGAAATCGGCAACCCCCTCAACAGTCTTTACCTGAACCTTCAGCTCATCCAGCAGGAGTTGGCCGACGATGAAATCGAGTTCGACCGCCGGGAAGCCGCCGAAATGATCCGCATCGCCCGCGGCGAGGTCGAACGCCTCGACAACATCATCAACCAGTTCCTGCATGCGATCCGCCCCGGACATCCGAAGCTGATCCCGCTCGACGCCGCCGAACTCCTGATCGAAACCCTGAAATTCATGAACCAGGAGATCGACAACCGCAGCATTTCAGTGAACTTCTCCCACCCGGAAGTGCTGCCGATGATTTCCGGCGACGCAGGACAGCTCAAACAGGCGTTCTACAACATCATCAAAAACGCCGTTCAGGCCATGCCCGAGGGGGGCGTCCTCGCCATTTCCAGCGAATTCGACGCCGATTACGTCACGCTGGAATTCGCCGATTCGGGACAGGGCATCAGCGCCGAACAGCTCGCCCGCCTGTACCAGCCGTTCCATACCACCAAGGAAAACGGTTCGGGGATCGGCATGATGATCATCGAACGGGTCATGCGCGAACACGGCGCATCCATTTCCGTACAAACCAGGGAGGGGCGGGGAACTTCGATCCTGCTGCGCTTCCCCAGAATCGGACGGCGGCTCCATATCCTGCCGCAGCCCCCCAGAAACGACGAGACCGAAGAACATGACTGAAAAAAAACTGCACCTTCAATTGACCTCCAACCCGTTCACCGCCGAACACGGCGCCGGCTTCTGCGCGGAATGCCGCCGGGCCTGCGCGCAATACGGCTATGAATTCGGCATTCAACTTCACAACTCCGCCCCGGAAGACGAAATCGAGCGCTGCGCCTCTTACGGCGTGCCGCTCAGCGCCCACCTCCCCCTGCTGGCCCAGTACAACATCAATCTGGCCGCGGAGCACGAGGAGGAAGCCCGGCACGAACTCACCGCCAGCGCCGCGCTGATGCAGGAATACGGCATCGGCGACGCTGTTTTTCACGGGTTCCGGATGACGGACGAGCCGACTCCCGCGTTCAACCGCACGCTCTCCTACCGGGACGCCATGAAGACGGGATTCCGCACAGAGCTTTCCTATGACGGCAAATCCTGTTTCAACGCCGACTTCACGACTACCCCGGAATTTCTGGAACGCCGCGGCCTGGTCCGGGAACGGCTCGAACGGGTGCGCGGAGAATATCCCGGCCTCACGCTGTGCATTGAAAACGATTTCCCCAGTTACGGCGCGGCCAATATGTTCTCGCGGGACATGATCGCGCTCAAGCATCCGATCTGCCTGGATGTCAGCCATCTGTGGACGTCGTGCCATCTCCTCGGCCGCGACTTCCACGAAGAAGCCGAGAAGTTCGTCGCGTCCGGCCTGGTCCGGATGGTCCATTTTCACGCCTCCATCTACACCACGGACATCCCGATCCTGAAGTGGAACGACGGCCACCAGCCCCTGCGAACCCCGAACCGCATGGACCTGCCGCGGCTGGCGCGGCTGTTCCGTAAAGGCGGACTGAAGCTGATCGTATTGGAAATACCGGACGGAAGCCTGCAGGATATTCATGATTTTGCTCAAATGTGGGAGGGTACGGATACCAATGAGTGACGACAACCGAAAAACCATCATGATCGCCGACGACGAGCGGCATACGCGCGAGGCGCTGGAGCGCTTTTTCCGCAAAAAATATCAGGTCACGCTGGCCGAGGACGGCGAACGCGCCGTCAATCTCCTGCAGCGCAACAATTACGACCTGATCCTGACCGACTTGAACATGCCGGGCGCAAGCGGCATGGACGTAATCGACGCGGCGCTGAAAAAATCGTCCCAGCCCATCTGCATCGTTTTCACGGCTTACGGTTCCATCGAAAACGCCATCGCGGCGATCAAGCGCGGCGCCACCGACTTCATCACCAAGCCGGTCAATCTGGAACAACTGAGCCACGTCATCAACAAAGCGCTCGAGACCAGAGGGTTGAAAACCGAAAACATGCGCCTGAAAAAACGCCTGAGTTCCGATTTCGAGCTGGACAATATCGTCGCCAAGTCGCCGCAGATGCGCGAAATTTTGAACGTCGTCAGCCAGGTCGCCAAAACCCGCTCGACCATCATGATTTCCGGCGAAAGCGGCACCGGCAAAGAAGTGATCGCCCGCGCCATCCATAAGCTCAGCGAACGCGCCGGCGCATTCATCCCGGTGAACTGCGCCGCCCTCCCCGCCACCCTGCTCGAAAGCGAGCTGTTCGGGCATGAAAAAGGCTCCTTCACCGGCGCCATCGACCAGAAAAAGGGGCGCTTCGAGCTCGCCGACGGCGGGACGTTGTTCCTGGACGAAATCGGCGAAATCGACCAGATGGTACAGGTGAAACTGCTGCGGGTGCTGGAAACCCGGACCTTCGAACGGGTCGGCGGCGAAGAACCGATTTTCACCGATACGCGGCTAATCTCGGCCACCAACCGCGATTTGCGCAAACTGGTGGACGAAGGGAAATTCCGCGAAGACCTGTTTTACCGGCTGGACGTCATCAGCATCGTCATGCCGCCCCTGCGCGACCGCGCCGAGGACATTCCGATCCTGATCAAACGTTTCATGGATGAATTCGCCGGGTTCAACGAAAAAACGGTGGAGGGTATTTCCGACGACGCCCTCGCCGCGCTCTGCGCCTATTCCTGGCCCGGCAACATCCGCGAACTGCGCAACTGCGTGGAACAGATGGTGGTATTGTCGCGCGGCCCCGTGCTCAAGCTCGAAAACGTGCCGCGGAACATCCGCCACCAGCAGGAAGTGCTGGCCCGCGCCGCCGCCCCCGAAGTGCTCGACCTCAGCAGCAATGAAAAACACCTGATCATGGCGGCGCTCCGCGAATGCAACGACAACCGGACCCACGCCGCCGAAAAACTCGGCATCAGCCGCCGGACGCTGATCCGGAAAATCAAAGAATACAATCTTCAACAGGAGAAGTAAATATGCATAACTGTATTTTCTGCAAAATAATCAAAGGCGAGATCCCTTCCAGCAAGGTGTATGAGGATGATAAGGTCTACGCATTTCTCGACATCGCGCCGATCAACCCCGGCCACACGCTGGTGATCCCGAAAGAACACCACGCCGGAAGCTCCTCCATCCCGGAAGACGCGGCGGGACGGATGTTCCGTGTCGGCGGACGGATCGGAGTGGCCCTGAAGCGCGCGCTTGATTACGACGGCTTCAATCTGCATCTGGCGGACGGCGGATGCGCCGGGCAAGTGGTGATGCATGCGCATTTGCACGTAGTGCCGCGCGGCGTGGAAGATGGATTCCGCTGGAACTGGCGCCAGAAACCCTATGCCGACGACGCCCGGCGCAATGAAACAGCCGCCAAAATTTCGGAAAAGATCAAACTCGATTAATCCGGCATCCTGACTGAAGAATTTCGCGGCGGCACGTTACGGTACGTGGCTCAGCGCAGTTCATGCGCCGGGCGCCCATAGGACGAAACAGAGGATTCCGTTCCGCGAACGGGCAGCGTTTCGCCGCTGCAGCACGCCCGGGCACGGCCCGGCGCGAACGGATGCCTCACATCCTGGCTAAAAGAACTTCGCGGCGTGCGCGGGCCAGCGTTTCGCCGTTTATTTCTTCTCCGGCTTTTTTCCGATATAGTTGCCAGTAAACAGCAACCCGCCATAAATGACATTGAGGAGCAGCCATGCGGCAACCGCGCCGCCGCCGAGCTTTTTGCATGAGATCAGCGGGTCCTGAGTCCAGGCGGCCTCACCGGCCGGAACATAGAAACTCTGGGAGGACAGATAATCTTCGGTCAGCAGTTGTTTCAGCTCGGCAATCGTTTTGCCCAGGTTGATGACATTTTTCAACACACCCTGGAAAAGCTGATCGAACTCCGCGCTATTGCCGGTCACGGTGTTTTCGGACACTTTCTTCATCTTGCTGGAGATTTCCTGGTAGAAGGAAACCGCTTCCTCTTGTTTGGCGATCGAACTGGCAAGGGCGAGATTCTGCTCGGCCAGCATGGTCCGGAAGTTATTGCTTGCATCCCGGGAGAAAATCGCGGAAAGTTGGTTCAGCACGCCGGAATCCAGCATCAGGGACGCTTCCGTTTCCTTGCCCCCGCCACTACCTTCGACGCCCTTCTTCTCCATGATCGCCAGGGAATCCAGCAACATTTTATGTTGCGTCTTTAATGTATTCAACTGCCGCTGTTCATGCTCCAGGCGGCTCTGAACATACATCGGGTCCAGTGAAGTCTGAAGACCGGCATCCGCCATGACCATCTGGCGAAGCAGGGCCAATTGATAGGTCTTGATATAACGCATGGCGGAAACGATATCTTCCAGAGACTCCCCGGTAGACGCCGTCAACTTCCGGTCGCTTTGCACAAGCTGGAGCCTTCCGCTCAATCGTTCAAGCTGGTCCAGATAGTATTGAAGCCGGTCAAGCGCAATAAAACGGCTCTGCTTCAGATCCTGGGCAATCGTCGCGTCTATTTGAGTATCAACAGTGATAACCGGCAATTTTTCCGCTTCAAGCAGACTGTATATCTTGAACCAGGTTAATATGGTCTCGTTCAAAATCTTGGCCGAAAGAACCGGCGGCACAGAGGAATTGGCAAACACAACCCGATAAATCGAGGAATCGATTTTGGCAAGGGCATTGCGGTATTCCCGTTCGATATTGCTGATATCGGCGGCGGTCAAATTCCGTTTGCTGAGTTTCGAGGCGACTTCGGCATCCAGCAGGGCCCGGTCAATCGAGAAATTAACGACCGATATGCTCTTCTGAAAATCTTCATAGGAAAGAATGCCTTCCAATTGATTATTCTTGTATACTTTTTTCAGGATCGGCGGGCTGACAATATCCAGGCGGTTGAATTTTTTGCCGCTGGGATAGATACGCGCTTCATCCTTGCCGCGGATCGGCAGCAGGATTTCAATTTCCTGAGTCATGTAACGATGCGAAGGCAGCAGAATGCAAATCGTTCCCGCAATCAGGACGACTACCGCCAGGCTCAAAAATGCGAACATGAACAGCCGCCATTTAAATCTCTTGACAAAATCAACCACCAAATCGAAGCTGAATACAAATTCGGAATCGTTATTCAAAATATACCTCCACAATAAGTGTTTTTAAATTAATCGTTTTTCACGTTATCCCGCACCGCCGCCGGTAACGGCACGATCGACACCGGGGCATCGTCCAATCCTTTTTCCGCAATGGCAAGATGCAATAACTTGATATTATTTTTTTCGCAGAATGCGTTCAAAATATTCATTTCATATTCCTGCACGGTATCGATGGCAATGACGATCTTGTCAAAGGGCCGCTTGGCATATATCGGCTCGATCTGCCTGGCGCTTCCAAGCACCTTGAAACCGTATACCCGCAATCCGTGCAACACCGGATCATCATCCAGAATCCCGATTACAATCTTCGGATAATCCGTGCGCTGGGCGCAATAGATGTAATTCACATAAATCCGGCATTTCAGTCCGCCGCCATAAATCAGAATACGCTCCACCCCTTCTTCATTCCCGTATTGGAGGTACATTTTCCGAAACCAGAATCCTTCCGCGTAATGCAGCAGAAAGCGTTCCAGCGAGATCAATGTGATATTCAACAGCCCGAACAGAAGGCAGGCTCCATAAAGCCAGCGCTCGTTAATTCCGTAATCCGCCGTCAAGGTCTCCATCTGGAACAGATAGACGAAGAAACAGGACAACACCGAACCCAATGCAATCACCAGGGCCAGATGCCAGTAATTATTCAGCCCCGCCCGCAGCCAGTAGATCCGATAGACCCGCGAAAACATCAGGGTCATTGCAATCGGAACAAACATGCAGAGAAAAAGGCTGAAATCCTGAAAATGGCCGATCAGGATGACACTGGTCACCACATAGGATATGGCAATCATAAAAAAGTCGATGAACGGATGAATCATGTTGACAAAAATTCCTTTTCTTGGTTTGGAAAGCCCGCGCTGGAACAATATGGCGGAGTCTAACAGTTCAACCACCGCCAACTGCCGGATCATGACCAGGACTGCAATCAGAAGCGTCACGTAAGCAATCGCCGGCGAGGATTCGCCAAGGGTCAGCAGCAGCAGCGCGATCGCGGCAAACGCACACCCGATCAGGTACATGATGAACGCGGTCTTGGTCTGGTTCTGGTTTTGCCGGAAAAGACGGTGATGCAGGTGGTCCTGGTCGCCGTCCATGATTCCCCCGGCCCCGGGATTCAGCAACTTGCGGGCGCTGCGCCGCCAGATGGCCAGAACCACGTCGAAAAGCGGGACCCCGATCGCCAGAACCGGCAGCAGCAGCGAGGTCATCGTCACCACTTTGTCCATGGCAGACAATCCGGTAATGGCAAACACCAACCCCAGAAATGTACTCCCGGTATCGCCGAGGAAAATCTTGGCCGGATAAAAATTATAACGCAGGAACCCCAGACAGGCCCCCGCCAGAATCAACATGCACATCGCCTCGCTCCGGTGCCCGCCGACCAGCAGAAACCAGAGCGCCATGCAGACGGACGAAACAATCGCCAGCCCGGAAGCCAGCCCGTCCAGTCCGTCAATCAGGTTGAACGCGTTGACGATGATGATCACCCATACCAGCAATATGCCGAACGTCAGAATGGGCGGAACCATCCACCCGAAAATCATAATGGAATGCGGCACATAGGGCCAGGCGACCACGACCACAAGAATCTGGGCAAGCAGCTTGAGCCAGGATTTGACATCGAAACGGTCGTCCAGGAGCCCGATCAGCGTCAGCGGCAACGCAGGCAGGAACAGCCGCCAGAAAACATCCCCGTCAACAGAACCGAGATGCCCGACGATGTACAGTGCAAGAACGACAAAAAAAGCGATGATGACCGCAATTCCGCCGCCCCGGGGAACCACTGTGTCATGGATATGGCGCCCGCCGGGCTTATCGATAAACCCAAGGCGCGGCAGAATAATCAGGCAAAGATAGGTCAGCACCATCGATAACGAAAGTGCCAATCCCGGATATACCAACAGACTTGAATACTGTCCTAAAAAGCTGATCAAAACCGACTGACTCCTCGTTTTCCCGATTCAACACCGCAACAGCCGCTGTACTTCTCTACTATCTATCACAAAATTTCACTACTCTTCTAAGGAATCACAATGTAAATCGTTTTACTGAAAAATCAAGCAGGGCTTCCGTTTTTTCCCTAAAACTCTTTCGGAAGAGACACGCATTTGAAAAACGGAAAATGAGCTCAGGCGAACTCACCGGACGCGGTGGCGGACCGTTCGCGCCCCATGTCGATATAGTGTTGCTGAATCGCCTCGGCACGCTCGGCGATATTGGTCAGGTGGTCAGCCACTTTTTCCAGTTCGCCGATCAGTTCGATGTAAATGACGCCGACAATGGCGTCGCAAAGCCCGAGCCGCAAACGTTCGATATGCGCCGCTTCAAGCTCGACGGCCAGACGGTTGATTTCCTCTTCGTGTTCCAATGCCAGATCGACATATTCGGATTTGCCGGATTCCAGCGCCTCCAGAACGCTTTTCGCCAATTCGGCCAGATGACGGTTCATGAATGCAAGATCGTTGCGCCCCCGTTCCGACAGGTTGCCCGCCGCGTCGTGCAGCCGGGTGGTCAGCGTCAGGATGTTGGCGGTATGGTCGGCAATGCGTTCGGCGTCGTTGGTGCAGTGCATCAGGAGCGGGATCAGCTCCGACTGCGGCTCGCTGAGTTCACGGCGGGTGATCTGGACCAGATATTCGGTGACCTCCATCTGCAATTCGTCGATACGGTCCTCGCGTTTGGCCAGCGCACGGAATTTCGCCTCGTCAATGTCGGATTTCAGGAATTGTTCATTCACCGCCTGTCCCACCATGCTCCAGGATTCCCGGACCATGTGGCAGAGCGCCCGCACCGACTGTTCCAGCGCAATCGAGGGAGTGTCCAGAAGATAGGGCTCGAGGTATTTGTACTTCACCTTATCGTTCCGCACCGGAATCAGCCATTCGCAGAACGCCGCGATCTGGGCGATGAAGGGGACCAGCAGCACCGCCGTGATGACATTGAACATGGTATGGGCGTTGGCGATATGCCTCGTCAGGTTCTGCGGAACGGCGGCAAACGCATTGCCTGCCGTCATGTAATCGATCAGCGCAAAGAAGACCGGTTTCCCGGAACCGCCCACCGGCAGGTAAAATGAACCGAAAATGACTCCGGCTCCCACAATGTTGAAAATCGCATGCGCCACCGCCGCCTGCCTCCCGATGCGGTTCGTGGGAATCGCCGCCAGCAGCGCCGTGACGGTGGTGCCGGCGTTGGCGCCGAGGACCAGCGGCACCGCCGTATAAAGATTGAGCAGCCCCCCGGCGCCGAGCGCCAGAATGACGGCGGTCACCGCCGAACTGCTCTGGATGATGATTGCAGCCGCCATCCCGATCCCGATCACGCCGAGCGTGATTGCCGGCGGCATCCATCCCCCGACCGGCGCGCAGTCGAAGGTACTGAAAAAACGGACAAAACCCGGAAAACCGGCGACGGTTTTCAGCGAATCGCTCATCAGGTTCATCCCGAAAAACAGAAACCCGAACCCCAGCACCGTTTCGCCCCAACCCCGCAGGAAACGCTGCGACACGAACATGACCGCCAGCCCCGCCACAATCGCCGGCATGGCGATCCACCCGATGTTGAACGAAATCACCTGTGCCGTAACCGTCGTCCCGATATTCGCCCCGAAAATAATCCCGATCGACTGAACCAGGTTCAACAATCCGGCATTGACGAATCCGATGACCATGACCGTACTGGCGCTGGAAGACTGCACGGCCGCCGCCGCCAGCGCCCCGGCCAGAATGCCGACGCAGCGGTTCCGGGAAAAATAATGCAGGATGTTCCGCATGTGCTCACCGGCCGCTTTCTGCAGTCCGTCGCTCATCACTTTCATCCCGAAAACAAGGACCGCCAGCCCGCCGAGCGTATTGATGATCAACGCCATGACGTCGTAGCCCAGGACGGACGCCGCGACGCCGCGCGTGAAAAACATCCCGTTTTCCTGCCCGCCGATTTCGACCTGGATATCGTAGCGCCCGGTTTCATTTCCGAGCCGGAAAAAGGTCCGCGCTTCGCCGTCGCTGTCGGTCACGGCCGTGGCCCGGGTCAGCACTCCGGTGTCTTCCGCCGAGGGCGCGGAAACGATCTTGAAATAAACCGGCACTCCGGCCGCGGGGGCGCCGTCCGACCCCGCCAGTTTGACGGTCAGCGGTTCGGGGATCACGCTTCCGGCGCGGCATTCCTGACCGGCGCCGCGGATTTCTACTCCGGTCGCGAAACGGACCGTAATGGCTTTGTCGGGCGCGTCCGCCGGAATCACCCGCAGGTATTGATCGCCGATCCGGCGCCCCGCGGTGACGTTCAGGCGCACCAGCCCGCTGTCGTCGGCAGTCGCTTCCTGCGCCGAGAGCGTCAGGTCCGAACCGTCCTGCAGTTGAAAAAACACGTGGGCCCCCGCCGCCGGCGGACGCCCGATTTCGCCGCCGAACCATCCTTTTTCCGATTTGCCGGAGACTTCGACCACCAGGGGGCTTTCAAAAGCCCGGCCCGGCAGGGCGCACTGTTCAGCCCCCTGAAACACGCGGACGCTGTCGATTTTAACACCGCCCCGGTCATCGCACCCGGCCAGCAGGACCATCAAAACAGACAAGGGCAGAGCCCAAATACTATTGCGAAACACCATAGTTTTTAACAGATTCCGATCATTGAAAATTCACACCGCCATAAATTAACTGAACATATCACGCGGACAGATCAAAAACAAACCGCCCTTTTAAAATTCTAATCATTTTCTAACAAACGCCGTATGCCGATTTTTCAATCCCGAATGAAAGAACTTTCGCGGCGGCACGTTGCCGCACGCAGTCCAGCGCGCGGACAGCGCTGGTCGCCCATTCGGGCGAAACAAAATATTCCGCTCTGCGAACGGGCAGCGTTTCGCCGCTGCGGCACGCCCGGGCACGGCCCGGTGCGGACGGATGCGCTGCATCCTGACTTCAAAAACTTGCACCCGGCTTAAAAAAAGAAAAGGATTCGCCGCCAAAATGACTTTTTATCCACTGGTAATTTGTTCAAAACAGGCTATAATTATCTTTAATGAAACAATGAAATGAGGCTATACGATCATGATGAGAAAAATACGGACGATTGCAGTGGCGGCGGTGATTACCGCGCTGGCGGGTTCCCTGCCCGGCTGTGTATCCGAATTCAACCGCCTGCAGAAACAAGCCGATATCGGCGACCACAACAGCCAGGCCGAGCTGGGCATGGCCTATATCATCGGCGGCATCACGCCGATCGACTACGAGATGGCGACGGTCTGGCTCAAGCTCGCGGCTCAGCTCAGCAATCCGGTGGCGATCTATTTCAACGGCTATCTGCAGGAAAAAGGCTGGGGCGACCAGACGCCGAACCCGACGATGGCGCGAATCCTTTATGAACGGTCCTTCGCCATCCTGTCGCGTTCCAATCTCGCCGGGCAATTCCCGCGGATGTACGTGCTCGGGCTCCAGCACTACTACGCCAGAGGGACGGAAAAAGACACCGCCAGAGCCCTGCGCCTGTTCCTCGCCTGTTACAAAGAAAAATACCTGCCGGCGGCCGTCGAACTCGGCAAAATGTATTACCACGGCGACGGCGTCGAACGCGACCTGGGCCAGGCCCGGAGTTATTTCTATCATGCCGCCGAAAACAATTATCCCGAAGCCCAATACTATCTGGCCCGGATTTATTTCAGCGAAAAAAGCGAATACGCGGGCAATAAAGAGCTGAATTACGCCGTCGAAATGAACTACCCGCCCGCCCAGTTCGAAATGGCCGAACGCATCGAGCGCTCCCTCGGCCGGGTGGACGAAAAAGCCCGCAAGCTCTATTTTCTGGCCGCGGACAACGGCCAGGCCCGCGCCCAATTCAAAGTCAGCCAACTGCTGGCCTCCGATCCCCATATCGCAGGCGGCTACCTGCTGAAAGCCGTCGAACGCTCCTATCCCCCCGCCATGCTCGAACTGGCCCAGCAATTCAACAGCGGCAAAGACCAGGAACCGGTCAAATCCCTGATCCTTTATGAACTGGCGGGCAAGCTCAACACGCCCGGCGTCCAATCCCCGATCGAGCTCATCGACGCCCGGACCGGCATGTATCTGCCGGTGCGTTTCACCTGGTACGGGCAGAATTCGGGCGCGGACTTCATCATCACCGAAACGCCGATCCGCCGCGCCATCACCGGCTATCTGGCGGGAATCCGCGAAGGCAGCCGCACCACGTTCGAAGACGAATTGCAGCGCAGTTACAAAGGCTTCTACATGGGACTGGACTGGTTTCCGATGCATGAGTTCCGGATGCCGCCTTCCTGGATTTCGCTGATTTTCAAGGCCGCCCACAAATACGAACAGGACCAGCCGGGATTCTGGCTGAGCTACGGCATCTGCGCCGTACAGGCCGGACAGGGCGAGACCGTCATGTACGCCGCCGCCAAAATGCGCGAAACCGTCACCAAGATCGGCAACGCCGCCGACGCCCGGCTGTTCCTCGAACTCGCCAACCTGACGAAAACCGCCGGGCTGGTCATGATCGGACAGGAGGACGAAGCCTACAATTCCCTCTACATCGAAGGGCGCCTCCAGAACGCCGCCAATCCGCACCTGATCAACTGCCTCAACAAATGGTTCCGCCCCGCCCTGAAAAACCCGAACAAATTCGCGGTCGCCACCGGAATCCAGGAAAACCTCCTCGGCTCCTACATGTCCTATCCGCGGATGCCGTTCTACGACTTTGAGCTGGGGCAGGAAATCACCGACCGCATCATGGTCGAACAACCCCCGGTGACCGCGAAATGACCTCCCCCGCCCGAGAACTGATGGCCCGGATCACGGACGCCAAAACCAGCCTGGAAGTAATCTTCACCGGCGTTTCCGGCGGCAAACGGCATTTCATCGACATCTACCGGCGCGACTTCATCGAACTCTACGACGCGGTCCTGCAGGCGATGCTGGACGACCTCCGGGCGTTCGAACAGGACGCCGCTTCCGCGGAACGGCTCCGGCGGACGGTCTCACGGGAAGCGGATTCCATCGACTTCATCAACGAGCTCGCCCGCCGCTGCGGCGACGCCGCGTTCGCCTCGATGCTGGAGAACAGCATCGCCGACGCCTTCAACGCCGGAGGCCTGATCACCCGCCTGAACGCCTCCCGCGAGCTGAACGGCGGCGACGCCTTTGCCATTGCCCACGCCGGGCGCCTGTGCGCCGGTTGCGGCCTTGTTTCCGCTTACATCGAATTACTCCGGCAGCATAATGCTCCCGGCGCCGATACCATCCTCCCCCGCCTGAACCCGGAGATCGACCGTGTCATGGCGGCGAAACCGGCATTGGTCGGCGGCGGCGCCGTCGATTATTTTCTCCGGCTGGCGGAAACCGGCGATCCGTTCGCGGGGCACCGCGCCTACCGTTACCGGGACGGGGAGTTCAACGCCGTGGACCTGAACTACATCCGCCCGGCGGATAGTTTCTTCGGCTATCTCGGCGTCCGGCAGAATTTCGAAGACCACTACAGCGGTTTTGCCCGCGGCGAGCACAACGTGCCGCTGCTGGTTTCGAGCCTGCCGGGGCTGGGCAAAACGCATTTTTCCATCGCCTACGCCCTGCGCCATCCGAAAATCACCCTGATCCTGCCGGAGCCGGAAGACCTCGAGCAGGGGCTCGAACGCCTGCTCGACAAGCTGGCGATGCGCAAGGACCGCAAATTCGTGGTGTTTTTCGACGACATCGAGCCGGACAAGATCGACTGGTATTATTTCCGTACCCACGTCGGCGGCAGCGTCGCGCTCTCGCCGAACATCTGCGTCACGGCGGCTTCGAACTACGAATTTCCGGCCAACATCTCAAGCCGCGGGCTCGGCATTAATTTCCCGATGTTCGACGAACTCCGCTGCATGGAGATGATCGAAGAATTCCTGAAGGTGCTGGGCTTGAAAAAACCGAGGGAAACCCTGGTCATGAGCATGGCCGCGGATTACGTGGAACAATTCGGCCAGCATAAATACGAGGAACTCAGCCCGCGGACGCTGATGCGCTACCTCGACGCTTACCGCCACGACCGCGCCAAGCGCAAGTTCATGCTGGACGCCTCCGCCGGGGACGTCGTGGTCAAACCCGACCCGCAGGCGTTTTACGTGTTTTATGTGAAGCTGATGAAAGCCATCCACGGCCCGGACATCGTCAATGTCCTGCAGGAAGAAAAACTGAAAAAAGATTTAGGCGTTATATAATCATTGAAAACAAGGATTCTCCCATGACCTCCCATTTTCCGATTCTCGGCTATGACGTCGGCGGCACCAAAATCGCCGCCTCGCTGATGATGAGCAACGGCAAGGTCCTCGCCACCGAGCGCTTTGACAACAAGGACACCGATCCCGCCGAAATGCTGGCCAGGCTGGCCGACAGCGGCGCCCGGATGATCGCCGGCGCCGGATTCAAAAACAGCGACATCCGCGGCATCGGGGTTTCCACCCCCGGCCCCGCCGACATCCCGAACGGCATCATGACCCGCCCCCCCAACAACCCGAAGTGGCGCAATGTCCGGATCAATGAAACCCTTTCCAACGCGCTCGGCATCGAAGCGATCATGGAAAATGACGCCAACGCCGGGATGCTGGCCGAATGGTTCTTCGGCGCGGGCCGCGGCTGCCGCGACGTGATTTACCTGACCATGAGCACCGGCATCGGCGGCGGCATCATCGCCGCCGGGCACCTGATCGACGGCACCGGTTACTACGGCGGCGAAATCGGCCACACGGTCATCGACCTCAACGGCCCCGAATGCGGATGCGGCATGCACGGCTGTTACGAAGCGTTCTGCGGCGGCCGCGCGGTGGCGCTGCGCCTGCAGAAAGAACTGGCGGGCCGGCCGGACCACGCCATCGTCAAGGCGGCGGGCGGCAACGTGACGGACATCGACTTCATGGCGCTGGAAACCGCCGTCCGCCAGGGCGACGCCTACGCCTGCCGGGTCTGGGACGAAATCATGGTCCGCAACGCCCAGGGCATCGGCATCCTGATCAACGCGCTGAACCCGGAAAAAATCATTCTCGGCACCATCGCCTGGGCCGCCGGCGACCTGTTCATGGAGCCGCTGCGGAAATACCTGCCGCGTTTCTGCTGGCAGGTGTCGCTGGACGGCTGCGAAATCACCACCAGCGCGCTCCGCCGCGACATCGGGGCCTACGCCGGACCGGCGATCGTCCTTAACCACCTGTACGAAAAAGGGCTCTACGACCCGTTCGTCCAGTCCTGACGGAGCGAACATGCCGGACCGAGCAGAAGGATTCCACCCCGGTGAAGTACCGCCGACGCCGGGCGTGTACATCTTCCGCAACCGGTTCGGACAAGTTATTTACGTGGGCAAGGCCAGCAACCTGCGGCGGCGTTTGAGCCATTATTTCCAGCCGTCGCAGGCGCGCCGCGCCGATCCCAAGCTCCGTTCGCTGATCAACTCCATCCACAGTTGGGAATACCAGCTCGTCCGGACGGAGGACGAATCCCTGATCCTCGAATCGAGGCTGATCAAGCAGTACGCGCCGCGTTACAACGTGCTGATGCGCGACGACAAACGTTACCTGATGGCCAAAATCAATATGAACGATCCGTGGCCCCGGTTCGAATTCGCCCGCCTGCGCAAAGACGACGGCGCGCTCTATTTCGGACCGTTCCCGCAGGGCGGCGCCCTGCGCGAAACCATCGAATACCTGACGGTCCATTTCGGGCTCCGCTCCTGTTCGGTGCCGGAACCCGGCCCGGAGGTCCGCAAACACTGCCTGAAACGGATCGTCAAAGACTGTTCGCGCCCCTGCGACGGCTCGGTGACGCAGGAGCAATACCGGGCGCTGGCGGAAAAAATGATGGCGGTCATCCAGGGCGACATCTCGGAACTCGTCACCGAACTGGAAGGGCGGATGAAGGAACAGGCCGCCGCCGCCCGGTTCGAGCGTGCCGCCAAAACCCGCGACGTGATCACCAACCTCAAGCAGATTTTCGGACAGAAAACCCGGAGCTTCGCCCACGCCTCCATCGCCGCGCCGCCGGGCGAAGAAGCCGTGACCGACCTCCAGCAGGCGCTGGGAATGAAGTTCCCGCCGGACCATATCGAGTGTTTCGACAACTCGAACCTGATGGGGACCTACGCGGTTTCCAGCGCGGTCTGCTTCGTCAACGGCCGCCCGGCCCGCGACCGTTACCGCCGGTTCCGGGTCAAGACGGTGGACCAGATCGACGACTTCGCCACCATGCGCGAAGTGCTGACCCGCCATTATTCGCGCAAAATGGCGGAAAATCAGCCGCCGCCGTCCCTGATCGTCATCGACGGCGGCAAGGGGCAGCTCTCCGCCGCCCTGACCGCCCTGCTCGCAATCGGCTATCCGCCGGTCCCGGTGATCGGGCTGGCCAAACGCAATGAAGAAGTGTTCCTGCCGGGGCGCGAGGAACCGATCGTCATCGACAAGCACCGCCCTGCCCTGCGGATGCTCCAGGCGCTGCGCGACGAAGCCCACCGTTTCGCCATCAGCTACCACCGGCAACTGCGGTTGCGCCGGGTCCAGGAATCGCTGCTGGACGATATCCCGGGCATCGGCGAGAACCGCAAAAAATCGCTGCTGCGGGCGTTCGGCTCGGTCCGCGCCCTGCGCAAAGCAGAGGCAGAGGAGATCGCCGCCCGCGTCCCCGGCATCGGGCACGCCTTCGCCGAAACCATCGTGGATTACCTGAAAAACCACCGGACATGACGCATTTGCCGGGCGGCAGACGAATCTTTCGGGAAAATTTGTTCCGGAATGTAACTATCCGTCCGGCGGCAACGACTAATGATTATCAATATTGACAGGGAAAGGATTTCATGAAATTTAAAAAGTTATTTTTACTGCTGCTTCTCATCGCGGCGGCAGGGGCGGGAGCGGTCGTCTGGCAATTCATCAACTCCCGCAAAGCGGACCGGCAGAAACAGCCCGGGCGGTCCGTCGTGGCGGTGGAAACCGCGCCGATCACGGTGGAGGACATTCATGACGTGCGCTATTTTACCGGGACGCTCTCCTCGGACGCCGAATTCATCGTTTCGCCGCGGGTGACGGGCTGGGCACGCAAAATTTTCTACAACGTCGGCGCGGAGGTTCTGCGCGGCGCCATCGTCGCCCAGCTTGACGACGAAGAATTCCGCCTGGAAATGGAACAGGCCGCCGCCGAGCTCGACGTCGCCAAAGCCAACCTCGCCGAAGCCGAGGATATGCTCGCGTTGAAACAGAGCGATTTCCTGCGGGCCACTTCGCTGGCCAATAAACGGATTATTTCCGACGCCGAATTCGAGCGTATCGCCGCCGACAGTAAAGCCTATCAGGCCCGGAAACGGGTCACCGAAGCGCAGGTCAAACTCCGCCAGACCATGCTGGAATCCGCCAAGGTCAAACTCAGCTACACCGCCGTCACCGCCAACTGGGACAGCGGCAGCAACCGCCGTTACGTGGGCGAACGCTTCGTCAACGAAGGCTCGCTGCTCCAGGGCAACACCCCCCTGATGACGCTGGTGGACCTCGACACCATGAAAGTGGTGGTAAACGTGGTCGAACGCGACATCCCGTTCATGTTCGTCGGACAGAAAGCCAAGATCAGGGTAGACGCCTTCAAAGGCGAAGCGTTCGACGCGGAAGTCATCCGCATCTCCCCGGTCATCAAGGAAAAATCCCGCCAGGGCGTGGTGGAGCTGACCATCGACAACGCCGGGCACAAGCTCAAACCGGGAATGTTCGTCACCGCCGAACTGCAATTCAGCACCAGCCCCGGCGCGACCGTCATGCCGGTCACCGCCAAGGCCCGCCGCAACGAAACCGAAGGGGTATTCGTTGTCAAACAAGACTCCACCGTCAAATTCGTCCCGGTCAAGGGCGGCGTCGTCATGGGCGGCAAAGAGGAAGTCCTCGAGCCGAAAGACCTGCGCGGCGATGTCGTCGTCATGGGGCACCACCTGCTTGAGGACGGCGCCGGAGTCCTGCTGCCCGCCAAGAGGCAGAAAGACGGGAACGCACAATAATGAAATTGATTGAATTTTCCGTCCGGCGTCCTATTTTCGTCTCCATGTGCACGATCATCGTGATCGTACTGGGGGGCATTTCGCTGTCGCGGCTCCCGGTGGACCTGATGCCGGACATCACCTACCCGGAACTCTCCATTTCCACCACCTACGAAAACGCGGGCCCCGAGGAAATCGAGGAAATCATCACGCGCCCGATCGAACGCGCCGTGAGCGCCGTGGCCGGCGTCGAACAAGTCACCTCGACCTCGATGGAAGGCAGCAGCCGCGTCAACATCCGCTTCTCCTACGAAACCAACCTCGACGAAGCGACCAACGACATCCGCGACCGCCTCGACCGGGTGACGCCCAATTTCCCCGACGAAGCCGACCGCCCGATGATCCGCAAATTCAATATGTCCAACTACCCGATCCTGATCATCGGCGCCTCCGCCGATCTTGATCCGGTGCAGATGAAGCAGATGATCAAGGACAACGTCAGTTACCGTTTCGAACGGGTGCCGGGCGTGGCCTCCGCCGACGTCCGCGGCGGGCGCGACCGCAAAATCAATGTGGACCTCGACGTGAACCGCCTGGTCAGCTCCGGCATTCCGCTGGATTCGATCATGCAGAGCATCCGTTCCGGCACGCTGAATCTCTCGGCCGGGGCGATCGAGTTCGGCAACCTCGACGTCACCGTCCGCACCCCCGGCGAATACCGCAACATCCACGAAATCGAAGACCTCGTCGTCGGCACCTCCGGACAGGAAATGATCCGCATCAAGGACATCGGAAAAGTCAACGACCATTGGAGCAAGGTCCGCAGCGTCTTCCCGGTGGACGGTTTCCCCGGCGTCCGGATCGTAATCTACAAGCAGTCCGGCAACAACACCGTCGCCGTGGCCGAAGGCGCCCGCCGGGAACTCGCCCAGCTCCGGATCGACTACCCGCAGTTGAACCTGATCACCCTGATGGATTCCTCCGAATACATCGAAAACTCCATCCGCAACGTCAGCGATTCGGCGATTCAGGGCGGACTGCTGGCGATGCTGATCCTGTTTTTCTTTCTCCGCGACCTGCGGAGCACGTTCATCATTTCGATTTCGGTCCCGATCTCCATCGTCGCCACGTTTACGCTGATGTTTTTCAACGACCAGTCCGTGAACATCATCACCCTGGGAGGGCTGGCGCTGGGCGTCGGCATCCTGGTGGACAACTCGATCGTGGTGCTGGAAAATATTTACCGCCTCCGCGACGAGGAAGGCAAATCCCGCTTCGACGCCTCCGTGAACGGCGCCCAGGAAGTGGCGTCGCCGATCATCGCCAGCACGCTGACGACGATGGCGGTGTTCCTGCCCGCGTTTTTCATGACCGGGGTCACCGGCATCATGTTCAAGCAGATGGCGACGGTCATCGCCTTTTCGCTCGGCTGTTCGCTGATTACCGCGCTCACGCTCGCGCCGATGATGACCAATCTGTTCATGTCGCCTCAGGGCGTGGAGAAACACCACTGGTCGCTCCATTGGCTCCTCTCGTTCAGCAAAAACCTGATGACCGGGCTGGAAAACGAATACAAAGCCATGGTCGGCTGGGCTCTGCGCCACCGGATCGCCGTCTCGTTGCTGGCCGTCGTGCTGCTCGGGCTTTCCGTCGCCATGGTCCCGTGGATCGGCAACGAATTCATGCCGGTCACCGACGAAAGCGAAGTCCGCGTCAGCATCGAAATGGAAACCGGAACTCGCTTCGACGTCGTTTACGAACGCTACAAGCACATCGAAAAACTGATCCGTGAAAACACTCCCGAGGCCAAAGTCGTCACCGGCGACGTGGGCGCCAACTCCTGGCAGCAGCGCGGCGGGCACACCGCCAACATCCGGATGCCGCTGTGGCCGCGCAGCGAACGCCGCAAACTCGGCCAGCGCTCCAGCGAACAGGTCGCCAACGACCTCCGCAAACTCTTGAACAACGCCGTTCCCGGCACCACCGTCCGGGTCCGTCCGGGCCAGGGCATGTTCCGCATGGGCGGCGGCGACGCGGGCGTGGAGGTGGAAATCCGCGGGTTCGACCTCGATATCGCCGGTGACCTCGCCCGCGAAGTGGCCCGGATCATGAACGAAAACCGCCATCTGGCGGACGTGAAAATCAGCCGCGAATCGGGCAATCCCGAGGAAAATATCCGTATCGACCGCAACAAAGCCTACGATATGAAGCTCACCACGCACCAGATCGCCAACGCGCTCCAGACGATCATCGACGGCAACAACGCCGGGGTTTTCCGCGAGAGCGGCAACGAGTACGACATCGTCGTTTCGGTCAAGGACGCCGATCTGATGTCGATCAACCGCCTCCTCGACATTTCGATCCCGAACGCCGACGGCGACCAGGTCATCCTGCGCAACGTGGTCACCAGCGAGCCGCGCCTCGGCCCGCTCGCCATCGACCGCAAAAACCAGGAACGGCTGATCACCGTTACCGCCGAACTGGTCGATATCGACATGGGCACCGCGCTTCAGGAACTCGACCAGGAATTCGCCGGCATCCCCATGCCGCAGGGGTTCTCCATCACCTTCGGCGGCGACTGGGAGGAACAGCAGAAGTCCACCCGCACGCTGCTGCTGGGGGCGATCCTGGCGCTCGCGCTGGTGTACATGGTGATGGCCTGCCAGTACGAATCGCTGCTGGACCCGCTGATCGTCATGTTTTCGGTGCCGTTCGCGCTGATCGGGGTCTGCATCATCCTCTACGCCAGCGGGACCACGTTCAACATTTATTCGTACATCGGGTGCATCATGCTGGCGGGGATCGTGACGAACAACGCCATTATTCTGGTGGACCAGGTCAATTTGCTGCGCCGCCGTGACGGCCTGGCTAAAAACGCCGCCATCGAAGAATCCGGCCGCCGCCGCCTGCGCCCGATCCTGATGACCAGCCTGACCACCATCCTCGGCCTGATGCCGCTGGCGCTCGGGCTGGGGGACGGCGGCGAAGCGCAGGCTCCGCTCGCCCGGGTGGTGATCGGAGGATTGACCAGTTCGACCCTGATTACGCTGATCCTGATCCCGGTGATCTACTCCCTGACGCACCGCGAGAAAATCCGGGAAATCTGATTCCACGCCGCCCGGTGAATTCCGCCGTCAGCGGATATCCGGGCGCATGTGGTAACGCAGCAGGTAGATGCCGGTCGGGTTGGTCAAATCGTCCAGTGACCAGCCCGAAAAAATCAACTTGCCTCCCTGCCGGGTATCCAGGACCACGCCGCCGGAACCTTGGCCCTTATCGCTGAATTTCAGCGTCAGCGAATCGCCCGAGGTCTGCATATTGATGTTGTAAGCCAGCGGCAAGGCGTCGAATTCACGGCGCATTTCCTGAATGCCGTTCGGCGGCAGCAGAGTGGTTTTGGTAAACATGGAGGCAGGGAATTTAAGCGTTCCGCTGACCGGGGGCAGCACGACGATTTTCCGTCCGCGCGGCAACCGCCGGAGGAGCGGGTCCAGAAGTTTCGGGTTTTTGTCGAAGTCAACGCCGCTGATGAACAGCACCTGGCCGCGGAATTTCTCCGGCGCTTCAATCTTCTCATACTCGAAGTCATAGTTTTCCAGCAGGCTGTTCAGCGGGCTGTCGGCGGGATAAAGCCCCACGGAAAACCGTTTGAACCTGCGAAGTTCAGGAAACGGGTCGCGGGCGAAAAAGTACACCGCCACCGGACGGCGCCGGGCATGGCTGCCGAAGCGTAAATTCCCGGCCACCGTGATCCCCGGCCTCAAATCATTGACTTTGAAGTTGATTTTCTGGTTTTCCGGCGAAATGCGCCCGCTGGCAAGATCACTGCTGTTCACCGACAGCACCCAGATCAATTCCGGGTTTTCATCTTTGCCGAAAAACGGCGCTCCAAACTTTGTTTCCAGCGTGTAGTCCATGCCGCTGAAAAACGCCTGCTGCTCAAGCCCCCCGTCCTGACCGGCCAATGCCAATTGCAAAACGGCCAGGGCTGAAAATAATATTCGTTTCATCCGATCCGGTCCTCTGTTCGAAAAAAGAAACATACCATCGATTCCCTCATTTTCAATCGGCCACCCGGTAAATCCGCTGAAAACCGCTCGAACCCACGTAAACCGGCGTCACCCCGAAGCGCCGGCTGAACTCCTCCAAGTCCTCCGGCCGATCACTCAGCACCGCCAGCGCCCCGCGCGGCAGCTTCTCTACCCTGCCCCGGGGACCGTCGAACAGCCAGGCCCGGGCATCGACGCCATTCAGCAGTCCATAAAAAATCATCGGGTAAAAATCCGCCTGAAAGCTCACGTACACCGGCGGCAACGCCGAACCATACGCTTCCTGAAGCATCGTTACGGTGTCATGCGGACGGAATTCCGCCCGCGCGTATTCCGGGTAAAAATAATCGTCCATCCCGCGCCCTTTCGCCAGCCAGTCGGACCATGCCCCGCGGCTGAACTGCATTCCCAGCCCGCAGGCCACCACCAGAGCCGCCAGCAGCGGATAACTCCACGTCCGCCGCGTCGCGGCCAGAAAAGGATTCAACCCGTCGGCCAGAACCAGCAGCAGCACCGCCCAGTAAGGGAAAAATACCCTCGGGAACGGCGCCGGGTGGCGCAACAGGAAAAACGGCAGCACCAGCAGAACAATCCCCGCGATCTTCACCATTTTTTCCCATCCGGGGCGATGAACGGCGCTTACCGCGATCAACGGCAGGAACGAAAGAACGTATGCGGCATAAAACAGAATCGCCGCCGCCGTATTGCTCCGCCATCCCTCTTTCAGCGCCAGGACCATCCGGACATTGTCAAGGATCGGCAGGTAAAACAGCGCCGCGCCCGCCAGCGGGGCCGCCGCCAGGAACCACCAGCCGAAACGCCGGCACTCCGACAGACGCGACAACGGCATCAGCCGGAGGGCGATGCCGCCGAGCGCCACAATGTTCGACGGCAACACCGCCAGCGCCGCCAGCGCCGCCGCGAAATAACCAATGGCGTACCAGGGCGTCGGAGTCCGCCGGAAGCGCAACGCGATATTGACGCACAACAGCAGCAGGAACAACCCCGGCATGTATCCGCGCAGCGCCACCGAATAAATTTCGAACGGCAGCGACAATGCCAGCGCCGCCATGATCAGGTACACCGTCCGCCGCGAAAAAAATCGCTTCCACAGGTAGATCATCCACAAGCTCCCGACGCCGAACAGCAGCGGCAGCAGCCGCATGAAAAAATCGGTCGCCATGCCCGGCGGCTGGAACACGAGCCAGTATTTGAGCAGGATGGAAAACAGGATCTGGTTGTTCGGGATCACATACGAACGGTAGATATCTCCGGCGGAGGGAAGCATGACGAAATTGAGAAACGTCAGCGCCTCGTCGAACCACAGATCGCGGAACAGCGCGCCGTTGACGATATAACCGCACGCCAGCAAAACCACGGCAAAAAACAATGCCAGATTGGTTGGCCGTATGATTTTCCGCATAAGACTTGCCAGGTTGTTTGGGTTCCCGGGTCGGATGAATTAAAGGTTCTTGCCGTTCGAGCCGATCACGTCGCGGTACCAGTAGGCGGAATCCTTCGGCGTCCGCTTCAGGGTTTCGTAGTCCACATGGACCAGGCCGAAACGTTCGGCATAGCCCTCCGCCCATTCGAAATTATCCAGAATCGACCAGGCGAAATACCCGCGGATGTCCACTTCGTCCTTGACCGCGTCGCTCAGCTCGCGCAGATAGCGCTGCATGAAGTCGATCCGCTGCGGGTCGTGGACTTTGCCGTCCAGCGAGACCACGTCGGCATTGGCCATGCCGTTTTCCGTGATGACGATCGGCAGTTCATAGCGTTCGTACAGGAAGCGCGGGCCCCAGTACAGGGCTTCCGGCGTGACCGCCCATTTGAACGATGTTTTCGGGTAACCGGCCTTCTGCGGCACGATTTCCGGGCCGTCCTCGGCCATGGCCACCCGGATGCCGTTGTAAATATTGATGCCGAAGAAATCAAGCGGCTGCGCAATGGTGTTCAGATCGCGTTCGCTGATGCCGATGCCCATATTCTCAAACCGGTTCTGCAAATCCCGGGGATACGCGCCGGTGACCATCGGATCGGCGAAATAAGCGTAATTCCAGGTATTGTCCGCCGCAAACATATACTGCCGCGCGGCTTCAATATTCTCCGGCGATTCGGTGTGGGGAAAAGCCACCTGCCCGGTCAGGGCCGCGCCGATATGCGGCGTGATCTTCGCCTTGCCGCGGATGATCTGGGCGGCCTTGCCGTGGCTCAGCAACGCATGGTGCCAGGCCAGCAGGAATTCGCGCTCCCCGTAAACGATGCCGGGGGCATGAACCGCGGCGCCGTAGCCGGAACCGATAAAACATTGGGGTTCGTTCAGCGTCATCCAGTTGCGGACCCGGTCCGAAAGGCGCTCGACCACGACCCGGGCGTAATCTCCAAACCAGTTGTGAACGTCGCGGTTGATCCAGCCGCCGCGCTCAAAAGCCCAGAGCGGCAAGTCCCAGTGAAACAGCGTAGCCCAGGGAGCGATGCCTTTTTCAAGCAGTTCATCCACCAGGCGGTCGTAAAAATCAAGGCCGGCTTTGTTGGCCTCCCCCATTTCCGGGATGACGCGGGACCACGAAATCGAAAACCGGTATGCGCCAAGCCCGAGCTCTTTCATCAGAGCCACATCCTGCCTGTAGAGGCGATAATGATCGCAGGCCACCGCGCCGGTGTCGCCATTTCGGATTTTTCCGGGCTGTGCGCAGAACATATCCCAGACGGACGGCGTCCTGCCATCCGTTGAGGCTCCGCCTTCGATTTGATAGCTTGCCGCAGCCGCGCCCCAGATGAAACTTTTCGGAAACCCCATAAATCCTCCATGGAAATCGTTAATTCTTCTTTACTTTTGAAATACTATAACGCCATGACGGATAAAGTCAAAACAAACTTGAAAAAAATTGCCTCCTGGCGCAAGCCGGAGGCAAAATAATTCAACCTTTGATTTCGGCCACCAGTTTCTCCATGCGCCTGCCGTATTCCACGTAATTGCGGTAACGGACATCATCCTCGGGCAGCCCGGTGTTTTCCTCGTGGAACACCACCCCGCCGATGTGCGGCTCAATGCTGATGCCGCCGTCGTAACCGCGTTTGAACGCATCCTTCAGGATCGCCCGGACATCGCCGCAGCCTTCGCCCGCAAAACCGTATTTCGTCACGTCCTTGCCCGCGGCTTGATCGTATTCCATGACGCCGTCCTTGATATGGATATAGACGACGAACTCACGCACGTGGCGGTAAAACTCCCAGGCGCTCTGATACGGATACGGCTCGGCATAACTCCGGTCACGCGTAAACACCGGATTGCCGGTGTCGAACAGCAGCTTGAATGCCGGCGATTTGACGTTGTCCAACAATTTCAGGGTATGCTTATGGCTCATGCCGCCATAGTTCATGCAATTTTCATGCAGATAGGTCACTCCGGCGTCGGCGCAGAGGTCCGCCAGATACTGTACTTTGCGGAAAATCTCTTTTTCCAGTTCGGGGCTGTCCGGCTGCCGTTCTTTCGCCACGGCGAAGCTCATGCCGCGGATCATTTTCGTCCCCAGTTTCCGCATCCGGGGGATGGCGCGCTTCAGCTCCGCCACGGATTTCTGGAAATCTTCCTCGCTGTCCGGCTGTTTGGCCCAGTTCGCCACGGCGCTGCCGAAACAATTGACTTTCACGCCGCCGTCCGCCAGAACCGCACAGACTTCTTCGAATTCCTCGTCCGGCAGGTCGTGAATGTTACGGCCGCCGATGTTGCGTGCTTCCATATACTGCCAGCCCAGCTCCCGGGTGGCGCGAACCTGTCCGCGAATATCCTTGGATGCTTCATCCGCAAATCCGGTAAAATACATAAGTCAACTCCATGTTTGCAAGGTTGTTCAACGTAACTGTTACAGTAATAATATACCGCATCTCCACGTCAAAAGCAATATTTCTATTCCAACAAAGATGCCCGCTTATAATATAAAACCAAATCTCATCAGATCATTCATCATTCCTAACCCAATATTACTTTCTATAAAATATCCGGATTCACCCGGTTTCAAATCAATCCATAACTTGCCCGCATGTATCATAAAAACCAAAAACAAAAGGAATCCTCATCCCGCTTGACATCCCTGCCGGTTTACATGAACGATCCATCTGTCCAATGATGCTGAAAAACTTTTAGTGGTTAGACGCCAAGATTTAAAGAACGCATGATTCAGGCACAAACAGCGAAGTCCGCGCACTCCAACGATATAATGGAAGGAGATGAAGGGGCCGTTCCCGCATATTTAAGAACAAAGATAACAGAAAAAGATGAGAGCCGGGAAAGTCAAAACGTTTCCGCCCCACGCATTCCTTTCCCTGTCCAGATTTTACCGGCGGTGCCTGCGGCATGACACGCCCCCGGCTGAAACGATCAGCCGCGACCGCCGGTCAACAACGAATAAAACCGGGGCAAAAACCGCCGCAGTAACTCGGCCGCCAGCAACACCACCGTCAAAGTAACCGCAACTTTCGCCGCATACACCAGCAACTCCGAAGATGGTCCCAATATCCGCTGCATGCCCTGCGTACTCCTGTTGCAAAATAAAGTTCCCAATATAATGCAATGGCACGCATAGAGGAAAAACGCGCTGCCGCTGACCGGCCATGCGGCGATCCGGCCAGCTCCGGGAATCCGGTCATACAACATCCACATACCGGCGACACCGGCCAAATTCACAACCTTTTGAACAATCGAAAAGAACAGTACTCTCTCTCCTCCGGCAAGCATCCAGGTGCCCACCCCCGCCAGCACCAGCCAGCCGCCAATTACAGCATATTGCGCCCAGACGGAAACTGTAAATTTCCAGTCATGAACGGCGCATAACATTCCCAGATAATAGAAAAAGAGGCCCCGCAGGCTGAACCCGCTCTCGAAAAACTGCCAATACGACCGGGGAATACAATCGTGCAGGCAAAACGCAATTCCCAACATCCCGCAAAGCACCACTCCGACCAGCCGCCGTTTCATGCTCCACAACAGGACCGGCGAAATCAACAGAAGCAGCAATAAATTGCGCACATACCAGAGGGGGCCGTTCACCGGGAAGCCGAACAAATCGCCGCCGAAAATCCGCAGCAGATTCGTCACGGACCAGGAGGCATCCGCCAGGCAGGTATTATGCACCAGCTCCCGGCCGCTCAGATGATTGCCCAGTATGGTGAAAGGCAGCAGGGTCACGGCGGCAATGGCACACCACAGCAGATAGGGCACGCACAATGAAAAAAAACGCCGCTTCAGCAGCCTGCGGTACCATGCGCCCATCGGCGGAAGGAAATACCAGCCCAGCAGAAAACCGGAAATTACAAAAAACATGGGAACCGCCAGCGAACCGATCTCCCTGGACAAAAAGATTTCCACGCTCCAGGCCACCGGATGCGTCTGCCTGTTCAGCTCCTGATTGCAGGCATGGAGCAGGACGACAATATCGCGCAGATAAAAGAGACGCCCCTGATTTTTTCCCGCAACGCCTCCGGAAATGCCACCACACAACGCTTATTCAAAAGTAAACCTCCTCCCATCATCAATAACAGAACCCGCCATCATCATTTCATCTGAAAACCCCAGTATTTCGATAATATACCATTATTTCAATTCAACCGCAACCGGCGAAACGGTGGACCAGAAAAATAATCGCCAAAATTCTGCCGTATGATCCATAGAGATTATTTCAATTATCCGGAAGGGAAATCAAGAACGCAGATTCTCCGGGAATCGTTCGGAAGGTCTTTTTTCCCATGGATTTCATCACTCCATGAGGTTGGAATTCCCACAAGGCACCGGAAGCCGAAACCGCACAAGAAAGGAGGCGCGAAATAGATTTGCGCTCCTGTCAGCGAAAGAAAAGCGATAACCGTGACAGCTCATATTTCGCCGAAGCTCTCGGCTGATCCAGGAAACATGAACTCCTGAAACCTTGGTTATTTGCCGTTGACTGTACTTATTTTTTTCGCATTGCGCAGATCATGCATCTATCCGTTGCCGTCGGATGATGGGACTTTGAACCTCGTTTGCAAACTGATTCAAAAGCAGCACCTTCCGGCCGGCATTTAAGGTGTCGCACTTGTATTTAGAATCCGTGCCATAGGGCACGAAAAAAGCCCTGGCGTTTTAGACCAGGGCTGAATCTCACCGAACAAAGAACGCCAAACTCATCTCGGCATTCATTGATTCCAGAAAACGGGCCAAAAAAAGGAGGCCGAAGCCTCCTTTCAGGAAATCTAACAGTGATTAGTTCTCACCACCGTTCGGCACCATGGCACTCTGACCACGGTTCACCTTGCTGTACCAAGTCGTAGTTTTGTTCTGGCTGGAAGCAAAACCGGAGACGTGACCGTCATGGAACAGAATGTTTCCATAGGCACTGTGGTTGGAGTAAGCAGTACTGTCGTTATCCGCATCATTTTTCACGATACGGTCGGCAGCAACACCGGAGTCCGCATTACCGTAGATTGTGGAAGAACCTTCGATCATACCGCCGGCAAAAGCGTAACTGGTATCAGCTTCAGTACCGGCAGCGTTCTTATCGGTGCTGGTGTCGGTCAACGTTTCAATGCCCGTACCTTTATGGTGGGTCGTGGACGGACAGATGTAGACACCGTAGTCGGTCAAATAATCATTCGCACGGACCAACTCAAGACCATCAGCACCGTTTTTATCCGGGAAGCGATCACGATAGTCCATGGCGTACTGCTTGACAGCCAGGCCAATCTGTTTGAGGTTGGAAGTACAGGATACACGGCGGGCTTTTTCACGAGCTGCGTTCAGCGCGGGAAGGAGCATGCCGGCGAGAATCGCGATGATCGCGATCACAACGAGGAGTTCAATGAGTGTGAACCCTTTTTTCATGTTGCTCTCCTTGGTTTAGAGTTTTTACTTTTACTAAATTTAATTGTCTTAATGAAATATCCTGATTTCACTATTCTATAGTTTAGCAAACAAAACGGATAAATACAAGTTTTTTTATAAAAATTAATGATTTTTTTCCAGAAAAAAACACCCTTTCGAGAAAAATAGTCCTCCAGACGCGATTCCCGGTAATCATGACGCGCCCGGGGCAGAAACGAAAAACCGCGATTAAATTCTTCTCCTCCTTGACAATAGATAATTTTCAGATACTATAATATGGATACCGGAGGTTGCGGATATGTCGGACAGTATGACGGAAAAAAGCAATTTCAGCCACGTCAAACGGCTGGGGAACTATCGGCTGCAGCATCCGTTGGGGATCGGGGGAATGGGCGAAGTCTACCTGGCCGTCCGGGAACCGGATCAAACCCGGGTGGCCGTCAAACTGCTGCTGCCGTCATTGGCGAACAACCGCTATCACCTCAGTCTGTTCCTGAAGGAAATCGGCATGCTTTCCCGCATCAAACACCCCGGCATCGTCCGGGTGCTGGACGCCGGAGTCCAGGAGGACATCTGTTTTTTCGTGATGGATTATATCGAAGGGCGCAACCTTGTCTCCGTAATCGATGAAGACCAGCCGGTCAGCGAACTGGCGGCATTGACGATTATCCGGGACGCGGCAGTCATTCTGCGCGACGTGTACCGGAAATACCGGATCATCCACCGCGATATCAAACCGGAAAACATCATGATCACCCAGCAGGGCAGCGTTCATGTGCTGGACTTCGGCCTGTCACGCGGGCTGACCGAAGCGCAGGGGCGGAACGCCGCCGGAATCGGCACCGCGCATTTCGCCGCGCCCGAACAGCAACTGGGCCAAAACATCGACTTCCGGGCCGATATTTATGCACTGGGGGCAACCCTTTTCCAGCTCCTGACCGGACGATACCCCTACGAATGCGCCACGATCGAGGAGCTCCGGGAGGCACATGCCAGCGCGCCGTTGCCGGAAGCACAGGAAACACGACCGGATCTGTCGGAGGAATCGGCCGCCATCCTGAAAAGATCCTTGGCAAAGCCGCCTGAAGGGCGTTATTCCTCCTGGCGTGAAATGATTCACAGCCTGAACAAAGCCATCCGAAGCGTCAAACGGAAAAAATACAGCCGCAGGAAACGCTTCCGGCTATTGTTCCTGATTCTGCTGGTCTCCCTGCCCGCCGCCGGGCATTTCTACGCCCGCCGGCAGGATCACGCGGAGCTTCCGCCCGCTTCCGCCCCGGTAACGCCTCCCGAACCGGAAGCGCCCGAGCTCCAATGGGGAATCCGGAAGGAACTTAACCGTTTGGACGCATATTCCAAACCGTTGCTGGGAAACGGGGAATTTGCCAAGGTCCGCGAACTCTGGCTTGAGCAACTGACCCATAACGAACTGCAAGGCCATGAAGCATTCCGAAACGGCGTCAACCGTTTCTTATCCAAATTGAATGTTCCGGAAAAACCGATTCCGCCGCCACCGCTCAAACCGCAGCTTCAGGGCAGTATCGGGCTCGCAAAGCCCTGATGAAACGCTTCTTCATCACGGCAGCGGCGGCGGAACCGCGGCGAAAACCGAAGCCAGTTCCGGCACCGTCGCGGCCTCCTGCCAGGCGGCCATGCCCTGTTTCCAAACCATCGTCGTGCGGGTGAACGTTCCGCCCAGGGCCTGGGTTTTCAGCGTATTCAAGTCATAGGGGCCTGCCTGTTGCCCGTTGACCGCCACGTAAAACGTGACCGCAGCCGGTGGCGGCGGGGGCGGCGCATTGAATCCCTGCTGAACCGCCTGTCCGACGTTCGCGCCGAGCTGGGCCCCCATCAGGACGCCCATCATATTGCCGGCGCCGCCGGGGTTTTCGGCGGCGGCCTTCATGGCGTCGGCCGCCTGGAGCTGGGTGTAATTGCCCATGCCGCCGAGGGCGCCGACGCTGGCGCGCTTATCCATGGCGGCATTGACCTCGTCGGGCAGCGAAATGTTTTCGACGATAAACGACGTGAGTTCAAAGCCGAGATCCGCGAAGTAGCCGGACATTTTCGTACGGACGCCGTCGCCGATTTCGTTGTACTGGGCGGCAAGGTCGAGCGCCGGAATCTTGAGTTCGCCGAGGGCATCGGAAAAGGCGGAGACCACTTTGCTTTTCATCTGCGATTCGATATCGTCGCAGGTGAATTCGGAGCGGGCGCCGACAAAACGCGCCAGCATGTCGTTGCTCCCTCCGACCTTATAGGAAAAATTACCGCGGGCGCGGAGCCGGACCGTCCCGAAATCGGCGTCGCGCATCATGACCGGGGTGGCGGTGCCCCATTTGCGGTCGAGCTGTTCGGTGGTGCGGATGAAATAGACCTCGGCCTTGAACGGCGAATTGAAGTTGTAGGGAAGGCTCAGCAGGGTGGTCAGGATCGGAATATTTTTGCTTTCGAGGGGATAAGTGCCGGGGCCGAAATGATCGGCGATATTGCCCTGGCTGACGAACACCGCTTTCTGACCGGGGCGGACAATCAGCTTCGCGCCCCACTTGATTTCATTGTTGTGCCGGTCGAACCGGTGCACCAGAATCCGCGGGTTTTCCTCCGGCCATTCGATGACGTCGATGAATTGCCCTCTGAAGATATTCAATATTCCCATTTTACAGTCTCCTTGATCTTGTGTTGTTTATAATAACTGTGAAAAACCATTTGTCAACTTCGTATTCAGGGTTTATATTTAGTAAACCTATTATTATTTTATTGATGGAATGTTTCAGGCGAACCGATATGGAAAAGCATAAACCCTGCCCGAATTGCGGCAACGAACTTGAATTCTCCGCCTCCCGCGGCGAGCTTCATTGCCGTCACTGCGACACCGGGCAGGAGGTTTTGCGCGACCCCGATTTCGTGCCGTCCGGCTCGGATTACCTGGAAACGCTCGCCCGATTCGACGAAAATTCCGAGCGCCCCGAACAGATCGCCATCGACTGCGGCAACTGCGCCGCCCACATCGAACTGCCCGAGAATGTGGTCGCGGACCGCTGCCCCTACTGCGACTCTCCGATCATCGCGACCGAACTCTGCACCCGGCCCGTCCGCCCCACGGCGGTGATGCCGTTCGCCATCGACCGCGAGGAGGCCACCGAACACTACCGGAAATGGCTGCATTCGCGCTGGTTCATGCCGAACCGGGTCAAACGCGAGGCGCGCACCCGTCAGTTCAAAGGAATTTACCTGCCCCACTGGACCTATGACAGCGACACGACAGCCGTCTACACCGGGATGCGAGGCGAATATTATTGGGTGACCGTCAATTACACCGAAACGGTCAACGGCAGATCCGTTCAACGTTCCAGGCGAGAACGGCGTACCCGCTGGTATCCCGCCGCCGGAACCGCGTTCAACCTGTTCCGGGACCTGCTGGTGCCGGCCAACCGCACCCTCCCCCCGGAGCTGGTGGATAAACTCACGCCCTGGTTCCTCGACGGGCTGGAACAATATCAGTCCGACTTCATCCGCGGCCATCAGGAACAGAGCTACGACCTGCCGCTGGCCGCCGGCTTCGGGCAGGCCAAAGAGATGATGGAGCCGGAAATCCGGGAGGAAATCCGGCGGGACATCGGCGGCGACGAACAGCAGATCCTGACGCAGTCCGTCCGTTACAAGAACATTTCCTACAAGCTGATCCTGCTGCCGGTGTGGGAAAACCATTTCGAATTTCAACACAAAATCTATACGTTTCTGATCAACGCCCGGACCGGCGAAGTGCAAGGCAAGCGGCCGTGGAGCGCGGTCAAACTGACTTTTTTCATCTTGTCCCTCGCGGCGGTCGCCGCCGTTTTCATCTATTTAATCATCAACCACAGTGGATAAATCAGGATAAATCATGGACATTCAACATCTCATCGATATCATTTTCATGGCAGTGTTTCAGGGCGTCGCCGAATTCCTGCCGATCAGTTCGTCCGGGCACCTGGCGGTCATCGCCAAGCTCATCGGCTACAACCCCGACGAGGTCGTCACCACCAGCATCGCGCTGCATGCCGGGACGCTGCTGTCGATCCTGGTCTTCTATTTCCACTCGCTGCTGAAACTCCTGACGCAACGGGAATACCGCACCATCCTGCTGGTAGCGGCCGCCACGGTCCCGGTGGGAATTCTCGGGGTCACTTACAAAAAAATCGGCATCGACGAATTTCTGTTCACCTGCATTCTGGTCAGCGGCATCGGGTTCCTGATTACCGCCACGTTCCTCCGGTTCGGGATGAAGGCAAAAACCGGTAAGACGGTTCCGCTTAAGGACATGACATTCAAACAGGCCATCCTGATCGGCGTCGCCCAGGCGATCGCGATCCTGCCCGGTATTTCGCGTTCGGGCTCGACGATCGCCGCCGCCCTCCGGCTGGGCGTGGACAAGGCGGACTGCGCCCGCTTCTCGTTTTATCTGGCGATCCCGACGATTGCGGGGGCGGCGGTCCTCGAACTGGCCTCGGCGCTGAAGGACAAGGCGATTACGGCCGGGGCGCTGTTTACCCCGGAGCTGCTGATCGGGTTTGTGCTTTCGGCGGTCATCGGCTGGGTGTCGCTGAAACTGTTGGTAGCCATGCTGAACAAAGGCAAATTGGAGTATTTTTCCTGGTATCTGTACGCGGTCGGCATCGCCGTAGTCGTGTGGGGCATCGTTGATTTATTGTGATTGCAAAGGAGATTCACCCTATGAACAAACTGAAGATTTATTTTATCGGAGCCGGCAAGATGGCGACCGCCCTTGCCCGGGGCATGGCCAAAGCCGTCGGCACGGACTCGATCGCTGCTTTTGACAAATCGGCGGAGGCCGCCAAGGCATTCGCCGAACAGACCGGAACCACCGGAACATTTTCGCTGGAAGACGCCGACCTGGTGGTCCTGGCCGTCAAACCCCAGCACTTGAGCGGCGCGACGGCAGGCCGCGAAGAAGCCCTGAAAAACAAATTGGTCGTCTCCATTCTGGCGGGCGTGCGCCTCGAACAACTGCGCGAGAAGACCGGTTCCGCCCGGATCGTCCGCGTCATGCCGAATATTTCGGCGATGATCGGGGCCGGCGTTGCCGGGGTCATCAGGACCGACGCGGTATCCGACGCCGAATTCGCCGCCGTCGAAACCCTGCTCGCCGCCACCGGTATTTATGAATGTTTCAGCGACGAGAACCTGTTTGACGTCGTCACCGCGCTCAGCGGCAGCGGCCCCGCGTTTGTCTTTGAGTTCATCAAAGCACTGGCGGACGGCGCCGTGACGGCGGGCATGCCGCAAGCCCAGGCGCTGCGCCTGGCCGCGGCCACCGTCGCCGGGGCGGCGCAGATGGTCGGCGGGGGCGAAGACCCGTCCCTGCTCCGCAATCAGGTCATGTCGCCGGGCGGCACCACCGCCGAAGGCATCCGCGAACTGGAAAAGCACGGGTTCCGCAGCGCGGTGATCGAAGCGATCATCGCCACCGCCCGGAAATCCCGTGAATTGGGCAACAAATAACGACAAGGCAACTGAGGAAATTGGCCATGAATCTGGATTTCAACAAAAAACTGAGTGTAATTGTTCCGGTGTTCAATGAAGAAAAAACCGTGGTGGAACTGGTGAAACGGGTTCTGGCCCGCCCGGAAACCGGCGAAATCATCATCATCGACGACGGCTCCCGCGACAACACCCGCCGGGAGCTTGAAACCCTGTCCGGCATTCCCGCGGTCAAAATTTTTTACCAGGAGACCAATTGCGGCAAAGGCGCCGCCGTCATCCGCGGCATCCCCGAGGCCACCCGCCCTTTCGTCATCATTCAGGACGCCGATTTTGAATACAATCCCGACGATTATCCGCTGCTGCTCGCCCCGCTGCTCGAAGACAAGGCCGACATGGTCTACGGTTCCCGCTTCATGGGAACCCCCGGACAGGTGCGCTACTTCCGCCACGAGATGGGAAACAAGGTCCTGACCTTTTTCTCCAACCTCTGTTCGGACATTCACCTGACGGACATGGAAACCTGTTACAAGTGTTTCCGCCGCGAAGTGCTTCAGAACCTGAACCTGAATTCGCAGCGTTTCGGGATCGAAGTCGAGTTCACGGCCAAGCTGGCCAAATCGCGCCGTCTCCGGATCTGGGAAGTTCCGGTCTCTTACAACCCGCGCAAATACAACGAGGGCAAAAAGATCACCTGGAAAGACGGTGTTTCCGCCATCTACCAGATCATCAAATACAATATTTTCGCGGATAAAAAGAAGTTTTACAAGCGCCCCTGGGATGAAGTGCTGGACGAATCATAATCCGCACTCTCCAGTCACAGAGGCAGGACGCGGAAAGGCTGCCCGCGCGCAAAGCGGAACTGCCAAAGGATGAACCATATGAAAATCTGGGTTGACTGCGACGCCATGCCGCGTCCGTTGAAAGAGGTCCTCTGCAAGGTAGCCGAACGGGAACAAGTCGAAACCGTTTTCGTCGCGGCCTTCGCGCCGCGCCTGCCGGCGTCGGCGTCGATCCGCGCCGTGGCCGCCGGAACAGCCTTCAATGGCGCGGATGACTGGATTGTCGAACACCTTGAGCCCGGCGATCTGGTAATCACCGCCGATATCCCGCTGGCGGACCAGGCCATTGCCAAAGGCGCGGAAGTACTGAATACCAAAGGAGAATTTTTCACACCGGCGAATATCAAAAACGCCATGGCGATGCGCGAACTCATGGATGAACTGCGTGTTTCCGGCGAAATCACCGGCGGCCCTGCCCCGTTTTCCGACCGGTTGCGGGTAAACTTCACCAATGCCCTGAACCGCTTTCTTCAGCGCAAGGCATAAACGCTTCTGCAATATCCCGCCGATCAGGCTCCAGAACATCCGGACTGAACCGGACCGGCGGAAGCGCTCATCACATGGATATCTGGCACTTCAAGTCTTCACGCCCCGTGCTGACGCTGAAACACTGGGTTTTCTGCGCCAACGCCTGTTTTTCCGTATCCCAGCCGATCATGGCCAGGCATTTCTGTTCGGCATGAGGGTCGAGTTCGAAGTGCAGGGGCATGGGGCGCGTGGCTTTCAGAGAGTAATACGCGCGCACCCAGAGGATCACCAGCAGAATCACGCTCATGACGGCGCCGATTTCCAGAACCACCGGCAAAGTCGGGGCTTTGAACAATACCATTTCCCAGTCGATGCCGGCGCGGCTGGCGCTCCAGCCCCATACGATCCAGATCGTCAGGGTCAGAATGTGTTCGGTCAAGGTGCGGGTCCCGCGTTGAATGCGGATTTTAAGATTTTGTTGTTCCATACGTAAGGCCTCCACGGTCAGGACTGACCCATGTGCTGAATTGCGATTTGTGCCCGAACAACGCTTTCGGGATTGCCACAAACAAAACAGTACTGTTCAAAATCCAATACACAAACGGATACCAGATCGTCCAATATCCGAAAAATCCCGCATCTTTTTCATATCGTCCATGAATGAGGAATCCCGCCATGAACTGCATGGAGCTCAACACCCCCGTCAGGAAAATCCCCCAGCTCAACGGCGAAGTCCATTCGACAATCATCGGACTCCCGTAGGCGTCCTCCATGAACAACCCCGCGATCAGAACAACCGGCAGGGTGAACACCCAGAACAGGGACATCAGGTATTCGGCATAAAGAATTTTAAGCCCCCAGTGCCCGCGCCAGAACAAAATGTCCACGTTGCGGCTCATGACCTCAAAACCGCCCTGCGCCCAGCGCATCCGCTGCTTCCAGAGCCCCTTCAGGGTGTCCGGCATCAGGACGTCGCAAACGGCGCGGGGTTCATAGCGGACATCCCAGCCGTTGCGCTGGAGTTTCCAGGTCACGCAGATATCTTCGGTGACGGAGTTCGTATCCAGCAGGCCGATATCCAGGAGCGCGCGCTTCTTGAACGCCACGATCACGCCGGACAGGGCGAACAGCTTCCCGATCACCTGATGGTAGCGCTTGATGGTGCCGATGATGGCGGAAAATTCGCCGACCTGAATTCGCCCCACCAGAGTTTTCCGGTTTTTCACCCGCGGATTCCCGGTGACCGCGGCCACCCGGGGGCAATTCACCAGATGGGGAATCAGCCAGGAAGGAGCATGGGCGTCCAGCTCGGAATCGGCGTCGATACAGAGAACATAATCATAACGGCTGGACATGACGCCGACGTTCAGCGCCGCCGCTTTTCCTTTATTCTGCAACAGATTCACGACCCGCAGGTGCGGACGGTCTTTTGCCAGTTCGTGCAGAACGTCAAGGGTACGGTCACGGGAACCATCGTTGATGGCGATGATTTCATATTCAGGATAGTCCAGATGATCCAGGGCCTTGATGGTCCGGGTAATGGTTTGTTCCTCATTATGGCATGGAATCAGGATTGAGACAGGAGGTTCTTCATGCTCCTTTGGCGGCAGGAGGGGGCTCTTTCGTTCGCGCCGCCAGTAAAAGGCAAAAGCTCCAAAAATCCAGGCGAGGGACAAAATAATCGGGATAACTTTCAAACAGTGAAGTAAAATCACCATTTTTTCGTCTCATAATCGAGGGTTCTCTTAAATTTGCCTTCGGCGAATCCGCAGGCTAATAATAGTATTTAAAATACTCCTTTTCCGTATATTTTTCAAGTGATTTTCCCAGAAAACAATCATGCCGCGGGACTGTGGCTTGAGCTCAAAACGTGGAAGATTATCATCTTGTAATCCAGCCGAGGGCCAGACGCACATTTTTACCCGTTCATCAAACCGGCCTCCAAAACCCTGAACGCGCCCTTTCTTATGGACGCCGCATACAGGTTTTTCAGTCATCAAGGGTAGAATGCAGAGTGGAATTGCGCGGTTTCGTCCTTACGGCGCCCCGCGGATGGACTGCCGGACTATGTGCGGCAACGTGCCGTCCGGCAGGCGCAAAAAGAAAAGCCCCCTTGCCGTTGAAGCAGGGGGCAACCTGAAACAGTGGTTGTGCCGAAATAACGGCTCAGGCGTTTTTCAACGCATTGACCAAGGTGGTTTTGTCCTTCATGCCGACCATATGGTTGACGATTTCACCGTCTTTAAAGATAAAGATCGCAGGAATATTGGCGATTTTGTATTTGACGGCGAGGTCCTGGCTTTCTTCGATATTGACCTTGCAGACAGTCGCGGTACCGGCGACTTCGGTGGCCACCTGGTCAAGAATGGGAGAGAGCATCTTGCAGGGCCCGCACCATTCAGCCCAGAAGTCGACGAGGACAATGCCCTTGGATGTTTCAGCGTCAAAATTTGCGGCGGTTAAATGCTTTACAGTACTCATAAGTATTCTCCTTAAATCTGATACCCTGCCCTATATTACTCCGGAAAAACCGCAAAGTCAAATGGCAATCCGAAAATTTTCATCGCGAAAGAGCCCCTCCCGGAAACCGAAGCCGCCTGAAAACAGGCCACTTCCCTAAAAAAGCCTGAAAAAATCAAACCATAAGTTGAAAAAAATGAAAACAAAACTAAATTATGCAGACCGGCCAATGTAGCTCAGTCGGTAGAGCAATTCACTCGTAATGAATAGGTCATCGGTTCGATTCCGATCATTGGCTCCAGTTTTATAGCCTTGAATAAGAGCGAGTTACAAATAAGTAGCCCGCTCTTTTTAATTCCAATAATTTCCCCTGATTTCGCCTGTTTTTGAAGAGCATACAGCTCGAATGGTCAAGTAATGGTCAAGTAACTTTTGAGCGGGAATGGTCAAGTGAAAGTCAAGCAATGGTCAAGTAAGATCGAGCAATGGTCGAATGATCCGGGCGCAGAGAATGGTCAAGTAAAGGTCAAGTAAAATGGTCAAGTAACTTTTCGTTGGCAAGTGCCCTCCGCCTTCTTCCTCGTTTGTAGTTTTCCAGTAGCAGTAAGGCCAGCAGTTCCAGTAGTTCCAGTAGAGAAGCCACTTCAAAAACATTTGAAATCATATTGACATCCAATGAAGATGGATGTATATTCTCATATAGATGTTTTTCGATATGAGGTTTGTCTATGAGTCAAAAATATTGTTTTGAAAATGCCAAGGTCTTCAAAGCTCTCTGCGATGAAAACCGGTTGATGATTCTAGAAATGTTGCGGAGTGGAGAAAAGTGTGCATGTATCTTGCTGGAAAAACTGGCTATCACACAACCGACACTCTCGCATCATATGAAAATACTTCTGGAGAGCGGTATTGTCACTCCCCGGAAAGAAGGCAAATGGACACACTATTCCATCAATGAAAATGGCAGTCTATATGCAGTTGAATTACTAAGAAGACTGACAACGGTAACGACAAATGAAATGACAGTGCCGGAGGGTTGCAAATGAGTGGTTGTTGCTGTAGTAGAGAGAACTCATCCTGTTGCGGTTTCGAAACCGTTGCGACCGTTTCGACGCAGTTGACCATGAGGGATACTCTCGGAGCATGGAAGGTACGCTGGGGCATCGGCAGGATGAATTATAAGGTCGAACCGGGACTTTATGCGGTTGGTAAGCCGGAAAACACTTCATCCGTATTGGTAAGTGCCAATTATAAATTGACGTTTGATTCTTTGCGGAAGGAGCTATCCGGCCTTGATTGCTGGTTGCTCATACTTGACACACGGGGTGTCAATGTCTGGTGCGCCGCAGGTAAAGGGACCTTCGGAACTGATGAACTGGTCAACCGTATTTCACAGACCGGGCTTTCCGATGTCGTCACGCATCGGAAGTTGATTCTTCCACAACTTGGGGCGGTCGGCATTAGTGCTCATGAAGTGCAAAAACGGTCTGGATTTGCCGTTGCATATGGCCCTGTGCGTGCCAATGATATAAAGGCTTATCTCGCTTCCGGTAACAGAGCCACAGAAGCCATGCGGCAGGTTCGATTCACCCTGTACGACAGATTGGTTCTGACCCCGGTTGAGTTTGTCACTGCCGCCCGGAAATTTCTGTTGGTATTCGGATGGTTATTTATCATCAATCTGTTTGCGATGAGGCCATTCGGACTCTCCGATTTTGTTGTATGTATGGGGGCGGTCATTACCGGAACCGTGATTACTCCTGTCTTGCTTCCGTTCATTCCCGGCAGGTCGTTTGCATGGAAAGGATGGTTGGCAGGTCTGCTTGGGACCATTGCCATCTGTCAATTAAATGGATGGTATAGTTCGAAGACATGGGGGCTCGCCTTGGGTTATTTACTGGCACTGCCATCCATATCAGCTTACCTCGCCATGAATTTTACCGGATCATCGACGTATACTTCCTTCTCCGGGGTTACAAAGGAAATGAAAAGGGCAATTCCGCTGATTCTTATCTCGGTTGCGGTCGGAACCATATTGGTTTTGCTGAAGAGTCTGCTCGGATAGGAGGCCATCATGAAACATACCTATTTGAAAAATGTTGTAACACTCAATTTGGACAAAGACAAATGCGTTGGATGCGGTATGTGCGCCGTGGTCTGTCCGCACCGGGTATTCGCTATGGAGGACCGCAAAGCTCAGATCGTTGACAAAGACCATTGCATAGAATGTGGTGCATGTGCCATAAATTGCCTGGCGAAAGCAATATCGGTTGAGGCAAATGTCGGTTGTGCAAGCGCCATCATTAGAGGTTGGCTTACTGGAAGCGAGCCCACTTGCGACTGCTCCAGTGGAGAATGTTGTTAACTGAAGACCGCTCCTCTGAATACAGAACGAGCCTGAAACTGAAACCGGGCTTATGGTCTTGTGGACTTGCGCCGCTATTGTGGGTTAGCAAATTTGCTGATTTTTGTCAGGCTTTGAGGAATCTGGATTCTTGGAGTTGTTGGCCGAGGTGGTGGAGGCCGAGTTCGGTGATTTGGCGGCCTTGTGGGGTTTTGACCATTAGGCGTGGAAGAACGCCAAGGTAATTTGTAGCTCCGATCAGGGTGAACTTCGGCATCCAGTAAAGGCCCGACTGGGTTCTGCCGGTGAGAGGGTTTTTGATTTTCATGGAGAGTTTGAAGTCTTCCAGTGCCGTATGGAGTAGCTCCGTCAGAGATTTTTTCATCCGGTGGATTTCGTCGATGAAGATGATGCCATACCTTACTTTGCTTGGCTCCCCAATGTTTCCGGTTTGCATATCGTAGCCGTCCGAAAGCAAGTGCGAGAGAATGTTTCGCAAGCCTTCTTCATCACGGATGCTGGCTCCGAGTACTGAAAAAAAACGGAACGTTCATTTCGGCGGCGATGATTTCAGCCAGCGAGGTTTTGCCGAGACCCGGAGCGCCGCTGAATATTGTGTGAGGAAATGCGTCATTTCTGGACCGGGCCGAATGCAGGGCGATTTTCGCTTCCGTGACGATGTCCCGTTGTCCGATGAAATCGTTGAGAGTTTTCGGTCTGATGATGTCGGTGGTGTTCATGTTTTGGCTCCTGATTTTCAACTTCCGGTAATGAGAGTTATAGGTAATTGAGGCGATGAAAGATATTCTTTGGTATTCATGTTTCGTGCTTTAACGCTTATTCGAGTCGCTTTATTTTTGCGTTATTCAGGTAGTGGCTTCTGGCGTCTATGCTGATTCGTATACCGAGTTTTTTCGATGCGCAGCAAATATCCGTGCCGGGGCGTGGATGGCAATATGCCGTTTCGATGGCCTTTTGATTTGAGGCTGAAAAACTTATGCCGGAATGAGCATCTATGATCGGCGTAAAAATCATCTGCCCGCAGGAAATCAAAACATTGAATAATGCGGCCACAGTCAGGAATGATCGGCAAACCGTCGTTTTGCATGACGGGTCCGCCGTTCGAAATAAATTTTGAATTTCAGTTGATTTTAAGCCGTTTTGATGGTAAATTACCAGAATATTTTTGTGGGCATACAGTCATCCGGGACAAGGTATGCCCGCAAAACACCGTCAGAGACGGTAAAAACACCCACAAAGAGTTGATAGATCATGAAAGTTACCATTGTAGGAGCAGGGAATGTTGGAGCGACTTGCGCAGACTGCATCGCCGAACGGGACATTGTAAAGGAAATCGTTCTCCTGGATATCCGGGAAGGAATCGCCGAAGGCAAGGCTCTCGATATCTGGCAAAGCGCCCCCATCAAGTTCTATGACACCCGCGTCAAAGGCGTAACCAACAATTACGAAGCCACCAGTAACTCCGAAGTCGTGGTAATTACTTCGGGACTGCCCCGCAAACCGGGAATGAGCCGAAGCGATTTGGTTTCGACCAACGCAAGCATTGTGAAATCCGTTACCGAAAACGTCATCCGTTATTCGCCCGAGGCGAAAATCATCGTCGTCTCCAATCCGCTGGACGTGATGTGCTATTGCGCCCTCCGGGCCAGCGGGGTTGATCCGCGGCGGGTATTCGGCATGGCGGGTATTCTGGACACGGCGCGCTACCGGGCATTCCTCGCGGAAGCGTTGAACATCTCCCCGAAAGACATTCAGGCGCTGCTTCTGGGCGGACACGGCGACACCATGATCCCGCTGCCGCGTTATACCACCGTCGGCGGCATCCCGGTGACGGAACTGATTGAAAAAGAACAGTTGAACGCCATCATCGAACGGACAAAGGGCGGCGGCGGCGAACTGGTGAAGCTCATGGGAACCTCGGCATGGTACGCCCCCGGCGTCGCTGTGGCGCAAATGGTCGAAGCCATCGTCAAAGACCAGCGGCGGATCTTCCCGGTCAGCGCCTGGCTCGGCGGTGAATTCGGTTACAAGGACCTCTATCTGGGCGTCCCGGTGATCCTGGGCAAAAACGGCATCGAACGAATCATCGATCTCGCGTTGAACAAAGAAGAATCGGACTTGCTGGCGGGCTCCGCCAATGCCGTCCGTTCCGAAATGAATGTTCTGGATGAGATGAAGATGTTCTGATCGGATCGCTTCCGACAAAAACGTTGTATTTAAGCAACCCCGGCCATCGCGCCGGGGTTGCTTTTTTTATCCGTTACGCAAAGCGCTTCTCTGCTTTTTCGCCCTGCGGGCGACCAGCGCAGTCCGCGCGCTGGACCGCGGGCGGCAACGTGCCGCCGCGATGTTCTTTCAGTCAGGATGCGAAAGCATCCGTCCGCACCGGGCCGCTCGCAGAGCGGAATCGTCTTGCTTCGTCATTTGAAAACTTGCGCGGAGGGTTTCAAAATCATTCTTGAATTATCATTTTGCCGAATTATATTGTTCAGGATGATCAAGATAAGCTTGGACCATAGATGCCGGCAAATATGATTTTAGAATCTTAAACTGCATTGTTCTCATCGGTAATATGCCCCTCGGGCAATGAATGAAAAGGATCATTGGCGGGATTGAGTTATTCTTATGAAATCGAGATTGTGGAAGTGTTGGATATTGCCTTTGCCAGCCAAAGGCAAAAATACCTTCTGACGTTTTATACCCCGAAAAGATTGACTGTGACCGTCTGCATGTCCGTCCGGCAGTTTACCGGTTTCCTCCAGCAATACGCCGCCAGCAAAGAATTCGGCCTGTATGCGTATTATCAGAATGACTTTTTCAAAGGCATTACGCTGGGAGCGCCGATTGCCGGCTCCGACTACCGGCTGGTCGCGGACTGGAATCACGCGCAACGGAGTTTTGACCACAAAAAACCGCCGGAACTGACTGTTCCCGAAATGGTTTGCGTTTATGAAGAACTCAAAGACAGCTGACAGCGCGGCGCTTTCCCCCTTGCAGGAAAGCGCCCTCCAAAAACTGCTCCCCATCCGGGTCGGCGCAATTTTCATGGACGAAAGCGCCGCCAGAACCCGGATCGTCCTGGAGCTGCTGCGGGCCCGAGAACACAAAATATCCAACGTCATCTGGTTCTGCCCGGCTCAATTGATGCACTCCATCCATCAGCGGATTCGCGCCCTGCTGCCGGATTTCTCCAAACCCCTGCGGATTTTGAGCATTGAAAGCATGTCCTACATGAGCGCCATGGCGACCGTTCTGGGAACCGTCAACGACCAGTCCTATGTGATTCTTGACGAATCACACCATATCAAGCGCCCCCACACCCGGCGGAGCGACCGGATCATTCACGCATCCGCCCCGGCCAGGTACCGGCTGATTCTGTGCGAAACCCCGATCTGTCAGGGCGTGGAGGATTTATACAATCAATACCTGTTCCTGTCCGAATTGATTCTGGGCTATTCATCCTATTACTCCTTTGCCTCGAACCATCTTGAATTCGCGCCGGGGGACCAGCGCAGGGTGGTCCGCTGCCACAACCTCGAATTCCTGACGGCGAAAATAGCGCCGTACACGTTTCAGGCATTCACCGACAGTGCGGCGCTTGCGCCCTCTCCGGATTATCAGGTCAGGCAGATTCGCATGACGCCGCTGCAGGAGTATTTTTACCGGAAAATCAAGGCGGATTTCCTGGATGTTCTGGATTTCAGCAAATACAGTATTTTCAGCCTGTTCATCAGGCTCCAGCAGGTGTTGAGCGGGTTTTACAAGAAAAACGACGGCGACTGCATTTCTCTCGACAGCACCCGGAGCGAAGCCCTGCTGGATTATATCGACGAATACCGGGATTGCGAGAAAATGGTCATCTGGTCCAAATTCCGTTACGACCAGAAACAAATCTGTTCCTGCCTCGCGCCCGGGGAATGCGCCATCGTGGACAGCAGCATGGACTACGTGGAGCGGGAATACCATTTGCGCTCTTTCCAGCTCGGCGACAAGCGCTTTCTGCTGCTGAACCTGAGGGCCGGTAAATACAACCTCGATTTGAGCATGGCGGACAATATCCTGTTCTACAGCAATTCGTTCAGCTACGGGGACCGGGTCCGGGCGGAAAAATCGTGTCTGAAAAACTCGCCCCGGGATCACCTGACCTGTACCGATTTCATCTGCCGCGACAGCCTCGACGACTGGATTCACCGGGCGCTGACCCGGCGAAAACACGTGGTGGAGGCGTTTCAGCAAAAATTCTTCCATCTAAGCCAGAAGGAAAAAATCCGATGGGTAAACAGTCTGTGAAAATCTATCAGGAGGAAAACGTCTATGACGCGGCGGTGCGCCGGGTCGCCGCCGTTTTTGATCATTTCAGCAGGGTCTGCGTCGCGTTTTCCGGCGGGAAAGACAGCGGCGTCCTGCTCCACCTCTGCATGGCCGAGGCAAGAAAGCGGAAGCGGAAAATCGGCGTCCTGTTCATTGACCTGGAGGCGTTTTACCAACTGACCATCGAATTCGTGACCCGCATGATCGACGGCAACCGGGATGTACTGGAACCGTTCTGGGTCTGCCTGCCGATGGAAAGCCCGAACTCCGTCAGTTACCTGGACCCCACCTGGATCTGGTGGCAACCGGAAAAAGAACCGATCTGGGTCCGGCCGATGCCGGACATGGACTGCGTCTGCCGGAAAGACCGCCATCCGTTTCCGTTTTACCGGGAGAATATGCCGTTCGAGAAATTCGTCCACCATTTCGGCGAATGGTACGGGCAGGAAGCCCCCGCCGCCCTGATGATCGGAATCCGAACCGACGAAAGCCTGGCCCGCTACCGGGCGCTGACCTGTTCCAAGGAAACCTACCTCGACTGGATTCACTCCACCCGGAACGGCAGCCATTCCTACAATTTCTACCCTCTTTATGACTGGAGGACCGAGGATATCTGGACCTACAACGGCAAATATAAGAAAGACTACAACCGCCTGTACGATCTGTTTTACCGGGCGGGCGTCGGCATCCACAAAATGAGGGTGGACGAACCGTTCGGCAATGAAGCGAAGGCGGGTCTCAACCTGTTCCGCGTCATTGAACCGGCGACCTGGGCGCGCGTGGTGAACCGGGTATCCGGGGCGAATTTCGGCAATCTTTACGGCAACAGCAAGCTGACGACCGGGCGTTACCAACTGCCCAAGGGGCATTCGTGGAAAAGCTTCACCCGGTTCCTGCTGACCACTTTACCGCCGGAAACAGCCGCTCATTACCGCAAGAAATTCATCAAATTCATCCGCTGGTGGCACCGGAACGGTTCGCCCATGATGCCGGAGAGCATCGCGTACCTGGAACAGCACCATCCGGACGACATCATAAATACCGGACAGTTCAGCGCGCGCGGGCTGGGCGACAAGACCGTCGTCCGCTTCGTCCGGGTCATGGACGAAGTCCCGGAGCTGGACCGCAAGCAGGACCTGCCGACCTGGCGGCGGATGGCGATGTGCATCATCAAAAATGATTTCCTGTGCAAAAGCCTGTCGTTCGGCGTCACCAAGGACCTGACCATCCGTCAAAAAGAATTGCTGGAAAAATACAAAAACCTATAAGCATATTGCATATGCCGTAAAACAGGAGACATGGACATGCCGTACAAAAGTCCGGTTTACAACGTCATCGCAGTGCCGATTGAACAAGTGACCGCCAACGACTACAATCCGAACCGGGTGGCGCCGCCGGAGATGAAACTGCTGGAGGTTTCCATCTGGGAGGACGGTTACACCCAGCCGATCGTCTGTTATTTCGACAAGGCGCGGTCGCTGTATATTATCGTCGACGGTTTTCACCGCTATACGGTCATGAAGACGTCCCAACGGATTTATGAACGGGAACGCGGCCTGCTCCCCGTCGCGGTCATCGACAAACCGGTGGACGAGCGCATGGCGTCCACGATCCGGCACAATCGGGCGCGCGGCTCCCACGACATCGATTTGATGTCCGGCATTGTCGCGGAACTGGTCACCATCGGACGGTCCGACGCCTGGATCGCGCGCAATATCGGCATGGATATCGATGAAATCCTCCGCCTGAAACAGTTGACCGGCCTCGCAGCCCTGTTCGAGAACCGGGAATTTTCCCGTTCCTGGCGGAATGACACGAAATCGCCGGTCAGCCCCGCCCGCCTGGATTCGCTGCTGGACCGCTGACGCCATCGCGCCGCAGGCGGATGATCTTCCGGTAGGCGGCGATTTCGCCGTCGATCATCGTCCGTACCTGACGGATTTTCCATTCCAGATGCCAGCGGTCGGTCACGTATTCCATGCTGGGCTCCCAGCCCAGCCGCGAATCGGCCTCGACCAGCGGGACCGCGCTTTCGGCATTGGCGATTTCGGCAACGGCGAGCGCTTCGATTTCGTCCAGAAGCCGCAGGGCCTCGGGGTATTCGCCCGCGTTCAACAGCCGGGTATTCAGCAGCCACCACGTTTTCACATGGATGCCGGTGACAATGGCGGTGAGGATGAACCGCCCGAGATTCAATTCATATTCGGCTTTGCCGCGTTTGCGGGCGGGGACCAGCGGCAGGGCCTGTTCCATGAGGGCAATGCCTTCGGACCAGAGCGTGCGCGTCTGATTCAGGGAACACAGTTCGACCGGGAAACGGAAACTGCCGGGCGCCTGGTTGATGTTTTCATACGGCTGGTAAAACGTCTTGATGATCCGGTGTCCGAAATGTGCCTGCGGGTCCGTGGGGAATTGAATTTCCTTGTCCGCCATGGTCCGGGTGATGTTCGGATGGAAAATCAGCGGATACGAGGGCCCCACCCGGAACGGCCCGTACTGGTCTTCGTTGGTGGGGGGCAGATGGCGGATGGCTTCACTCCATTTATCCCATGCCCGAAGCATCAGCGGAGCCGCCGCGGCGCCGAAATCCCGCACCGCCAGTTTCTCCAGCAAATCGTCCAGGTCCGGCTGGGGAGCCCAGAAATTCCAGCGGGCAAGATCGGTGATGACGGACGGCCACCAGCCGTAATGGTGGTTGTCGTAATACCGGCTGACGCCCCACTCCGTCCGGGCCCGGTCCAACGCCCGGAATTTGCGAATCCATTGCCGGGGGGTCGGCACGTAGGGGATACAGCCGACATCCCAGGTCATCCCGGCGGTATTGGCGGTGGCGAGCAGGGGAATTCCCAGCGAATGCGCGGTTTCCGCTTCACTGGTAAAGTAATAACCGGGCTCGTCCGTTGAAATGGTGTAGTCCATAATGGCGCACGACAAGCCTTCGCGGTCGATTTCCTTGAACATCTCAAAAGTCGCCTGAATGATGATGCCTTCGGGAAGATTTTCCAGGAACTTGCGGCGTTGTTCAAGGGGCGCCCAGCCCCAGTTATAGGTGTTGAAGATGATCATGGCGTCGGGCCTCGCCCGGCGGACGGCGTCGCGAACCATCGCCAGCCATCGAGGGTAGTCTTCGCACGGCCACCAGCCGGGGCTGGGGCGGGGGTCCGGGATGCCGTCGCACTGGCTCTGCCGCCAGTTTTTGCCGGTGGTGGCGGGGTCCTTGCTGGGGAATTCGGCGGATTCGCCGACCAGCATGATCCCTCTGGCTTTCGGATGATAATTGAACAGCCGGGTATAGATGTCGGCGAAGAATTCGGCGGCGTCGCTTTCGTCCGGGTGCTTGTAGCCGGGCAGATAGCCGTAAAACATGGTGTCGAGCCCGTGGAGTTCGGCGCGGTCGATCATGTCATTGATATCCTGCCGCCCGGTCGTGGTCCGGTCGATGCCCTCGATAAAAACCACAATGGTGTCAAAGCCCGCGTGAACGATGGCATTCAGATGATCATCGGGAAAAGCGTCGATGCCCCATCCCGAATGCACCATGCGCGGCGTAACCAGTTTTTCCTTCCGGATCGAGCCCTGTTCCAGAAAAGGGGCTTCGCGCAAATTCAGGACATCCTCCAGATACACACCGCCGTAAATCACGCCGCGCGAATCCTTGCCGGCAACGGTAACGCCATCGGCGGTTACGGTCAGCTCAAAACTGCCGTCCAGTGCAAGCGCCGGATTCAAGGTCAAGTGGATGCCCGCGGTCGAGCCGGGCTGAAGCCGCAACTCAACGCCCATGCTGACCCCGAAATAATCCTGCAAGTCCCGTGCCGCCCGGCGAACCAGGCCGTCCGCGCCGGACGGATAAGAGATCACCCACGATCCGTCGATAACGGTTTCAGAACACCGGGGCAAAGCGTCGGGGTCACGGCGCCCGGACTGGTGTACCTGACGCAATCGCTTGCGAAATTCATATCTCTTTTCAATATTCATCAGGCCTTCCCCTGTTCGGCCGGTATCCCGGTACGGTCAACAACGGCTCCGCCCGCCCGGAGCCGGGCTTGCAGTCCGCCGACATCGACGCCTCTGGTTCCGTGTTTCACGGCTTCGGAAGCCGCCAGCCCGATCGCCTGCCCGAGAGCAATGCACGTCCCGTTGATCCGGGAGGATGAAAACGCGACATGGTCGGCGGAAATCGGCCGCCCCGCCATATATAAATTATCCATTCCGAGCGGCGTAATGCAGCGGTAGGGAATGCTGTACGACTGCTTCAGATGGATCATGCCGTCGCTGTGCGGCGCTTCGGGATTGTGAATGTCGATGGGCCAGGCGCAGCGGGCGATCCGGTCCGGGAAATCGCGGCCGGCCGTCACATCGTCTTTCGTAAGGATATAATCGCCGGTGATCCGGCGGGTTTCCCGCACGCCGACCTGTTCGGCGGTCATGGACAGACAGGCGTTTTCGAAGCCCGGCACGCGGGCGCGGAAGAAATCCACAATCTCAAACGCCTGTCTGGTGCCTTCGCGCCGGATTCGGAGCAAATCGGCATCGTTCAGGCAGTTGCAGTCCAGAATATGCGTCATGTTCAGGATCGCGCCGTGCCCGTGCGGCAACCGGTTTACGACCGCGTGGTCGGTCGGCACCTGATGTTCGTACCGCCGCCAGATCGCGGTGATCTCCGGCGTCGGGGGAACGCGGTCGGCATCGATGCCGCCAATGCAGAACGTCAATGAACTCGACTGGACTTTGCCGTCGGATTCGCGTCCGATTTCATAAGGGCAACCGGCCATCGCCGCCAGATCGCCGTCGCCGGTGGCGTCGACGAACAGCCGCGCCCGGACGCGGTGATTGCCGGATTTGGAGGAGGTAATGGCGGCGGCGATCCGCCGCCCCTCGACCTCGGCGCCGATGAGCGGCGTGTAGAGACTCAATTCGACCCCGTTTTCGGCCAGCATCTCCAGCAGGATCAGGCTCAACTTCTCCGGCTCGAACATCCCGCGCCCGGGACGCTCGACCACGCCGTTCACCGCCCGCGCACGTTCCAGCAGCTCCCGGAAGAAAAAGCCGTCGCTCACCAGTTCATCCTCGGTGCGCAGCCCGGAAACGATCCCGAGGATGCCGGATACCGGCACGCCGCCCGGACGGCCGAAATACTCCGCCATGCCGACCTTCAATCCGTCGCGCGCGGCGCCGATCGCGGCGGCGATCCCCGCCAGCCCCGTCCCCGCGACAAAGACATCGTACGTGGATTCATCCATGATTTTCAAGTTGAAATTCTGCATAAAACTCCTGGCTGTTCTTTTATTGTTTCACTAATATAACCCGGTCAATCCAGATGCTGTCAGCCTCCCCGGAGCCTGTGGAATGATATCGCGGGCCCAGGAATTTCGCCGATACGTACACTTCGAACCGGTTGTTTTCATAGAAGTTTTCGGCGATATTCGGAAGCCGGACTTTCCAGGTCCAGTGAAGATACATAAACCCGGTCTGAGGAATCGAAATTGCTTTGTTGCATTTGTACCAATGATACCTGCCATCCTTGTGAATATCTCCAAATGCGGCAAGCTGTCCTGAAACTCCGGTTTTGGCGATCGGATTATAAACCCCGAACACAAAAGGCTCATTTTTCCATTTGGGATCTTCATAGAGCACACAGGCTTTCCCGCCGGCAGCATCCTTATCCTCCATCAGCTTGGTATGGCCATACGAAAAATCGTTCCAGATATAATCTACAAGATTCGCGGGGGAAATACAATTGAATTTTTCAGGAATCGGCGGATTTTTCCGTTCCTGCGAGAAAATGGCGACATCGTCATCGATCACTTTTTTGACTCTGAGCCTTAAATCATCCCGGAAGTAAATATCCGCATACCGGCAGGTGATCTCCTTATAACGGTCAAGTATGGCTTTTTTATCAAACGGCAACGCCTTGCCGGAGGTCCGTTCAAGAGACTCCCACAAGTTCAGCAGGGCGCTGTCAACCGGGACATATTCCATTTTCACATTCCAATTGTGCCGGGGCAATCCCGAGGTTTGCTTATCCGCTTCGTCCAGAAGTTTATAGCTCCGGGCGAAAAATTCAAGGTCAAGGTATTTCCTGCGGAGTTGAGGCGTCGCGACCAGGATCTCTTTTTCCGAGTTGATGCGGTCCTGCAGATAAGTGAAATATTCCTTCATCTGCGTTGAGGCCGGACCATAATACCCGGCGAAAAATTCGTCGATCAAGGGCTGATCGTCCTGATGCGGATTCTGCATCAGTTTATAACCCAGCCAAAGTTTCAAATTATAAAAACTTTGAAACGCGGCTTCATATTTGCCCAGCGGGCTGTAGCTTTCGCATTCTACGAATACAAGCTTGGCGTGGCTGTCGCTGAAAAAAGCAAGGTCGGGCTTCAATGCCTGAATATTGACCCACGGCGTATTGACGGAAACCCCGGCATTTTTATCCTCAAAGGTCCGCCAATAATCCCAGATTGAAATATTTTTCGCGACGGCGCCCCAACCTTTGATGAGATCATGATTTGTTCGATTGAATTCATGGGACAAGGGACGGAATAATTCGGAAGTCGTATAGGAATCGCAATACCTTATGATCACATTATCGTTTGGCTTAACGGTTTCGGAAGGCTGCAAGGTATTGTTATAAGCAAACGTCTGGATGAAAATCTCCGGGTATTCATCTTTGATCCCGTCGGAGATATGATTGATGAACTCCATGAGCTGGCCGGTTATGCTTCCGGTTTTTTCCAGTATTTTCCGGCATTCGGGGCAGCAGCACATTTCGCCGCCCCCGTCATTCTGGCTTATATCGTAGACAGACGGACTATTCCGTCCCTCTTTTTCCGCCTTCAGCCTGTCCTGTTTGATATATCCCCTTAACTTTTCAATCATCAGTTTTCTTACTTCAGGATTGGAGAAACATAATTGATATCCGCTGTTTACCCCGTTCCCTTTTCCCCGGTCGCCGTACCGGTTCATGGAGAAATATTCGGGATGGGTTTCAAAATATTCATTGGAGTTGATGTAGTACCCGAAGGTATGGATATTGGCGGGAGAACCGAATTGATAGGAAAACCCGTACCGGGGCTCGTTGCCGACCCATTTTTTATCATTTCCCTTGTTGCGCAACACAAAAAGCCCTAACTTTTCTTTTTCGCTCTCCGGCAGTTGGTAGCGCGTATAAATCTCCCGGTAATCGAAGGCCGGTTTCTGCCGGACATTGACGGGCGGTATGGCGACGGTGTCCGACGACGGTACTTTTTCCATGAACAGATCAAACCAGCGGCATCCCAGATAACGCTCCAGGAATTCATAGACGGCATAAATCGTCCCTCTGGGCTTGCCGCCGCTAAGAATCACATTCTGCCCGATTGTCCTGATGATCCACTCCTCCTCGCCCAGCTCGGCAAAAGGAATCTGGTTTCGCCGGGCGAAATCCGTTTGCCCTACATAGATAGCGTGGCGGCCGGTTGAGTTTTTTTCCTTTTCGACAGGAAGCTTGACCGACGTTATTTTTTCCAGATATTCGCCGAGTTCTTCCGCGGCAAATTGTTCCGCGGGAGCGGCATTTTCGCTTACCACGATGGAATAAGCCGATTTCCCTTTATCGATCAGGATGATCTGCGATGAACCGTTCAAGCCTTCTCCCCCCTTCAAGCCGGGCAGGCAGAAAAAAACAGCCAGAACATAATAAATGATTTTTTGTGCTGCGGACATATGCCACCAATGTTTATGGATTAATGAATCTTCTGCCGGGTATCCCAGAATTCAGAACGCTCCGTGGTCAACTGTTTATTCAATTCATTCAACAGCCAGTGATTATCTTTTGTTTCGGCATGCAGGTCGACAAAGAGATAATTGGCTGCCCTGTTGACATGGCGCAAGGTTTTTTCCAGCGTCACCATCGTGTCAATTCCGGGATAGACCCCGCCCGCGATACGAAAGGAGGTCGAATCCGCCGCATATAGATTGTTCAAGCTGTCGCCAAAAAACATCAGGGTGCTTGGACTGCGTACTTTATCCACAACTCTTTTATCCAATCCATATTGACTGGGGTTTGAAACCCGGTACAGTCCATTCATGCCGTAGTTTGTATATTGCTGACCATTCGTATATACGGTACGGTCCGCCGGGCACCGAAGAAGCCTGGGGGCGGTTCTGACATTATTGGTGTAGAGGGATGCATCGAAACCCGGTATCATATTCAGATAATACGCCGCCGCGACCGTCCAGAACCCTTCCACTCCTTTGGGTTCCACATACGGACCGGGGCAAATCCCGCCATTATCATCCAGATAAGAACTGTACGCAATTCCGATCTGCTTCAAATTGGAAAGACAGTGACTGCTCATCCCCCGCTCTCTTGCCTTATTCAAGGCCGGCAGCAGCATCGCCGCCAGAATCGCGATGATCGCGATCACAATAAGGAGCTCTATGAGTGTGAACCTGCGGAGGCGCAACGCCCCCGCGGCAAAAACATCGTATTTGCGCCCTCCCGAAATGGTCAAAACTGCATGTTTCATCTTCTTCACCTGATTAACTGCCAGTCAACGGCGCCTTTGGTTGTATTGTTCTCATCGACTTCCACGGTAAAGCCCTGCGCGGTTTTTTCCGTCACCGCCCAGCGGCAAAGCCAGTTCGGCTGTACCGTCAGCGCGTATTCGGCGTCCGGCTCCGCCACCGCGAACTTCACCGTCAGGCGTTTCTGCCCGGCGGGAACCGGTACGTTGATCCCGCGCAGGTTGTGCCCGCCGATGTTTCCCGCGCCCAGACTTTTCACCCCGGTCAGCGCGGCGCCGTTGAGCTTCAGCGCGCCGTTTTCCGCGGACAGCGCCACTTCGCCCTTCGGGGTTTTCCAGACGATCCGGTGTTCCGGGCGTTCGAGGTAAAGCGCCGCGTGCCGGATCGTATTCCGGAAGCGTATTCCGTAGTCGGCGGTCGCGCCCACGTCGATGATGTTAAAGAACTTGCTGTGATGCGGAATCTGCATTTCATCGTGTTTGCCGTACACGCCCAGCGCCGCCCGGACCGGATAGGCGCCGTTGTTGACGGCGGAGAAACTGCAGCTCTTGCCGTTGTTCGACGGCATGGCCTCGCGGTGGCGGACCCGGTAGCCGTTGGGATGGGACGGATCGGAACCGACCGCCTGTTCGATCGGATCGCCGGGCGCAAACGCATTCCCCCGGTCGGCGGACGGCGCCAGCACGATGATCCGGGACGGCCCCGGCTTGATGGAATCTTCCTTGTAATGATGCTTGTTCGTCTCGGGAACGCCCCGGCTGACGTCCGCCGCCATCGCCCCCGGCGCAATGATATACGGGAGCTCCCGGCGGTAGTTCTGTTCATTGATCAACGTCGGCACGGCACGGTCGTAAACCAGATGGCGGACCCGCTCCACCCACAGGCGGTCTTCGCCGTTCACTTTTTCGTAACCGCTGATGTACCACCAGCGCCGGATTTTGCGGCCTTTCAGGGAGCTTTTCCAGAAACCGCGCGGCGGGTTGCCCGCGTATTCCTCGGGCGTGTCAACGGCGAGATAGCGCCCCACAACCTGCGGCGTCCAGGCGGTGCCGACCCCGCGGACATAACCTTTGGGATCGACGCTGCCATCCTCAAAGAAACGGGATTCAATGACGAGTTTCCCCTCCGTCAGCCATTTGGCCGGGTTCAGGTTGATGATCGGGCGGGAGGTGCCGAGCGTATTGGAATTCCGGGCGTCGGCGTCAAAATACAGTTCATTGGCCTGTTCGTCGTATTTTTCCACCTTGCCCTGAAAGGAGTTGAGAAAATGCCAGACATTGGCGGTAAACGCATTGCCGTTCTCGTCCCCGCCGGTGGACATCACGTTGCCCATGTACAGATAAGTCATGCCCACGCCGAAATTATCCCCCTGCCCGTAGGCGTATTTGTCGATCGTCACGGTCCCGGCATTTTCCTGGTCGGCATGCGTGATTTCCTGAATATAGAGGCTGCAGGTGCTGCTTTTGTTGATCAGACTCAACACCTTCGCCCAGGCCAGGCGCGGGTTGTCCTTTCTCATGATGACGTAATATTCCCTGGAGGCGTCGTCAAAGCCCAGTTTCTCAACCTTCGCCTGAATGCTGGAGCTGAAACTTTTTTCGCCATACGAAACCGCCTCCTGCCCCATTTGCACAAACAATTCCAGTCCGGGATAAAGCCCTTTGACGGTCGGCACGTAGATTTTCACGGTTTCCGGATCGTCGGTTTTCTCGTATCGCTTGACCGGCTGGAAATACGACCCGGTCCCCCGGAGCACCCGGTCGCTGATCCGCATGGTCGCGTTCAAGCCGTTCACATTCACCGACTCCTGATTGATGAAACGGTCCAGCAGGAAAGCGGAATAACCGCTGGGGCTTTCCGGGATGCGCATGCCGAGCGACGGCAGGGTAAACGCTATTTTGCCCTGCCGGGAATCGATGACTGTGACGCCGGGCGCGCCGAGCCGTTCCTGCATAAAGCTCGAGGGACGGTAATCCGCCGCGACATCCTCGCCCAACAGGATAACGCCGCCGGTTTTCAGTTCCGCGACGGCTTTCTGCATAGTGCTCCGGGCCTCGTTCCCGCTTTTCACCGGGCCGAACGAGCTCAGCGGGTAGACCCCGGACGGCAGTTCCGCGCCATAAGCGGCAAGCCAGGCGCACGATATCAGGAACATGCATAATTTTTTCATTTCATAATCCTCGTTTATGGTGTTGTTTCCGCGCTTCAATCGCCGCGGGCAATATAAAAGTAATCATTGGTCCGGATATCCACCAGCGGCGGAATGTCGGCGCGGCGGAATTGCCCGACATGTCCGTCCACCATCAGCATATTGGCCGCCTGGCTGTGGCGAAAAGCGGGAACGGCGTTCTGGTTGTCGCGAAAATCTTTGCGATTGCTCCAGAACGTGGGATTGGAGAGCAGCCCCAGCGCCCGTTCACTATCCGTGACGTACAGGCAGACGGAGGGACGCTTGATCTGCCCCGCCTTATAGTAATAACAGACGTAGTTTCCGCCGGACGGCAGATACTGGTAGAAATGAGAAGGCGGACCGGCGGTAATTCCGGTATTGATCGCATAACTTGCCTGCTGATCGATATGTTCGTTGCAACGGAAGATTCCCCCGTGACTGTTGTTTGGCCCCAGGGTGGAGTTAAAGTTCAGATGGTATTTCCCCGGTACATACGAAAGCTCGAACAACAGTTGCACCCACGGATAAACCGCCGCCGGATTGTTCGGGTCGGGAACCCCCGCCAGCATCAGATAATCATCGTAATCGCTGGAGTAATTCATCACCGCCACCCCGATTTGCTTCAGATTGGCGACGCATTTTGCCGCCCGCCCCCGTGCCCTCGCCTGATTCAGCGCCGGCAGCAGCATCGCCGCCAGAATCGCGATGATCGCGATCACGACCAGAAGCTCGATCAGTGTAAAACCGCGGGGGTTCAACACTCCGCCTCCCGCCGATTTGACTCGTTCCCGGAAATGACCGGCGCATGGGCCGTTTCCGATGTATTTCCGGATTTCCTTACCGTTTCGCATGGGTACTTCCTCCAAGTATTGTACAGTTCATAAATTGAATAACGCCGCGATTCGAAACCGTTTTACCGGTGATGTGTCTCCTGATGTTAACGGGGTTGCGTGGTTGCCAGAAAAGTCCTTATTTCAAAAGGCTTGAATTTGAGACCGGCAGCGGAAATCTCATCCCCTCCCGTTCCGTCAAGCGCGGCTTCGCGCAGTCCGCCGTCAACAAGCCGTCCGCCAAGAGCGGTTTCGGTTTCGCGCCCGAGCGTTTCATACAGCCGAATCAGGATTCCGCCGGGGACCCCGCAGACCGCCGACAACGCGATATTGTCGGCGTCCCAGTTCAGAAATTCACCCTCGGGGGCCAAACCCGGAATCACCACCGGTTTGCGGTTCAGGATCTGCCCGAGCTCGCAGGCCTTGCCCATCCGGGACGGCGGGTGAGGCCTGAACGCAAACTCAAATTCATGCGCGCCGTTGTCAAAAGCCCCCTCCTGCGGCGTCATGCCTCCGTCGGCGACTTCCGTGCCGCTGCGGATCAGGCTGACGGTGATGCTGCCGGCATTGAGCTGATGCCCCGGCGTGCCGGTGTTCGCCACCGTCAGTCCGTATTTCATATCCGAATAATTCACCCAGTTCAGCGCGGGCCAGTCGCCGCAGGCTTTTTCATAATCCGCATTGGCGGACAGGGACTGGACGGTGGAGGCATACTCGGACGGAACCTCGAAATACGGTTTCCGGACCGTCGCGCCGAACGGTGTTTCATACGTGCCGATCGCCTCGGACACCTTGATGTTCAGCGGGAAACGGATGAGGACCTTGGTATTGTTGCCCTGCCAGTCCAGCTTCACTTTCATCGTGAAATAATCCAGGTGCTTCGGGAAAAAATATTCCTTGCGGAAACGGAGCGATCCGAAACCCGCCCAGTGATTCCCGTGATTTCCGCATTTAATCGCCCCCGGCAGCACTTCGCCCTCGGTGACGACCTTGAAAAACACGGGGCCTTCGAGCGATTCCACCACCTTTTCGGTCTGATATTCGCGTCCGCGCGGGTGGCCCGAGTGCTTTTCGCGCCACATGGAGCCGAAGTCATGACGGATGAGGAGCTCTCCGAATCCGCTGGCGGGAAACACATTTTTGCCCTGCAAATTGGATATGACCGGGTCCGCCTGCGAGAAATCGACCTTGAAACAGTCCGTGCTGAACACCGGTCCGCAAGGGATTCCGGCCGACGGTTTCGCCTTGCCTTTCCTGAAATTCCCGACGCCGCAGCGCGGCAGCCCGGCGATGAAATGAATCCGGTCGCCGTCCGATTGGGCTTCGACGCCTTCCGGGGCTTCCGAACTCTCGACCCATTGCGGCCCGGCGATATTGTTGAAGGTACAGACGCTGAATCCCTTTCCGGTGAAACGCGGCAGTTCCGCCTGCGTTGCGCGCAGGATTCCGTCGAGTTTCCGCATCATCTGGACATTGGGCGCGTCGTGGTGGCAGCCGCAGATGGCGTCATGAAACTGCGCCAGGCACAATTCATGCCACTCGGGATCAAAATTCCGTCCGCCGGTCCCGGCTAGAGCATGAAGAAATTCCGCTTTGAACAGACTTTCTTCCGCCCGGCGGACGGCCTGTTTCACGGAAATCCGGGTAGTATAGCACCCGGTGAAAACGGGATTGAATTCGCCGTAGTGCGTCGGCAGTTCGTTTTTCATGACCGCGTCGCAATAGTCCTCCGCCCGGCCGAACTCGATCTTCCGCCCTTTCTCCCGGTTGACCGACTCGATGATCCAGAACAAATCCTCCTCGACCAATCCCTCCTCGGTCAGATAAACCGCCTGAATGTCGCCCTCGAAATACTTCAGCATCGCAACGTTCCGCGCCAATTGATTCGTGTGCGAATAAATGACCGGCAGGCAGACTTCATGCCCCAGGTGCGTGATTTCCGCGGAGGGGGGCATGACCGGGATCACGGTATCGTCCGCGCCTCTCCACAGGAACGGCTCGTGCCCGGAAATCCCCTCCGACCGGTTCGGCATCCGTCCGGGGCGCAGATACCGGAATCCGCTTTTCACCAAGATCTGCGGAAGCTGGGCGCACATCCCGAATGCGTCGCTCATGCACGAAATCACCGGTTCTTTGCCGAATGTTTCCGCATAATAGCGACGCCCGAGCAGCAGATTGCGGACGATGGACTCTCCGTTGATCATATTGAGGTCCGGGATGCAGACGCCCCCGAACAGCTCAAGCCGTCTCTGAGCGACCAGCTCCTTGACTTTGCCGGCCATTTCCGGGCGGGCGGCCAGATAGCGCCGGGCGATCTCGGCCTGTTCGAAACAAAACACCAGCCGGGGGTATCTCCCGGACAGCGCCAGGAGGTGATCCAACTGTTCCTCGCGGATCTTTTCATATTTCTCATAGGTATAACGCCACATCATGTCCGAATGGTGCTGTACCGACAGATAAATCCGCCCATCCGGGCCGGCCGTCGGCTTCGGCGTATTTTTCTCCCGCGCGGCGGTACTGCTGTTTTCGCAGACATAGAATCCGCTGGCGCCGCGGCACTCGACGAACCCGTTGTTCGTCAGTTCCCGCATCGCGTTCTGGATGACCGACAAGCTGACATTGAAACGGGCGGACATTTCCCGGACGGTCAACAGGCGTTCTCCGGGTTCGAGAATCCCTTTGCGGATATTTTTAACGATTTCGTCAATGACCAGCTGGCGCTTGGTCGGCTGAGTCGCGAGAGTCATTCTGAAAGCTCCTTGTATCTTTTTGTAACCACAACAATATAATACATCGGACACAGAAAAAAGTCAATACCCCCGTCATTAAAAAATACAAAAAGATACAAACGGAGGTCATGCGGCATGGACAGCGGAAGTCTTGCCGGGTCATCCTTTCCCCGATTCCCCGCCAATCCCGGCTGAAGGAACGCGGTGATATATCATTTTCTTTTCAATACTATCAGTTTTCATGGAAAACGCGAAGAAAACCATTGAATTTCAATTCCCCAATATTGCAAAAACTCTGTTCAACCTTTATAATCAGTATGAAAAGCATTTGAAAACAGGACGATATGAAACTATTTGAAGATGCAAACACCGCCCCCGAATTGCGGGAACGCCTGCGGCGCATGATCCTGAGTGGTGAATTGCCGCCCGGCGCCCGTTTGCCCGGGGCCCGGACGCTGTCCCGGCTCTGCGGGGTGCATTACCAGACCGTCAACCGGATTTACCATGAGCTTGCGGAAGCGGGGTTCGCAGAGATCCGGCAAGGGGTCGGGGCGATGGTTCTTTGCCCGGATTTGTCGCAGGTTCATTTTCTGGTGCTGTCGGAAAAGGCGGACGACAACGAGCGCTCGCATTCGTTTTACCGCAACGAATTTTTCGATGCACTGAAGGAAAAACAGGCGGAACTCGGCATCCAGCTTGATTTCATCGAAATCGGGACGGACAATGCTTCCGCCGCCCGCGAACAGTTTGAACGGAAACTGCCGGGTTGCGACGGCATCGTCGTGCAGTTTGCCTCGTGGAAGAAAATTGCGGACCTGCTGTTCTCCTGCCGGGTACCGGTGATTACCTATTTCAACAGCAGCTTCATGCCGTTCAACGTTGCAACCAACGATTCCGCCGATACGATCTACAGGGCGACCCGCCACCTGATCGAGAACAATTGCAAAAAGATCGGGCTGGTCGTCCGCAATCTGTTCCCGAGCGGCCCCAATATCCCGAAAAAACTGCTCGGTTATATCAACGCCATGCGCGACGCCGGTTTGCCGGTCGAACCGGATTTTTTCTGGGAACTGAAAGGCGAAAGCCAGTTCTTCAGCGCGGTCAGCCAGATCGATGAACTGTTGAAAATGCGACGCCTGCTGGACGGCTATGTCTGTACCGGCAGCAACGAAGGCGTCATCCTGGCGTCCTGTATGCGGCGCGACGGCATCCGGATTCCGGAACAGGCCATGATCGTCGGCTACGATGAAATCGAGGGGTGCGACGACATTACCCGGATCGTCCTGCCGCGCCGCGCCTGCGCACACCGGTGCCTGACCTGGCTGGTCGAGCACATCGGCCGCCCGGTCATGGGCGATGTGGTGTTTGTCCCGTCAACTCTGCATATTGGAAATACAACCGTCGGAAACGGAGGAAAAAAATGAAACATCGATTAATCCGTAATTTCACCTTGATTGAACTCCTGGTCGTGATCGCGAT
>DHTZ01000025.1 GCA_002408885.1 Lentisphaeria bacterium UBA5247 | reverse complement strand
CAATACTTTTGAAATTGGCTCAATCATTAAGGATTTAATTTTATCATGACTGTTTCAATTCTCGGTTTGAACGGCCCCTGGCGGATCGCTTATACCCCGACCGCTCCGGCACAATCCGCCTTTCCTACTGAAAATGATTATTCCGGCACGCTGAACGCTCCGGGATGCTGGGATGACGCCCCGGGCGCCTTCGCCGTCGAAAACATCCGTTCCGTGCTGAAAACCAACGAGGCATACGACCCTATCGATTTCGCCACGGCAGGAGAACTGATGCCGGACTCCTCGCTGCCGTTCATCACCGGTACCGTCTGGTACCGCCGGGAAGTGACCGCCCCGGACGGTTTTGACGCCAACGGCTTCGCCATACTCAAGATCGGCCGCGTATCCCTGGACGCCCAGATTTTTCTGAACGGCGAATCGACGGCCGTCCTGACGGGGCACTCCACGGCTCACGAAGCCGTCCTGCCCGCGGCGAAATTCCGCCCCGGCGCCAATGACCTGGTCATCGCCGTCAACAACCTCCGGCGCGACCGGCTCGGCTGCGTCATCCGCGGCTTCAAAGGGTTCAGCGGCGGGATTTTCGGAAATATCAGCCTGACGTTTTACTCCACGGCACGCGTCAAAGACTGTTATCTCTGCCCGACGGAAGATTTAAAGCACATCCGGTGGCAAATCGAGCTGGAAGGGGGGGATATTTCCGGTTGCGAAGTGCGGTGCCTCCTGCTGGACGGTTCCCAAGCCGTCATGACCAAAGAGTTTGCATCCAACGGGCAAAAACTAATTGGCGGGGATATCGACACCCGCGGCTTGACCCCGTGGTCGGATACAAACCCGAAATTGTACCGGGTTCGCGTGGAACTCCGGCGCAACGGCAAACTGCTCGACTGTCACGAACAAAATTTCGGCCTGCGCCGGCTGACGGCAAACGGCAAAAATCTGGAACTGAACGGCCGCCCCGTCTTCCTGCGCGGCAATACGGAACACGCCTATTTCGCCGAAACCTGCACGCCGCCGCTGGAACAAGCCTATTACGACCGGATCGTCGCCAAATTCAAGGAGATCGGCTTCAACTGGCTGCGGTTTCATACCTGGGTGCCGTTCGAAGCCTACCTCGACGCCTGCGACCGCGCCGGAATGCTGATTCAGATCGAGCCTCCACTCGGCTTCGAGGAAGGCGAATGGCGCGATATCCTGCGTGTCTGCCGCCGCCACCCCAGCGTCGTCATCTACTGCGGCGGCAACGAAGAGTTGCTTGACGAAAAAAAGATCGCCTATCTGAAACATTGCCGGAATATTTTGCGGGAACAGGCCCCGGATGGCCTGTTCAGTCCGCAGGAAGCGCTGCGCGGGGTCGAATACTGCTGGAACCCGGCAGATTTCGGCGCGGTTCAGAAAATGACTCCATTCCAGCACAATCCCGAAAGACTGACGGAATTGGAATCGTTCGTAGATGTGTTCGGTCATTACGACTGGGGCTACCTGAGCTACAACTCCGCGTATTGCCCGCTGGAGGAAATGCGGAAGCGTCAGGCGATCTACCAGAGTCCGTGTCTTTCGCACGAAATCACCATTCACGGAACCTATCTGGACCTGTCGCTGCGCGAGCGTTACACGGGAACCCGGATCGGCTACCGCCTGTTCGATCCGGTGATCGAAGTGCTGGAACAGGCCGGAATGTTGGAAAAAGCCAGCCTGTTTTATCGCAACTCCTGCCATTGGCAACGGATTCTGCGCAAGCACTGCGTGGAAAATACCCGTTTGAGCGGACATCTGGCCGGTTACGACCTGCTCGGCGGCATCGACTACCAGTGGCACCGCCACGGGTACCCCTGCGGCATCATGAATGAATTCTACGAGCTGAAAAGCGAAACTCCGGCCGAAGTGCTCCGTTACAACGGCCCAAACGTTCTGCTCTCGAGCCTCGCCCAGCAGCGGACGCTGAACCACGGCGACAATTTGAATATCGATTTTTTCATTTCCTGCTTTGAACCGAAACGCATCGACGGCAAAACCCTGAATGCGCAAATTACGGATGCCGCCTCCGGCGAAGTGATCGCCACGCAGGATTTCGCGGTCGCCTCCATTACGCCGGGCGAACCGGTGAAACTGGCCTCCTGGCAAGTGAAACTGCCGACGGCAGGAGGCGCGCGCAGTTATACGGTCGAAGTCAAACTCGGAACCCTTGCCAACAGCTGGACGGTATGGAGCTTCCCGGCGACAACGGAAGCCGTCCCGCCGAACGTCACGGTATGCCGGGAACTGGATTCCGCCACTCTTGACCGCCTGAACAATGGCGCGTCCGTCGTTCTGCTTGGCGCCGGCCCGTTCCCGACCGCCCCGACCACGTTCCAAATTTCCTGCGCCGGGCGCAGCAACGGCAACCTGGCGACGGTGATCGAACGTCATCCCGCCCTCGGCGATTTCCCGCATGACGGCTGGTGCGACTGGCAGTTCTTTGAATTGCTTAGTGAAGGCCGTTCCGTGGTATTCAACGATCTGGATATCCCCTACGCGCCGATCGTCGAAATCGCCAGTTCGTTCAAACGGATTCTCAAGCAATCGTCTCTGTTCGAACTGCAAGCAGGCCGGGGCCGGTTGCTGGTCTGTACGCTCAACCTCTCCGCTGAAACGCCGGAGGTCCGCCACCTGCGCCATAACCTGCTGAAATACGCGGCGGGCGCAATGCCGCCGTCGCTTCCGCAGGCGGATATCCAGGAATTGCGCAAACTGCTGGCGAGCAATGACCGGAAAAACATCGACACGCGGACCGACGAAGGATTCGACATCCGCGGCCAGCTCAAAAAATAACCGGAACAATGCGTTAAACAAAAAAAATCGCCCCGCAACACCTGTCGGCATTGCGGGGCGACGGTCATACCCAAAGGGCGATTCTGTCAAGAAAACGGTTATTTTTTCTTTTTCTTGTCAGAAGCTTTGGAGGCCGGAGCCGCGGCGGATTTGACATCCTTGCTGCTCTTGGAATCTTTGGCGGCACTGGCTACAGGTTTCGAGGCTTTTTCATTTTTAGCCATTTTCACACCCACAGTTCAATCCTTTTTTAATTCCGGGATGTCTCCGACATGAAGGCAGTTATTCCCCGGAACTGATTACTAATAAAAATATCCGTTGAAATAAAAATGTCAAATGAATATTTTCATGCCTTATATAATTTTTAACAATATTTTCAACCGTAACAAACAAAAGCTTTTCAAACCTGTATTCGGTGTTCCGCGGCTGTCTTGATGACAGGCGGCGCAGATCCGGGCGCCGGTTCAGCATCTCGCCCTGTTTTTACCGAAGATCCATATTTTTATGCGGGACTTCAAAGGTTTTTTAATATTTTCAATTGATATTACCGGATATCATGCTATGTTTTATGCTTATTACACGGTTTTTGATGTCCTCGGACTGAACAAATTTGAAAGATGGCATATATGCAAGATTTGACTCCCGGAAAGTTGACTTTCGCCGGTGGAACCCACCGCGGCTTATGCCGCGAAGTCAACGAAGATAATTTCTGTTATATTGATTATCCGGAAGAAGTCAATCACCTTGCGGTCGTCGCCGACGGCATCGGAGGCCATCGCGACGGACAATTCGCCAGTATGTTCTGTTGCAGCTACATGATCCAGGCTTGGCGCAAGAGCAACATCGGCAATGAATCCGACCCCGCCGTCATCCAGGAATTTCTGAGAAAAGCGGTCGACGGCTGCAATCAGGAACTATTCCGCCAGAACCAGCTCAAAACCCCCGGTAAACCGATGGGGACCACCATTGTGGCCGCCGTTTTCATGCCGGACCAAGTGATCGTCTTTCATGCCGGCGACAGCCGGATGTATGCCTGGAGCGAGAACCTCATGGAGCGATGGACCCGCGATCACAGTCTGGTGATGGAATTGGTGAAAAAAAACATCATCACGCAGGAGGAGATGGGCAGCCACCCCTATTCACACGTGATTCTTTCCTCGATCGGTCCTTCATTGAAGCTGAAGTTGGATATAAACCGTTTCGAGTACCGCCCCGGCCTGCGCTTCATCCTCTGCTCGGACGGCGTGACCCGTCACTTGAGTGATTCTCAGTTGAGCGATATCCTGAAGTCCGCCACTTCCCCCAAAGCCGCCATCGAACAAATCATCCGGGACACCCTGCGGGCCGGAGCCGAAGACAACATCGCGGTGATCTGCGTATTTTAACCGACTTCGTTTTCACTCCAGGCCCGGAACACCATTGCGAAATATTCATTGATGCCGACGACTGCTTTTTCCGGCAGGTTCTTGATGATCGATTCGCAAATGCAGGAATGAATGTCGATCAGGGCGCTGAAATGCTTCCAGGTGCTGAAAACATCCCGCTGTTCCGCCTGTCGGACATCGTCCATGCTCCGCATCAGGGAATTCAGGTAGGAGAGAAGCAGTTTATTGCCGGAAAATTCAGTCATTTTGCGGTGAAAACCGGCATCGATTGCCATGCCGCCGGCATTGCAGTTGGCGATCTTCATTTCCTCCACGTAACAGCGCAGGATTTCGCCCTGTTCCTGACTGATCCGAAGACAGGCGAGCTTGACGGCTTCGCTCTCAATGGCGCGGCGGGCCTCCAGGATTTCAATGATATTTTCGCGGGAAATACCGATACCGGCGGGGAGAATGATGGCGTCCGACGGCAGGCAGCGGATGATATTTCCTTCGCCGTGATGGCTTTCCAGCACGCCGATGACTTCCAGCGCCCGGATCGCTTCCCGGACCGAATTGCGGCAGACTTTCAACCGTTCCGACAGGGCGCGTTCCGAAGGCAGACGGCTGCCCGGCTTGTACGCTCCGTTTTCGATCAGTTCCTGAAGGGACTGAATGACTTTAACATGCAGCGGCGGAGCTTTGCGGCGTTCAGACATCGTTCATTTCCTCCATTGTTCGCCCACCCGGGCGGTAGAGAGCCAGTTCAACAATTCCGCGGTGCCGGGTTCGCCTTCGGCGGGAGCCCAGGCGGCGACGTCGCCGGGAGCGGGCTGCTGGTAAGGGCCGGGTTTCACTTCCATGCCGACAGTGCCGGGCTCAAGAACGACGAAGCCGTGCCAGTTCTCCGGGCGACTCTCCACGACGCATGGCGTGGAACCGGCTTTCAGTATCTGTCGTTGGAGAATCTTGCCGTTTTCGTCGAATTCAAAGAGAATCATACTGCCGCGGATAATGGAAAAAAGTTCCCATTTGGGCGGGCTGAAATGCCGGTGCGGACGGATATAAGTTCCCGGTTCGGCGGCGATAAACAGCCGGTGAAACGGGTCTTCCAGAGTTTCGTGCAGGTTGAAATGAGTTCGTTTGCGCGGGGCTTCCGCGGCTTTGGCGGACAACGGGTTCAGAATGCTTTCATCGATAAATCTCATCGGTCAACGCTCCTTCGGATAATTGAATGAAACTTAATATAACCGGCCTGATTGGTATTACCAAATCAACTTACGGAATTTTTCCGAATAAATTGAAGCGGCACGCAGAAACGTGCCTGACCGGCGTTGAGTTTCATAAACCGCCCTTGTCGGAGGTGATCGGCTTACGCCTCCGACAAGGGATATGGTAATATATCGGGTTTTCCGGAAAAATCAAATTCCTTTCTCCGGTTCTTCCATCGAACATTAACGGCAAATATCTTTGCCAAATGCCGCGCGGCGATTTGTCAAATCGGCATTCGGGATGTATTTTAATCAGGTAAAGTAAATCAAGGATTTTTATATAAGGATTTTTATGTCAAAGGCAATCATCTTTCTGGCGGACGGCATGGCCGACGAGCCGTTGAGCGAACTGAATGGCAAAACCCCGGTGGAAGCGGCGCATACGCCGGCAATGGATGCGGTCGCCGCCGCCGGAGCATCCGGAACATTCCTGACGCTGCCGGACGGTCTGCCGACCTCTTCCGACGTGGCCAACATGTCGGTTCTGGGCTTCCGTCCCGAGTTGAATTACCCGGGGCGCGGCCCGATCGAAGCGGTCAGCCAAGGCATTGAACTGAAAAAAAATGACATTGCGTGGCGCTGTAATCTGGTAACGGTTTCCCCGGACGGCGTCCTGATGGATTATTCCGCGGGGCATATCGACAATACAGTCTCCACCCGGATCATGGAAATGCTGCAACAGAAATTCGGCAATGACAAGGTAAGCTTCTATCCCGGCGTCAGCTATCGGAACCTGCTGGTACTGCACGGGGAGGAATTCTCGGACCGGGTCGATTACCATAAGCCGGACTCCTCGCAGGGAATTCCGGTCAGCGAACTCGGCTTGACCGCGCTCAGCCCCGAAGCGGAACATACGATTCGCTTCCTGAACGAGCTGTCGGCGGCGGTGCATGAATTTCTGGCCTCCGCCCCGGTAAAATCCGAAGCCACCGATATCTGGCCGTGGAGCCCCGGCCACCGGCCCGAAATCACGGCATTCGACAAGCTGTATCCGGGCTGTACCGGCGCGATCATCAGCGCGGTGGACGTGGTCAAGGGAATCGGCAAATGCACGGGCATGGAAGTGATCGAAGTGCCCGGCGCCACCGGTTTCATCGACACCAATTACGAAGGCAAAGTCGCCGCCGCGCTGGAAGCGATCGAACGCCATGACCTGGTCTATCTGCACGTGGAGGCGATCGACGAGTGCTCCCACATGGGGGATTTGAAACTCAAACTGCAAGCCATTGAAGACTTCGACGCCCGGGTGATGACCCCCGTCATGGAAGCGTTGAAAGGCCGCGATATCCGTTTCGCGATCCTGCCGGACCATCCGGTGCCGATCAAACTGCGCAAGCACACCACGACGCCGGTTCCGGTGTCGGTTTGCGGTCCCGGAATTAAACCGGACGCGGTTCAAAGTTATTCGGAAACGCTGGCGCCCGGCGGCAGCCTCGGCTTCATGCGCGGCACTGAATTGGTCGAATTGTTGCTGAAGAAGTAATACCGGTTTGCAATTTGAAGGTTCGAAAACGCCGTTGGGATTGCAATTTGGTATAAGTTTGACAATCTTTTGACAATTCTTTTTCATTGTTTTGACAACTTTTGACTTTGCCCGGCTATAGTTTATAGTAACGAAGCATTGGCATGAAAAACAAATCAAACCGTTCAGGCATGGAGGGAATTGTTCATGAAAGTTATCACATCACTGTTTGGCGCCTCGCTGGCACTGGTACTGCTGGGCGCCAATATCGTCACCCCGGAGAAGCTCGGCGGCGAAAAGCGCATCCTCGCGTATCTGTCCACCGATAAACCCATCTACCGGGGCGGCGAAAACGTCTGCCTGCGCGCCGTGGCGCTTCAGGCGGACAGCAACCTGCCGGTACGCGAACACGGCTCGGCGCAGTTTACCGTGACCGGGCCGCGCGGCGACAAAGTTTTCGAACGGAATTCGCCCCTGCAGGATTCGACCGCCGGGATTTTATGGACGATTCCGTCCGGCACGCCCGGCGGCGTATATACGGCGACAACCCGGATCAACGGCTCAGCCCCTGCCGAACGCAAATTCGAAGTCCGCAGCTATACGCCGCCGCGACTGCGCAGTCAGATTGAATTTTTCCGCAAGGGTTATTCGCCGGGCGAAGAAGTCACCGCCACCTTGCAGGTGACCCGCGCCGAAGGCGGTATCCCGGAGGGGGCGAAGGTCAACGTCAGCGCCACGGTTGACGGCAATGAATTCTTTCAGGCGTCCGACCTGACCGTCGATAAAGACGGCCTCTGCAGCGTGACATTCAAACTGCCGGAGAAACTGGCAGGCGCCGATGGTTCTCTGGTGTTCTCCGTCGCCGACGGCGGAGTGGTGGAAAATGCCGGAAAAACCATTCCGATCCTCCTGAATAATTTCACCATCGATTTTTACCCGGAGGGCGGCGACCTGATCGGCGGACTTGAAAACCGCGTCTATTTCCAGGCCCGCCGCGCCGACGGCAAACCCGCTGATGTCGCCGGCAAAGTGTTCTTCGGCGACAAGGAAGTCGCTTTGCTGAAAACCCAGCACGAAGGGCGCGGCGCATTCACCTTCAAACCGCAAGCCGGAGCTCAATACCGCCTTATCCTGACCGAGCCGGAAGGAATTGCCGGAGAATATCCTTTGCCGCAGGTAAAACCGTCCGGAACAGTCCTGAAATCCCTGAAAACTGTCTATCGCTATGACGATCCGTTGACCGTGGAAATCGCGACCTCCGAAGCCTCCAACGCGGCGACGGTCAAACTGTTCAAGCGTGCCGCCGAGCTCTCCTCCGCCCCGCTGGAATCCGGCAAAACCAACCGTGTCACCCTCGACCCTAAAGACGCCGAAGGCGTATTGATCCTGACGGTGTTCGACCGGCAAGGCACTCCTGTCGCCGAACGACTGGTCTACCGCGCTCCGAAATTTGCGGTCAAAATCAAAATCACTCCACAAAGCGAAGCCTTTATCCCCGGCGGTAAAGTCAAACTCAAGATCGAAACCACCGATGAAAAAGATTCTCCGGTCGAAGCCACGGTCGGCCTTCAGGTGGTGGACGACGCCGTTCTGCAGATGATCGACCGCCGTGAACAGGCCCCTTCCCTGCCGGTGATGGTCTATCTGGAGAATGAAACGCTCGACCTCGCCGACGCCGCAATCTATCTGGATCAACAAAACCCGCAGGCGGATACGGCTGTCGATCTATTGCTCGGCACCCAAGGTTGGCGGCGGTTCATTTTGGTGAATTATGACGAAATTGCCGCAAAAACGGAATGGGCATCCGCCGCGAAACGGGCTCTGGCGTTTATGGAACCGGCAATGCTGTTGTTAAGAGAACGTGCGGTTCCGGCGGCCGCGGTCTTTATGGACGCCAAAGCGGCTCCTGTCCCCCCGAATACACCTCAGCCCCAAGTCCTTGCCCGTAATCAAGCGAACTATGGCAATATCCTTTTCCATGACGGCAACGTCAACGAATTTCAAGCAAATGAACAGCTTGACAAAAGAAGAAAAGAACTCATTGCCCCTGTCCGCCGCGTCACTGTTCGCGAATATGCCCACAAAAACCGGCCTGACCGCCGCTCCAACGAACGGACCGATTTCCGGGAAACCCTGTATTGGAACGCCGGAATCCGTACCAATCCGCGCAACGGCACGGCGGAAGTCGAATTCGATCTTTCCGACAGCGTAACCACGTTCCGGGTGTCGGCGGATGCGTTCGCCAACAATGGCGCCCTCGGCGCGGCGGAAGCCGAAATCAAATCGGTCGAACCGTTCTATATCGCGCCGAAAATGCCGGTAAGCGTCGTTGCAGGGGACCGGATCGAGCTTTCCGTGGCGCTGGTAAACGCCACCGCCGAGGCGTTGGACGCCACCCTGCTGGTCCGTTGCGAGCCAGAACTCAACAATCCGATTCCGTCCGGCACGTACAAACTCGCCGCCGGGGAACGCGGCCGCGCGTTAGTCGAATTCCAGCCGCCCCGGCCCGGAATTTACCGCCTGACCTTTACTGCGTCGGCATCCGGGTACACCGACAAGATCGAGCGCACGTTAATCGTCAATCCGCGCGGCTTCCCGATGAATATTATGGCAGGAGGCTTGATCGGCCCCGGCAAGGATTACAGCATCACGCTTGATATTCCGCAGGATGTCGAACCGAATTCACTGAAAGCCTCGGTCAAAGTCTATCCCAGTCCGCTCGCGAATCTGGAAGAGGCCCTGAACGCCCTGATCCGCAAGCCTCACGGCTGCTTTGAGCAAACCAGCTCCACCAGCTATCCGTTGGTGATGGCCCAGCAATATTTCCTGAGTCATCAGGGAGTTACCCCCGACAAAATCAAAAAGTCCGCCGAATTGCTTGAAGAAGGTTATAAGAAACTGATCGGCTTCGAATCAAAAAATCTCGGATACGAATGGTTCGGCGGCGATCCCGGGCATGAAGCCCTGACCGCCTACGGCCTGATGCAGTTCACCGAGATGAGCAACATCATGGATGTCGACTGGAAAATGATCGAACGGACCCGCAGCTGGCTGCTCGAACGCCGCGATGGCCGAGGCTCTTTCAAGCGCAATGAACGGTCCCTTGATTCTTTCGGCCGTGCGCCTCAGCCGACGACCGATGCCTACATCGTCTGGACGCTACTGGAATCCGGCACCGATCCGGCCGCATTGAGCAAGGAAATCGCCGCCGTCAAAGAAAGCGCCTTCAAAACCGACGACAGCTATCTGGTCGCCCTCGCCGCCAATATCCTGTATCTGAGCAAGGACTTGCCCGCTGCCGGTCAATTAAGTGAAAAGCTTGTCGCGAAGATGGATAAAAACGGCATGGTTTCCGACGGTCAAAAAACGATCACTAATTCCGGCGGCAGCGCCCTGAATATTGAAACGACCTCGCTGTCGATTATCGCCTGGCTGCGGCTTGGTGAGAAATACGCGGCGGCCGTGGAACACTCCATGAAATGGCTGTTCGAAACCTGTAAATCCGGCGGTTTCGGTTCAACCCAGTCAACCATTCTGGCGCTGAAAGCCATCAATGCGTACGACAAAGCCCGCAGCAAACCCAAGGCTCCCGGCTCCGTCCAACTGGTTATCGACGGCAAAGCATTCGGACACCCGGTCAAATTCGACCATACAACCCAGGGAGCGATTGAACTGCCGGATTTCGCGGCTGCCCTGACCGCCGGACAACACATCGTCACCCTGAAAATGACCGACGGTTCCGAAATGCCGTTTTCACTGGAAGTACACTACAGTACACCCCGCCCGAATAACTCACCGGAATGCGCCTTGACTTTAAAAGCCGAATTGGATAAATCCCATTACCTGGAAGGTTCCGCGGCGGTTTTGACGGTAACGGTAAAAGCGAAGGAAAATGTTTCGATGCCGCTGGCGGTGATTGGAATTCCGGCCGGTTTTGAAGTTCGCCACGACCAATTGAAAGAATTAATGAAAGAAAACCGGATTTCCTCCTATGAAACACTTGGCAACAACGTCATTCTATATTGGCGAGAAATGGCCAAAGATGCGACAAAAACCGTTCCGTTGAGCATGATCGCGACCTACCCGGGACAAACTCAAGGGATATCCTCCTACGGTTATCTGTTCTATACGGATGAATATCAATACTATGCGCCGCCGGCGGCTGCCGAAATCAAGCCCCGATAAAAAAGAAAGGAAAAAAAGAACAAATCAAGCTTGAAAATTCCGTAATAAATACTATATTAATAAATCATCTAAAAAGAATGATCATGTTGCGGGGTGGAGCAGTGGTAGCTCGCCAGGCTCATAACCTGAAGGCCGTAGGTTCGATTCCTACCCCCGCTACCAATTACACATTCAGCCGTCATTACGACGGCTTTTTTCTTGCCCGGAAACCGCCTGTACACAAAGGCTTTGCAAAACCACCGTTTTCTCCGCGTCTCCGGCTGTGGCTGAAAATCCCGCCAAAACCCTCTCTGAATCTCTGTTCTCCTCCGGGACGAAAGCCGAGTCTCTCTTACCTTTTAGAGATATAACTCTCTGATTATAAACAAAGTTATCACCTGGATGGCAAAAATGGTTTTTTCTCTATATCTTGGAGTAGCGTATTGCGATAAAAATGAAATTTTTCTTTCCGTTTTCAGGCAATTCGAGATGACTTTTCCATTGCCGGGTGCTACAGTTACTCATGATGAATTTGGGAGTTGTTTATGACTCAAAAGAATGAGGCAAGGCTGGATTTTGTTAAGTGATAAGATGAGATGAGCTTGGAAAGAAGAATAAAACGATGCCGAAGGAAGCCGTAACACAAGAAAATCTGCTTGCCATCCTCGAGCTGCTTGACAGCCTGAAGATGAGGTATTGGATCGATGGCGGATGGGGTGTCGATATTCTTTGCGGAAAACAGAACCGGGAACATCGCGATGTCGATATCGATTTCGATGCCGCCTTTACCGAAACGCTGTTGGATCGCTTGCAACAGGCGGGATATGAAATCACCACCGACTGGCGTCCCTGCCGCATCGAATTGTACCATCCGCAGATGGGCTGCTATATCGACATCCATCCGCTGATCATCGCGGAAGACGGCAGCGCCCGGCAGGCGGCTCCGGATGGCGGATGGTATGAATTCGAAGCGGATTATTTTGGCAGAGCTCCTTTCGGCAACCGCATTGTTACATGCATTTCCGCGAAGGCACAGAAGCTGTTCCATACAGGCTATGAGTTGCGGGAACAGGACGAAATCGATATGCGGAACCTGAATGCGGCAACGATGGAACAAGTGCCGGGAAACGCAATTGAGGGAAATTCTTTATGACTATTTCTGCAAAAATAAACGCGAAGAGGTAAAGCGATCCATCGTAGACAAAAAATACATTCGCCCATCGTTGCAGGAATTAAACCGATTGTTCCGTGAAACAGTTAAAAATGCTTCGCCCAATTTTTCCCATTAATGAGCTGATTGCAATGCTTGAAACAATAAAGAACAAAAGAAGATTTCACCTCCATGCGTTTATGGTCATTGCATCCGAAATATCTTGATGCCAAAGGTCTGATTGCGTTGTGGCGAGAAGCGCTGTTGGCGAAGCATGTGCTGGAAGGTAAAACCCGGGGATACCGGAACCATCCGCAGTTGTTGCGTTTCCGGGAAGCTGCCGACCCGCTTGCCGCGATCAATTATTATCTGTCGGAGGTGTATTTCGAGGCGGAGAAACGGGGATATTCATTTGACAGAGATAAAATCGACTGGAATTTCAAACCGATGAAGATTCCGGTTCATACGGGACAGATCAAATATGAGAGACAGCATCTATTGCAGAAACTGAACCTTCGCGATCCTGCGGCGGCCATCCGACTGATGAGTGAAAAGGAGCTCGCCGTACATCCGATCTTCGAGCCGGTCCCCGGCTGTATCGAGGAGTGGAAAATTACAAAACCGTGACGGGCTGGCACTGTTGGGGGAATTCCAATTGACCGCTATCAAATCCCCAACTAGCGATCCGATCGAGATATTCCCGAAGTTTCTCCGGCGGCAGTTGCGGAGTCCGGGCAAGAATCCAGAGATAATTTTTTGTGCTCCCGGTCACGATGGTGGCGGAGTAATCCTCTTCCAGGTAGATGATTCGGTAGGCGCTGCGGAACGGCCAGAAAAACATGACGCTCAGTTCGCCCGGCCTTTCCAGCTTGGCGATCCCTTCGATTGACTTCACATTTCCGTCGCGACTTCCAGAATTACGCACTTCAATGATGCCAGTTTCAGTCAGCGTATATTCCGCTCGGACAAAATCCAAATTCCGCTCGAACAAATGAGGCAGCCGGGCGATTTCGTACCATGTTCCCATATAGCGAACAGCATCGAAATCCGCGACCGCCGGGATGGCGCCGGTCGATTCCCCGGTGACACATCCAGTCAATGCCAGGATCGCAACTGCCGCAAAAAACAAAAATATCCTTTGCATCCACTCTCCTTTTTTCAGGAATACAATTCGTGCTTAATCATCATTTATTGGGTTGGCATGCTTATAATAATATCATTCATTTTTTGGTTATCAAGAAAAAAAGAGCAGAAGTGATGCTTTATCTCAAGTCCAATTTTCAGAATCAGTTGGTTACAGGTAGTAACCGACTGAACTCGTTACAATTTGTAACAGTTTGAAATACGAATCAATTGAAAACTGCCTATAAATCGCAATCGCCCCGTTCGGGATGATTTTATGAGTTTACTGGATATCACGCGAATGGAGATCAAACGGAATATTTCCCACAAAAGCACCGTCATGTATAAAATATTTTGACTTTTTAGCTATTTTGAGTATATTAATCTTGCAATACACAAAAAATAGCTGACAAAATATCAATCCGTATTTTCGGAAATGACTTTATCCGTCGGAAAAATTCTTTATCCTGGCGGAGGTATTCTTGTATCCGGGAATCGAGAACATCCCCACCTCGAAAAAGCCTGAATTACTTCCTCCTGGTCTGTTTCGGGAAATTCCTGTTGCCTATGTGCAAATCTCTTGGTGCATTTCGTGGAGCCATTTCCTGCGTTA
>DHTZ01000033.1 GCA_002408885.1 Lentisphaeria bacterium UBA5247 | reverse complement strand
ATGGGCGATATAAGCCTCGGCGTCTTGTCTGGATACGTCATGCAGGTTTTCCAGCGCCGGATAGGTCGCCGCCGTGAACGCCATCCAATCGCGCCAGAATGACCGTTTTTGATCAATCACTTTTTGCGAACGGTCGCGCTTGTGGGGTTTCAGTAGCATTAACTCCATCGCGTCCACCAGCTTGATATCCTGTCCGCCGGTCAACTCCTTGCGCCGGTTTTCATAAATGGCGACCACGCTTTTTTCCCGCGCTGCGTTTTTAACATGGCGCTTTTGCTCCGCCTCATAATCTTTAGCCGCCTTTTCAGTCGTACACCCCTCGCAAACCCCAAAATGGCGCTTTCCTGACTGCATGAACTGATAATGATACTCTTTGGTTACCCCGCTGCTGGTCTTGCGTAAAAAGACGCTCATATCCGCCCTTGATATAATGTGTATTTAAAACAAACTATATCTATCTACTTGCAATAAATCAAGGCCGATAAAAAAATAATTACAACATTTTTACAACATAACATGAAATATAAAGATAAATAGCAGTGGACAAAATTGTTTTCGAGGATGAAAAAATGGTCGGGGCAACACGATTCGAACGTGCGACTTTCTGCTCCCAAAGCAGACGCTCTAGCCAGGCTGAGCTATGCCCCGATATCAGGATAAATACTTAACTTATACCGTTTTTTTAAATAAGCAAGTCAAAATTTATTTTTCTCAAGAGGTATTTCCCAGCATTTTCATATATTGTTCCTGAAAATGCATTCCCGGATTTGATTTTTTCCTGTTTTTGATTCTATTATTGTATTTTCTTATTTTATCGATAGAGTTTATATGAAATATTATGATGTGATTGTTATCGGGGCCGGCCATGCCGGATGTGAAGCCGCATTGGCCTCCGCCAGACAGGGGGCCTCCACCCTGCTCCTTACCACCAACATGGACCATATTGCGCAGATGAGCTGCAATCCTGCCATCGGAGGCATCGCCAAAGGTCAATTGACCCGCGAAATCGACGCCATGGGCGGCGCTCAAGGGTTCGTCACCGACCTCGCCACGATTCAATTCAGACTTCTGAACCGCAGCAAAGGGCCCGCTGTATGGTCCCCGCGCGCTCAATGCGACAAGGTTGCATTTCAAAGAACCATGAAGTTTGTCCTTGAACAACAACCCGATCTGGATATCAAGCAGGGCATCGTAACCGGTTTCATTCTGGAAGACAGAGGGGTCGCAGGAATCACCACAGAACTTGATGAGCGCATTTACAGCAAAAGCATCGTCATTGCCACCGGCACTTTCCTGCGCGGTCTGCTGCATTACGGCATGACCAGTTTCCCGGGCGGCAGGAGCGGCGACCCCTGCTCCAGCCCTCTGGCGGATGCGCTGCGGGAACAGCTGCAATTGAATATCGGACGCTTGAAAACCGGTACTCCGCCCCGCGTTCTCGCCAAAACGATCGATTTTTCGCAAATGGACCTCCAGCAGGCGGAAGAAGCGCCGGAGCAATTCAGCTTTTTCGAACTGCCCGCCGATCTGCCGCGAACCCGGCATCGCGCCATGCCCTGCCATATGGTTTATTCCACTCCGGCCACTGCGGAAATCGTCCGCGCCAACATCCAACTGGCGCCGTTGTATCAGGGTAAAATTCAGGGAATCGGCGCCCGCTATTGTCCGTCGTTCGAAGACAAGGTCGTGCGGTTCCCGCATCACGAAAAACACCTGCTGTATCTGGAACCGGAGGGCGAATTCACCTGCGAATATTACATCAACGGCATTTCGACCAGCTTGCCGCCGCACATCCAAAATCAAATGCTGGCGACCGTGCCGGGGTTTGAAAACGCCGTCATTTCCCGCTTCGCCTATGCCATCGAATACGATTTCATTTTCCCCGACCAGATCGAACGTTCGCTGGCGTTGAAAAAATGGCACAACGTTTTCCCGGCCGGGCAGATCAACGGTACCAGCGGCTACGAAGAAGCCGGAGGGCAAGGCCTGCTGGCCGGCCTGAACGCCGCCCGTTTCGCCGCCGGCAAAGAACCGGTAGAAATGCCCCGCGACCTCAGTTACCTCGGCGTCATGATCGACGACCTCGTAACCAAGGATATTATCGAACCGTACCGGCTGTTCACCAGCCGCGCCGAATACCGGTTGCGACTCCGTCAGGACAACGCCGATCTGCGCCTGAGCGAACTCGCCTACAACCTTGGAATCCTGCCGGAAGAAAAATTCCGGGTATTCCGTGAATATCGCGATCAATTGAATCATGTGACCGCCTTTGCCAAAACGACCCGTCATCAGGGAAAAACCATATTCGAACACCTGAAAAGCCTGCAAGGGGTTTATGACCAATCGACACCGCTCCTCTGCCCCTTCGAGCCGGAAGGATTCCAGTCCGATTCGGCGACCGGAAACAAGATCCTGCGTCAATTGGTGATTCAGGCCCACTATGACGGATACATTGAACGCGAGGAACATTCCATCGTCAAATTGCGAAAGCTCGAAACGTGGAAAATCCCGGAAGATTTCAACTATGACGCGCTGACCGGGCTGAGCAATGAATCACACCTGAAACTGAACAAAGTCCGCCCCACCACCCTGGCGCAAGCCGGGCGCATTGACGGGGTGACGCCGGTGGAGATCGCTCTGCTTCAGGTCGCCCTGACGCGATTCCGACATGCAAAGGAACAGGGTTGAGCATGATTCCGGGTGCAGCGAAATTCTTACGAAACCGTTTGAACCTGGCGTCGTTCGTGGTGGTGCTGCTGTATCTGGCTACCGCCGTCGGCATTGAGGCCTATTCCATCTATTGCAGCCACCGGAAAATCACTCCGGTTTACGAACGCGGCAATATCAATGAACGATTTCAGCCGCCGTCCCGCCAACATTGGTTCGGCACCGATTACCTCGGGCGGGACGTATTCCTGCGCGCCGCCGCCGGGACCTCCACGGCAATCAAAGTGGGGCTGATCGCGTCGTTCATCACCGTGTTTCTCGGCGTATCGCTGGGGGTGCTCGGCGGTTACGCGGGCGGCGTTGTCGACGATATCGTGGTATGGATCAACAGTACATTTGCGGCCATGCCGTCACTGTTGTTTGTGCTGGCGTTTGCCCTGCTGGTATCCAAAGGATTTCTCTGCCCGCCGCTGGAAAAAGCCTTCGGGGCGCTCTGCACCCTGTTCAATACGGAACCGGGCATGATGGCCGTATATCTCGGGATCGGCATCACCGGCTGGGTGGGTTTGTGCCAGGTGGTCCGGGCGGAAACCTTCAAGCTCCGCGAAGCCGGTTACGTCCAGGCGGCCCGGGTATCGGGACTGCGCGACGGCTCGATCATTCTCCGGCACATCGTTCCGAACCTGTTTCACCTGGTCATTATTTTCTTCACCATCCGTTTCGCGGGTGCGGTCATGACCGAGGTTATCGTCAGCTATCTGGGGCTCGGCGTCCAGCAGGTCCCGAGCTGGGGAACCATGATTGCCGACGGTCAGGAGCGGCTCTGGCAAGGCATCTGGTGGGAAGTCGGCGGAGCCACACTGTTCATGTTTTTTCTGGTGCTTTCGCTGAACCTGCTGGGGGACGCGCTGCGCGACCACCTTGATCCGCGGCTCTCCACCTGAATCCTGATTTTTTTACGTTCCCATCTGGAAAACGGCTGTTTTCATGCTATATTGATCTTGAAATTCCATCAAGGAGATTTCCAGCGACATCTTCCGAGTTGAACGCACAATCCGGCCTCCAGATAGCCGGATTACCGGCCCAGAACCTGCCAGCCGCGAGTTTCCAGTCATGGGAAAAACAAACAACTCAACAGGTTCCGTCATGAAACACATTTGCGCCGTATTTGCTCTATTTTTCGCCTCCGCCTCCATTCTTTACTCCGCTGAGCCCAGTCACCACGAAACCCAATTCGACCGAAAACCGACTCCAGCCGCAATCCTGTCCGAACTTCAAAACGGCAACACCCGTTTTGTGGAAGGCAAGCCCGCCCATCCGCATTCCACCCCGGACCGGCGACTGCTGGCGGCGGAAAAAAGCCAGGGCGATTATGCAACCGCAACCGTGCTGTGCTGTTCGGATTCCCGGGTTCCTCCGGAACTGATTTTCGACTCCGGGATCATGGATTTATTCGTCGTCCGAGTACCCGGCAATATTTGCCAGAAAGATGAAATCGGGGGGATTGAATACGGCATTCATCATGTCTACACGCCGGCCGTTGTGGTACTGGGGCATTCGGACTGCGGAGCCGTCACCGCGGCCGTCAAGGGCGGGCACAAGCTCGAACGCAATATTCCTGAATTGCTGAAACCGATCTATGAAGTCGTCCGGGACATGCGGCAGAAACACCCGCAACTGGACGAAAAGCAATTGCTGGCCCTCTGCATCCGTGAAAACGTCTACCATGAAATCAAGCAGTTATTTGAACGGAGCGCCGCCACCCGCAACATCGTCAAATCCGGCAAAGTCGCCGTTATCGGCGGAATTTATGATCTGAACAGCGGAAAGATCGAATGGCTGGACCGCAACCGGATCACCAAAATCCTGGCCGAAGTCGAAGCGAATGAATCACACGAAACCAAAGAATTCGCCGATTAATCCGGCTATTCCGGTTCAACCGTCTGCAATCCGGGCATTTCCCGATCTATTCGATCGTTGAAAAACGCCCGGATTTTTCATCGATATAGAGCTTATCTTTGTTGCCCTGATACCAGTCGTTCATGATTTTACGGTCCAGCGGCAGGCCGGTCAACTTGATCAGCAGAATGTCGGCACCATCAAAAACCTTTTCACGATTCCGGTCGAAGTACCCGTTGATCAGATAGCCGAGCGCCTCCACGTTGCCGGTTTCCGCGGCCCGCATCGCATATTGGGCGGCTTCCGGCCCCTCTTTCTGCCGGGCCCAGGCACGGTTGTTAATGCTGAGCACGTCAATGTCGGGGAACTCGCGAATCATCGGGTATAAACCGCTGCTGTTGGGCTGCTGGATGTAAAGGTTGACGATCCGTTCCCGGTCGGCGGGAGTCTGCACCAGTGTTTTGGCATATGGAATCAGGCGGCTCCGGTATTTCGCATCCTCCAGGATCTCGAAGATTTCATTTTTCGCATCGTTGCCCCATCCCTGCCGGATCGCCGCGACCGCCAGCACCGGAATTTCCTTCAAATGTTCAAGCACCAGCGCTTTATCTCCGGGAGCCACCAGGTCCGGCAAGACCTGTTCCAGCAACAACGCCCCCTCCCCGCCTTTTAAAAACGGCAGCAAGACTTCCAAGTGTTCAGGGCCGACAGCCCTCAGCATCCGAAGCGGCAGGGAGTTTTCCGGAAAATAAGTGTCCCCCGCGGCCGCCAATATTTTTTCGACATATTGCCGAATCTGCTGATCCGTCGGTTTGGCGGGCAGTTTCCGGATACGCCGCAGCATATACAGGTTCTCCCGGCCGATTACGCCGGTACCGGTTTCAACGGCATTCTGCTCGGCCGCCGCCAGTAAACGGTTGTAGTCCTCGTAGGACCGGGTCATGGCCGACAGGTTTTTGTTAATGTCTTCAAGCTGCTGCGCAATTTTGTCATATTGCCCGGGCCCCGGGGCCGCACATCCGGCGCCGAGCAGCAACAGGCCGGAAAATGCGATTGTTACATATCTCATTGTTCAACTCCATTTCGGATGATGTACATTTTTCGTTGCGGCTCAAAGACCAGAAGCTCCCGGTTCGCCCGGTAATATTCGACAACCGCTTCCCAGGACGCCGCCCGCGCGGCTTCCGGCTCCCAGAAGCACTCCGCCGTCTTCAACCGCTGCGCCGCCGACTCCCCGCCCCGGTTGATGACCAATGCCAGCGCTTCCGGGTTCCCCAATTTCAACTGTGTTTCGGCAAGCCGGAGACGGTTGTGCAACGTATCGCGGTCACGCACCAGCCAGGCCTCCGCCGCCAGTTTATTTTCATCGACGGCCGGGAAGTATTTGATTTTTTCGAGCACAAAACACGCCGCCGGGTTCTTCCGGTAACAGTCAGCGAAAAATTCCAGATCCTCCGGCGTTTTGATATAAGCAAGCATGGCTCCGGACAACGCGGACAAGTCGTCCTGATTTTCCTCAAAAGCCCGGAAAAACGCGGCTTTCAGGCGCGGCGACTCTTCGCCTTCGTAATGGCGGATCGCTTCGTAGAGCGCCGGATAACGCGGCAACCGTTCAAGCGCCTCCTCCACATCTTCCTTGCGAAACACTCCGGCGGCGGCTCCGGCTTCCGGCAGCCGGTCCCAGAACGGCGCCAGTTCCTTTAAATGGCCGGGGCCGATTTTCGCCACCATTTCGGCAATGCGCGGAGAGGAAACGCCCGGCTTCCGGTTCCGCACGGCATCGGCAAGCGACTGGAGATACCGGGTGACATCTTCGCCGACGGGGGCGGAAGAAAGCGGTTCGATCCGTTCAAGGGCAAGGTAGTCAATGCCGTCGCCCCAGCCGTAGGAGGCGTCTGTTTCGTCGGCACATGCCGCGTCGAGGAAAGGATTTGTCCGGCAATGCATTTTCTCCAACTGTCCGTTGATTTCACCGAGCAGGGAAATGGTCCGTTCCATATTCGGGTCCGGCTGTTGCGTGCAGCCGCACAACACACAAACCATCACGCAAAAGGCCGAGTTCATCAGCTTCGTCATTACGTAGTCCCTTGTTAAAAATGCATGCAAAGCATTATACTACACAATTGAATTACATGCAAATAATTTATCTCCTATAATTGCTTTTTTATTTATATGGATTATAATATCCGAAACTGATTTCCTGAGGAGGAGAATCGCTATGAATATGGTTATGATCGGAAGGCGCGGCCATTGGCAATATGTTTTTGAAAGCATCAACGACGTGCCCCAGGTCAGGATTACCGCCGTTTCCAGTGGCTGCGAAGATTCCGCCGAGGTCATGGAAACCCGCTGTATCGAATACGGATTCGAACCGAAAGTCTACACGGATTGGCGGGAAATGCTTGAGCGCGAAAACCCGCGCCTCGTCTGTATCGACGGTCCGTTCCACCTGCATGCCGAAATGTGCGTCGAAGCCCTGAAGCGCAATATCCATGTCTTCTGCGAAAAACCGATCGCGATCACCCTCGAACAGCTTGACGCCGTCGAACAAGCCCTGGCGGCCGGCAGCGCCCGTATTTATTCCATGGTCGCATTGCGCTATGAACCGGCGTTTCAGACGGCCATCGACTTCATTCGCAAGGGCGGCATCGGCAAAGTCAAAATCATCAGCGCCCGCAAATCCTACAAGCTCGGCAAGCGGCCGGAGTTTTTCAAACGGCGCTCCACTTACGGGGGGACCATCCCCTGGGTCGGCAGTCATGCCATCGACTGGATCATGAGCATTGCGGACAGCAAGGTCAAAAGGGTTTGGGCCGTCCAGAGCCATAACGACAATTTCGACCACGGCGAGCTTGAAATCTCCGCTTCCTGTCTTCTGGAAATGACCAACGGCATCCATGCCCAGGCGTCCATCGATTACCTGCGCCCGGCGGCAAGCCCCACTCACGGCGACGACCGGGTCCGCATCGCCGGCACCCGGGGAGTGATCGACGTCGACCGCGGGCGCATTCAACTGATCGACAAAGACGGCGAACGGGAAATCGCCCCGACGCCCGGACGCCGGATTTTCAGCGACATCGTGCTGGATATCGAAAACATCCGGGAAAGCCTGGTGGACAGCCGCCAGACCATCGAATTGACCCGCGCCTGTCTGTGCGCACAGTTGGCGGCCGACGAAAACCGCCTCGTCGATATCCCCTGATCCGAGCGTGACCGATATCTTTTTCCGCACTTTTACGGAAATGTTATTTGCATTATCGGCGTTTTTGCGTTATATAATATACTTGATCGTCTCGTAATATTGCCAATCGTCAACCGAAGGAAGATATGTCCGATTTTAAGATAACAGCAGCGATTTTAGCCGGTGCGCCGCCGGAAGCGAACAGCCATCCGATTCTTGCCGAAATCATCGACAAGACTCTTTTTCAATACCTTATTTCCCAGCTCGTCAAAGTCGAAATTGACCGTATCGTCATCTGTACCACTCCGGCAATCGCCGAAATCATGAAAGAAAAATACGGCTCCGCCTACGAAGGCGCGGAGTTGATCTATTCCTGTGAATCGTCTCCGCTCGGCACAGGCGGCGCCCTCGTCAACGCGCTGTCCTATTTTCAGACCGACGACATCATGGTGCTGAACGGCGACGCCTATATCGCCTGTAACCTGCTCAACTTCACCGAATGGTATTTCGATACGCCGCGCTTCGACGCGGGCATGCTGCTGGCCGATGTGGAAAACGCCGAAAACTTCGGCCGGGTCCGTTTTTACGACGACAACATGATTTATCATTTTGAAGAAAAGGGCAAAACGCCCGGTCCCGGACTGGTCAACGCGGGCATCTACATGCTGCGCACCGACCTCCTCGACCTGCTGCCGAAAGACAGTCCGTCGTCGCTTGAAAGCAATCTGTTCCCGGCGCTCGTCAAAGACCGCCGCCTGTACTGCCTGCCTACGCTGGGCAAGTTCATCGAGGCCGAATCTCCGAGCGCGGAATGGGTGATCCGCAGTCATTATCCGAGGGATATCTTCGGCTGACGGCGCGCGAATTTCCGGCGGGCATCATTTGAGAAACAATACCTTGGTGCATTGCAGCAGCAACGGGGCCGAGACGCCCAGCCAATACAGGCAGTTGCAGCCGAATGCGTATGTCAGCATTTTCGTGTGCTTCGCCTTATCCGACCAGATCACCAGGTATTGGATGAACAGCACCATATTGATAATGAACAGCGTACTGAGGATCGGAACCATCCGCACGGTGTCGACGTCATCCCATTCCCAATACGGCTTCACCTGCATCAGGACCGCAAGGACAAAGCCGATCAATGAACAGCATATTCCAAAAACGTAAAACTTTTTCATCGTTAAAACTCCTTTTAGCGTGTCGCCCGGTCAACGCACCAAAAACCGGTAGATCGTCGTCTGACGGTAGGTTTCACCGGCATTCAGCCGGGTGGACGGAAAGCCCGGCTGATTCGGAGAATCAGGGTAATGTTGAGCCTCCATGCAGAACCCGCCGTGCCGTTTGTTGATTTTGATCCGCGACCTGCCGGCCTCGCCGTTCAGGAAATTCGCGCTGTAAAACTGGACCGCCGGTTCCGTGGTCAACAGTTCCATCATGATCCCGGTGTTCGCCGCATAGGCGGCGGCGCAGGGAATCTGCCGGGATGCGATTCCACCCCGGAATATGTAATTATGGTCGTAGCCGGAAAAGCGTTCCGGCGGATTCTCCAGAATATCCCCGATCCGCCGGGGAGCCGTCAGGTCCAGGTGCGTCCCGAGCAGACTGCGGATTTCGCCGGTCGGCACCAGGCGTTCATCGACCGCCGTATACGTTTCGGCATTGATGAAAATCTCGTGGTCATAAATCAGGTCCGAGGAATCCAGATTGAAATACGTGTGGTTCGTCAGGTTGATCACCGTATCGCGGTCGGTTTCAGCGAAATAATCGATCGCCAGTTCGTTATGCTCGGTCCAATGGTAAATCACCCTGACTTTACAGTTTCCGGGAAAGCCCTGATCGCCGTCCGCACTCTCCAGAGTCAATTCCAGCGCGCCGTCGGCAATCCGACCTTTCCACAACCGCCTGCCAAAACCGCGTTCGCCGCCGTGCAGACAACAGCCGGAGTTGTTGGCGGAAACCGGATATTTCCGTCCGTCAAGCTCGAATTCGGCATTGCCGATCCGGTTGGCATAGCGCCCGGCGATAATCCCGAAACCGGGCGCGTTCCATTCATAAGCCAGCGGGTCCGCAAATCCCAGCACAACGTCATGCAGTTCCCCGGACCGGTCCGGCACCTGCATCGCCGTCACGGCGGCGCCCCAGTCGATGATATCGACTCCGGTCCCGGAACTGTTTTTTAAATGATAAACCGTCACTTCACTGCCATCGGACATCCGGCAGAACGGTTCGCTTGTAACTACGGTCATGGGGTCTCCTCCTCATGTATCCCCGCTCCCGCCAGCCGGGAGAAATTTTTGAAATGATTTTTGCAGCAGCCGCGCAGGGCGGCCCCGCCCCTTTTCCGGAAAATCTCCGCCGCCGCCTGGTCAGCCTGCACGCCGCCGCCGCGTGGAATCGTCATGCCCAGTTCGCCGCCGATTTTGTCCAGCGCGTCAATGAACCCTTCGCGGGCCAGAATCGAGGCCGCCGCCACGGCGGGATCGGATTCCGCCCGCACCTGCTGGTCCAGGCGGATCAGGCGGCCCTGGGTCATCAGGGCGTTGCGGATCAGGCTTTCGCTGGCGAATTTATCGGACAGCGCACGCGGGCAGTCCGGTACTTTTTCCAGGATATTTTCAATGGCCCTGGCATGACCCCACGCCAGCAGCCGGTTCAGGTTGCCGAATTGTCCGTAAAGGCGGTTATAAGCGGCGGGGCCAATCGCCACCCGGGTGAATTTCCCTTGCAGGATTTTGCGGATGGAGGCGGAGAGTTCACGGATTTTCTTATCGCTTTTCACCGTTTTGGAGTCGCGGATACCGGCGGCCAGCAACAGCCGTGCGGAGGGTTCATCCACATAGGCGGCGGCGATCACCAGCGGCCCGAAAAAATCCCCTTTGCCGCTTTCGTCCACACCGGCATGGGGCAGGAAAGCCTCGGGCGGCAGTTCAACCGGTTCCTTTTTGCCCGGTTTTTCAATGCCGAGCTCTTTCTCGTACCCGAACGTCGCCTGTTTCAGAATCTCCGGCTCCAGGATGAACATGACGAATTCGCCGGCCCCCCTGCCCTGTACGGTCAGTTTGCCGCTCTGGTAAGCCACGACATTCACCTGTTCCCCGGCCGCTTTCCACAAGCTGTACGGGACCTGGGTGAACTTCCATCCTTTCTGCCGCAGCATCGCCTCAAGATCGGCGGCTTGTTCCGCCGTCACCGTGCATGTATAGGAAGCTGGCAGTTTATCCGGGTCCATTATTCGGTACTGACTTTTTTCAGCCAGGCTTCGACGAACATGTCAATGTCGCCGTCAAGCACTGCGGAAGTGTTGCTGGTTTCTACCTCGGTCCTCAAATCCTTGACCATCTGGTACGGCTGCAGCACATACGAACGGATCTGGTTGCCCCAGCCCATTTCGGTTTTCGTGCCGGAAATCGCGCTGGCTTCCTGACGGCGTTTTTCCTCCTCCATTTCATAGAGGCGGGCCTTCAGCATCTGCATGGCGGTATGGCGATTTTTGTGCTGGGAACGCTCGTTCTGGCACGAAACCACAATACCGGAAGGAATATGGGTGATCCGAATGGCGCTGTCGGTGGTGTTGACGTGCTGGCCACCGGCGCCGCTGGCGCGGTAAGTGTCGATCCGCAGGTCTTTTTCCTCGACTTCGATATCGATGTCTTCGCTGATATCCGGGAACACGTCCACGGAACAGAACGAAGTATGGCGGCGCGCGTTGCTGTCAAAAGGCGAGATCCGCACCAGGCGGTGAACCCCTTTCTCGCCCTTGGCGTAGCCGTAGGCAAACTGCCCGCTCACTTTGATGGTCACGCTTTTGATACCGGCTTCGTCGCCCGGCTGAATGTCGACGATCTCATCTTTCCAGTTGCGGCGTTCGAACCAGCGGCGGTACATGCGCATGAGAATGTTGGCCCAGTCGCAGGATTCGGTGCCGCCGGCTCCGGCGTGAATCGAAAAATACATGTTGCCGGCGTCGAATTTACCGGACAGGAAGCTGACCAGTTCAATATTGTCGAGTCTTTTGCTGAGTGCCCGCCAGGTCGAATCGGCTTCGGCCAGCATGGACTCATCTTCCTCCGCCAGCTCGAGCAGAACGGCGAAATCCTTCACTTCGCTTTCGGTTTCCTTAAACGGCTCGATGATGTTTTTGCACGCGCTCAAGGCTTCCACGGTCTTCTGCGACCGTTCGCGGCTGTCCCAGAAATCCGGGGCGGTCATGACCTCCTCCAGACGTTTCCGTTCGGCAATCTTTTCGTTTATTTTCAGGAATTTCCGTAAAAGTTCAATTCGTTCATCAGCCGCCTGACTGGCGGATTGCAATTCATCCAGCGTCATTTATCCCTCCGGGACAGTTTTAAGAAGTTTAGCGCAAGAAGCCGGAGCAGCACGTAATCGGATTGCTTTTCCGGCCTCTTTTTTGCGTTGAAATTTTAATTTTCCGGCAGTACCGGAGTTTTGAACTGGAGCTCTTTCTTCGGCTGCCACGGGGACTCCCAGACGAATTCGGAAAAGCGCGGTTCAAAAATGTTGGCCGGTTCAAATCCGAGGAACAGAATGTCGGTGACACCGGTAAAAGCCCTCATCACCGTAAAGCCGGCCCCTTCGCAGGCGCCGTAGACAAAGCCGAAAAACGGCACTTCCGCATTACGGTACAGCATGCAACGGAAAACCTCCAGCCAGCAGGTGCCGATGTTGGTGACACCGCGCCCCATGTTGAACAGATGGGTGCCGAATCCGCCGTCTTCTTCCGTTTCCCCGGCTGCTTCCGTGCCGACGGAACATTCCGCCGCCGGAGCCGCTGTTTCCGCCGTTACCACCGGGGCCACGGCCGGAGCCGCCGCCGTTTCAGCAAAAGAAACCTGGGTGAACAGGAAAATCGCCATCGCCGCCAAAATACCGAAACTATTTTTCATTGCACCTTCCACATCATAATAAAATTAACAGAAAAAATCGACCAATCATCAATTTAATCTGTTTTGATTGCAAATCAAGATTGAGTACGAAAAATATCGCGAAAAATAGCCCCGGTCCCGGATTGCATAATCCGCGGAACAGGATTATAATTAAGGTGAAACCATGAATCGAGGAGAACGTTTTGCCATGAAAACACCTTCCATCCACGCGGCCCGCTGGTGGCAGGCGGAAGATTCCCTGTGCGTCCGCTGCAATTTATGCCCGCGCTTCTGCCGGATCAAACCCGGCTGGACCGGCTTCTGCGGCGTGCGGGCCAATATCGGGGGCCGCCTCGGGTCCGTCGCCTACGGACACCCTGTTTCCGTCAACATCGACCCTATCGAAAAGAAACCGCTGGCGCGCTTCATGCCCGGCAGCCGGACGTTTTCCATCGGAACCTTCGGATGCAACCTCAGTTGCAGTTTCTGCCAGAACGATTCCCTCTCCCGCGGACACTATGACCTGAAAAGCCTGCCGCGTTACGTCGCCCCGGAGGACGTTATCGAACTCGCGCTCCGCCACGGCTGCCAATCCGTCTCGTACACCTACAACGAACCGACCGTGTTCGCGGAATACGCCGTCGACACCGCCGCCCTTGCCTCGGCGAACGGGTTGAAAAACGTCCTGGTCAGCAACGGCTATATCACCCCGGAAGCCGCCGACGCCCTGTATCCGCTGATCGACGCCGCCAATATCGATATGAAAGGCTTTTCCGAGGAATTTTACCGTTCTTTATGCGGCGCTTCACTGGAACCGGTCCTGAATTCCATCCGCCGCCTCTACGAATCCGGCAAGCACATCGAAATCACCAATCTGGTCATCCCCGGACACAACGACGGCGAACCCATGATCCACGCCTGGTTCGACTGGGTTGAAAAGCATCTGGACAAAGATGTTCCGCTGCATTTCTCCGCCTATCACCCGGCTTACCGGATGCGGGTCGAACGAACCCCGCGCGAAACCCTGTTCAAGATCAGGCAATACGGTGAGGACCGCGGCTTTACGTCGATATTCCTCGGGAACATTTGACATCGGCCCCCCCTGCGGCTATATTACATTCAGAAAAAACACGAGGCGGAGTAGTTTATGGTTACTGTATTTATGATCCTGATATTGAAACTGTTCATCGGATTGTTCATCCTGTTGGTCTACATCCATCTTTCCGGCAAAGGTTCACTGGCGCCGATCTCGGCCATCGACCAGGTCGGAAACGTGGTACTGGGCGCGATCATCGGGTCCACGCTGCTTGACGAAGACCAGATATCTATCGCGTATATGATCATCATCCCGAGTCTGTGGGCGTTGATGATGCTGGGCCTGCGCTATTACAGCAACAACCACAGGGGCGCCAAAAACATCATCGACGGCCATTCAATCCCGCTGATCCTGAACGGCATCCTGCTCTCCGACAACTTCGGGGAAGCCAAGATCTCGATCCGCGACCTGACCATGCTGCTCCGCCAGCGCGGCTACACCTCGATCAACGAATTGAACAACGTCTGGTACGAATACAACGGTCAGTTGACCGTGGTTAAAAAAGGCGAGAAGAACGTCGCCGTCGTCGTTATCGAAAACGGCCAGATACTGAACGACAGCCTGAAGATGCTTGAGCTCCCGGAATCCTGCCTGATGGAAGAACTCCGGAAACACAATCACGAGCTTAAAGACATTTTCTGCGGTGAGTGGCACGAAGACAGACTGTTCATCTATCTTTACCACAAGATCAATACCAAAGCCGTTTCAACCGACTGATTGGCTGGTTCAGTTGCGGTTCAGCAGTTCCTGAACGTTTTTCAACGCTCTGGTACAGGCACTGCGGCACTCTTCCCAACCCTCGTATTCGATGGAGAGGAATCCTTTGTACCCGGCGTTCTTGATGATCTTGACGATGGCGTCCAGATTCACGTCGCCGTCGCCGGTGATCGCCCCGCGAAGGAAACGCCCATGAGCGGTTTTGATATATCCGTCCTTAACCGGCGGGTTGCGGCGGATATGGAAATCCTTGAAATGGACATGCGACGCATAGCCGATGTTGTTGAGGGTGGCGGCTTCCGGGTCTTCGTCCACGCACAGGAAGTTCCCCACGTCCAGCGTGGTGCGGAAATTATCGCGGCCGACCGCCAGAATCAGGCGTTGAATGCGTTCGCTGGCCTGAAAATGAAAGCCGTGGTTTTCAATGCTGGTGGTGATGCCGTATTTGGCGGCGACGTCGGCGACCTCGCCGCAGGCGTCGACAATCGCGGGCAGGTCTTTTTCAAATTGTTCAAAAGAGGTTTCCGGGATCGGGCGGGAACCGGCGTCATGCCGCATCCGGCGGACACCCAGGCGGGCGCCGATTTCGACTTCCTTTTTGATCCGTTCCACTTCGGCGCGGTATTCTTCCGGGGTCGGCTTGATGAAATTGGCTCCGATCGTGTAGCTGGAAATTTCAATCCCGACTTCTTTGGCGGTATCCAGAATCCGGGTGATCAGATCGGGATTCTCGGCAAGCTTTGTCGCGCCGGGGGAAATTTCAAGATGGCTGCCGCCGTTTTCCGCCACAAAGCGCACCGCCCCGGGGAGATCCATTTCGCCTTTATTGATCGCCTGGGATAAACTGTACGAGCTTAAACCTAATTTTATCATCACATCATCTCCTGAGTTGATTTTAATTTTTTGAGTACAATAACCCCGGAGAAAAATTTTTCCATCCGAATCCCGTTTCTTTTCCGTTTTTTTCGGATCCGTTTGTGAATGTCGAGATGCCGTCGAAATGGAATCGCCAAGGCCGCCGCCCCCCTGTAACTTTGTGGATGATTTCCATGATCCGGGACTGGCATTTATGCCCCGGACGTGATAGATTATACGCTTCACAACGTTTGAGGTATTGAAATGCTGCGTATAATCATATATGTCTTCCCGATGCTGGTGAATTTTGTTCTCGGCGGTACGTTCTTCATTGTCGCCTTTCTGTTGTCGCAGGCGAAACAGCCGGCGATCGTCGTCACCGGTACCATCTACGTCTGGGCGCTGGTCTACTGCGTCAGTTCCCTGATCATGGGGCGGATCACCACTCCGGCGAACGCCGGGCGCCTGATCATGAGCGGCGCGGCTGGAATCGGAATCTGTTCGCTCGGGTTCCTGTTTTTTCCGCAGGTCGCGGCCCAGCTCCTGCTGGTGGGGATCATCGGCGTGGCGTCCGCCATGTACTGCACGCCGTTTCAGGTGTTCATGAAAGCCATTGAACCGGACCAGAACGCGGGCATCGTGCGTTCGACCGCGCTGTATACCGCGTCCTGGAGTTTCGGCATGGCGACCGGGCCGCTGGTATTCGGGCTGTTCGACTGGCATTATGGATTTATCCTGAATACCATTCTCGGCTTCCTGATGGCGGCTTCCATCTGGCTCATCGACCGCCATCACCGCAGCAACCCGGTTTCCCAGCGCAAAACCCCGCCCGCTCCGAATGAAGTCGATTACAGCCGCATGCCGGACCTCGCCTGGCTGGGCTGGATCATTGCCGGTTGCGGCACGGTGGCGGTATGCCTGGTCCGTGGACTGATTCCGTATCAGGGCGCGCTGCTCCAGTTCGGCAAAGCCGATACCGGCATGATTCTGGCGGTGGTCAGCTATGTTCAGGGCCTGACCGCGCTGGCGCTGCTGCGCAGCAAATATTGGATGTACCGCCCCCGCCCGGCGCTTATCGCCGGATGCTGCGGCGGGCTGGCGCTCCTGCTGTTCGGACTCGGCACGTCGCCGTCGTGGTTCTATCCGGGAGCGGTTTTGTACGGAATTTTCTCCGGTTGCTGTTATTTTTATCTGGTGTTTCACTCACTGGTACACCCGACCAGGAGCTCCCGTTACATCGCGGTCAACGAGATCGTGGTCGGAGTCGCCAGCATCCTCGGCCCGATTACCGGGGGCCTGCTCACCGGCATCAACAACAATGCGTCGCTGACGTTCCTGCTGGGGGCGGTCATGCTGACCCTCATGGCGATTTTCAGCGCCCGGGCGTTCTACCTCGGGCGCAGGCATCAGGCCTGAACACCTGAACCGGGCGGAGATTAATACGGTTTTCGGACCGCATCGCCCGGAGTGGTACTTGCATTGAACCGTTCCGGCTGTATATTTCGGAATGATGGAAAAGAACATGATCATTACCAGCTTGCAGAATCCGTCCGTCAAGGCCGTCTGTAAATTACGCGACCGCGCCGGACGCGACCAATCCCGGCTGACCGTGCTCGAAGGGTATCGGGAGTTGACCCGTGCGCTCGAATACGGCATGGAAATGGCGGAGTGTTTTTACAGCCCGGAACTGTTCCTCGGCGAAAATGAATTTCCGCTGCTCGCCAAACTGGCGGCAACCGGCGTCCGCAACACCGAAGTCGCCCCCCATGTGCTGGCCAAGATGGCTTACCGCGAACGCCCGGAAGGACTGATCGCCACCGCCCGCATGAGAACTCACCGGCTCGAAGACATGCCGGTGGTTAAAAACGGTTTTTACCTGATCGCCGAAGCCATCGAAAAACCCGGCAATCTCGGTTCCATGCTCCGTTCCGCCGACGCCGCCGGGGTGGACGGCCTGATTCTCTGCGACAAAGGCACCGATATTTACAACCCCAACGTCATCCGCGCCAGCACCGGCGCGCTGTTTTGCGTGCCGCTGGCCGAGACGGATTCCGTCACCGCCCTGCAATGGCTTCGCGACAACCATATCCAGATTCTCGCCGCCACCCCGCACACCGATTTCAACTACACCGACGTGGACATGACCGCCGGGGTCGCCGTCGTGGTCGGGCGCGAACAGACCGGGCTGACGCCGTTCTGGATGGACCAGGCCGATCTTCAGGTCAAAATCCCCATGCTCGGCATGATCGATTCCCTGAACGTCACCGCCGCCGCCACGATCCTGCTTTACGAAGGAGCCCGCCAGCGGCAATGGCGCAAACCGCAGTGGGTCCGCCGATGAATGAAGTATATCTGAACGACGTATTTGCCGCCCTCTGGAAAGACGCCGACCCGATTGCCGAGGCGGATAAACTGGAAGGCGAAATTTTCCGCGAAGTGAAAACCCGCCGTACCTTCCGTTTCGAAGTGGGCGGACAGGGCTATTTCGCCAAAATCCACAAAGGAACCGGCTGGCGCGAGATCCTCAAGAACCTGTTCCAGTTCAAAACCCCGGTCCTCGGCGCGGCCAACGAATACCACGCCATCCGGCTGCTGGAAATGCTCGGCGTGCCGACCATGACGCCCGCCGCCTATGCCTCGCGCGGCAGTAATCCGGCCGCCATCGAATCGTTTCTCATCACCGAGGAACTCACCGGCATCGTCAGCCTGGAGGATTACTGCCGGGACTGGGAAAGCTCGCCGCCGCCGTTTCACGAAAAAGCCGCGCTGACTGCCCGGCTGGCCCGGACCGCCGCCGCCATGCACGACAGCGGCCTGAACCACCGCGACTGCTATATCTGTCATTTCCTGCTGAAAAAATCAACCGGCGACCTGCATGTGATCGACCTTCACCGGGCCCAGATCCGCCGCCGGATTCCATACCGTTACCGGGTCAAGGACGTGGCGGGGCTCTATTTCTCCGCCATGGACTGCGGGCTGACGCGCCGTGATTTGTTGCGTTTCATGGCGGTTTACGGCCGCCGGACCCCGAAATTCTGGCGTCAGGTACAGGCAACCGCGGAGAAGTTGTACCGCAAAGTCCACGGGCGCGCCAGCCGTTACACGGATATTTTTTCGCGCTGACCTCGTATTTTTTCGTAATTTTTCAAAATCCGCCTTTATTTTCTCATCCAGCCGGGCTAGATTATAGGTACTAACTATAATTTTAACAGGAACTTATGATTGATACAGAAAAAGACGAACGGAAAATAGTCGAACGCGCCATCCTGATCGGAATCAATGATTTCAGCGCCCCCGAAGAAGATACCGCCATGCACCTGGACGAACTGGAAGAACTTGCCGGAAATCTCGGCATCGAAGCCTCCGAAAAAATCGTCGTCAAACTCCGCGAGCCCCACGCCAAATATTACCTCGGCACCGGCAAAGCCGAAGAAATCGCCGAAATGGCACGGGAACTCAAAATCGACTGCCTGATCTTTGACGATGAACTGTTCCCGATCCAGCAGCGCAACTGGGAGCGCCTGACCAAGCTGTCGGTGATCGACCGTCAGGAAATCATTCTCGATATCTTCGCCGAACGCGCCACCACCAGCGAGGCGGTGCTGCAGGTCGAACTCGCCCGGCTCGAATATTACCTGCCGCGCCTGACCAAAGCCTGGAGCCATCTTTCGCGCCAGCGCGGCGGACGCAACAAAGGCGAAGGCGAAAAACAGGTCGAATTGGACCGCCGGATCGTCCGTACCCGTATCGCCGACTTGAAAGTCCAGCTCCAGAGCGTGAAAAAACAGCGCGACACCCAGCGCAAAAGCCGCAAGCGCAACAACATCCCGCAGGCCGCCATCGTCGGCTATACCAACGCCGGGAAATCGTCGCTGCTGAAACGCCTTTCGGATGCCGACATCTACATAGCGGACAAGTTGTTCGCCACACTCGACCCGACCACCCGGCGTATCCAGCTCCCCAATCAGCAGGAACTGCTCCTGACCGACACCGTCGGTTTCGTCCGCAAACTGCCTCACGCCCTGGTCGAAGCATTCAAGTCCACGCTGGAAGAAGCGGTGCTGGCGGACTTTCTGGTCCTGTTGCTGGACCTCAGCAGCCCGTGTGTCGAGGAACAGTGGGAAACCACGATGGGCGTTTTGAAGGAACTCGGCGCCGACGATAAAAACATTCTGCCGGTATTCAACAAAATCGACCTGGAAAATAATCCCGTCCTGATGACCCGGATCCGTCATATGTTCCCCAATGCCCAATTCGTCTCGGTCGCCACCGGCGAGGGCATCGACGACCTGCTGCATGTCATGGAAAAACTCGTTGCCGGCGGCAACAGCGTCATCCAGGTCAAACTGCCCCCGGACCGCCACGATCTTGCCGCGTTTGCCCATCAGAACGGCAAAGTGGTGGAGTCGGAATACGACGAAGCCGGTTTCCTGCTCATGACGGTGCGAATTCCTGCCCGCTCCGCACAACGGTACGCGGACTATCTGATAAATTGATTTTTTGAGGTTTATTATGCTGAGATTTTTTCGAACCGCCCTGCTGGCGCTGGCACTGTGTGGCATCATGTTGCACGCCCGGGGTGAAGGTTTTTCTCCGTGGGACGCCTGGCGCCAGGGTTATTCGCATTATGAACGCGGCGAAAAAGCCAAGGCCCGCAACGAAGCCAAACCGGCGCTGGAAGCATTTCTTCAGGCCCGTGACTGTTATCTGGCGGTGAAAAAAGCCCGGCCCGACTGGAACCAGCAGATCATCGACAACCGCCTCCGGATGTGCAACCGCGAGATCAACGCCCTGCGCGAAGGCATCGACCGGACCGCCGTCGCCCAACAGGCCCTGCCGCCGCCGCTGCAGGATACGAAGCAGACCGTATCGTCTCAGGAAATCGTGACCTCGCATGGCAATACCTATGAGATCACCCGGGAACTGGAAAAATACAAAAAGGAATTCCTCGCCACCGTCGCCGAACGCGACAAACTGTTGAAGGAAGTCGAGCGCAACCGCAGCATCCAGTTGGAAATCGCCAACCTGACCATGGAAAAGACCGCGCTCGAACAGCGCCTCGCCAACCTCCAGCGCCAGAACGAAATCCTGGCGGCCAAGCAGAACGAACCGGAACAGGAAAAGAAAGAACTCCAGAACCGGTTGCTCGAAGAACGCATGAAACTGGACATCGCCGACCAGCGTCTCAAGCTGCAGGACGGCGAAGTAAACAATTTGAAAAAAGAAGTCAACGAGCTTCTGTTGAGCCGGAACGAAGCGCGCGAAAAAGAAGAAACGGCGGGTAAAAAACTGCTCGTTCTTGAGCGCCAGATTACGGACGCCGCCAAGCTGGCCCAGCTTCGCCAGACCACCACGGCCGAATTGGAGAAGCAATACGCCGAACTCAACAAAGAGAGCGAACTCCAAAAAGTGCGCCTCAAAAACCAGCAGTCGGAAATCACCCGCCTGAATGAAGCACTGGCCGGCAGCCAGACCGCCGCCCAGCAATTGACCGACAACCGCGAACTGGCGAAAAAATTGACCGAAGCCTCCGTGGAAAGAGAACGCCTGTCCCGAGAAAATGCCGAAATGCGCAAACAAAACCGCGAAACCGAGGACGCCCTGAAATCCCTCCGGGAAAATGCCGTCCACCTGAGCACCCAGCGCGACCAGACCGCCCAATCGCTCCAAAGCCTCACCGAACAGCACGGCAAATTGCTGGACATGAAGGCTTCATTTGAAAAACAGATCAAAGAACTGACGGTGAAAAATCAGGAAACGATCCTCCAACGCCAGGACTACATTGATAAATATGAAAAGGCGCAAAAACGGCTGGAAACCCGTTTAAGCAGCGAATATGAAAATATTCTGGCGCTGACCAAACAGGTCAAGGACGAACAGGAAAAACTCCGTCAGAGCCATGAGGAAATGGAGAAAATCCGTACCCTTCACGCCCAGTCGCAGGAACAGTCCACGAAACTTGCCGAAACCGTGCAGGAACTCAAAGACAAACTGACCACGCAGGACGATTCCGGCAAACAGTTGCTGTCCGTTTCGGACGAGCTGCGCAAGCTTCGTGCAAGCCATGGCACGCTTCAGGAAGAACATAAAAAGCTCGATCAGGAAAACCGCGCCAACGCCCTGCTGGCCGCCCGTTTCCAGACCGCGTCCGAACAGTTGAAGCAACTCACCGAGAGCAAGGCCGAACTGGACGTGCTGAAAGTCAAATACCGCCAATCCCTCGAAACCATCGAGGAACTGAAAACCGCCGCCGCGACCGCGCCCCAGCCAACCGCCCCTGCCCCGGTCCCGACCAAAGAATTCGAACAGAAAATCGCCGATTATGAACAAAAACTGACTGCCGCCAATAATCTGCTGAGAGATTCCCGTGAACAGCTCCGCAAAAGCACCGAACAGCAGGAAAATCTTTCCCGCCAGTTAAAAACCGACCACGAACAGCTCACCGCCGCCAATACCCAACTCCGCCAGACCCGCGAACAGCTCGCCGAAGCGGAAAAACAGGTCCAGGAAAACAGCAACGCCCGTCAGGAACTGACCCTGCAGGAAAGGCAGTTGGCGGTCTTGAAAGAAAGCTTGAGCGCCACGGAATCGCAGTTGCGGAAGGAACAGGAAACGCTGAAAGAACTGCCCGGCTTGAAGAAAGAACTGGCCACGCTCCGCCATCAGGTCGAGCGCCAGGCCGAAACCGCGGCAGCCACGGCCACCGGCGAAGCCGCGCTGGTCAAGAAACTGCAGGAAGAACTCGGCAAAAACAGCGGCGTTCTCGCTTCCCTGCGTTCCGAAATCACCGAACTGCAGAAATTGCAGAAACAGGAGGCCGCGGAGAAAAACCGGCTTCAGGAATTCCTGAAAATTCAGGAAGAAAAGAATTCAAACAGCCAGACTGAAATCACCCGCCTGGCCGCCGAACTGGAAACCGCTGTTCAAAAAGCCCGGGATTTCGAAAAACAAAAACAGGAATACGCCGCCTCGCTGACCGTCTTGAAACGGGAACATCAAACCGCAACGGATTTGACGGAACGCCTCCGGGCGGAAAACGTCCGCAACAACGAACTCGTCGCCAAGCTCCGCCAATCCCTGACCGGCGCGGAAAACAGCCTGAGAGAAAAAGCCACCGCCGGTTCCGACGAACTCCTGCAGCGTCAGTTGACCGCCGCCTCCGAAATCCACCGCCGCCAGCTCGGCGAACGCGACACCCGGATTACCCGGCTGGAACAGCGGACCGCGATGGACGCGACCGCCCGGAAACAGTTGGAAAACGATCTGGAACAGGTCCGCAAAAAACTGGCGGTGCTCGAAGCGACCCGCCAGAGCGAATTGGCGGCCATCGAAAATTTCAACCGGACATTCCCTTCCGATCTGGCGAAAGCGTTCGACAACAAGCCGCGGATGACGCCGGAAGAAGTTTCATTTCACAGCACCGAACTGCTGGCGGTCGGCGCGAGCGCCGAGAAAGAGGATGAAATCGAGGTCGCTCTCTGGAACTACCGCAAGATTCTGGAATTCGACCCGGAGCATCTTCAGGCCAACGCCCGGCTCGGCAGTATCTGCCTGAAAAAAGGCATGTACAAAGAAGCCGCGAACCATTTCAATACCGTCCTGAAAAAAGATCCGTTAAGCCCGCAGGTCAATCTGGAATACAGCCTCTGCCTGTTTGAACTGAAAGACTACCTGACCGCCGAGAAAATCCTGTCCGAAGCCGTGCGCAATCATTCTTCCGACAATTCCCTGCGTTCCGCCCGTGCCTCCGCGCTGACCCGCGTCGGGCGCCCCGCCGAAGCGGAAAAAGAACTGCGTTCCATTCTGGCCGCCGAGCCGAACCGGCTTGACGCGATGGTCTATCTGGCGGAAGCGCTGGCGGAAAACGGCGACACCGGACAGGAAACGCAAAATCTGTACCGTCAGGCCCGCAAACAGGGCGCGCCACCCGTGCCCCGTCTGGAGAAACTCTTTTCCAAGACCGACGACCGCGACGACGCCAAACAATTCCTGTACCAGTCCGCCGCCGAGGCGGAAAAAAACAACGATACCATCTCATCCATCTGGTATTACGCGCAAATCCGCAAACTGGAAGGCGATCGGAGCCGGATTGCGAACCGTCTGGCCATCCTGCAATTGCAGAACGACAAAGCCGAAGACGCCCTGAACAATATCCGCAACCGCCGCGACGACGCCGAATCGCAATTGCTTGCCGGACTGGCCTGTGCCATGATGGAAAAATATCTGGACGCCGCCGCTTATTTCCGGATCAGCGGCAGGTTGAAGCAGAACGGCTTCGCCTATACGCCGGAAGTTCAACAGTTGGCGCGGAAAACAGACGCCACGTTGAGTACACTCGCCGCCAGGGAAGGCAATCAATCCCTTGAAGCCGCCCGCGAAGCCCTGCGGAACACCGTGGAATAAACGCATGAAGAAGCCGTCCGCCAATACAACCGCCGCCATCCTGATTCCTCTGGGAGCGGCGATTGCCGCGCGGCTTGTCCTGCTGGTCGAATGGTTCGGTTCGCCGTTCCGCAGCTATCACGGCGTTCCGGGCCTAGATATGATGACGCATCTGGAATTCGGGCGGTTCCTGTATGAGAACAGCATTCAGTTTTCCCTGCATCGGGCATTGGTGGCGCTGACCATGATCTTCAACCACGGGACGCCGTCGCCGGACACGGTCATCATCGCTCAAATGATACTCGGTGTGCCGGTCGGCGCCATGATGGGTTATGTGGCGCTTCACCTGACCGGCAAGCGGAATTGGGCTCTGCTGACAGGGTTGATCGCGGCGCTGTATTCTCCTTTCCTGATTCACGAATGTTTCCTGACCAAAGACGCCCTTGTGCCGGATATCGCCGCGCTGTCGCTGTTCCTCCTGGTCTGGGGCAGGAAGCATCACTTCCGGGGCTGGCGGCTGCCGCTGGCGGCGCTGGGGTTGTTCCTGCCGGTGCTGGTGCATATTTCCACGGTCTTTTTCGCCGCGGCGGGCTGGCTCTGGCTCGGCTGGTATCTCCGCGGGGATGTTCGCCGCCTGGCCAAAGGAGTTGCGTTGCCGGTACTGGCGGCTCTGTTGCTGTTGTCGGCGCATACCTGGTCCGTTGCCGGATATTTCCTGCCGATGGCGCTGGACGCCCGATACCGGAGCCATGCCGTCGAAGTGTCCCTGGCTCAATCCGACACCAACAACATGACGATGAATTTTTCAGACGGACAATCCCCCTCATTGCTCCGGAATTACCTGAAAAAAGCGCAGATGCTGATCGCGCCCTATGAAATACCGAACAATATCAATCACTATTTCGTAAAAAACCGCCTGCCGATTTTCAGCTTCCTGCCGGGCCCCCTGCTGTTGATTCCCTGCGCGGGCGTGGCGCTCCTGCTGATTCCGGGCAGCCGCAAATGGCGGCGGCGTTTCAATTTGCCGCTGCTGTACGTGTGTTGTTATGCGCTGCCGATTATCGCGTTCATGCCGCTGGCGCGTTACCGCATGATCCTCTGCCCGGCGCTGGCGGTCATGGCCCCGTATGTGATTTACCTCACCGTCAAGCTCTACCGCGAAAAACGCAAGACCTGTCCGCTTCCCGCGCTGGCGGTGATTCTCTATATGGTGATCGGTTTCCCCGGCTGGGATGATGAATTATTGCGCGCTTCGGACTTTGTCGCCTACGGACACGCGCAGAAATTCCGGGACGGCGGGTCCATCGACAACGCCATTCATTCCTATCGGGAAGCCCTCGACTACAACCCGGCCCACCTGCCGGCGGCGGTCAATGTCGCCGAAGCCCTGATCCGCCAGAACAAAGCCCGTGACGCCGTCAGCCTGCTGACCGGATACCGCGCCGAATACCCGGACGCCGAATCCATCCGCTATTATTATGCCATCGCCCTGCTCCATGCGGGAGAATTTCAAGCGGCGGACAAGGCCTTTGCGGAAATGGAGCCACCCGCCCCCCCCCTGCCGCGAACGATTTACTATTATTATTGGGGCGAGAGCCTCCGCATGCAGAAGCAAAAAGAAAAGGCCACGGACAAGTACCATCTGGCCCTGCAATCCGCCAATCCGGCGCAACGGGCTCAAATCGAACAGGCCATGGCCTTAAACGCGAACTGAGCGTCCTCAGTTCGCCACGATATTGATCAAACGTCCCGGCACGCAAATCACTTTGCGGACGGTTTTACCGGCAATCACTTCCTGTACGGCCTCTTGCCGGAGAGCGATTTCCTGCATCTGCGCGTCCGTGGCGTCGGGCGGCATCATCACACGCGCCCGGGGCTTGCCGAGCACCTGCACCAGAACTTCGACTTCCGCTACTTTCAGGTGGCGTTCGTCCCAGACCGGCCACTGTTCATAGGCCAGCGTGCTGCCATGGCCCAGCATCTGCCAGAGTTCTTCCCCGAGATGCGGGGCGAACGGCGACAGGAGGAGCACGTATTTTTCGGCGGCTTCGCGCGGAAGCGGCTTGTTTTCACCGCCGAACTCATTGATGAAGATCATCATCTGGCTGATCGCCGTGTTGAACGACATGCTTTCGAGGTCTTCGGTCAGTTTCTTGATCGTGGAGTGCAAGACACGGAGCTGATCCGCGGTCAGGGCGCCGTCCGTTATCGGCTGTTCGGCGATCATCCGGAAGGAACGGCGCAGGAACCGGTACACACCCTCGACCCCTTTGGTATTCCAGGGTTTGACGGCTTCCAGCGGCCCCATGAACATTTCATACAGCCGCATGCTGTCGGCGCCATATTCCCGGATGATATCGTCGGGATTGACGACGTTGCGCAGCGATTTGGACATTTTGGCGGGAAATTCAGCCAACGCCTCGCCGGTTTCCTTGTGCACCGGGTGTTCGCCGGTCACATCCACCTTGTCGGTCGGCACCAGCGCGCCACGGCTGTCCTTGTAGGAAATCCCGAGAATCATGCCCTGGTTCACCAGCCGCTTGAACGGTTCTTTGGTTGACGTATATCCCAGATCGTACAGCACCTTGTGCCAGAAACGGGAATAAAGCAGATGCAGTACGGCATGTTCGGCGCCGCCTACATAAAGGTCCACCGGCATCCAGTATTTTTCTTTTTCCGGATCGAACGCGGCTTCCCGGTTGCGCGGGTCGATGTAACGCAGATAGTACCAGCAGGAACCGGCCCACTGCGGCATGGTATTGGTTTCGCGGCGGCCCTTTTGTCCGTCCGGCGCGACATAATTCACCCAGTCCTCGGCTTTGGCCAACGGCGGCTCGCCGGTGCCGGTGGGCTTGAAATCATCCAGTTCGGGCAGCATCAGCGGCAGATCGTTGTCGTCAACCAGCCGGACCGAGCCGTCCTCCATCGTGATGACCGGGAAAGGCTCGCCCCAATAACGCTGGCGGCTGAACAACCAGTCGCGCAGTTTGTATTTGACCGCGGCCTTGCCGATGCTCCGCGCTTCCAGCCATTCGGCGGTGAGGCGCTTGGCTTCATCCACTTCCAGGTCATTGATACTCAAGCCGTCGTTGTTTGCGGAATTGAACAGTTTGCCATTGCCGGTCCAGCAGGCTTTGCCGTTCAGGACGTCGTCCACCGCGGCGGCATCGTCCGGCATGATGATCGCCCGGACCGGCAAGCCGAATTTCACGGCAAACTCAAAGTCGCGCGTATCGTGCGCCGGCACCGCCATGATGGCTCCGGTACCGTAACTGATCAGCACGTAATCGGCAATCCAGATCGGAATCTTTTCGCCATTGACCGGATTCAAGGCATAGGAACCGGTAAAGACGCCGCTTTTTTCCTGATTCAATTCCGTGCGGTCCATGTCGCTTTTGCGGGCGGCGCTCTCGCGATAGGCTTCGACGGCGGCCTTGTTTTCGGGGGTGGCCAGGGCATCAACCAACGGATGTTCGGGGGACAGTACCATGTAGGTGGCGCCGAACAACGTATCGGGGCGGGTCGTGTAAACCGTAATCTTTTCCTTCAGCCCGTCCAGCGAAAACTTCACTTCGGCGCCGACGGATTTACCGATCCAGTTGCGCTGCATTTCCTTGATGCCTTCCGGCCAGTCGAGTTCATCCAGATCGTTGAGCAGCCGCTCGGCGTATTCGGTAATCCGGAGTATCCACTGGCGCATCGGGCGGCGGACCACCGGGTGGCTGCCGCGTTCGCTCAGGCCGTTGATGACTTCTTCATTCGCCAGCACGGTGCCGAGGGCCGGACACCAGTTCACCGGGACTTCGGCCACATAGGCCAATCCTTTTTCGTAGAGCTTCTTAAAAATCCACTGTGTCCAGTGGTAATATTCAGGATCGGTGGTATTGATTTCGCGGTCCCAGTCATAGCTGAATCCGAGGGCTTTGATCTGGCTGCGGAATTTGTCGATGTTTTTCTCGGTGGTCACGCTCGGGTGAGTCCCGGTTTCGATGGCATACTGTTCGGCCGGAAGCCCGAACGCGTCCCAGCCCATCGGATGCAAGACGTTGAAGTTGCGCATACGCTTGTAACGGCAGAGAATGTCGGTGGCGGTGTACCCCTCCGGATGCCCCACGTGCAACCCGGCGCCGCTCGGATAGGGGAACATGTCCAGCACGTAGTACTTTTCCTTGCCTTCGACGAAATCTTCGGTCCTGAACGTTTTGTTCGTTTCCCAGTATTGCTGCCATTTCTTTTCGATGGCTTTGAAATCGTATTCTCTGCTCATTTCAATCACCTTTGAGTTATTATTTGTCCATCTAATATAATTCTATAAATATGGCATAATTTATTGTTTTTTCAATGACGAGATGCTATATTTAGGGGAAACTAAATTGAGGAGGAGCCTCCATGCTCGATTATATAATCAACTTTCTCGTTCGATTCATCAGTGAATTCTGGTATATTTCATGCTTGATCGCCCCCTGGCTGCTGTTCGGCTTTTTCTGCGGCGGCCTGATCGCGGTGTTCGTGCCGGATTCATTCATCCGGAAACACCTCGGCGGCAAAGGGCTCGGCGGAATCATCAAGGCGTCCCTGATCGGCATGCCCCTGCCCCTCTGTTCCTGCGGCGTCATCCCGGTCGCGGCCACGCTGAAACGCCAGGGCGCGGGCAACGGCACCATCGCCTCGTTCATCACCTCCACCCCGCAGATCAGCCTTTCCAGTTTCCTGCCGGCATGGCAACTGCTAAGCCCGGCAATGGCGCTGATCCGAACGCTCTTTGCATTCCTGTCCGGCATCCTGTCCGGCATCCTGATCAACGCCATGTGCCCGGCCCCCGCCGCCGCCCCGGAAAACCCGGAGGCATCCCCGGCTCAAACCGTCGCCGCCAGGCCGCAGGGCAATAAAATCGTCGCCACGTTCCGTTACGCGTTCGGCACGTTGATGGGGGATGTCGGCGGCACGCTGCTGTTCGGGCTGGCGATTTCGGCGCTGCTGGGCGTTTTCATGCCCGCGGATTTCGGCGCCCAATACGCCTCGAACACCTTTCTGGTGATCCCGCTGATCATCCTGATCAGCCTCCCCATGTACACCTGTACCAACGCGGCGATCCCGATCGCCGCCATGCTGATGATGAAAGGGTTTTCGCCGGGAGCCGCCATGGCCTTCCTGATCGCGGGGCCCTCCTGCAGCGCCCCGATGCTGGTGTCGTTCTGGAAACTGCTCGGCCGCCGCGCCATGCTGATTTATATCGCCATGATGATCGTGATGACGCTGGCGGTCTGCTGGGGCATCGACCTGCTGGGGGCAAGCATCCCCGGACTGGCTCACGTCCATGCGGGGCATCAACACGGCATTCCGCTGTACCAGCAGGTTTTCGCCGGGCTGATGCTGGCGATCATGGTATTCAACTGGACGGCGGGCAAGTTCCGCAAAAAAGCAAAATTGACCGCCGCGCCCGGACAGCTCATCCTGTCCGTGCCGGATATGACCTGCGCTCATTGCCGCCAGACCATTGCCGACGCGCTCAACACCCTGCCCGGCGTTTCATTCGTGGAAGCCGACCAGAAAAACCGGCAGATCCTGGTGCAAGCCGCGGACAGTCAACGGTCATTGATCGGCGATAAGCTGAAAGAAGCAGGCTTCAACGCCCAATAACCCCCTGATAAGGATTCTTACATGATTATGGACTGGTTTACCCGTTTGCAGGACTCACTGAGCAGCTACCCCTGGCTTTATCAGGCCATCGCGGGGGTGGCGGTATTTCTGGCAGCGCTGATCATCTATTTCATCGCTAAATTTCTGCTGACGCGGATTTTGCTGCGGATGATCAATACCTTTTTCGCCGATAACGAGGCGGAGCGGAAACTCGCCCGGAAAGCCATTTCAAACTTCGCCTTGGCCGCGCCGATTTTCATCGTGGGCTGCGGAATTACCCTGCTTCCCGGCTTCCACCCGATGCTGACGAGCGTCGGCGGCAACCTCTGCGAAGCCCTGATCGTGCTGACGCTGAGCATGGCGCTGTCGCGCTCCGTCGACCTGATCGATATTTTTTACCATCGCAAACCGGTCGCCCAAAGCAAGCCGATCAAGGGCTTCCTCCAATTTCTCAAAATCCTGATTTATCTGGTTTCCGCCATTCTGATCATCGCTTCCCTGATCGACCGCAACCCCCTGATCCTGCTTTCCGGGCTGGGCGCCATGATGGCGGTGTTGATGCTGGTTTTTCAGGATACGATTCTCTCGGTGGTGGCCAGCGTACAGCTCGGTTCCAACGACATGGTCCGGGTGGGCGACTGGATCGAGATGCCCAGCCAGAACGCCGACGGCGACGTCATCGAAATCGCCCTCCATACCGTCAAAGTCCAGAACTGGGACAAGACCATCACCACCCTGCCGACCCGGAAACTGATCACCGATTCGTTCAAAAACTGGCGCGGCATGCGCGAATCGGGGGGGCGGCGCATCAAGCGCTCGCTCTACATCGACCAGCACAGCGTCCGTTTTCTGAACGACGCCGAAATCCAGCGCCTTGAAGACTTCGTCCTGCTGGACGATTATCTCGATGAAAAACGCCGCGAGCTCAACGACTGGAATTCCCAGCTCCGCCAGAAAGGCGCCAAACCCATCAATGAACGCCGGGTGACCAACCTCGGCACCTTCCGTACCTATATCGCCCAATACCTCCGCAACAACCCGAAGATCAACCAGAACATGCTGATGCTGGTCCGCCAGCTCCAGCCCGGAGCGACCGGCATTCCGCTGGAAGTCTACTGTTTTGTCGATGATGTCCGCTGGGTGCAGTACGAAGACGCCCAATCGGACTTGTTCGATCACCTGCTGGCAATCCTGCCGGTATTCGATCTGCGGGTATTCCAGCAGATCAGTGACACCTCCGGTATGATGCCGGCCCCGGCTCTGCTCAACCCGGACAAACCCGAGGTATCATAGCGATGGAAAACGACCGCCGACAATGGCTGGACTGGGCCGTTGAACTTCAATTTCTCGCGCAGACGGGGCTGACGTATTCCAAAGATCCGTTCGACCTCGAACGTTTTCAGCGGGTCCGCGACATCGCCGCCGAAATCGTCTCCGCCCGTTCCGGGCTTGAACTGTCAACCGTCAAAGAACTGTTCTGCAACGAAACCGGCTTCCAGACCCCGAAGCTCGACACCCGCGCCGCGATCTTCAACGACGGCAGAATCCTGCTTGTCCGCGAGAAAGACGGCCTCTGGTCCCTGCCCGGCGGCTGGGTGGACGTCAACTGTTCCATCCGCGACAACACCGTCAAGGAAGTCCGCGAAGAAGCCGGGCTGGACGTCACCGCCAAACGCCTGATCGCCGTCCACGACCGCAACCGCCACAACACGCCGCGCTACGCCTACGGCATCTGCAAGGTCTTTGTCCTGTGCCGGTTCCTTGGAGGCGAGTTCAAACCGAACAATGAAACCACCGCCAGCGACTTCTTCGCCGCAGACCGCCTGCCGCCGTTGTCGCAAGCCAAAAATACCGCCGAACAAATCGCTCTCTGCTTCGAAGCCGAACGCCATGAAAACTGGACCGTTCCGTTCGATTGACCGCCCATTTCAATGCAAAAAAGTTCATTAAATACTTGAAAAACATTGAATTCATGGCATAATATCCTCATGTAAAATGAAGGAAAGGAAGATTATGAAAAAAATGATGTCACTGCTCGCCTGTATCGGCGCGATTTTATGGATCAGCGGCTGCCAGAGCACCGAAATGACCAGCGTGCCGAACGGCTTTATCCAGTCCGCCGAGCTGGCCACGGAAATCGGTAAGATTTACCTCAACCGTGTTTACGGCGCCGAACGGGTGGCGGAACAGGAACCCTTCGAAGTCATTCTGGAAGACGATCTGTGGATCATCAACGGCAAAAGCAAAGACGGCTCCTACGCCAACCCCATGCAGATTATCCTGCGGCGTTCGTCCGGCGCCGTGATTTCGGTAGCCCCGCCCATCGACTACAACGCCGTCCGTCGCCGGTAACTCTTTATGAATCAACCCAGAAGCAACCTGCGCAAGTTCAGGTTCCCCTTGTTGATCCTGTTGATCATCGTGGTCGGTTTTACCCTGGCGGGTTATCACGGCGGACTGATCCTCCTTTCCGCCGACAGCTATCCGCAGACCCGGCAGATGCCGCAGATGGATAATATCACGGCGCAGGTCTTGATCCGCTCAAACGTCGAATCCAAAACGATCATCCCCGGCCTGCTCTATTATTACCGGCTGACCCCGTCCAATACGCTGGAAATCCTGCTGGAAGCGCCGGTACAGCGCGACTATGCCGTCCAGACCGGCGGCATTCTCTCCTGCGAACTGAAATACGGCGACGAACGCTCCGTCACTCTGGTCCCCCCGAGCGATCCAGTGACCGCCGTTTCGACCAACGGCGACTCCGTCGCCTTCACGTTTGAAATCCCCGATCTCCAGGCCGGAAACCTGACCCTGACCTGCAAAACGTATCTGGAAGGCGACGGCAAGAAAATCATGGGGTCGGTTTTTAAGAAGATCATGTATACCAGCAAACGCGAATTCTACCTGCGTTCAATGATCGATAAAAAAGGATTCGCCGCACTCTGACGCGGCTTACAGTTCTTCCGTATGGTTCAAAATTTCCTGACGGAGAAGCTCGTACCCCTCCGCTTCCGCAAAGGTTCCGATGATCTCCCCATGCCGGAACAACGCCAGCCGGTTGTTGCCGCCCGCCACTCCAAGATCGGCGTCGCGCGCCTCGCCGGGACCGTTGACCACGCATCCCATGACGGCGATTTTTTTCAGCTTGATCCGGCGGTTCTGCTGTTTGATCTCCTGCACCAGATTCTCGACCCGCTCGGCAAGTTCGATCAAATCGATCCTGGTACGTCCGCAGGTCGGACACGAAACGATTTCAGGGGAAGCCTCGCGCAATCCGGCGGCTTCCAGAATCCGGCGCGCCGGAGCAATCTCCGCCAGCGGCGGAGCCGTCAGGCTGACCCGGATGGTGTCGCCAAGCCCGCGCAGGAGCAAGGCTCCGATCCCGACAGAGGATTTCACGATGCCGCTCTGCGGCGTTCCGGCCTCGGTAATGCCAAGATGAAGCGGATAGTCGCAGCGGGCGGCGAATTTCTCGTAAGCGGCGACCGTCACCGGCACGTTGGACGCCTTCAGGGAAACTTTGATATTGCGGAACCCGTAACCCTCCAGAATCCGGCATTGGGCCAACGCCGATTCCACCAGCGCATCCGCCGGCGGCAGGAGCCGCATTTCCTCCGACAAACTCCCGGAATTGGCGCCGACCCGGATCGGAATTCCGGCTTCACCGGCTTTTTCCGCGATCAACCGGACTTTGTCGACGTCGCCGATGTTTCCGGGATTGATACGGATGCCGTGAATCCCGGCGGCAATCGCCCCCAATGCTAAACGGTAATCAAAATGAATATCCGCAATGACCGGAATCGGACTGCCCGCCAGAATCGCGGGCAGCGCCTCGACGGCGCCGCTGTCCGGCACCGCCACGCGGATGATTTCGCAACCGGCGGCGGCGAGTTCCCGAATCTGAGCAAGCGTGCCCGCGGCGTCAGCCGTGACGGTGTTGGTCATCGACTGAATCGAAACCGGGGCGCCGCCTCCGACCGGAACGTTATTTACTTTCAGGGGCCGGGTCTGATGCCTTTGGAACATTGGACGTTTCCTTCGTTTCAGTTTTCTTGAAACTGTCAAGGTATTTGCGCGGAACCAGCCGGTAGGCGTCCATAAAGGTGACGTAAACCATCAAACCGACCAGCAGGACGACGAACAGCGTACTGATGTAGCGGATTACCACATCCGGCATCTTGCGCTTGAAAACAATCTCCAGAGCGGCAATCAGACAGTGCCCGCCATCCAGCACCGGCAACGGCAACAGGTTGAAAATCGCCAACGCAAAGGTAATGATGACGACAAAGTAGATACCGTGCATGAAAGACCCCGAATATACCGAAACGAACAGCACCCGGGCAATCCCCAGCGGTCCGCTCAGGTTACGGATTCCGATCGTGCTGCCGGACTCCGTCAGGCCCATTTTATTGGCCAGGCCGTAGAAAATGCTGCGCAGGGATTTATAAGTCAGGTCCACGGTATCGTAAAGCTGGCGGAACGGATTCGGATAATTATTGACGGCCATTTGAACGCCGATCGTATAATACTTCCGCTCTTTGGGCGTCATCTTGCATTCAAACGTTTTTCCGGCGCGTTCGACTTCCAGCGTCACCGGTTTTCCCTGCTGGGCAATCTGCCACAATTCATTTCTGGAAGTAACCGGCGCGCCGTTGACCTTGCGGATGATGTCACCGGCCTTCAAACCGGCGGCCTCCGCGGGATAGCCGGGAATCAGGCTGCCGATGTCAAGCGAATCATCCCCTTTTCTCAAATTCCACTGAATTCCAATCAGGTAAGGAGTCGCTCCGGAATTCCGAATCAGTTCCGGGGTCAGCTTGACCTCCACGGTCCGGTCGCCGCGCTGAAGCTTCAAATTGACGGTTTTCCCCTCGGCAGCATCAAGTTCGTTCTGGAAATCCATGAATTCGGCAATCTTCTTGCCGTTCACGGCAAGCAGGATATCGCCTTTTTCGATTCCGGCTTTTTCCGCGATGGAATCTTTTTCAGGAAAGAGCGCGAAGGGAACCGAAGGCATGAAGTAAGGATAGGCAATTTTTTCGCGCCTCAGTTCTTCCGGGGCGAAAGGACTTCCCGAGCCGGGCGTATAGGAGACCAATTTTTTCTCCGCCCCCTCAACTTCAAGAGTCACCTCGCCGACGGAGAGCATGACGTCCTTGGCGAAATTGCTCCAGGTACCGTAAAATGTCTTGCCGTTCAGCTTGACGATTTTATCGCCGCTGCGGAGCCCGGCCTGATATTCGGGTCCGGTTTCGGAAATCTCGTCCACGATAATGGCTTTCATCTTCGGCGTATCCTGCGGCACGCCGAAAATCCACACCGCGCAGCCAAGCACCAGCCCGAACAGGATGTTGAACAGCGGTCCCGCCACGGCGGTGACTATCCGGTCCACCGGCGAAGCTTCCGGCAAATCATTGCCGTTTTCATCTTTCGGGGTCCCGGTGCTGTCGATCTGCGGCAGTTCCACGTATCCGCCGAACGGCAGATAGCCCAGGCGGTATTCCACGCCATTGATTTTCCGGCTCCAGAATTTTTTGAAGCCCAGCGAAAACGCAATAATGTGAAGGCCGCGAAGTTTGGCCGCGAGAAAATGCCCCAGCTCATGAATGAATATGCAGAAGCCGAAGAAAAACACCAGAAATACAGCGGACCCTACAATTTTTAAAAATTCAGCCATCAGTTACCTTACTCCTGTTCTATTATCACAAACTATCATTTACTGTCAAAAATATAATCGATACTGATCCGAAATACAATGCCCGGTTTATAAAATCTTCAAATATTCTCCGGCGGCCGCCCGGGCTTCCCGGTCCGCCGCCAATATGGCCGGGAGATCCGGCGCGGGGCGGCACGGCACTTTCCGCATGACCACTTCGATAAGCTTCGGAATATCCGTGAAACGAATCTGCCGTTTCCGGAAAAATTCCACCGCTTCCTCATTCGCCGCGTTCAACACCGCCGGCATGGTCCCGCCTTCCCGCAGCGCGTGGTAGGCAAGCTCCAGCGCGGGATAACGGTTCGGATCGGGAGCCCGGAAATTCAACTGTCCGTAAGCCGCCAGGTTCAAGGGCTTCAGTTTCCCCTGGCGCCGTTCGGGATGGAACAGCGCGTACTGGATCGGCAAGCACATGTCCGGCTCGGACAACTGCGCCAGAATGCTGTTATCGACAAACTCCACCAGCGAATGAACCACCGCTTCCGGGTGGATCAGCACTTCGATCCGGTCCTCCGGCACGTTGTAGAGGAAACTGGCTTCGATCACTTCGAGGACTTTGTTCATCATGGTGGCGCTGTCAACCGTAATCTTGGGGCCCATCCGCCATGCCGGATGGTTGAGCGCGGCCTCGAACGTCATATTTTCCAATTCAGCCGTCGGCAGGTCCCGGAACGCGCCGCCGCTGGCGGTCAGAATCAGCCGCCGGATTTCGGAACTCTGGTGCCGGTCCGCCAGGCATTGAAAAATCGCGCTGTGCTCGCTGTCGACCGGAATAATCCGCCCTCCGTATTCGCGGGCGGTCTTCATGACCAGTTCACCGGCCATGACCAATACTTCCTTGCTGGCGAGAGCCACGGTTTTCCCCAGCTCCAGCGCTTTCAAAACCGGCAGCAAGCCGCCGGTCCCGATGATGGAACACAGAACAATATCGACTTCCGGATGCGTCACCAAGTCAATCAAGGCTTCGTCCCCGACATCCACCCGGCAATCCGGCGCGTACTTCCGCACCTGTGCGACCAAAGCCTCCCCGCCGATTACAACACGGGGGCAATTGAATTCAGCCGCCTGTTTTCCGAGCTTCTCCGCGCTGGCGCGGGCCGCCAGGCCGACCACCTCGAAACATCCGGGGAAATTCCGGACTACCCGGGCGGTATTTTCTCCGATGGAACCGGTCGAACCGAGAATGACAAGCTTTTTAGGTTTCATTTTTTCGATTCCACCAGCAATGTTACGGGACCGTCGTTTTGGATATCGACCAGCATATCGGCGCCGAATTCACCGGTCTGCACCTCGATTCCGGCCGCCCGGAATTCCGCGATGAACTGTTCGTACAACGGAATCGCGACCGAGGGAGCCGCCGCCGCGTCAAAACCGGGGCGCCGCCCCTTGCGGCAATCGCCGTACAAAGTGAATTGGGATACGATCAATGCGCTTCCGTTCACGTCCAACAGGGATAAATTCATTTTATCGTCGGCGTCGCTGAAAATCCGTAAGTTAATACATTTGTCCGCCAGGAATTTCACATCGGCGGATGTATCGTCGTGCGTCACACCCAGCAGAATCACGCTCCCCTGCCCGATTGCCCGCTTCTCCCGCCCGTCAACCGTGACGGATGCGGACTTCACACGTTGTACCAGAGCACGCATGGCGTCAGTCCTTGATCAGTGTCAGAAATTCATTGCGGGTGCTGGCTTCGCGGCGGAAACTGCCCAGCATGGCGGACGTGGTCATGACGGAGTTCTGTTTCTCAACCCCGCGCATCAGCATGCACATATGCTGAGCCTCCATGACGACGCCGACGCCCTCGCAGCCGATCGCCTCCACAATGCTCTGCGCCACCTGATGAGTCAGGCGCTCCTGAATCTGCAGGCGCCGGGCGAACATATCGACCAGCCGCGCCAGCTTGCTGACGCCGAGGATTTTACCTTTCGGAATATAACCGATGTGGCATTTGCCGAAAAACGGCAGCATATGATGCTCGCACATGCTGTAGAATTCAATATGCCGGACGATCACCATATCGTCGGATTCCGCCGTAAAAATGGCGCCGTTGATCACATCCTGAATATTCTGCTGATAGCCCCGGGTCAGGTATTTCAAACTTTTCTCCACACGTTTCGGGGTATCAATCAATCCTTCCCTGCCCGGGTCCTCTCCGATCCGGGTCAAAATGGTCTTTATTGCATCTTCCATAAAAATTGATCTCGCTATTTAAAATGTCACTAAAGTTACATCCGAAACCCTGATTTGTCCAACCGGAAATGTGTTTTTCTTCCTCTTAAATCATTGAAAAACGTTACAAGGATGATATATTAAAGGATTCGGCGCCCTGGTAGCTCAGTGGATAGAGCATCTCCCTCCTAAGGAGAGGGTCGCAGGTTCGATTCCTGCCCAGGGCACCACTCTTTATGGTTAGACGTACCGAGAAATGAAAAATCAATTTTAAAGCCATGGCCTGGTGTTGCCGTGATCTTGGTTATGTATGACCGGATAATCTCTCTTTTGGCTTCTGCGTTTGATGAATGGCGATCCATTGCCACGGCAAATGATGTAATCTCATTACATGCCTCGGAGATCATCTTGTCTATGTCGCCCGAAAGATGCTCGCGCTGAATTGCAAAGTATGACCGCTTTCCTTCGAGATCTGTTATCTCTTGATTCAACGACTCAAGTTTCTGATTGAAAAACGGGAGGTTGCTGTCATTGATGGATGCGTTTGTCATCAGGGAATATATCTTATCACGCTCTTTTGATGCCTCCGCAAGGGTAGGAATACGGGCCGATCGTGACACCGAACACGCCGGCAGTTATCATTTCGATTTCGGGATACGGGGCATGGTCCGACTGCCAGCGCAGGCCGATGGTGAATTCGCCGTCGCCCGGGTAAACGTATAATGCAGCGCTCATCGGCGGTGTCGGTGGGCGGGCGGCAGTCCTGTATTTCCGGTCATTCAGCTGGTAATTCAAGCACCAGTCATGTTGACCGTCCTGCGTATAAAACCAGACATGGGGGCCGCAGGGAAACAGCGACATATTGATTTTCTTATTTTTTCCCTGCAGTAACTGCCTGCTTTCTGCTCTGCGGATAAACATGATCAGGTTGCCTTGTATTGGCTGACGGATTCGATAATCGGGCACTGCTGGGTAATGATGATGATCGCCACGGACTGCAGATATTGAATCAGGGAAATCGCGTTTCTATCCTCTTTACCCACGGTGCAATAACCGATGGGAAATTTATCAACATCGGGCTTTTCGTGTATCTCAATGGTCACCGGCGTCCATTGAATGCCAACAATCGTTGAGCAGACGCAGACATACCCGGTCGCCGGTTTTATCTTCTTTTCTTCGGTGGTCATGAATTCTCCGTTCCGGTTCAGGAAGCCGGGCGATATGACAATATTTTTTTCGTCATCAAGGCTCAATGCAAAGGGCGCGGCATAATTCAGGTTGTAGCCGGCACCATCTTTCCGGTGGCGTTCCCGGGTGGGGATTTGGTCCGGGCGGTTCAGCTTCTGCAATGCCCCCTGTATTTTATGGTGGTCATGCTCATTCAGGCCGAAAATTCGCTGTTTCATTTCATCCCCATAAATTTCAGGTTTGCTTTCATTTTCGGGATGGCCAGACTATTCCAGTCTGCCAACGGCAAATAGCGCATATCGGTATAAAACGGGGTCATTTTCATCATTTCAATCGCACTTTTGGAGAGCAGCCGGCCGTCTTTATTCAGCAGTACGGGTTCGGTTACCGGAATGCCTTTATCTTTGTCCAGGGTATAGTTCCCCTCATCATCGATGCGGACCTGCCTATATTTACCGTCGCTGTCAAGGGCATTGAATCCGGCCTGTACGACTTTATAATTGAATCCCTCATTGTCATGGATGATTTCGGCCTCCAGCTCGATGCATTCGACACCATGCGGAGTATATATGGTATTGCTGTTCAGATGCGTCAACCACAATGTTTTCGGCTGGTAGGTTTTACCATCGAAAACCATTGATTTCAAATTGATTGTATTCCAGAAGTTATCGATCCATTCATCATTGAATTTACGTACCCACCAGGTCATTTCAATTTTTCGTCTCATCCGTTGAATGACGGCCGGATCATTGAAGAAACTCCCGGCAGAGTTCAGAATGACTTTTTTCGGGATGGTGGCAGCATCATTTTCATAATATTTATAAGCCACAATCATAACCGGGTCGGGATTGTACCGAATCTCCGGGCGTTTCAGCCAGGGCGAATCGATTTCATTCTTTTCTGTGATTTTGTGCTTATTGGCATATTTCAATTTAAACTGCCAGTAATTACCGGTTATGGGTGTATAATCCATATCGTAGAGAAACAGATTCTTTCCATAAGGGTAGGAACTCCCATATTTGGGGACGATCGCGAATTTCCTGATATTGTCCACCGTCATGATCATATCGGTTCTGACATGGGCGGTGACCTCCAGGATTATATTCTTATCGTTCATAGGGATTTTGTCGGGCCAGTCGTATGTGATCGTATCCATAATTCAATCCTTATTTATCAGGTAAAATGGTTCTTCTGCACTTTATGAA
>DHTZ01000042.1 GCA_002408885.1 Lentisphaeria bacterium UBA5247 | reverse complement strand
CAGACGTGTCCTAACAATTAGCAAAAAAGGCGGAGCCAAACTTTGTCCGTAACAGTATATTACGGTAGCCTAAAAAAACAAAGGAGGGCTCCGTGGTGAAAAATAGCTCGATAAGTCTGTTTCGTCAAATTCTGGATCTGGTACCCAAGCATGAATTCGAGAAAATAATCATGAAACACAACGGAAACAAGCATAAACAGACGTTTGATTGTTGGGCGCACTTTGTTTCAATGATACGGTAAGCTATTCGACTACTGCGGCAGTTATTACTTCATTTATTTCAATATTGCCGGCGGCGACAATAAAAGCGGATATGCTTATGCCTCCGTCCGTAAATACGCCCGCGGCGGTTTGCGCGACAAACCGAACTCCGTGATCATGCATGACCTGGCCAATGGCTACGGCACGACTTATACCCAGAATCACCGCGGCTTCAACAACATGCTGTCGCTTGACGGCCGTGTCAAATCCATCCCCGAAATAGCCTTCCGGGCCCATGTAAACACCTGGAACTATGGTCCAAACCCCTTTGAATTCATGGATAACTTTTAATGCGTAGATTATACTTTATATCAGTACTGGTCATTTGTGCAATGAGTTTGACGGCCGCTCCCAATCTGGTGAAAAACGGTTCGTTCGAGAATAATCTGGAACACTGGAAAACCTGGTGGGCGGAGGGCGACGACAACGGCGCCCAGCTCGGCCACAGCAAAGACTCCATGGCCGACGGTCGGTATTCCCTGAAAGCGCTGTTGCCGCATAAGCCCAGCCGCTGGTCGGTCCGGCAAGATATCGCGGTCACGCCCGAAGCGGATTACGAGTTCAGTTTCATGTTCTTTACGGCGAACACCAATCCCGGCTCCGCCATGGTCCGGATCTCCTTTTTCGATGCCAAAGGCCAACACATGGGCTATGTCGGTCAGCGGAACCTGCCCCCCACCGCCAACATCTGGTGCGACTACCGGCAGAATATCACCGTTTCCACCGATGTCGTCCGGGTCACGGTCGAGTTTAATTTCTACGGCCCCGGATGTTGCTATCTGGACAACATCGTGTTCCGCCGGATGGCCGACAACAGCGCCGGAATGGCCGGTCTTTACCTGGACAATCGCCCGATGGATTTCCCGTTGAATGTTGAACCGGACCCCGCTCTGGTTTTTCCGTACTGGAGCTACACCAACGCGGCGAAACGCATATTCAAGCTGGCGGCCGCGCTCGGTACTCCTTATTCAAAGGAAAGCGAGTTCAAAGAAGCCGCGCGACACCGCCTCGCTCCGTTTTACAATATGTGGCATGCCGATTCCCCGGCCGATGCGAAAAAACATCAACTCCCGATCCTGTATTACCCGGCGTCTCCGGTCTATGCCCGGATCGCCGCCGACAAGCCCGCCGGCGACTATATCAGTGGCAATGCGCTTAATGCCAATGATCCGGTCGTGGTCGAGGCGTTGCTCCGGGAAATCAAAAACGAAAATTTCGCCCATGCCGACACCTCCGCTCCGATGTTTTTCTTTATGCGTGACGAAATCTACGGCAATTCCATCCGTATGCCCCGCGACCTGAAAAACCTCAAAAGCGACTACTGGCGCAACATGGATGGAAACGTCCGCGAACAATACGGTTTCGGCCGCTTCGGCATGCCGGACGGACCAGATGACAAAGATCCTTTCAAATGGATCGCCTTTGCCCGGTATCAGAACGATCTGACCCTCAAAATCCTGACCGGAATGCGCGACAGGTTCAAAGCGCGTTTTCCCCATGCCCGGGTAATCGGCTGCGACGAATGGAGTGCCCAGACCCCACTGGATTGGGAAAAGATGGGCGAACTGGTCGATATTCAGCCGGGCCAGACCCTTCATACCCGCGGCGGTGCGCACCGCTATGCCACGGCGTACCTGACCAAATTTTACGCAGACCTGGGAGGCAAGCCCGTTTATCCGTACCTGCAGATCGTCAAATATCCGGTAGCGCCCACGCCAGATTTCCTGAGCGAGATCGTTAATCAGGGACTGCGTTCCGGGGCAGAGGGATTCTTTGTCGGCACCGTCGAGTGGTATGACCGCGGCAATGAAGCGCCCAAGTTCGGCGCGCCGGAAAACTGGGCCACCTATCTGGCGAGGCTCGATCAGGTACGCCGCCTCAAGCCGGTCGAGCTACCGGACGATAAACTCATGGCGCTGCATTTTTCCAGTTATACCCAGATGTCGCGCGGTCACTCGCCACAGGGTTCCCTCGGCAGCTGGTTCGCGTTGCTCGGCCCGCTGGCCCGCAGCTGGTTCACTTTTATCGACGATTACCGGCTCGAACGGGACCCCGCCAAGCTCGATCCGTATTCGGTAATTGTGGTTGCCGACGCCAGATTCACCTCCGACAAGGTCCTGTCGGCAATGGAACGGGCTGTCGCTGCGGGCCGCACATTGCTGGTCCTGGATCCCGAAGCGTTCTCATATCTGCTGGACGGTACCGAACCGGCGGAGCGCCGCGAAAAGCTCTTCGGCGCCCGTACCGAATTGCACGATGTGCCGCGCCGCAAAATAAAACTCGGCCGCACCACGCTGGATAATTCCGATGTCAAAAGCTATAAAATCACCGTCACCGATCCGGGCAATACCCGTGTCGTCGCCACCTTCGAGGACAGGACCCCGGCGATTCTGGAGCATAAATTCGGAGAGGGCAAAGTATGGTATTTCGCCTGCAACCTCGGAAATAACTTTACCGTCGACAGCCCCGACTGGATCAGGCAGCTGCGCCAGTGGCTCCCGCAATGGGGCGCGAAAATCGATTATCCGGTCTGGCGCATGCATCTGCCCCCGGTCACCCTGCCCAAACCGCTTGAGCGCCAGTACCGGTGCCTGACCGGCAATGGCCTGCTGATGGTCCGCAACCATCCCGATGTCTCCATGAATCCGGCGCAAGCCACCGGCAGTTACCGCTACCGGACCGCGCCGCTGGCGATACCTGATATACAGGAGGGAGCGGTCCCTTTCGGCAAGGGGCGCCTGACCGACCGCCGCCGCTATGCGGAAATCGCCAAAGATAATTCCGGCAACTTTGTCGATCCCGCCGACATGAACCCGGAAAATTGGCTCGTCCGCTTCGGCCCCGGTGAAACGTCCGCCAACAGCATCACCTTCGACCTGGGCAAGATATCTCCGGCTGCGGCGGTTCGGCTCTTTGCCGGCGGTTCGCTGCCCGCCACAGAGCTCTCTGTCAGCACGGACGGCAAAACCTGGCGTAAGGCGGCGTCCCATCCCGCCGTCGAAACCGCCGAAGATGCCCTCGCCGAACTGAAATTCGATTGCAATGTCAACGCCCGTTATTACCGGATCAGCTATCCCGAGCGCCCCGCCGGCACTTCGCTGTGGCTGGCCGAAGCGGACATCTGGGGGAAATAAATGATGAATATGGAAACTTTTCTGAATATGGAACATGATCCGTGGTCGGCTGCCGCCGTCGATCCGCACGATCCGGCGCACCACGATGCATTCATCGGCAACGGACACCTCGGCATCCGGGTCCCGGTGGAGGGCGAGACCTCCCCGTACCCGGAGTTCATACCGCCTTATACCGCGCCGGGCGGCGCCCAGCAACACGGATTGTGGAGCATGAACTCACTGGTTCCCGCCTTCAACTTCATGCAACTGGAACTGAGCTGCGGCGGACAGTGTTTCCGGCGCCATAACGGGGTCTGGCGCAATTACCGGCAGGTGCTGGATTTCGGCACCGCCACCGTCACGACAAGTTGCGAATGGCAGATCGAACCCGGCACGCTTCATGTCGAGTACCGGATTTATCTGACGCGCCATCAACGCGAACTGGGGGTGGTTGAGCTCCGCGTGACCGCCGGTTTTGACGGTGAAATCACGGTGACCGACCGGGTCGACGCCGGATTCATTGAGGAACTGAGCCAGCCGCGGAATTATTACCGCAGCCAGATTTGCCCCGCCACGGCGCAGGTCTATTCCGCCCGTGTCGGGGTCCACAACCGCCTGGCGGCGGCCGCCACGTTGCTGACTGTGGACTTCGACGGCGAACACCGCGAGGAACTGAGCTGTACGCCGACCGGATTTGAACGTGTCTGCATGTTTTCGTTGAAACGCGGCGGAAACCTCCGGATCACCAAATTTGCCGCGTTTGCCGCCGATAATGAAACTCCCGACCCCGTGAACGGCGCGCTCGGTGTGGTGGCGTTTGCCGCCGTTCGGCCGGAAAAAGTCCGGCAGCGCCATGAAGCGTGCTGGCGGGAATTGTGGGACCATGACATCGAAACCAGTCATCCCGGGCTCCAGAAACTTGTCCGCAACGCGCTTTTTCAGCTTTACTGTAACCTGGGTGCGGGGTCGAGCCATATTCCCGGCCCGGTGGGGCTGGCCGGCAACCACTGGGGCGGCCATGCTTTCTGGGACAACGAAATCTGGATGTTTCCGGTCGTGGCACTGCTGAACCCGGCGCTGGGGCGCTGTTTCGTGGATTACCGCTACCGGACGCTCGACGGAGCCCGGCGCAATGCCGTCCGCTCCGGCTGTCGCGGCACCCAATGGGCGTGGGAAAGCGCGGAATTCGGCGACGAAACCATCCCGGACCTCATCTATGCCCACCAACATCACATCACCAGCGACATTGCGCTGGCGTATTATCAGTATTACCTGATTACCGGCGATGACACGTTTCTGGCCGGACGCGCACTGCCGGTAATCACCGGCGCCGCCGATTTCTGGCTCTCGCGGGTAACGTTCAACACCGCCATGGGCCGTTATGAAATCAAGGCGGTCTGCTGCGTGGACGAGTATGCCGGGATTCAGGACAACAATACCTCGACCAACTATTCCGCGGTCTGTACGCTTCGGTTGGCCGCCGCCCTTTCGGAAAAACTCGGCCTGGCCGCCAACCCCGAATGGCGCCGCGTCGCCGACCGGATCTGGCTCCCGTATGACGACGCGCACGGCTGCCACCGCGAATATGAGCACTATGACGGCGGTACCATCAAACAGGCCGATACCGTACTCATGATCTATCCGTGGCGGATGCCGATGGACGACGACGCCAAGCGCCGTACCGTGGAGTATTACGGGAGCAAATATCCGCCGGGCGCCATCATGATGGGCTCGACCATCGACGGAATCATCGCCGGTGAGCTTGGCGACGCCGCCCGGCTCTGGAAAAACCTGTTGTCGCTGCTACCGCATTTCCGTGACCCCTTCGGCATCGTCAGCGAGAGTCCCCTAAACGAAGTATGCAGTTTCCAGACCGGGCTCGGCGGGCTGCTGCAGCTGGTGGTCATGGGGATGGGCGGGCTGCGGCTGTCGGAAGGCGGCTTGACGGCGCATCCGCCGTGCCTCCCGGAGCAAGTCGGTTATATACGGTTGCATAATATATGTTTCGGCGGCAGGGTTTTCAGTCTGCAAATCGATCATCATGGAGTAAGTGAAATTAAATGAATTCGAATTATCAATTTCCCGCCGGTTTCCGCTGGGGGGCCGCATCGGCCGCTCTTCAGGTGGAAGGCAGTCCCAACGCCGAAAACGGCGGCGTCAGCACCTGGCAGACGCTGTACCAGCGCCCCGGCGCCATTGTCGGCGACGGCGACCTCGGGCGCGCCTGCGAGCACTTCAAACGCTTCCGCGACGACGTGCGGCTGATGAAGGAACTCGGGATATCTGATTACCGCTTTTCCATCGCCTGGCCCCGCGTGTTCCCGGAAGGCGACGGCACACCGAATCCGCGCGGCCTCGATTTTTACCAGCAGTTGATCGACGAACTGCTGGACAATGGTATTACGCCGTGGGTCACCATGTTTCACTGGGAGACCCCGCAGGCGCTGGAGGACCGCTGGGGCGGCTGGCGCGACAAGCGCACCGCCCATAAACTGGCCGACTATGTGAGCTACGTGGTGCCCCGCATTTCCGACCGGGTCAAGGACTTTTTCACCGTCAATGAAATCGGCTGTTTCACCGCCGGCGGCTATGGGACCGGTTCCGACGGTTTTCCGCCCGCCCTGAAATGCGAGGCTCAGGTCGTCAACCAGACCATCTACAACGGTTGCCTGGCGCACGGGCTGACCGTCCAGGCCATACGCGCCGCCGCCATCGGACCGGTGGAAATCGGCATTGCCGACAACCCCGGAGCTTTTACGCCGCTCATCGCCACGCAGGAAAACATCGAGGCATGTAAACAGGCATTCGTCAGCCGCGCCGGTTCCATCCTGACCCTGATCATGGAGGGGCGGCACCGCGAGGAATACCTGCGCCAGGTCGGCGATGCGGCGCCGGTATTCACCGAAGACGAACTGAAAGTCATCCATGAACCGCTGGATTTCCTCGGGCTCAACATTTATCACGGGCACGAAGTCGTTGCCGACGCATCGGCTCCGGAGGGATACCGCATGATCGCCAAACCCGTCAGTTTCCCGAAACTCGATATGCCGTGGCTGGATTTCACCCCCAGCTGCACCTACTGGACCCTGCGGTTTATCCATGAGCTCTGGCGGCCCCGGAAAATTTTCGTTTCCGAAAACGGCGCCGCCTGTATCGACAAAATCAATCCGGACGACGGCGAGATCTACGATAGCGACCGCATTCTCTTCATCAATAATTATCTGGATCAGATCCACCGTGCGATCGCCGAAGGCGTTCCGGTAAAGGGATATTTCTACTGGAGTCTGATGGATAACCTGGAATGGCGCTGGGGCGAAGCCAAACGCTTCGGCCTGTATTACGTCAACTTCAAAACCCAAAAGCGCATCCTAAAGCAAAGCGGTAAATACTACCGGGAAATCATCCGCCGGAACGCCCTGATCTGATTATCGGAAAGTAAAATATTTGCAGTTTTGCATAAAAATAATTTTCACTTATTCTCATATGGTAATTATTCAGTCTCTTGATACACTTAATTTGTAAGGGCTGGATTTTCGCTTTCGGTCAGAAATTCGGTCAATTTGCCTATATTCAGTATAATGAGGTAATTTCAAAAGAATTTAATTCGGAGTGATGAAAAAAAGGGCAGAAGATTCAATGACTCGTGCGAAATAAGAG
>DHTZ01000063.1 GCA_002408885.1 Lentisphaeria bacterium UBA5247 | reverse complement strand
GGGGTATCAGTAGGCAATGGCGCTTTTGGGAATCTGTCTAAAAATCATGATCTATTTTTGCTGTTTGAGCGAGGGAGAGTTATGGCACAAACCGGAGAAGAGGCAAAAGCAGCACTTTCGTCTGCCGAGATGTCTAAAAAAAAGATTATGGATTTAATACTATCATCTTCACTCGACAAGGGAAACATCGCCGTTTTTAATTCAAGGCTTAGTGAAACCACCGCTGAAATTGATAATCTCAACGCGCGGCTGGATTACTTGAAATCACAATCAAATACAGACTTTTGCGTCTATGACGGCACGGCCGATGTGATTCGGGAGATGAAGCGTATCAAAAATGCAATCAATTTTACCAACGCAGATAATCCTGATCTTATTCGTCAGGCATTAATCGTGAATATCGAAAAGATAGTGGGATTAACGAATAAGGAGTATATGTTCTACTTCAATTATGGGCTTGGTTCGTCTAATGGGGGGGGGAATGGGGTGGATGAGGGGACTTGAACCCCCGACCTCCTGGGCCACAACCAGGCGCTCTAACCAACTGAGCTACAACCACCATTTAATCAGTGAAGACATAATTTACTACAATTTTTCGAAATTACAATATGATTTTAGAGAAAAATTCGGTTCTTCTCCGTTTTAAATCATCAACGGCCTCGAAAACTCCGTCAGAATGCACTGGTATTGATTGAAAAAAGATTTTTCAAACCATCGAAATAGGCGCCAAACATGTCCATCGCAAGAGTTTTGAGCTTATTCTTGCGCAATTGCGCGATAATCGATCTGCGTGACCAGAAAGCCCTTTACCCGGAACTGCGCCGTGCCGCCGGCAGTTCCGGCGAAATCAGAAAAAACGGTCGGAAACTGCACATCAAATTCCGGGCGAAGTAAAACCGATGCATCTTCTCCGGTTTAAACCATAAACCGCCTCAAAAATGGACGAATATTTTGAACAACATCGAAAATAAGGGCTTTGAGAAAGTGGTGATATGGTTGTCAATCTACGGCAATAACGGAGTTTTTTGATTCTGTAAAGTCGCAATCCGGCATAACCGGTCGCTTCGCTCCCTATTATTCCGTTTACAACTTGACAGCCTCGAAAACTCCGTCTAAACATCATTGTATTGGTTGAAAAAAAGATTTTTCAATCCATTACTCAGACAAATTTATCGGGGTATCAGTAGGCAATGGCGCCTTTGGGAATCTGTCTAAAAATCATGATCTATTTTTGCTGTTTGAGCGAGGGAGAGTTATGGCACAAACCGGAGAAGAGGCAAAACCGATTTTCCGCTCCGGTTCCGCAACGATCATACCGGTTTGCATTTGCCGAAAATTACAAGTCGCCATAATTTGTTTTGATGCCTCGTCGTGCCGATTGACATTCTACGAATCGGCCTTATAGTAAGTGACATTTATTTTCAAAACAAACACATCTTATCAGGAGAATTGTATGAGCACGTTTGAAATACAGGGGGACCGGATTTTTTCCGACGGTCGGCCGTTCCGGATTTTTTCAGGCGCGATGCACTATTTCCGGGTTCACCCGGAGCTTTGGCGCGACCGCATGGAGAAAATGAAGGCCATGGGGCTGAACACCCTCGAAACCTACGTCGCCTGGAATTTGCATGAACCCCGTCCCGGCGAGTTCGATTTCTCCGGCATCGCCGATATCGAACGTTTCATTGAGATCGCGGGCGGGTTTGGGTTCAAGGTGATCGTTCGTCCCGGCCCGTACATCTGTTCGGAATGGGATTTCGGCGGATTCCCGGCGTGGCTGGCGGCCATCCCGGGCGTCAAATTGCGGTGCGTGAACCAGCCGTATCTGGACGCTGTCCGGCGGTTCTTCGCCGAACTTCTGCCGCGCGTCGCCAGGTACACCGCCGAAAAAGGCGGCCCCGTCGTCGCGGTACAGGTGGAAAACGAATACGGCAGCTACGGCAACGACCATGAGTACCTCCGCATCCTCTCCGACATGCTCCGGGAATTCCTGCCCGAAACGCTCCAGTTGACTTCGGACGGCCCCTCCAACCTCATGCTCAACGGCGGGTCGCTCCCCGGCGTATGGGCCACCGCCAACTTCGGCAGCCACACGGATACCGCCTTCGCCAAGGTTCACGAATTGTATCCGGGCACACCCCTGATGTGCTGTGAATTCTGGAACGGCTGGTTCGACCACTGGACCGAGGAACACCACACGCGCCCGGCGGACGACGCGGCAAAGGCTCTGCGCCAAATGCTGGAACTCGGCGGCCATGTCAACTTTTATATGGCGCACGGCGGCACGAACTTCGGCTTTTTCAACGGCGCCAACCGCCCCGCCGCCAAAAACTATCAGCCGACCGTCACCAGCTATGACGACGATGCGCCCATCAATGAAAACGGCGACATCACCGAAAAATACCTGAAGTTCCGTTCCATCCTCGCCGAGTTCGGCGCCGAAACCGGCGCCGTTCCCCCTCCGGTGCGCAAACGCGCCTATGGCGAAGTCAAATTGACCGGACGCGCGGCGTTGATGGAGAACCTCGACCGCATTTCCCGGAAAGAAATTTCGGCGGCTCCGCTCTGCATGGAGCATTTCGGCCAGAATTTCGGCTTCATCCTCTATCGAACACGCCTGCAGGGGCCGGTGGAAAAGGCGATCCTGACCATTCAGGAGCCGCGCGACCGCGCGCAGGTCTTCCTTGACGGCAAGCCGGTGGCGGTCCTGTATTGCAACGACGAAAAACACGAACTCGCGATCGAAATCCCCGCGCAGGGCCTGTGCCTCGAAATCCTGGTGGAAAATATGGGACGTACCAATTACGGGCCGTTCCTGGAAGACAGCCTGAAAGGGATTTCCTGCGGCGTCCGGCTGGACAACCAGTTCCAGTTCGGCTGGGAGATCTATCCGCTTCCGCTGGAAAACCTCGACGGTCTGGAATACGCCGAAGCGGCGGCGCCCGCGTCGGAAGCCCCCGCGTTTTATCAGGGCGAATTCACCGCGGACGAACTTGCCGATACGTTCCTGCGGGTGCCCGGCGTGAAAGGCGTCTGCTGGCTCAACGGATTCAATCTCGGCCGTTACTGGGAAGTCGGCCCGCAGGGTACCCTGTACATTCCCGCCCCCCTGTTGAAAAAGGGAAAGAACCGCCTAGATATCCTGGAACTCCACCAGCTTAAGGCGCAAACGGCGGAACTGACGGATACTCCGGAACTGGCGAAGAAGTAATTCCGCGCGGCCCCCGGAAACTCCGGCGGAGATGCCGGAGGCCGCGAAATTCTTTGCAACTTTTGTTTCAACTTTATCGGCACAGGGTCTTGACAGCGTCAGATTTCGCTGTATATTTATACTTGTGACACTGTCAGAATTAAGATAAGGATTCGCGCTGCCATGAAAGGTCGGAATGTACAAATCCGCAACTATATACTGGACTTGCTGGAAAGCGGAACGCTCCGGCGGGGCGAGAAATTGCCCGGCGCCAGAAAAATCGCCCAGGACCTGAATTGTTCGTTTACCCACGTTCAGGCGGTGGTGGAAAGTCTGGTCCAATGCGGAGTGCTGAGGACCGTTCCCCGCAACGGAACCTATGTGGATGAGGAATGGCACCATCGGATCCTGCCTTACAACCTCGCCATTTACAGCGCCGAGCGCATCGGCGTCCTGAACGAAGTCGCCGACAAAGCCGGGAAAAAACTGGGTTTGAGGCGGTGTTCGCAGTTCCAGCACGGGGCCGCGGAGATCCGGGTCAGCCATTACCTGCTCAGCCATCATGATGAATACCTGGATCTGTCGACGGCGTTCCGGGAGTGTTTCGGCGACGGCGAGGAATTCTATATTCATGCGTTGAAAGAATTTTATGTCAACGGCCGCCTGTGCGGGATTCCGATCGTATTTTCTCCGCGCGTCATTTTTTACAATACGGACCTGTTCAAGCGCTTCAACTGCCCGGCGCCGAAAAGCGACTGGACCTGGGAAGAATTTCTCGACACGATCCGCCGCCTGAAAAAACATATGCCGCCACACCTGATTTTCAACTGGGAGAGCGGGATTCACAGTTTCAACACGTTTTTCCTCAGGGCCGGCTGCAACTTTTTTGACCCGGATGACAAATATCGGCCCCGGTTCAGTTCCGACGAGGGAATCCGGCAATTCGAGCGCTACGTCGAATTGCGCGAACTGCTGGAAATCACCGGATTTCAACAGAATCCCGCCTTTCTGGAGCAGTTCTGCAATGCCGACGCCGCCATGATGTGCAGCGGGCGGCAGTTGATTTACTATCTGAATAATTATCACAAGAGCTGTAACATCGCCGCGGTCAAACTGCCGTCATTCCCGGGCGGGCGCGACATCAACCTCCAGGGGGCGGACCTCCTGTGCATCCGCAAGAGCTGTACCGATTCGGGAATCGTCAAAGGGCTGCTGAAAAATATTTTATCCGAATCCATCCAGAACCATATCGCCTCCCGGAATTACGCGATTCCCTTCCGCAAATCCTCGGCGGCCAAAACGCTTGACCCCGCCTCCGGTTACGATTCGGCGCTGATGGAGGAAATCCCCAAAATTTCGGCATCCTACAACATATTTTCGCCCATTATCTACAGCATGATCGGCAACGGCTGCGCCAGAATCTACACCATGCCGAAGGAGAAAATCGCGGACGAGGTCCGGGAACTCGGCAAAGCCGTGGAAGTAATGATGAAAATCGAACAATTCGGAGAAAAACATTTTAACTATTACAACGTAAGGACACTAAATTCATGAAAAGAAACATTTTCACGCTCATTGAACTCCTGGTCGTTATCGCGATCATCGCCATCCTGGC
>DHTZ01000093.1 GCA_002408885.1 Lentisphaeria bacterium UBA5247 | reverse complement strand
ACATTATTATGTAGGCGCACCCTGCGCGGCAGTAGTACCGAAGGATGTTACCGTACCACCAATACGTATGTGTATTATGACGCCCCGGTGACCAACCTGACCGGCAACCCCGATCCCCGCCACAGCAACGGCGTCAATATCCTGTTCGGAGACGGTCATGTGGAGCGCGGTGCGGTTTTCGCCCCCTACAGCGCGATGTCGACCCAGTTCAGAAATAAGTTCGGGGATTATTTTTACAATGGAGGATTATTGTGAAACGGATCAAACTGCTTTTGCTGGCGCTGAGCTGTTCCGCGGCTGGTTTACAGGCCGCGCCGGACATTCCGTTCGAACGGGTTGAAAGAACGTCCCCGATGAAAATCGGCAAACGCCCCCGGGTCACTCCCCATACGCTGATTTTTGCCCGGATTCAACCCTATGACCTCTACGGAAACTATACGTATGAGTGGATTGACCGCCCGCTGTTTCTGAACCGGGAATGGCGGGACGCCCCGGACGGCAAGCTGCGCGGATTCGAGCGCGATATCGAGATCGTCAAAACATACGGCATCGAGGGGTTTACCATGCTCGGCAATGCCTATGCCAACCATTGGCGCAATAATGTTCGCATAGTTGAACAACTGAAGCCGGAAGGCTTTAAGCTGATGGGCGGGCTGGCCTGGAGTGAAAGCACACCCTACCGGCGTTATCTGGATAATATCCGGCTCTCCCTGGATAGTCCCTATATTGAAAGGATCAATGGCAAAGTGCCGTTTTTCTCCTATGCCTCCATGCCGCCGGATAAAATCCGGGAAATCCGCGAAAAGCTGGCCGGGGACGGCTGCGGCGATATCCTGCTGTTCGATGATATCTGGTTGAATGTGTTTGCCCAATATAACGCCGACGGCAAGCTGAATGACGCGCTGAAAGCGGAGATGAAGAAAAATGTTCAGAACAAACTGGACGTTGCAGACGGGCTGATCCTGTCCAATTACCACATGTACCGCGACCCCAAGGGTGAATATACCTTGAAAAAACAGTTTTATTACGACCTGGATGAAAAAGAAATCGCCCCCCTGATGGAAGATATTTACAACGAGAAGCGAAATCAGGGAAAAATGCTCGGCTTCAATATCCGGCACGGTTACATCGGGCACATGAGCGGAACCAACGAAGCCGAACTCGGCACCGAACAGCTCCGCGACGCCCTGGACACGGCTTTGCTGATGAATCCCGACATCATTTCGCTGGTCGAATGGAACGAGGCCAATGAAAACACCAGTTTTCAGCCCACAGTCTGCAATTCTCTCTCCTTGCAGCGAATCATCAAGTTTTATGCGCACAAGCTGAAAAACCTGCCGCCGGAACCCAATCCCGGTGACGACCCGGACATTCCGAACCTGATCGTTTCCACCCGCCAGACGTTGAAGCTTGGCGAAAAATACCGTATTGAGCTGCTGAACGTGCCGGATTCAGAAGAACCCTCGGCTTATCAGGTGCAATTAACCCTGAAGGATGAAAACGGAAAGACGGTGAAAGTGTTCCGGCCGGACCAGTTCCGGGTCAATCAACTGACCGCGGTCACCTATACGATCCCGTCCGAAAAGCTGGCTCAATACCGTGCGGTTATCCCTGAGCTGACCATCACCGGCCCCAAAGGGGAAAAGATAGTTTTCGATCAGTTGCAATATACACGCCTGGACCCGAGCGTCTGCTGGAATTTCAAAGACATCCGGCAACCGCTGCGCGATCTGCTGAAGCCGCGGGCAACCGCTTTTGCCGCAGTTCCTCGGCAGGGGAATTATCACTTGACCGGAAGCCTGGCCTGCGATGAAGCACTAGCGTCATTGGAAGTGCTGAACAACGAATTGGAGATTTTCGCGCTGGATCGGCTCGATACTTTTAAATCGAAGGAAAACCATCTGTTCAGGATTAAGTTTTTCACTAAAAAGAACGGCAAAGCCCCCAAGTCCGAAATCAAAGTCGAGGGCGCGGACGAAATCATTTTCCAGCCCTGGGGACGTCCTTATTCAGGGTTCGGCAAATGGCGGCAGGATGGGAACCGCATTGAAGGGGAATGGATTTACTGGAACAACGGAAGCGCCATGCTGCTGTCGGTTCCCCAAAAGGCAAAAGACGCGGTCATTTCGTTCCGTATCGACGGTCTCGGCGATTTCAGTTATAAAATAGCCGACCTGATTAAAAACGGCAAAAACGGATTTGACCTCGGCAATCAGACCGTGCTGCGAATCGACTGCTGGAATATCCTGGGCGACCACCCGGTATCCCTGAACCGGAATGACGGCCGGTTCGACGTGGTACTGCCGAGCGATTTCGATTTCCAGTGTTTCCAATTGCGGGCAATCACCACGACAGGCAAAATTTACCGTTCGAAACCGGTGTTCACCGACACCGCATCCGGTAAATCGGAAAACTTGAACGTCTTTTCCGCCACCGAACGGAAGGCGGTTACTGTCCAGGTGCCGGAAAGCCTGATCCGCAAAATCAATTACCGCTTCTCCCCCGACAACGGAATCGTACTGGTCAATCCCGCAGCGGGGATCTGGGACGGGCAACTGGGCGGCGGCTTCCAGTACCTCTACCCGATGCGTTACGGCGACTTGCCGGAAAATGCCATGAATACGGCGCCGCTGTGGCGCGAATCCGGCGGCCACTGGCGACTTGAATTCGACGGCGTCGGCAATTACCTCGTATTTCCGCCGGAAACCCTGCCGGCCGGCGGCTTTACGCTGGAGTTCGAGTGCCGTACCGACAGTGTTGACAATCAGGCGCTGTTTCTGCACAACAGCTGGCGGCAGGGATCGTTGGCCATATATATTGTGAACGGTAAATTGCGGGCATCATTCTACAGCATGGGGCGCAATTACGCGGGGTTTTTCCATGAATTGCCGGTGTCGCTGGATTTTCCGGCCGGACGGAAAGTCAAGGTCAAAGTCAGCTATAACCTGAAGGAAATGGTATTCACGGTTGACGGCAGAACACAGAAAATCCCCTTTGCGCTGCGGGCATATAAGACTACGGCTTCCGTGTTCGGCGGTCTTTCTTCGACGACCAGCGTGGCCGGGGATTTGCAATTGAACTTTTTCAAAGGCGAATTATATTCCTTGAAGATTCGTCATAATGCTGAACAGTGAGGAAAATCATGATCAGGAAATTTTTATTGGGGTTTTTCGCAATCGGGCTGCTTCAGGCTGTTCCGGCAGATGAATTGCCGGATACGATCCAGGTCACTTCCGGAGACGTGGAAATCGAACTGGGAGCCCGGGTATTCTGGAATTTGAACGGTATCCGGTATCAGGGCAAATCTGTTTGCCAGAAAGGCAAAGGTTTTTACGGTACGGTATTGAGTTTTTCCGGGCTGGGCTGGGTCGGCACCGGACATCTTGAAAACAAGATCGGCGAAACCGAAATAAAATGCGAGTTTACCGTGGACGGCAAACCGTGGGCTCCCGCGGCGGAACCGGTCAAATGCAATCGTTTTGAAATGAAGAAATCGTCGCTGCTGTATCAGGTCCGGGTGGAATATCGGCTGCTGGTGGAGAACAACCGCATCCGGGAAGATGTCAAACTGACTGCGGAAAAGGATTCCAAGCTCGGCGTGGTGTATCATTTCATGCATCCCTGGGAACCGATGTTTACCGAATATCTGCTTTGCAACCGCGACGGACAGGAGGACCGTGATGTCTTTTCCGACAAGAATCTGCGCATCATCATGCCGTTCCTGAAGCCGGATTGGGCTTCCTTTTATGCCCCGGCGGAACAGCTTGGGTTGTTATCGGTCGTGCGCGACACGTCCAATCCGCCTGTTCCCGCCGACGAATGGCTGATATGGAACCGCGGGCGTGACCGGAAACTCTATTACGTCGCCGCCCGCAAAGCCGATTGGAAAGCCGGGCACCAGGCCAGCGCCGGAATGATTACCGCGTTTTTCCCGGCAACCCCGGAGAACTGGCAGAAACAAGCCTCGGAACAGGCTTCAGCATTAAAGGGATTATGGAAGTAATGGACAATAAGAACTGGCTGCATCTGGATTTCAAAGGAATCGTCCCGTCTGAACGGAAAATCTGCGAATGGCTGGATTTTTTCCGGGAATGCGGATTCGAGCGGGTTATTTTCGAATACGACTGCCGGGTCCAGTGGGACTGCTGGCCGAACGCCGCCGATCCCCGCCTGACCAAAGACGAAGTGCGCCGGATCACCGCGCACGCGGAAGGCATCGGCATGGAAGTGATTCCGCTGGTCCAGATCCACGGCCACCTCGACTGGCTGCTCAAGCATGAACAATACGCGCATCTCCGCGAAAACGGATTCGTCAACGAACTCTGCCCCCAGCATCCCGACGCCTCGGCACTGATCATGGCCTGGATCGACGAAGTGCTTGAGCTTCATCCGAACATTCATTACATTCACCTCGGCGCGGATGAAACCTGGCACCTCTGCACCTGCGAGAAATGCCTTGAGATCGTCGAACGCGATCCCGTTCGCGGCAAGATGGGCGTTTACCTCGACCATGTCGGCGGCATCTGCCGCCATGTCATCGCCAGGGGACTGCGCCCGATGATCTGGGCGGACATGTTCTGTACCGAGGGGCGCACCGACCTTGCCCGTGAACTCCCCTCCGAAACCATTCTGGTCAACTGGCAATATACCGGGGGCGGTCCCTATCGGACGACCGCCGAACTCAAAACTTCCGGCCTCGAAGTTTACGGCGCGTCCGCCATCCAATGCGCCTGGTACGAACACTGGTGGTGCGCCGTCAACAACCCGGCGATGCGGCTCGAAAACGTCCTCAGTTGGAACCAGAGCGGCTTCAACGTCATCCACACCACCTGGGGACGTCCCGGCAATCTGTGGAATCTCTACCCGGCCTGGCACGGTTCGGTGGGCATTTTCATCGCCGCCGCCGATCCCGGACGCTGGAGCAAACACCCGTGGAAGCCGTTTTTCGACCGCCTGGGCCCTGCCCTGCTGCGTTCCTGGCCGCACGAGCTGAAACCGCTGATCGAAGAAGTCAAAACCCTGCCGGTGTCCGGTTCGATCGAAGAAGAAGGGCGCAAGTGGCTGGAGCTTGGTTTGCGCTATCAACTGATGGTCAAGAATTACCTCGGGGTAGAGCTCGGGAAGAAATGCATGAAAGTCACCCGCCGTTACATCGGCTACGATCCGGCGTCGTACCGGAAATATTATGAAACTCCGCTTGAGGTGCTGGCATCCGAGCTGGCGGAGTGGACCGTCGAAATGCGCGAATTTTTCCAGCGCAACGAACTCAGCGACATGGATGAGTTTGTGGAGGAAAAAGCCGCCATCTTCGGCTGATATCGCGATACGGTTCCGGCGCATGGAGTAAGAGATGAAACATGCGCCTTTTTTCTGCAAAAAAGATCGAATTTTTCGGTTCTTCTGCACTTTATGAA
>DHTZ01000043.1 GCA_002408885.1 Lentisphaeria bacterium UBA5247 | reverse complement strand
ATCGCGATCACAACCAGGAGTTCGATCAATGTAAAAAGAGTCTTTTTCATGAGGCTTGTTTCCTTTGGCTCTGGGTTAATCTGGCGGACAAATCCGTTTGCGGTAAATATGCTCCCTGGCGGCGCAGTTCCGTCACCAGCCTGGCGGTATCGACTTCAGCGGCGGAACAGGCGGTTTCGAGGCTGATTGCGGCTGCGGCGCCGGCGGCTTGCCCCGTCATCATGGCTGCGGGCTGTACCCGGATCGCGGCCTGCATGGCTTCGTCCGAAGAAGCGCAGCGCCCGCCGACCCAGAGGTTCCGCCAGCCCCGCGCCACCGTGATCCCGTAGGGCAGCCCGAAATGCTCGCCCGGCGCGATTTCCGCCGTACTGCGGCAGAAACGCTGAAATTCCTCATCCGAATTATCTTTGACGTGCATATCAATATAGTTGTTGAACACGCCGATCTGGTCGGGGAATTTCCGGCGCGTGCAGTAATCCCGGTAATCCAGGACATATTCGCCCATCACCTGCCGTCCGGCGCGCACGCCGGGGATTTCAGCCGACGCCAGCAGTTCCATATTGGCAAATCCGGGCACGTATTTGCGGTAAAACGCAACATATTCCTGAATCAGTTTCCGACCTTCCGTCATCGCCATGCTGCGTCCGGCGGCGGTCAGGCAATTCAGCTTGAACAGATGCCCGGCGTTCATGTAACTGGAATAAGGCGTGCATTTCAGGGCGCCGGGCAGATGCCGGTCGGGGACCTTGAAGAAACCGTCGGCGATGGCGCGGAGCAAACCCTCCTGCTGATCGTCATAGGTCGAAAGGCTCCAATCGACTCCGCCGTGCAGAGAACAGAGGGTCGAGGGCATGGGATCGTCGTTTTCGTAATAGTCCGCTCCGGCCTGAACCGCCAGCAGGGCGTCGCCGGTGCCGTCGACAAAGCAGCGCCCGGAAACATAGCTCAACCCCTCGATGTTGTTGATGAAAATCCCTTTCAGTGATTTCTGGTCGGCGTCGACATCCGTGGCGGCCAGCGAGGTAAAGAAAAGAACTTCGACTCCGGCCTCGGCCAATTTTTCATCGAGCAGCAATTTCAGTTCTTCTCCGGCGAACGCGATCCACTGACGGGAGCGCGAAGTCCACCATTCCGGCGTCGCCTCCGGCACCAGCGCCTTGCGGCGGTAAAGTTCTTCCACGATCTCCAGCATGAAGCCCCCGACCAGAGTTCGAAACCCGTCGCTCATCGGATTGAACCCGCGCACGAATCCGGACGTGGCCAACCCGCCGAGGCAGCCGCTGCGTTCGATCAGCAGAACTTTGGCGCCCAGGCGGGCCGCTCCGATCGCCGCGGCGCAACCGGCGGGGCCGCCGCCGACAATGACGATATCGCGGTCGTAAGACCAGGGGACGCTGCGTTTCAAATCAATCCTTTTCATCGATGGTCCTTTTGTATATTCAGTTTTCTATGGTTTTGCACTGGAACGATAAACAAAATTTTAACCGGCGGTATAATCGCCCGGTTTCAACTGATGTATATTTTACAGGCGAATAATGGAAAACGCTATATACGATCTGTTGAAAATTATATAGATTCTGCTGTTTTTTAAATAATTTCGGATAAAATCGATATTTTTTCCGATGAACAGCTTGCATCTGGCGCGAACACCTTTAAAATATGCATGGATTCCTGAAATGCAATCAGCGGATTGCGAATGGAGAAGGCATTATGAATCTGGAACGGTTGGCACAGGTGATGGCGGCGTTGAGCGACGCGACATCCCTGCCGGTGATCTGGAAGTCCGGCGCGAACATGCGGGTGGAAACTTCGCTTCCGCTCCGGCATCGCTTTCACACCCATGCGTTATGCCAGAAAGTGAAATCCACGCATGAAGATGTATGCCTTTTCAACGACGGCGTCTTCATCAGCCGCCTTGCGGTGCAGAAGCAGCAGCATTTCATTCATGTCTGCCATGCGGGCGTGTTGGAACTGGTGGTTCCGATCTTCTATGGCGACAGTTATTGCGGCGCGATCATGGTGGGGCCGTTCCGGAGCGGAGACGGCGTTTCGTCCTATCCGCAGTGCGAGGAGCTGTTTCGCCAACTGCCGGAGCTCGATGATAAAAAATGCCGGGGAATAGTCCGGCTGGTGGAGATGCTGATTTTGCCGTTCGCGCGGGAATTGGCCACCGGTCATGCGGAAAACCTGCTGCCGCCCGATGAATTGATCGATCACGCCGGGGTTCGACGGGTGACCGTGCTGCTTCGCCAAAAATTCAGGGGCCGGCTTCCGGTGGACCTGCTCAGCCGTGAATGCGGGCTGAGTACTTCGCATTTTCAGCATGTGTTCAAACAGCAGACCAAGTTGAGCATCCTTGAATACCTTCAGCGGATTCGGGTCATGGAGGCCCGGCGGCTGATTGAATTGACGGACCTGCCGTTGAGTGATATTGCGGTCACCTGCGGTTTTTGCGATCAAAGCCGGATGGCGGTGCTGTTCCGGCGCTACTTTCACCGCAATCCCGCCAGTTACCGGAAAAGGAGATAGTTTTTTTGGATTGCGTTGTGATTGTGGCGCTTAAGCTGTTCATTATGGGAAATGGATTATTTTTTATTTTCCCCTTGCATCTGCCCTTTCATGGTCTCCGCTTGTTTCGCGTATCGGGCGGCCTCTTCCTGACGTTTTTCTGCGGTGTAGAGACGGGATAATTGCCGGCTCGCCCGAGCGATGAGCGCGCGGTTTCGCGCCGTTTGTTCGGGAACACGGTCGGCGAGCGGTTTCAAGCGTTTTTCGGCCTGGCGAAACGCCTGTTCCGCTTCGGTTGGGTTTTCCTTTTGCAGGAAAATACCGTATTGGAGCCTTGTCTCCGCGTAGTCAAGAGCAAAATTTTCCTGGAGAGTTGTGTCCGACTGTTCAGTCATCAAGGCGGCGGCTTGTTCAAAGAGTTTGACGCAGTCGCGCCAGCAGTTCCGGCGGAGTTCCTCGTTCGAGGCGTTTTCCGCCTCCCATCCACGGATGATGCCTGCTCCCCAGTAGGCCATCGGGTTTTTCGGATCGAACCGCCATGCCTGATTGAACTTGCTCATGGCTGTTTCTGGATCCTTCGAGGCAAATCCGGCCTGCGCCGCCTGTTGGGAAAGCCGTTGCGCGGAAGCCTTCGGATACATTCGGCGCTGGCGATCGAATTCGCCTTGTTCGATTTGTTCCTGATTCAACAGCATTTGACAGTTGATAGCGTTCTCCGCCGCCATCAATGCAAAACCGCTGATCAATCCGAATAAGGCCAGAAGTATTTTCGGGAAAACCGCCATCGTTGTTTTTTCCTGTGTTATTGGGTGAATCAGGACATTTGTAACTTTTACGGATCGGTGACATTATTACCATACCGCGGCATTTTGGCTTTTGCAAGCGGCGACGTATGAATAAAATTCTGCATGGTGTGGAACCCACCGCAATTTTTCATATCGATGATGTAGCTTATCTGGAAAAGTTCATTTCAGACTCTCTCTTTTGATTCTTTGCCGGACGGACGTTTTCCCCCATTTTCTATTCGTTTTCCCTCCATGTTTCTGAAAAATCACGGAAAAAATATCGGCACCCTATTGCAATTGAAAATATTTCATGTATAATTATTGATAATACGTATTATCAGGGACGATTTTTCAGAGGTTTCAGATGTCGATCACCATGACAGAACTCGCGCGGCTGGCAAAAGTTTCGCAAAGCACGGTTTCGTTGGTTTTGAACGAACAGCCGGGGCGTCGAATCAGCCCGGAGACCGAAACGCGGATTCGCCGGTTGGCGCAGCAGCATAATTTCCGGGTCAACCGCGCGGCGGTCAAACTGCGCCGCGGCGACACGTCCGTCATCGGCATCTGCATGGCGACTACCAACCATCCCGACAACGCCCTGAAAACACTTCATTTTCAGGAATTTTTCCAGAAACGCGGCTATCGGGTTATTTTTTCGTTTTATTCGCAACTGGACGGCGTGGGAACCGCGTTGGAAAATATTTTCGAGCACGGCGTCGACGGACTGCTTGCCTGGGATTATCATCCGCTCATTGAACAGGAAAACATTCCCACCGTGTTTTACAGCATCCAGAACCCGAATTATGACTGCGTCACCTGGGATGCCGTGAAATATGCCGAAGACGTGATTGCCGTTGCCACGCAATGCGGCTTCCGCCATATCGTTTCCACCAGCGGCCTGTTCGAAGACACCCGCAATCCGGAATTACGCAGGCTGACCGCTGAAACGGGAATCGCGCTGGAGTTCCTGGCGTGTGATAATTTGATCGATTGCGTTCGGCGCAGCCGTTCTGTTTTTTCCACCTGCCGCCAGCCGGTCCTGTTTTTAAGCAACGACTTTCTGGCCGTGGGGATTTACGCGGCGGCGGCGGAATACGGGTTGAGGATTCCGGACGATGTTTCCGTCCTCGGAATGGATAACCTGCCGACCGCGCCATATATGCAGCCTCCGCTGAGTACATTTGATTTTGACCTGGAAAAACTCTGCGTGACTCTGTCCGATTTGTTGATCAAACGGATCAAGGACAAAGAGCGCCGGGTCAAGCATGTCCTGCAGCCTATGGAGTTGATTGTCCGCCAGTCGGTGAAAGGATTAAACGCATGAAACATTCGATGGTACAGGAACATACAGACAATGTCAACAAGGCTTATTTTCAGATATTCACCAAAATCTCTTAACGCAGAAGGAAGTTGAAATGATTAGAACCTTTTTTACACTTATCGAGCTCCTTGTCGTTATCGCTATCATTGCGATTCTTGCGGCGATGCTGCTCCCGGCGCTGAACCGGGCGCGGGCTTCCGCCAACCGCATCAGTTGCGTCAACAATTTGAAGCAGATCGGGCTCGCGTCGAATTTTTATCTTACGGAAAACGACCACTGGATACCGCCCGGCCGGTATGGCAGCACCTCCCACTGCTGGATGTCGCTGGTTGCGGGCCGCGGCATGAATGAAACTTATGTTTACGACTCCTCCGGCCTGTCATTCAAACCCGCGCTCTTTGTCTGCCCGGAGGGCCCCAAACAGAAAAACACCTACGACTGGAACCCCTTTCTCCATGCCTCCTATGGGCAGAACTGGCGGTTGAGCAACCGGAAACTGGATGATAAATTGATACGCATTGCCGCGCGTACGGTCATTGTGTTTGATTCAAATGCGCTGATGCCGGACCCCGGTTACAGCAATGTCGCCTCCATCGAAAGCGCGGTCAGATTCCGTCACCTCGAGGCTGCCGGGTTGCTTTTCCTGGACGGGCATGCCGAAAGCCTTCCCCGGACGGATATCCTCCATAAAACCACTCAAAAAGAACTGATATGGCATCAATGACAATGAAAAAAATCTCTCTGATGATGTTGGCGGTACTTGCGTGCATGGCCGCGCAAGGCGAAACCTTCGAGCTGGCGCCGAATGCAACCGGTCAATTCAATATCCATATTCCTGCCGGTTCCCTGTTGAAAATACGCGCGAGGCTGGAACTGCCGGACGGCAAAGAAGGCTGGGGCGGCTATTTCATGGGGCTCGAATTGAATGGCAAGCCGCTGCCCGCGCCGGTCAACACCGGGCGGATGGTTTATAATCTGGCCCGCCTGCCCATTGACGGCGCGGAACTTTATTCGGCATCCCGCGGCGCCTGGTTTGTAAAAGCCGATTCCGACGATATCGCGTTCAACGGCGAAGGCTCCTTCAACCGCACCTCGTTCCTGGGAAAAGCGAACACCAGCTACGATCCGTCCGGTTACACCAATGCTTATTACGATAAGGTTTTTGAGGTGGATGCCGGAGATTCCGTTCTGGCGGTCCGCAACCTTTCGCCGCGTTACCGGCTCCGCGGCGAAATCACGGTCATGGAAACGCCGCACCGGGAGCTGATGTTCTTTGTCCCGGTCCCCGGAAAAAATATCTATCCGTGGAGTTTTCCGCAACCGGAAGAACTGAAAAAAACGCTGAAAATCCGGGCCTGCCGGGGCGAATTCGAGCCGCTGGTGCTGGCGGTGAAAAACCGCGGCGGAGATGCGGCATTCAAATGGCGCTTCGAAGGGCTGAATGTTCCGGTTGACGTCCGGGTGCAGGAATATACCCCGGCCGAATCCGCCGACCATCTGAAATACGCGGAACTGGCCGGTCATGCCGTGGTGCTGCCGGACCGCCTGACCGGGGCGGATGAATGGCGGGTCGAGGCGGGAAAAGCCGGTTCGTTATGGATGATCTTCCGTATTCCGGAGGATGCGGCGCCGGGCAGTTACCGCGCGAAACTGATCCTGAACGAGACGTTTGAATTTCCGCTGGAAATCGAAGTGCTGCCGTTTGAACTGGCGCCTTCTGAAAAAATTTACGGGTTGTGGACCAATTCCCTGCCGGGGCGCGATCCCGAACGGTGCAAGCGCCAATGCCTTGATCTGCGGGAACACGGCATCAATACCTTTTTCCTGGACCAGTGGACGGTGCCGGTTTCCATAGACGTTCACGGCAACATCGATATTTCACGCTTTGAAGCGGCGCTTGCGTGGCTGAAAGCCGAAAATCTGAATCAGAAGGTACTGATTTTCGGACTGATCGGTTCGCTGCCCAAACAGATCGCCGCCGCCGCCAAAACCGATGACGTCCGATCGCCGGAATGGGGCAAAATGGCGGAGCGCCTGTTCCAGCCGATGGCGGACGCCGCCGGCCGGGCGGGGTTCCGCGAACTCTATCTGCATCTCAGCGACGAGCCGGACATCCATCCGAACGTCACGGCGGAATTCGAAGCCATGTGCCAATCGCTGAAGAAGCACACGTCGCTGAAAATCGCCGCCAATGCCACCATCGCGGGCATGATGCACTGGAAGGATTTGATCGACCTGAATATCTGCGCCATTTATAACGGCGTCCTGCAGGGCTGGAACGGAGAAACCTACCGCAACACGTTTTTCCCGCAATGGACGGCGACGCCGGAGCAGATCCGGCAGCATGTCCGGTACGGGTATACCCAGGTCCGTTCCACTCACGGGCTGAACGCGCGTGTCCTGTACGGCTTCATGATGGACAAAATGGAATTGGAAGGGATGTGGGGATTCGCCTATTACTGGGGCAAAGACGGCTGGAATATCGCCTGGCCGTTCCCGGAGAAGGACGGGCGCTGGGGGACCACCGCCGGCTGGGAAATGCTGCGCGCCGGCATCATCGACAGCCGTTACTATCAGACGTTGCTGAAAGCGGGCGGGGAATTCGCCCTGCCGGAACCGAAAACACTCGAAAGCATGCCCGTGGAGGAGCTCCATGCTTTAAGAAATAACATCATCAACCAACTATTAAAAGTGAGGTGACCCATGTACCGTATCCTGTCGATCGCAATCCTGTCCCTGTTGGGGACAGTCCTTTCCGCCCAGAACGCAGTCATCAAAAAATATGAGGTGCTGCCGGGCAATTACTTTAAACACTATGGGACCAGCCTTGACCTGGACCTGAAGCTGGACGAAGACCAGAAGATCATCGGGCGCAAAGGGCTGTTGACCGACGGTTCGCTGGATTATGCGCCGAAGACCGGCATCTGTTATGTTTTCTGGCGGGCGAAGCCGGAGGACAGCTTCATCAGCTTCAATCTGGAACTGGAAAAAGAGACCGAAATCGGAAATGTTGAAATTTACGGTTCGAACCTGTCGCCCATCTACAAAGTGGTGAAAGCCGCCGTGGAAACCAGCGAGGACGAGATCAGTTTCGACAAAGCCGGGGAAGTCGCCGCGGATGACAAAATCAATGCGCAAAGGCCCTGGAAGCTCACCATCCCGTGCAATAAAAAAGCGAAATTCCTGAAAATTACGGTGTGGGGCGGAGAAAACAACTATCTGAATGTCACCGAAATCAAATTGACGGGAAAATAATCTATGTGGAAACATTGCCTGATCTTATTATCACTTACCCTGGGAGCCGCCGGTATGACGCAAACGATGTACGACCCCGTGACGCTGGAAAACCCGTATCTCAAGCTGACCGTCGATCTCGGGCGCGGCGCCACGCTTCGGAGCATGGTGGATAAAATCAACAACGCCGAAACCGCCCGCGAATTCCTGACCGGCGGCGAATATTGCGGCGCGTTGGCGGAAGACCGCCTGGCCGGGGAGGGCTATCCCGGAGAGATTACCCGCCTGAAATATACCGGGAAAACACGGACGGAGGGCAATACCCGGATACTGGAAGCCTCCTGCCGCCCGGAAAACCCGAAATACGCGGGATTGGAATTCACCAAGATTTTCCGCCTGGCGGATCATGCCCGGTTTGTCGAGGTCGAATGGCGCATCACCAATCACAAGCCGGAAACCTATGCGGTCACGCCGTGGGTTCATAACATTGTCAATAAGGATTACGTCAACACCGTCCTGCCGAAACCGGACGGCGTGAAGCTGATTCCGCCATCCGCCGACTATTTTCAGGACCCCACCCGCAATTGGTTCGGCGGCTACAATCCAGACAGCAAAAGGCTGATCTATTTTTCCACCGACTACCGGCAGACTTTGAAAAATTATTATTGCTACTGGAACGGCTACCATTGTCTGGAATGGACTTTCCAGCCCGCTCCGCTGGAGCCCGGCAAGACCTGGTCGGGGACCTATCACATCGGTCTGGCGGAACCGTTCACCGTTCCCGCCGCCGCCATCCCGGAAGCGGTCGCCGCCTGGCAGTGGGTGAACGGAAAGCTGGCGGTGGAAATCACGCCGGCCGTCAACTGGGGCGCAACGGAGATCGGATTGTCCGCCGGAGGCAAATTGCCTCCGGTCACGGCGGATTTCCGCATCGGCAAAGCCATCCGCTTCGAGCTGACCGCGGAACAGTTGGACGGAGCCGATCTTCTCACCGTCACCCTGCCGGGCTCGAAGACCCTGGCGATCTCCATTGACCCCGCCGGGCGTACCGATGTGCTCAACACCGCCCTCGCGCCGTGGGAACCGCCGCAATCTCCGTACCGGAAAATCGAACCGCGCAAACTGGCGGGGCGGCAGATCAGTCCGAACGTCTGGCAGGTGAACCATTTCGAGAAGATCTTTGAATACGATACCTTTGAAGAAGCGCCATTCCAACCGGATGTCCGGGCGCCCCGCAACAGCCGGATTTATGATCAGTTCGTGTTGCATAACCCGACGGACAAGGAGCTCGTTTTCCCGGTGAAACCGGTGGTTCTTCGCGCGGACGGCGCCGTTCTGCCCGCCACTTTGCGCACGGTCGGCTATATCGCCACCACCGAACCGAGCGGTTTTACCATGACGTTTCCGGTCGGGCGCTATCCCGACCCGTTGCTTGAGCCCGGCGCAAAACTGGTTGTCCCGCCCGGGAAAAACCTGCCTGTCTGGATTGAAGTCTTTGTTCCCCCCGCTCAAAAACCGGGGCTCTATGAGGGCGTGGCGGAATTGGGCGATATCAGGCTGCCGCTTCGTTGTCAGGTACTGGACATCACCTTGCCTGCGCGCAGTTCGCTGCGCACCACCGTCGGCTGCTGGAGCCCCAGCCCCGGTCTTTTGAAGGAGGTTGGTTATCAGGGGACTCCGGCGGAATTTCAGAAAAAATGCCGGGAGCTTTATTATCGGCATCGCCTGACGCCGCGTGAAAACGGAGTCGGCTGGACGTTCAATCAGGCCATGGACGAACAATTGAACGAATTGCGGGAAAACCACGCCACCAGTATCGCCGTGCCCGCCTTCGTCGTGAAAAATCCGGAAACCCTGAAAAAAGCGGGGGAGGTGCTGAAAAAGCACAACCTGCTTGAACAGGCGTTTTTCTATACCATCGACGAAGCGCCCGCCGACCGATTCCCGGAAGTCATCGACTTGAGCAAACAGATTCACCGTGTATTGCCGGAGCTCAAAATCCTCGGCACGATTTATGAGAAGGATGTTTCTCCGCTTTACGGCTACATCAATATCTGGTGCCGGCATAAAATCTCGGAGGAACCCTGGTTCGCCGAACGCCGGAAGGCCGGCGATGAATTCATGTCCTCCAATTTGCCCGGCATGGTTCTGGAGCGGGACGGCGTCGCGCCGGTCCTGCCGTTTCTTCTGCTGAAGCAACACCGGTTCAGCGGTTTTCTGTACTGGAACATGATCGGCGGTTACGGCAAAGACAATCCGTGGAAAAATATCCTTTGCGCGGGAAGCAACGGCGGCGCCCATCTGCTTTATCCTCATGCGGACGGGCCGATTGAAACCACCCGCTGGAAGCATCTGGCATATGGCGTTGAGCTGTTCGACCTGCTCTCCATGCTGGAAGCCAAAGACGCCGACGCCTGCCGTTCTTTGCTTAAGAATGCAGAGGCCATTGGCAGCTACCAGGAAATTGAATTGTTAAAATCCCGGATACTGAATTCACTGACGGCTGAATGAACCGGTCATCGAGATAAAGACGGCGCGAATATCATTTCGCGCCGTCTTTGTGTTATTCAGACTGCCCCGGTTCCAGAATCAGCAGGCCGCCGTCGCCCGGAAGATAAACGTCGAGGTTCAGCCGGAGGCGTTCCATCGTGTCGGCTCCCGCGCCCCAGTGGTGGTATTGCGGCCGGCCGTCAAGTTCCGCGTGGCGGCTGATGCGGAAACGCACCTGTTCCGGGGCGTTTTCCGGCAGCGGAATCCGGACTTCCGCCTGCCAGTCATCTGCTCCCCTCGTGATTTTTATGAGCACTCGGGGCGGCGCGTAATGGCATTTGCCGCTGGCGGTCGGGAGCACCAGCAGCGGAAATTCGGTGTCCGACCACGATACCGCCAGCAGGACGTGATCGCCGAAACGGCCGATGCCCCGGCACTCGACATCAATCCGCAGCATTTGATCTTCCTGCCGGGCCTGCCAGCGGAATGTTCCGCATTCTTCCATCCGTCCGCTGCCGCAGAGGTAACGGTAAGGTGTTTCGGGAGCGTCGAAGGCCGGTTGCCCGTCGGCAAGGCGCTGCCGGACCGCCGGGAAATCTTCCGCCAGCAGGGATTCCAGCAACGTTATCCGCCATTCCAGTTTTTCAGGGAAATATTTATAGCCTTCCGCCTCGGAGTGAAACCCCAGCCGGGAGTCCTCCCGGCACAGTTCCGCCAGCCGTTTACTGCGTTGGATTTCCGCACGGACCAGAAGCTCCATTTCATCAAGGATGGAACGGTCGGCCTGAAAATTCAATTCTTTACGCAGTTCATAGAAGCGTAAAATGGCATGGCCGCTTTCGAATTGCAAGCCCAGGGCTTCGGCTACTCCGATGTCTTTCAATCGTTCGGGATCGTCCCTGAAATCATCGCGCAGGGCAGACAGGATATCGACGCCGCGGCGCCAGTTTTCCGCCATGTTTCCGCACAGGCGGACGGCTTCCGGCAGGGTGTGGTTTTCCAGGCATTCCCCGATGGCGTCGCCGCTGGTGCCGTATTCCAGTTTCCAGGTCGGCGCCAGCGGTTTCAGGGACGGCGTCAGATAGAGTGGCCATACCACCCCGTCGTGCATCGGCCCGTAATATTGGAACATGTTGGACATGGGATAACAGCTATAACCCTCGGCGAAACAATTCCAGGCCCGGATCACTTCCGGCGCGTGAGCCCCCCAGTCCGGCCGGGCCAGCTGTTCCAGAAAATCGTCTTCGCTTCGGCTGAACTCTTCGTAAGCCAGTTTCCCAGCGGCTTTGTTCATCACGCCGGGGTAATTGCCGAAATACCAGCACTGCATGACGCGGGATACTCCGGCCTGTTTCATTTCGCGGTATTTACGGTAGAGCAGGGGAGGAACCGGGACGAACGGCGCCGTGGCGACTTCATGCGAGCATCCCGCCTGGATTTTCGCCGACAACGGCACTCCGTTCCGGGCGGCGGATTCCGCAATACGCCGGAAACTGTCGGCCGGGCCGGTGAACGACAACCAGTAATCACCTCCGATCCGGGGCTTGCCGAGCTGTTCTTTGACGCCGCCGGATTCGAAATTGAATTGCAGGACGACCTTTTCCGGGATATGGGGCGGCAGGGTGAACACCCAGTTCCCCAGTTCCGTCGGCTGCGGCATATACAGCCAACTGATCAATTCGGCCTGCGGAGCCGCGGCGTGCATGCCCTGTTCCATCGGCTGCAGGGTGGCCCGGAGAATCTCACCGGGCTGTTTGGTTCCGCAGCGCGGACATTCGATTCGGCGGTCTTCGTTTGCCGCCGTGGCGCTGAGGCAGGAGGTGGCCCGTTCGCCGTGAGAGATGTTGATCATCCCGCCCAGCTCCGGCACGGCGGTGAAAATGCCGTTGACCGCTTCGAACAGATATTGGCGGGCCGTATCGGAAAAAGGACAGAAATAATGGAATTCACCGAATTTCGCTCCGCCCAGCTCGGGATGCCGTTGCAAAACCGGATCGCCCCGGTGCAGTGCGACCGGTTCGATGCAGAATATATAGATGCGGATGCCGTAACGGAGGCATTTTTCCACCGTCCGGGCGAGCTTGTTCAGGCGGCGGACAGCGTCGCGGCCGTGTTCCGGCGTGATCGCCGTCCGGCAGAGATCTTTAAAGGAAATGGTCAGCCATAAGCCGTTGACTCCTTCGCGGGCGAGTCGGTTCAGGTATTCATCCGGGTAATAATCGGTCTCATCCAGCAGTTCATCCCGGTTGAGCGGCGGGCGTTTGATCGGACCGAAAAAGCAACGGGAAATGCGGCTTTTCGCCCACGGTTTCCGGTTGATTTCCTCCGGCGGCAGCGAGGGGCCGTCGGCGCCGAGGAGCATGTCTTCGAAATGATAGACGCCGCGCCGGATTCCTTCCAGGCAACCGGCGGCGATCCGGGCGCCGTCAAGCCCGACGGTGATCTGAAACGCGTCGCCGCCGGATTCGAGCCGTCCGTCAAGGGCGGTCGCGACCGGATAGCGCCCGTTTTCCGGCAGACCGCAGGTTGCCGCCAGCCGTTTCAGGTCGTCATAAACGGAATCCAGCCGTCCTTTCGGGTCCGCAGCTTCCGGTACTAAGCGGATGCCGCCGGAAAGATCAGCCTCGCCGGGAACGGCTTCCCGCCGCCGCCAATGACAGCGGCGGATTTCGGGGAGGGCCAGTTCCCGGACAAATGCCCAATCGGTGGCGGGAGGTTGCGGAGGGGCGTTAAGGTTTTTCATCGGTTAAGACTCGCATTGATTATTTGTTTAAATGTTATGAACATATAGATATTATAATGGAGGCTGTCGAATTTGTCAATAGATAAAGGCGGAATAAATTTGTATTTTATGCAATGATATGATATTATTCATCGAGGTACGGTTTTTCAATAAACAAACGTCAGGATGCAGCGCATCCGTGCCGCGCCAGGTCGTTCCGGGCGGGGTGCAGCGGCGAAATGCTGCTTGTCCGCAGGGCGGATATGTTCCATTTCGCTCAGTGGGCGACCGGCGCTGTCCGCGCGCCGGACCGTGTGCGGCAACGTGCCGCCTCGAAGTATCTTGGATTGTTTATTGGAAAATCGGTACGCGGCGATAGGTATTGTTAACGATTCAAATGGCAGTTGAACAAATATGAATGACATCACCAGAAAAATTTATGCGGGCCTGCTGTCCGCCATCCATGACAGGAGCATCGGGCCCGGCTCGCCCCTGCCGCCTGAAACCCGGCTGGCGGAGCAGTTCGGCACCAACCGCATGAACGCCCACCATGCCGTCAAACGGCTGGAAGATCATGGACTGGTGGTACGTAAAAAGCGTGTCGGTACGGAAGTCCGGCAGAATATCGATTATGAACTGGTTTCCCGGCTGCTCAAGGAAATCAACCGGATCGTCTATGTGCTCTATTCCTCCACGCCGCACTGGATTCACTGGAACGAGAATTCGTTCACGGCGCTTGAAAAAGAGATCGCCCCCGCCGGTTACAACATCATTTACGGGATGATCCCGGTCGACGGAACCCGCGCCGATCATCACCGGATTTTGCATGAAATCTCGGCGGCGGGCGCTTCGGCGCTGGTGATCTTCCCCGATGCCGAGGATACCGCGTTCCTGCGCCATAACAACGATTTGCTCCTTGATTTCCAGATGCCGGTGTATATGCTCAACCGCAGCGGCGAAACGATGGCGATGGATATGGTGTCGTTCGTATCCGGCGACCCGTTCGGGGATGCCGCCGCGGTCGGGACGCTGCTGCAGCGGCAGGGCTGCCGTCAGGTGGGGATGCTCAATGAAGCGTCCGGGACGCTGTTCTGGGGCGTTAAGCGCTACGAAGGGCTCGCGCTGGGGCTTGAACGCGGCGGCAATCCGACGCCTCCGAATTTTCTTGGTACGAAGGACGGGTTTGCCGCCGCCGCGCAGGCGATCCGGCAGGCGCAGGGCGACTTTGTATTGGTCGCGGTCAATAATCAGTATGCGGCGCAGTTCATCGATTTTGCCGCGCAGCAGGGGCTTCGCGTTCCCGCCGACTACCGCCTGGTTTCCTTTGACGACAATCCGCTTTACCGTTCCTACAACCTGACGTCGATGGCGGCCCCGATGGAACGGATCGGACGGCTGTTCGGCAAGCTGATCTGCGACCAGTCCTGGTTGAAGGAGTATCGCGGCAAGGTATCGATCAAGGTCAATTCGGAGCTGGTTTTCCGGGAAACATTTTCCCTGAAAAAGTCGTAACGGCCACGGGCGGTCAAGCCGCGGAGCGGGCGGGGATGCCGGGAAACAGGATCATCCATTTGCTGCGGCATCCTGCAATACCTGTTGAAAAAACGACGCGTGCGTCTATTGTAAATTGAAATACGGTTAGAATACAGGTGCAAAATGAACAGTTGTTTTTCGTTGTCGGATATCTGCAATGGGGCGTGCGGGCTCGTGGTGACCGCCCACCGCGGCGCGTCTTATGCTTATCCCGAAAATACGGTTCCGGCGATGGAACAGGCCGTCGCCGCCGGGGCGCATATCATCGAATTCGACCTGCGGATGACCCGGGACGGCATTCCGGTCGTACTGCATGACCAGACCATCGACCGGACCTCGGACGGCGTCGGCACGCCGGAAAGTCATACCCTTGCCGAATTGAGAAACTATAATTTTTCCCGGTATGTCCGGGAGGCCCGGCAGGAAGAACCGGTTTATGAACATCTGGAAATTCCGGCTTTTGAGGATATCCTGAAAGCGTTCCGCGGCCGCGCCTGCATGAATATCCAGATCTATGTGGGGGACGGTGACGGACTGGACGAAGTCTGCCGTCTCTACCGGCAGTATGACATGTACGATTATGGCTACCTGACCATTGCCGGCTGGAACATGGGCGAAAAGGTGAAATCCATCGACAGCCGGATCGACATCTGCATGACGCCGGGCTGGCTGGAACGCGTCCAGCCGGACAACCTGCGGAAGTGCCGTGATTTCGGATGCCGTTTCGTCCAGCCGGTGCGGGAAGCCTGTACGCCGGAAACTTTTGAATTATGCCGGGAACTCGGATTGCGCGAAAACGTTTTTTACGCGGACGCCCCGGACGCCTTTACGGAACTGATCCGCAAAGGCGCGCGCGGAATCATGACCAACCGCCCGGACCGCCTGGGTGATTTTCTGAAAACTCACTGAGTTCAGGAAATTGGAGGCGGGGGCAGGGGGATTTTCTGCCGGCTTTCCGGTTTCCAGACCGCATAGACCTGCTGGAGCAGATATTTCAGCACGGAGGCGGTCGGAAGGGCGAAGATCATGCCGAAGATGCCCGCGAACAACGCACCCAGCAGGACCACGATAATCGTTTCCAGCGTCGTCAGGCCGAGCCGGTCGCCGATGACCCGCGGATAGAGGATGAACTGTTCGATCACTCCGTTGTAGATCAGGTACGCGGTGAGCACCAGAACGATCTGGAGCATGACGGATTGTCCGTCCCCCAGTACCAGACAGGCCAGCACGGTCAGGGCGCCGCTGGCGACCGGGCCGATGTAGGGGAGCAGGACGCCCATCCCGGCGATGATGCCGAAGACCAGGGAGTACGGCACGCCGAGCAGCGTAAAGATGGTCGAATAAACCGTGGAGTCGATCAGGACCAGCATCAGATAGCCGCGGAGCCAGAGCTTCAGGCGGTTGATGACCTCGGAAATGATGCTCTGGGCTTCTTTCAACGAAGATTCGTCGGTATTCGGCATCCAATCGTTATGGATAATGGTTTTGACGATATAACTGCTCTGTTGTTCGGCGGTATCGCCCTGGTTATTGACGTTGTCGGCCATCTTGCGCAGCAGCAGCGAGAAGAAGAAGAACGTCAACAGCGTGTTCAACAGGAACATGATGATTTTATAGACGATTCCGGCTGTCATGGACACGACGCCGCCGGTGCGCTTGAGCAGGAATGAAAACATTTCCTTGCGGGACTGTTCGTCTTTCAGCGCCGTGGTGGCGATTTCGATGGCTTCACGGATAATCGGCAGGCGTTCCACGTGAACCTTCTGTTCCTCCAGTTTGTCCGCCCAGCCCTTGATGGTATCGCCGAACGGCAGGGACTCGACGAACGAGTTTTCCTGTTTGTCCGAATTTTCCCGCTGCTGGGCCATATGGCTGGCCGTCGCCGCGTAGGCGCTGCGGACGCCGGAAGACACATAACGGTAGGAAACCAGCACCACCGCGGAGGCCAGGACGAGCGCCAGTATGGTTACGGTAGCCAGGGTGGCGGTGGTCGCCCGGGAAACCAGCTGTTCGCGTTCTTTGCGCTTCAATTCTTCAAGGCTGAGGTCCGGCTTGGAGGTGATTTTGCCGATGGACGAGGAGACGTTGCCCAGAATGCGGGAAACGAAATAGAGCCAGCCGCCTTTGCTCAGGTGCCGTTCGTACCATTTCTCCATCGGCAGGAAGATATAGGCGAGAATCAGCCCGATCAACAGCGACAGGAGCCAGGTCGCGGTCAGGATGAACACCAGCAGCACGACCAGGGCGGCGATGATGCCCGCTCCGGATTGGATGAGCCGCTTTTTCCGTTGGTTCTGATTGTAGATATCGACGGCAAGCTGGTCCACTTCTTCCTGGTCGAGCCCGAACTCCCGGGCTGTGGTGTTGATGAATTCCCGTTCGGTGCAATCGTACTCCCGGTCGGCGTAAGCCAGCGAAATCATGGCTGAGATGATTTTGTGCTGGCCTTCCGCCGGGATGTCCGCCAGTTTGCGGAGTTGTTCTTTGTGAGTTTCGGGCGTACCGTTCGCGGCCTCCGCCAGAATGTTTTCGATCTCCGGGATGGAAAAATCTTTAACCAGAAGATTTTTAAAGGCATCCCGGAGTTGTTCGTTTTCCTGGCCGCTGCAGCGGATGATACCGGCGATCAGCAGGATCGCCGTTCGCCGCAATTCCGAACTGTCTGAGCCGGGCAGGCCGTCCAGCGATTTTTTGTTGAACATGGCCTGCCAGGCGGATTTCAGTTGTCCGGCCTTGGTTTTGAACAATTCTTTCACTTGAGTTTTCTCCGCGGTTGAACCGGCGATTACTGGATGATGACGCTGCGGTCGCCCGCGGTGACTTTGCCGCAGACTGCCGCGGTGTAACCGCATTCCGTGGCAATCTTCAGGGCGGCGTCGGCATCGGCGGCCGGGACGAACCAGACCATGCCGACGCCCATATTGAAGACGCGGTAGGCTTCCTGAGGATCGATGTTGCCTTTTTCGACGATCAGTTTGAAGATCGGCAGGACGGGCAGGGCGGTTTTGTCGAACACGACGTTGATGTTTTCCGGCATGATCCGGGGGGTATTGTCATAAAGGCCGCCGCCAGTGATGTGGGCGATGCCGTCCAGGGCGATGCCCGCATCCATGGCGTTCTTGATCGCGGGCCAGTAGCAGACGTGCGGCTTGAGCAAGGCTTCGCCGACGGTTTCGCCGAGTTCGTCCAGATAGGTATCGACTTTCAGGCCGGCCTGTTCGAACAGCACTTTGCGGGCCAGGCTGAATCCGTTGGTATGCAATCCGTTGGAGGCCAGGCCGATGGCGATGTGTCCCGGGGCGATTTTTTCGCCGGTGATGATTTTGTCCTTTTCCACAATGCCGGTGATGACGCCGACCAGGTCGAAGTCGTCGGAATACATGCCGGGCATCTCGGCGGTTTCGCCGCCGAGGACTGCGCAGTTGACCGCCAGGCAGGCGTCGGCGATGCCGCCGAGCACTTCCTCGTAAAGAGGGCTGCGGAGCTTGCCGATGCCGATGTAGTCGAGGAAATAGGCCGGTTCGGCGCCCTGGACGGAAATGTCGTTGACGCAATGATTGACGATGTCGTGCCCGATGGTGTCGTATTTTCCCATCATGGCGGCGACCATGAGCTTGGTGCCCACGCCGTCGATGCTGGCGACCAGCACCGGTTGTTTGTATTTACTTAAATCGAGCTGGAAAAGTCCGCCGAAGCCGCCGATGGGGGCGAGCATTTCGGGGCGGCGGGTGGCGCCCAGCTTGGTTTTGACTTTTTTCAGGAGGTCGGTGGCGAGGTCGATATCGACGCCGGCGTTTTTATACAGATCGCTTTTGACGCTGCTCATTTTGCTTTCTTCGGGCCTTTCTTGTTTTTGCGTTGTTGTTCAAGACGATAATTGGTAAGGATGCCGCACTGGCGGCGGGCGCTGGACCAACTGCCGTTGCCGAGCTTTTTCATGCCGGCGGCCAGCAGGTACTGGTGGTTGGCCCGCATATTGGTGTAAGCCAGGTCTTCGCCTTTGCGGTAAAGTTCGATGATGCTCTTTTTTACTTCTTCCTTGGTCATGCTGCGGCGAAGGCGGATGTCGCGGTAGTTGATGCCCGCGGCCTGGACTGCTTTGCCCCAGCTGCCGAAGCGCTTGATCGAAGCCATGTAGAGGTCTTTGTGATTGTTCTGCGCGTTCTGGGAGAAAATCGGTTCGCCCTCTTTGTGAAGGCGGCGGATTTCATCCAGAACGGACTGCTTGGACCAGGTTTTGTATTTCTTGATTTTACTGTAATCAAGTCCGGCCGCTTCGATCGCGCTGCCCCATGAACCGAAGATACGCTCCGCCGCCGCATATACATCCGGATAGCTGGTCGCGTAGTAATAAGAGTTCAGGGGCTCCTTGCCGTTCCGGGAAAGGATATGATTTTGAATCATTTCCGGATACCAGATTTTTTTAAACATTTGGAAGTCGCTCCATTCTATTGATGATTGCTTTTATCGTTTTCAGCATGTTGAAATATAACATGGACATGAAATAATTCAATTACCGCAGACGGAAAGTTTTGTAAAATTTTACCCGGTTGCGTTATGGTAATCAAAAGTCTTTCGGAAGTGTTTCGTTTTTTGCGGTCGAATTGTTTATGAAAATTCGAATATTTTCATGAAAAGTATTGCTTTTTTGTTGAAATACATTATAATAGGATATAGAAACAAATATGGAACACTTTTGAATTATGACGATTGTCCGGGTGAAAAAAAGCAGAGCGGCTGAATTGGCCGGCGAGTTGCGCGGTTATATCCGGCGCGGCGCGCTCGGAGCGGATGCGCCCATCGCTTCCGCCCGTGAACTGGCGCTTCAGTTTCAGGCGCCGCTGTCGACCATGAACCGGGCGGTGGGGCAACTGGTGGACGAAGGGTTGCTGTATCGCCGCCACGGCAGCGGGACTTTCGTCAAAGGGGCGGAGAAAACGGCGAAATGCTGGCGGATCGGGTTTTATGATCTGGTGGACGCGCGGCCGCTTTCGCCGGAAAGCAATATTACCTTTGACCTTTACGAGCGGATGCTTCTGGACGAATTCGGCAAATACAATTGCGAAGTGAGCCGGAGCGGATTTCATGATCTGAGGTCGGAGGAGCGCTGCAGGAGCGTATTCCCGGAATTCGACGCTATTTTTGTTTCGGCGGCGCTGCTGGATGTACAGACCATGAAGAACCTCTACAACTTCAATGGGCCGATCGTTATATTCAACGGCATGTCGATTTTTGATTTTCCGGCGATTCAGGTGCTTTCGGACTGGAGCGTCGGCATTCGTCAGATGCTGGAGAAAATCGATACGGCGAAGTTCCGCAAATTTCTATTGCTCTGTACCTGCAATCAGGGCACCCGGAGTGCCATCCTGGGAAGCTTCAGGCAGCAGGCCGTCTATTTCGGAATCAGCGAGGAACAGATTGAAGAACAGCAGATACACCCGAACCCGAGTTTCAGCGAACAGCTGGCCGGGTATAAATTCGGCATGAATATCGAGCCGGATGAAGAAACGTTCATATTCTGTCTCTCCGACTTCATGGCGTTCGGTATTCTGGACGCCTGGCGGGAACGCGGGATTCCGGCCGGAAAATATCCGCTGGTCGGATGCTTCAATATGGAAGAGCATGGAAGCAGGCCGTTTGGCGAGCCGCTGGTCACGTCGATCAATCATGATAAAGAGGAACTGGTGCGGCGGGGGGTGGAATTATTGATCTCTGCCCTGGAAAAAGAAGATTACTGCCCGAAAATCATAAAAGTCCCCGGACGGCTGGTAGTCCGCCGGAGCGCATTTACCAAATCATGAACAATAATTTTAAGATTAAGAAGGAGGAATGATGATGAGAACCAAAAATCGGGATTCAGTTTTTACACTTATAGAGCTGCTGGTTGTTATCGCTATCATAGCGATATTGGCGGCGATGCTGCTGCCGGCGCTGAATGCGGCAAGAGCCCGGGCGGTGGCCATCCAATGTACGGGAAATCTGTCGCAGGTCGCCCGGTTTCAGCGGCTTTACGCGGATGATTACAATGATTATTTCACCGCCCCAAACCGTCCTTACGGCGGTTCGGCGACCGTATTCTGGCCGGACCTGCTGGTGAAGTTGAAATATATACAGGAGGTGGCGAGCAACAACTACAAAGTGTTGTATTGCCCGGGGGCTCCGGAACTGAAAAATGCTTCAGACGCTCCTTACTGGTTTCAGGCGACCTACGGACTGATGCGGATGCCGTATTATCATGGCGGCTCCTGGTATTCCTACAAGGTGGAAAAATATTGCGGGGGAATAGCGGCAATCGGTACTGAAACCGGAACCACCGATAAATCGCCGAGCGCTGTTCCGTTGCTGGGCGATTCACGCCATCACACGGCAGCGCAGCAGTATCTTGATATCGGTTGCGTGGCGGCGAATTCCGTGGCCATGCATTTACGTCATGCGCAAAAGGCGAATGTGGCCTTTGTTGACGGTCATGTCAGTCCGTGGAATGCGGAAGAAGCTCGCAATAATACCTGGCACCCCATCAAAACGATGTATTGAATGATGAAAAAAATCCTGATTTCCATGTTGGCGGCACTGCAGCTTGGCGCGTGGTCCGGCAATGTCCTCATGAATGGGCAGCTTAATGCCGAACAAAGCAATTTTCCCGATCATTGGGCGCCTGTGGCAAAGGCGGACGCGGAGTATTCCTATGACCGGAGCGGAGGTCCCGGCGGCAAACCGGCGGTTATGCTGAAAGGGCGGGGAACGCTGCTGGTCCGGCAAAACCAGTTGGTTCTGGTTCCCGGTGAACGTTATAAACTCAGCGGCTATTTCAAAACGAAAGACCTGAAATCACCGAGGGCCGGTGTGGCCGTCATCAACAGCGGCTGGGCGGACGAGCTCGGAATTGTCGGGTTGCCGGAGAATTCCGACTGGCAGTATCATGAGAAAACCTTCGATATGATCGATTCGGAGAATGGCACCTATGGCGTTGTGATCCAGATCCGCACCGGGAGCGGTGAATTGCAGGCGGCCGACCTTAAACTCGAACCGCTGACGGAAGCCGGACGCAGGGGGCAGGACGCGCTGCTCGACAGGCTTGGCATCAAAGAACTGATTCCGTTGAGTGTGCTTCGGCGGATTCCGGAAAACAGCCAGCGGCTGGTATTTGAGTGGGCCGGGAAGCCGGTACTGGACCTGAAGGATTGCGAGTGTATCTTTCAAGTGGGGGACGGGGCTGAAATCAGGGCGCCTTTTGACGGTAAACGGGTCACTGTGGAGTTGGGCCCCCTGAAGCCGGGCGAATACGGGCTGTTGACGAAAATGGTGGAAAAAGGAACCGGGAAAACGGTTTACGAGCGGTCGGACCGGATCGGGATTGTCCGGCATTTTGAACCCGGCGCGCAATACCGGCAGTTGAACAATCTGGTGGCGGAGCTACTGGACGGACCGGTTGCCGCCGGTGAAAAACGGACGTTCATCAATCCCCGTGACGGTTGGGTGTTTATCCAGGCCGCCGGCGTTGAATTTCAGGAACAGGCGGTCGCGGACGAGGCGTTCCGTTTCCTGAAAGCCGGTGAATACGGCATCTCCGCGACCGTTTCCGGACCGGTTGCGGTAAGGGCGGTTCCTGAACTGGTCAATTATCCGCCGTGTTTCAATTCCCGTGTCAATATCAATGGCAACGGCTTGTATGACTGGGCGTTCATGAAACGTCATGTGCTTCAGGCCGTGACCACGCATAATGGCGGGCGCCTGCCGGGCGCGGCATTGGATGAATCGCGCCAACGCGGCCTGCATTGGGTGATGAACCTGAGCAAAGGGGATATGGCGACATTGGGTGAACGGCTGGCGAATATTTTGAAACGTCCGGAATATGAGGGGGTGGCGCTGGACGAATTTCTGTTCGGGCGTTGGAAAGAACTCTACGAATGGGGCTCGATCCTGCAGGGCCATCGCGATACGGAGAAGCTGATCTATACCTGGATTGTCGGCAAGCCGTCTCTGGCGGGGCTGGACAGCCGGTTCATCTCCACATCCCTGAATGCCTCGCGGGGTTACGGCAAACTGTGGTATGAGGCTTATGCGCACCCGCAAAACAGCGAAGAAGCGGCGGCGGCTTACCTGAAAGGGATGTTGAATGACGCGGTCCTCAAATACGATGAATTTTTTCCGGGAGCCTTGAAAGGCATGGGGATGATTTTCGGCAATTTCACCCAGTTGCCGATCCTGGCGCTGGACTACCTGCCGGAAGTGGATTATAAATATTATCTGGACATGCAGTTGAACGTCATCGCCAACAGCCCTGATTTCAACGGATTGCAGAGCACCGGATTCTGGGGCAGCTATTATGCGGACGAGGAGATGTACCGCTGGTCGTTCCGGCTGTTGCGGCATTATGCGGTCGAGGGGCGGCGGGAAATGCTCTCCTCCGCTTACGGGTTCAAATACAATCCCGGACTGCTGCTCAACGGCGATTTCACCGAAGGGTTGAAGCATTGGACTGCTTCCGGGGACGTGGGGACAGGCTTCAAAAAAGGATACGGCGAACTCAGCCAGGGGCGCTGGATGGGCGGCAACGATACCTTCTGCACCATGACCCGCGGAGCCGGGCCGAACCGCCTGAGTCAGACAGCCGGAGGGCTTGTTCCCGGCAAATGGTATACGCTGAATTTTGCCGTGGCGGATTATAACGACGTGATGAAGACAGCCGGAGAGCCGAGGGCGCTGCCGTTGGCGGTCGAATTGGAAAACGCCACGATTGATTCCGGGAAGAGTTATGTGTACATCGATGACCGTCCTGCGGTTCCAAATAAATCCCGGGCCCGTGTCAACATTCACCGGATCGTGTTTCGGGCCGATGCCGAAACCTGCCGGATTGAATTTCACGACCGCGAGGCGAAAGCCGGGGAGAAACAAGCCCTCAATTATATTGCGCTGAGGCCTTATTTCTCCGAGTGACCGGAATTATTTGGCGACGAGCAGGTTTTCCGGGGCGGTCGAGACCAGCGGCAACAGCGGCGAGCCGACCCGGAAACGGAAATCTTCGCGGGCCCACGGGAATGACAGGCACCAGATTTCAGCTTTCGACGCATCGGGACGACTGTATTTCAGGTGCCGGATATCAGCGCTGCGCTCGTAGGAAAGTACCGCTTTCCCGGATGGATCGAGCAGGGCCGAGCTTACCGGTTCGTTGACCTCCGGCGCGACTTCGATGGAAATGTCTTTTACGCCCGCCGGTACCATGAAGTAGAACTTGTGTTTGGCGCCGCCGAACATGCCGGTACGGGCATCCGCCAGGATCGCCTGGCCGGGCGCGCCGGAGTTCAGGCTGAGCGTATGGGCGCCGGTATCGATCTCGAACGTGAAAACGTCATTGACGTTTGGTTTCAGGGTATAGGTGTATTCGTCTCCGGTGATCTTGAATTTATCGAACGGCGTGCCGTTGGAGTCTTTGATCTGGACATCGATATTCCGCGACGAAGAACCCACTTGCCCGGTTTTGAACTTCATTTCCAACGGTTTGCCTGCTTCGGCGTATTGCAGCAGTTTGAAGCGGCCGCGGAAGCGGGCGTTCGGCAAGCCGTTTTTCGAATCCGGGCCGATGGGCTTCAGGGCTTTCAGGTTGATTTTTTCGACGGCAAAACGTTTCAATTCTTCATTGGGCTTGTTGGCTGCGATGAATCCGGCCAGGTTGTACGGCGTCTTGTTGCCGCCCGTATCCTGAAGGAATGCGGTTCCCTGTACATCCTTGAGCCCCGCTCCCGACAGGCCGAGGAATGAAAACGGCGGACGATTGTTCGGAATGACCTGGAGATTGTCGAAGGTCAGGCCGCCGACATCCGAAATCTGTTTGCTGCTGATGACGACCGCGTTCGAACCGGATTTACGGTTGTCGATGACGCAGTCCCTGACTGTTACGCTCAATCCGTTTCCCTGCTGGTCGTTGAGCACGAAATCGCTGGATCTGGAATCGGACATGCGGCTGTTTTCCAGCGTGACCGAGCCGGTGACCGGCGTCGTGTGCGACGCCGTCAGGATGAAACCGTTGCCGTTGCCCGCCATGACGCAGTTCCGGATGGTCACGGATACCGGCTTGGACGCCGCGGTCAGCGGGGTCAGGTGGAGCAGGATGCCGGCCCCCGCGTTATTGTTGAACTCACTGTCTTCGACTACACAGTTGATGACCCATTCATTGGCTTTGTTGGGTTCGAAATCGATTCCGGCCGCGGGAGGCGTGCCCTGGGTATTGTTGAATTTGCAGTTTTTGACCAGCAGATTTTCCGCGCTGATGACGCTGATTCCCTGCCGGTAATGGTCCAGAGAGGTGACCGAATCAATGACGACATTGCGGCATCCCGGCATTTGAGTGCCGGTGCTGATGTAGATGCCATCGCCGCCGCTGGATTTGAGCGTCAGATTTTTGACCGTGACGTTCTCGCAGCCGCGAAAGCTCAGCAAGTGCCGCCATTCGGACCATTTGTAAAGCTCGGGGTTCCGGTAATCCTCCTTGTTCATGATCAGTTGCGCGTGCCCTTCGCCGCGAAGCGTTATATTGCGGCAGTCCATGGCCCGGAAAAGGCAGTCGCCCTGATTTTTGAACGCGCCCGGCAGGGCCCGTACCACCACGCCGTCGGCGAAAATCAATTCCAGATCGGAGCGCAATTCAATCTGGTTGACGATCCAGTCGCTGCCGGTATTGTCCACCAGCAGTTTTTTCGTGCCGGAATCAATGGCGTCCTGCAGGCATTTGGTGGCGTTTTCGGCATTGAAGCCCCATTGGCTGACCCGCGTTGCCGTTTCGGCGCGGGCGAAGGCGGCCAGGCTGAACAATAATAAGACCGGGAGTATTTTTTTCATCAGTTCTATCCTTTGAATTTAATGGTGATATCACAATTGCGGGCTGGCCCCGAACCAGTATCCGTAGACGGCACATGCGATACTGTTTCGGGAGCCGATGACATTCATGCTTATTTTGTATTGAGCGGTCAGCACGGTGCCGGTGACGTAGCCGAGGTTTACCTGGCCGTTGTGAGCGTTCAGGGTGGATTCGGCGCTCTGGTCGACGTTGTCGAAAGCCAGTACGGCGTTCACGATGACCGCGTCTTCCAGTTTGCCGCTGTTCTTCACTTTGTCGCGTATCGTCCGGGTCGGCGTATTGTTGGTCCCGATATAGTAGTTGTACAGTTTCTGGTGCCGGTAAGGATCGACATAGCCGTAGGTGCTGAAGATATTGTCGTTGTTTTTTCCCCATGAATAGGGGACGGTGGCCCATTTTTGAGTCCGTTCGCCGCCCGGACAATAGTAGATTTCAGGTTTTTTCGCCCGGCTGGAGATGGACGCGTCGTTGTTCGCTCCGTATTCGTAGAGGCGCGTCTTGCCGAGCCCGACCCATTTGTCATTCCGGTTTATGTAGCTGTAGAGTCCGGCGCAGGTCGGTTCCCCCGAGCCGTCCGGCAGCATGGAATCATAATCTCCGGCGTACATGTTGGCGCCGAGCGAAAGCTGCTTCAGGTTCCCCTTGCAGACCGCAAGGTGCGCCCGGTCCCTCGCGCTGTTCAGCGCCGGCAGCAGCATGGCCGCCAGTATGGCGATGATTGCTATCACGACCAGAAGCTCTATGAGTGTAAAAAGGTGCTTCATGATATCTCCTCCTTAATGTTAAGATTGAGGTTTGATTTTTACGGTACGTTCGGTCCATTGTGGAAATACCTGCTGTTCACAGGTTTCCCGGATATGTAACGTCGGAGGCATTTCCAGACGGCATGGTTTGTGGTGCAGTACGTTTTGGATCAGCAACTCGGAGAGCTCCAGCATGTCGAACGACACCGAGGAGATCGGGAGGGGGAAATTCCGGAGGATATTTTCGTTGTTATTGAAGCCGGTCAGCAGGATTTTCCGGAATTCTTCCTTGCCGGAGCCGAGAATATAGCGGCCGCCGCCGACCGCAAGCGTGTCGTTGATATAGAAAATGGCTTTGATGTCCGGATGGGCCTCCAGCAGTTTCGCAGTTGCTTTTCCGGCCACGGCATAGGCTTCCTGCGTATAATCGGCGACATCGAAGTCGATATCGTCCGACAGGAAAACAAATCGTCCGATCATCTCTTTTTCGGTGAATTGCGGAAAGATCTTCAGCAGGGCGGAGATCCGGTCGTTTGTTTTGGTGATCTCTTTTTTCTGGCAGATCAGCTTGAAATTTTCGCCGACCTGCTTGATATGGTGGGAAAACAGGGCATGTGCTCCGCCCAGGGAATCTTTCTTGATATAACGTTTGAACGAATCGGTACTGGCGATTACCGGCAGGTCGCGTTTTTCCAGTTCCGCCGTGATTTCCGCATGGCCGAAAGGACAGCCGAGGAAGACGAAGTGTTCGACGCCGCGGTTGATCAGGGTCCGGACCGTTTCCAGGTTTTTCGCCGGGTCCTCGGTAAACGTGTTGCAGTAGGCGGAATAACCGAGTCGGTCGAACTTGACGATCAGGAGCATGATCAGCTTCAGCACGTATTCTTCAAACTTCATTTCCGGCATGGAATTCAGGATCGCCACCGTCTGGGTTTTCTGCCCCTGCATCAGTTTGTACCCGAAATTGGGCTGATAGCCCAGTTCTTTGGCCACCCGGCGTACCCGGTGCTTGGTTTCCTCCGAACTGTAGTTCTGGCTGCGGTTGTTCAGAATCTGCGATACGGTGGCGACCGAAACGCCGGATTTTTCTGCGATTTGCTTCAGATTGCTTTTGGCCGCCATCATTTTTCCCTGTACGAAAGTGTCATACAAAACCATTTTATATAACTATAATACATGATCTCTTTTGCTTTGTCAATACCTCTATACAAAATATTTTTGTATTTTGTTGCCGGTTTTGAAAATGAACAAAGCCGATGAGGAAAGCGGCGATTTTGCGGCGTTTTTTCCGGCGGAGCGTTTCGATCCGGCCCGTTTTGGCTGGAAAAATTCGTCCGAAAGGTGGAAATCGACTGAAAATCCGCTGGAAAACAGCGAAAAAACACGGTTTTGAGAAAAAATCGTTTTTTTTTTACGATTGACAGAGAAATTTTCGGGAAGTAGGGTTACATTATGTCTTTCGTATGGAAGTTTGAAATATTCCAAAATAAATATAGGTTAAGGAAAAGGCAGAAAAATGGGAAATCTGAAAAAGAAACGTCGCAAAAAGATCGCAAAGCATAAACGCCGGAAACAGCTGAAGGCGATGCGTCACAAGAAGAAGTAATTCTTGCGCGGTATATTTTGCGACCCTCCTGTTTTGTGCAACGAAACACGGAGGGTTTATTTTTCTGGGAGCATTGGCGTCATGAGAATATTGGCAATCCTGTTGAGTATGGGGATCGGACTCGCTGCGGCGGGGAAAAATGAGGTCGGCAGCGATGCCGTGCCGTCCGGGAGTCCTTCCATTGAACCGCTGGATATCGATTCCGGCAAAATCGGCTCGATGGTCGATTATCTCATGGCGTTGCAGGAAAAAGACGACGGACATGCCGCCGAACTTCTGCTCAATGTTCTGAAATACGACCCGGACGCCGAAATGCCGCTTCTGCTGCTGCTGAAAAAAAGCTCGGCGCCGGAAACCCTGAAAAAAGTCGAACCCCGACTGGTCGAACTTGCCCGTGCCAACCCCCGTGCCCTGAAACTGAACCTGGCGGTACTCCTGTTTACCAGGAACAATCTCCCGCCGGGCGAACTGGCCGATATGGGGCAGGCGGCCGTCGGCACGGTGGAAGACCCGGCGGCGCTTTCGCCGCAAAACCGGACGGTACTGGCGAAACTTGCCGAAATCACCATTGACATGATGGGGCGGGAAAAACGTTATACCGATGCCGAAAAGATTATTGAACGACTGATCCGGGTAGGCGAATTCCGGAACGACATGCAATTTCTCCAGGCGGTGGCCCGGTTTTATGCGGTAGCGCTGGAGAGCTCCGATCTGGATGAAACCCGGCGCGGGCAATACCGCCTGCAGCAGGAACAGTTGCTTCAACTGGCCGAAAAGGATTTCGGCGCGCCGGCCGAATTGCCCGGCGTGCTTCAGACGGTGGAACTTTACCGGTTGCTGGGGGCTTACCGGCAGGCCATCAAACTGATCAATTATCAACTGCTGAAAATGCCGAACAATCAGGTCTTGCAGGAGCGCCTTGGCGATTTTCTGTTCATCAGCGGAGATACCGCGGGCGCGTTGCAGGTGCGCCGTGACCTGGCGCGCCGTTTCCCGGAGATCCAGAATTACCAGAATGCCTATGCCGAAACGCTCCTCCGTTCCGGCGATATCCAAAGCGCGATTGTCGAGCTCGAAGCGATCAGCAAAAAACATCCGCGCGACCCTTATTTCCGTTACATGCTCGGGTTGGCCTATTATTATGGACAGCATTACCGGGAGGCCGTCGAGTACCTGAAGAATTTCGATCATTATTCGGCATTGCAGATGCTGGTGTCGTCCTATACGAATCTGGGCGAATACTCCGAAGCGCTCGGCCTGTTGGCGAAAGCGGAACAGGCAAAGAATTTTAAACCCACCTCCGGGTTCTATTTCATGTATCTGGGCATCGCCGAAAAAAGCCGGAACCCTGAGCTTGTGCGGAAATACGCCGACCTCATCCGGGAGAAATTCGGGGTGGAATCGGCGGAGAACGCCAATGCCGTCGGCTACACCTACGCCGACCTCGGCATCGAACTGGAAGACGCCGAAAAATTGATTCGCCATGCGTTGGCGCTGGACCCCGGCAACATGGCGATTCTCGACAGTATGGCCTGGGTTCTTTACCGTCGCGGCGACCTGAAAGGGGCGCGGTATTATATTGAAAAATCGATCGAAGCCGCCGGCGACGCGCTTGACCCCACCGTAGCCGATCATGCCGGGGATATCTACAACAGCCTGCGCTATTATGACCGCGCGGTGCGGTTCTGGAAAAAAGCGCTCCGCCTGAACGGGGAGCCCGTCGATTCCACTGAAATTCAACAGAAAATCAAAGCCGCCGAAGATGAACTGGCTTTTGAATAAGCCGAGGTCCTTTGATGTTTGCCCGTGTCATTATTGATTTATCGCTGGACAAAGGATTCGATTATAATATCCCCTCGCATCTGGCGGATGATATCCGGGTGGGGACGCAGGTCGTGGTGCCGTTCGGCAGATCCCTGCGTCGCGGTTATGTCCTGTTGATCGGGGAAGACCGCGATTCCGGCTTCCCGGACCGCAAGGATATCGATTCGATCTGCGGCCGCCATTCCTATATCCCTGAACCGCTGGTCAAGCTCGGCCGCTGGATGGCCGACTATTACTGTTGCAGCCGCGAACAGGCGATTCGAACGCTGTTGCCGCGGGCTGTCCGCAGCGGGAAGGTGCAGCACCGGACCATCAAATTCTTTTCGCTGACCGACGTGGCGGCCGCCGAGCAATATATCATGGAGCGCGGCGAGAAAAAACGTTATGCCGTGCGGGTCGCCATTCTGAAAACCCTGCTTTTGAACAAGGAATTGACCGCCGACGCCCTGCTGGCGCTGTCGGAGGGCGGCTCGGACGCGATTTTGAATTCAATGGTCAAGGAAAACCTGTTGGCGGTGGAAAAGAAAATCCACCGCCGCGATCCGTTCGGCGAGGTGGAAATCCTGCCGTCCGCCGCGCTTGAGCCCACCTCCGAGCAGCGGGCGGCGCTGGACCTCATCCGGCGGATGACGGATTCCGGAGAGGGGCCGCATACGCTGCTGCTGTTCGGCGTGACCGGCAGCGGCAAGACGGAAGTCTACCTGCAGGCGATTGCCCGGGCGATCGAACAAGGCAAGGAAGCGATTGTGCTGGTGCCGGAAATCTCCCTGACGCCGCAGACGGTGCGCCGTTTCCGGGCGCGCTTCGGCAATCTGGTCAGTGTGCTTCACAGCGCGTTGACCGAAGGGGAGCGCTTCGACGAATGGAGCAAGGTCAATGACGGCCTGGTGAAAATCGTGGTCGGGGCGCGCTCCGCGCTCTTTGCGCCGTTCCGCAACCTCGGTCTGATTATTGTGGACGAGGAACACGAAAGTTCCTACAAACAGGACGAAGCGCCGCGCTATCATGCCCGTGATGTGGCCGTCATGCGGGGGCTGATGGAAAAAGCGGTGGTTATTCTCGGTTCCGCCACGCCGTCGTTCGAATCCTATACCAACGCGCTGAACGGCAAATACGCTCTTGCCGAGCTGAAACAGCGCGCCGAAAACTGCGTCATGCCGGTCATGACCGTGATCGACAACCGGATCGGCACCCGCGACGAAGGCAAATCCAGCCTGTTGTCCAAGATGCTGGTCAACGCCGTCAATCTGCGGTTGTCGCTGGGCGAACAGACCATTCTGTTCATGAACCGCCGCGGCTATGCCCGCCAGATGATGTGCGAAATGTGCGGCTATATCGCCGAATGCAACGATTGCTCGATTGCGTATACCTATCACCGTAAAAAACAGATATTGTCCTGTCATTTGTGCGGCAACGTCATTCCCGCCCATGAAGTCTGCCCCAAATGCGCCGCGCCGGAAATCCGTTATTCGGGCGTGGGTACGGAGCGGGTGGAGGCGACGGCGCGGGCGCTTTTCCGCGACGCCCGGATCGTCCGCATGGACTCCGACACCATGCGCAAGTCCAGCGATTACGACGAAGTCCTCGACCGTTTCAAGCGCGGCGAAATCGATATCCTGATCGGCACGCAGATGATCGCCAAGGGGTTGCATTTCCCGAACGTCACCCTGGTCGGGATTCTGAACGCCGACCAGGGGCTGTTCATTCCCGACTTCCGCGCGGGCGAGAAAACCTTTCAACTGATCACCCAGGTGGCGGGGCGCGCCGGGCGCGGCGAAGTTCCCGGCGAAGTCATTGTCCAGTCGTTCAATCCGGAACACGATGCGATCAAGTTCGCGGTGAACTACGACTTCACCAGTTTCTATGAATACGACATGGAGGTGCGCACGGTGTTGAAGTATCCGCCGGAGGGACACTTGATCGCGGTGCATTTCCGCAGCGAAAGCCTGGAAGACGCCGCCCAGTGCGCCCTGCAGTTTCATGACGCTTTGCGTCCGCTGGAACACCCGGACATGCTGATGACCGAACCGGCCCCGGCGCCCATCGAACGCATCAAAGGCAAGTACCGTTATCAGATTCTGATTCGCGGGCACCGGCTGCGGCAGTTGCGCGAACACCTCCGGCAGCTCGTGCTTCACGGCCAGCGCCCGAATAATGTGGATGTTTATATTGATGTGGACGCGCAATCCACCATGTAAAATCGTTGCCCGGCATTGACAAAGCGCCTCTGCAATGCTATTTTTCAACGTTTCCGTTATTTAGTTTAAGGAAAAATACATGGATTTTGAGATATTCTTCAACCGTCATGGCGTGCGTGCCGCGATTTTCATGAGCGGCAGCGGCAACAATGCCGAAGCGCTCCTGTCCGCGCCGCCGGAGAACTGGCGCCCGGTGGCGCTGGTCACCGATTATCCGCAAAGCAGCCGCGCCGGAGAACTGGCGCGGCGTTTCGATATTCCGTTAATCGAAGAAGACATCCGGGCTTTTTATGCCGCACATGGGTTGAGTTCCATTGCCCTGTCCACGGAGCGCGGGCGCGAGGTCCGCGACCTCTGGACGGAATCGCTTCGCCGGAAACTGGCTCCGTTCAACGTTGATTTCGGCATTCTGGCGGGATTCGTTTCGCTGACCAACCTCACCTCCGATTTTCCCTGTTTGAATATCCATCCCGGGGATTTGACTTGTGAAGCAGACGGGCGCCGCCTCCTGGTCGGGCTTCATACCGTTCCGGTGGAAAAAGCCATTTTGGAAGGGCTTCCTTATTTGCGGAGCAGCGTCATCGTGGCGATGCCGTTCAAGTCCGAAGCGGACATCGACAGCGGTCCCATCCTCGGGATATCCGAGCCGGTGCCGGTCGAACTCGACGGCATGACCCTGGACGAACTGCGCGCCGTAGCCGCCGCCCGCCCGCCCCGGAAACCGGCAGGCGGCTGGGGGGACCGGCTTGAAGCGTTGGCCAAGGCGCACCAGGAACGGTTGAAGTTTCACGGTGATCTGGTGATTTATCCACGGATCGTGGAGGATTTCGCCGCCGGGAACTTCCGCTTGCAGGGCCATTGCCTGTATTATAAATCCCAGCCGGTGCGAACGGTGGAATATCAACGAAAAGGAGTCTGTCCGATTCCGGCGCTATGATGAAAACACGCGGAAAAATCCTTGCGGCCGTCGCCGTCGTTACCATCTTGCTGTTCACGGCGTATTTATTGACGGTCATGCTGGTCATGCCGGATTTTTACCGGAAACGTCTGCCGGAGTCGCTGGCGGACCGGTTGACCGGTGCGGGGCTTTTCAGCGCCCGGCTTGAGAAACTGGAATTCGGCGGCATCCCGGTTGACCGGGCCGTGCTTAAATTCCGTCCCGGCCGTACCGCGCCCCATGCCGTCGTCCTGGATGGGGTAAAACTGGACTGCCGCCTTGATGTCGACCGTTCCGTGCTTTTGAATGGTGTCCGGTTGCAGGATTTTTTCGCCCGTTTCCAGCCTTATTTCAACGATTTGGCGGTGACGGAACTGGAGATCGACCGTTGCAGTCTTTCCGGGGGGCCGGTCGTTCAGTTGCAGGCGAAATTTTACTCCGCCGACTGGAGTTCTTTTGACGTGGCTCTGGAATCCGCGGAACGGAACCGTCCGTTCCGGCTCCGGGTTGTCTGCGCCGAGGAAAATCCGGAACAAATCCGGGTTTCCCTGAGCGGACATTATTCGCTGCCGGTCCTGCTGAACGCCATGCGTGAATTGGGTTTTCCCGCGTTTTCCGCTCCCATCACGACCGAGGGCGATGCGAAACTTAAAGGCTGGTTTGTCCTGTATCGCGGCGGCGGCATTGGCGGGGCGCATTTGACCGCCGATCTGCGGAACGCGGAAATTTCGAATGGCGGAGTTCGTTTGCGAAGCGGTGAAAATACCCGGGTGTCTTACAGCCGGGAGCCCGGCGGTAAAGCATCTGTGGAGACCGCCGGGGTGTTGGTGGAGGCTCCGTTCAGGGTTAAAGTGAAAAAGTTTACCGCCGACTGGCCGGACCATTCTTCCACCGCGGTTGAGTTCGCGGGTCAACTGGAATGGCTTGACGGTCAAGTGCCCGGCGTGAAACTGCTGGAAGCGGAGAATATCAGCCATGCGTTTCGCGGCACTTACACGCCGTCCAGCGGGTTCTGGACCGCCTGGTCGGAGTCCGGGAAAGACCCGGCGGAAATGGTGCTGAATATCCACGACCGGCTGATCAAGCTCGGCGGCGTCCAATACGAATGGAACGGCAGCGGCAGCGGGTTGAACTCCGGCGGATTCAGCTTGTCGTTGAAAAATGAATATGCGCTGTCCATTTCGCCTTCTGTCCGGCATTCGTTTTCGGGAGTGACGTTGAACCTGCATGCGAATTTCACCGGAGAAACCGGCAAGCTGGAACTTCGCGGCGATTTCGGCGCGGAGCAGGGCGCGGGCGACGGGTTTCAGATGGCAGGGGTGAGCGGAACCGCCGCGCTGACGCTGAACCGGGAGCAATTGCAGGGTACGGTCAAGTGTCAATTTGCGGAAGTGGCGTTTCAGGATTATGGCGCAGCCAACCTGGCGCTGGCCGGGGAGGTCCGTTCTTTCCTGCCGGGCGGAAAAGGGGAGCGTTTTTTCAAGGGCCGGGTGGCGGCTTCCGAATTCAACTTGCCGTTGGCCGGTGAAGCGTTGATCGGTAAAAATCTTGCCGTGGACACGGAAGTTCTGCTGGATGCGTCCGGCCGTCTGCGTTCCGCCGCCGGAAGCGGCGGCTCGGAAAGTTTGTCCTGCGGTATTTTTACGCTGGAAAACCCGCAGGGAACGGCAGCGCTTAAGCAGGACAAAGTGGAGGCTTCCGTCAAATTCAGCAAATTTTCCGCCGTGACGGAAGATCATAAATTTTTCTCACCCGACGGGCAGATCCGGATCAGCGGCATTTGCAAAGGAGACAAAACCGCCCTGCAGGGCTCGCTGGAAACCGTCGAATTATGGTATCTCAACGAATTGTTGAGCGGCAAACTGGACCGGATAGGGTTGATGGCTGATTTTTCGCCCCGTGAACTTGCCCTGCGCCTGAATGCCGCCGAGGGCAATGCCGAAAGCAAAAGCGGCAAATTCCGTTCCGGCGGCGTGTCCGGCAGTTATTCCGCCCGTTACAATACGGTCCGGCAGGGGTGGGAGACGGATCGGCTGTTGAGCGGCATCCAGTTCCAGAATCTGGAATGGAACTCGGAACAGGTGGTGGCGCTTTTTCCTGTGTTCAATCTGTCGTTCGGCCATCTGACCGTCCGCAATGCCGAGCTGACCGTGGGGGCGTTCCAGTTGCAGAAAGTTTCGCTCCAACAGCACCTGCCGGGCGACGGGCAGTTGAATGTCGCCAGGCTTATGAGCAACGGACGCCATCTTGGCGCGTTGACGGCGGCTTCGGCGCTGGACCGGGATGGATGGCGGTTCAAGGGGACTTTGCCGCTGGCGGTGTTGAATAAGGCGGTGGCGACCGTTTCCGGCTCCGTCGTCCGGGTTGGAATGGTGCCGCAGCTGACGGTGGCTTATCAGATTCCGGGGTTTTCACTTCCCGATCCGGTCGATCCGGGGATGTTGAATCCGGCATGGAAGGGGCTTCAGGTTTCCGGCGACGGCGCCCTGAGCGGCGAATGTACCGTCGCGCCGTCCGGGATTCGACAGAAACTTCATGCGAACCTGAAAAATATTGCCGTTTTCAGCGAGCATTGGGCGATGGACGCGGTCAAGGGCGAGCTGGAAATTACCGACCTCGGGAAAAACCAGACCGCTCCCCATCAGCGCCTGACTTTCGGCAGTATGATCATCGGCGGATGCGAATTGAGCCGCGGCGACCTGACGTTTCACTCCATTGACCCGGAGCGTTTCCGGGTTGAGCACGCTGCGTTCGACAGCTTCGGCGGGCGGATTTCCACCGCCGCGCCGGTGACGGTCAATCCGTCGGCGGAGGCCATACGGCTTCCGTTTCAGGCGGCCGACATCAGTTTGCCGCAGTTGCTTGCCCGGATCGGCCTGCCCGACGCGGGCGGACAGGGAAAAGCGGGTGGTTCTCTGCCCGTGGAGTACCGGAAACGGAACATCAATTTTCACGGCGCACGGCTGACGGGGTATGACGGTTTGCTCCGGCTGCGGGGACTGGAGAAATTCAACGCGGGCGCTCCACGGGAACTCCTGAACAACGGCAGTCTCTCTTTTATCCAGGCGGTTTTGCAGGATTTCATCTATCGGAATCTCACCGTGACACTGGAACCCGGCGTGCTTCGCCTGCAGGGGCAGGGGAGGCCCGCCGCGAACGTGCCTTTCCGCTATGACACGGCAGGGAAGCGCTTCGTCAAAGTGGACCCGCTCGACGGCATCGGCTCCGAGCTTGAACTGGATACCGAAATCCGTTTTTGAGGATTACGGAGTCGGCGGGACGGGAGGGGGTCCGATGTTTGGCTCCGGCGGTAAGCGGTAGGCGCCTGCTCGTGTTTCCGGCGAAAGACGCGGGCGAAATAATTCGCATCCTCAAATCCGTACTCCAGCGCGATTTTCTGAACATTCATTGATGGATCGCGCCCATGAAGGCGATAAAACACGTGCGCCGGCAGCGAAGCTGGGATATTTGGAGAAAGAGGCTACAAGCCAGTAACCATCCACCGGCATCAACGGCTATGGAAAAATCTTGGGAAGTACATGGAAAAACAGGAAGCGACCACATATACTCCAGATATTGGCTTCTTGTTTCTTCAGGAATTCTATGAGATCACAGTATCAAAGAAGCTCACAAAGCAGGAACGTGCTCATGCACGATCAATAAAGTTGTTGAATGATTTTCTCGAAACAGGAACAATTTTCCCAATGGAGCCCAAAGTTTCCACGGTTAGTGCCTTGAAATTATTTGGCTACCTGCTTGCTGATTTTAAATTGTTCCAACAAGATAAATTTTCCA
>DHTZ01000020.1 GCA_002408885.1 Lentisphaeria bacterium UBA5247 | reverse complement strand
AAGAGTAAGTGTTTGACAAAACCATTTTCAGTATCAGGAGTTTGTTGTATGGAAAAAGCCCAGACCGGCCGGAAACGGACCTTATATATCGCGGATTACTGCCTGACCCCGCACAAATCGATGCCGAAATGCGCGGTACTGCGCAGCCATGAACGTATTCTGGCAATCGGCGGCGTCTCCGCCTTCACCCGGGACCGCGAGGTCGAAATCTACGAATTCGAAAACGCCTACATCACTCCGGGCTTCATCGACAGTCATATTCACGGCGCGGGCGGCTTCGACTGTTCGCAGCCGCTTCTCAGCCCGAACAGCATCGCCGACATGAGCTGTACGCTGGCCGAACGCGGCGTGACCAGCTTTATTCCGACCATTGTTCCGGCACCCAGGGCTCGGATGCTTGAAACGCTGGATACCCTCAGCGCCTTGCTCGAACAGCCCCAACCGGGGGCAGAGCCGGTCGGCATCCATATCGAAGGCCCCTTCCTGAACCGGGTCAAGGCCGGCTCCATGCAGCATGACGACCTGAAAGAGATCGATCTCGGGCTGGTGCGCGAATTCCTTGCCGCCGCCCGCGGCAAAATCGTCAAAATGACTTTTGCACCGGAACTGAAAGACGCGGAAAAACTGGTCGAACTCCTGCTCGAACACAACATCCTGCCGTCCATGGGGCACAGCATCGCCGACGACAAATCGACGTTGCGCGCGATCGACGCCGGAGCGCGCTGCGTAACGCATCTTTTCAACGGCATGCCGCCGTTGCACCAGCGCGACCAGAACCTGACCAGCATTGCCCTGACCGACGAGCGCGTCGCCATTGAAATGATCCTCGACGGACAGCATTTGCACCCGCGCATGATCGACATGGCCTGCCGGTGCAAACCGTTCGACAAAGTCATCGGCATCAGCGACGCGGTCCAGGCCGCCGGTATGTCCGATGGCGAATACACCATCGGCGCCACCAAAATCATTGTTAAAAACGGAGTATCAAGAACCCAGAAAGGCGTCCTTGCCGGTTCCACCCGCCTGCTCGACAGCGGCTGGCACGAACTGATGGGCTACTCCCATATGGCCGAAACCAGCGCTTCCGCCTGTGTTTCGCTGAACCCCGCCACGATCCTGAATCTGGATGACCGCGGGGTTCTCCTGCCGGGGAAACGCGCGGACTTCGCGATTTTCTCCAGCATCGACAACAAACCGTTAATGACGGTTCGCAAAGGCGAAATCGTCTACAATGCCGGCGAACGGAATTACCGACACACGCCGCCCCAGGAGTAAACACCCATGCCACTTGAAGAATACCGGCTGCTGGATTCCGGCAATCTGATGAAACTCGAACAGGCCGGTCCGTACCGGATCATTCGTCCCGCGCTGAATGCGTTCTGGAAACCCGCGCTGCCGGAGTCGGAATGGAACGCGGCGCAATCCGTTTTCGAACGCAACTCCAGCGGCGGGGGCAAATGGCACCATCGGCGCGGCAGTCTGCCGGATTCGTGGCAGCTTCTTTACAATGGATTCAAATTGCTGGCCAAACCCACCAATTTCGGACACCTCGGCTTTTTCGCCGAACAATATGACAACTGGAACTGGACCAAACAGGTAATCCGTCAAATGCCCGGCGAAGTCCGAGCGATGAACCTGTTTGCATATTCCGGGGTCGGGTCGATGGCGATGGCCGCCGGAGGCGCGCAGGTCTGCCATGTCGACGCCGCCCAGGGCATGATCGAATGGGGCCGCCAGAATCAGACGCTCAACCCCGATGTGCCCGACTCGATCCGCTGGATTGTGGACGATGTGCTGAAGTTCGCCGCCCGTGAAATCCGCCGCGGCGCCAAATACAACGGCATCGCCCTTGATCCGCCCAGCTTCGGACGCGGCCCGAAAGGCCAGGTCTGGAAAATGGAAGACGGCATCGGCGACCTGATACAGTCCTGCCGTCAATTGATCGACGAGCGCAACCCCTACTTCATTATTCTGAGCTGTCATTCACCGGGCTTTTCGCCTCTGGTGCTGAAATACATCCTGCGCGACGTTTTCGGAAAGAAAGGGAAAATCGAATCCATGGAAATGAGCATCCCGGATTCCAAGGGACGCCCCCTTCCCGCTGGAGTTTCCGCGCGCCTGCTGGTCGATCGCTGACCGGTTCCCACGCAAAAAGATCGCAATCCTGTCGAATCAATTCCGGCAGGATTGCGTTTTATTTTCAAGAATTTCAGTTTGGAGGAAGTCTTCCGCCTTACCTTAAAACCCGATCAGGATGAAACTCCGAGGCGCTACAGTTATTTCCAATTTACCGGAATTTACCGGAACATTTCCGCCCGCATACTCATTTCGTGCCACGAAATCCCCTTTCTTTAAAGAAGACACATCGATTGTCGCCGTCTTTTCGGCATCCGTTTTATTCGACAGTACCAATAAATAGCGATTGTTGGAACAGGCATAGCAGGTGATGTTTATTGCCGGATCAGAACTGACTACGCCATGTGTTTCATAATAAAGCCGAACAGCCGCATTGTCCAGATCATAACGCTCCAGAACCTTGAATATATCCTTGCACACCTGGCTATCCGAAAACCCGATAGAAGAAGGAATATCGTGAAGCAACAATTGTGCGAACATGGCTTCGGTTGATTTCTTCGTACAACTGTCTCCGCGCAATGCCGGAGAAACAATACTCCACTGCCCACGTCATCCGCTTATCATCCCCCACCTGGAAATCGAACTCCCGCGCCATATTGAAAACGGAATCTTTTGCATTCAGTCCGACCAGAGTCAAGTGAAATATTCCGAATTTATCGGTAATATAATTTTTAGACATCTCCCCCGAAACTACGCTGACCGCGACATTCGGCAAAGGAGTCCCCTTATCCTCCTGAAATTCATCAATCAGTTTGTCTTCGGAGCTTAAGACGCGTCTTTCCGTTCTTGATTCGGATTCCCAGTTAAGGCAGGGATTCAACCCTGTAAATGCCAAATCCTGGATTCCGCTGGAAAAGGAGAACGGATAGATGCCAAATGAAAAAACACTTAGAAGCTGGGAACAAAGCGAAACGGGAGCCAGGATCAATCCGCATGGCATTTCGTACGCCTTGCGCCACCCTTCGTACGGGGTTACGAGTTCTCCCTGAACGAAGACCTGATATTTTTTGACCTGAAACTCGCCGGTTACTACGTCACCTGGCGGCGGGTCCGGCGGATTCTGCAAACATACTGTTACGCGACATTGATTGTCCCGACCAAAGAGTGGGAATATCGGATCTGCCGTCCGGGACGCCCCGACGAACGGCAACGGTTCATCCTCTCGACCCTCGGCATCAATCCCCGCCTGCTTCCCGTGAAAAAACAACGCTTCAAAAAATAGATGCGAAAGCTTTGTTGTGTCACGTTCCCCTCAAATTGATCGTAAAGCGCGGAAGTTGGGTTAAGCTGAAAGGCTGCGAAGGAATCGCCCTTGGAACGATTTCCTGATCCCGTCGAAATTCGTCGGTTTTACCGGTTGAAATGCGCCGGGATGGGTCTATATTTTCTCATGAAAATATTATCGAAATGTCCGAATATCGTCCTGGGGATTGCCATCGGGTTTACACTGCTGCTGGCGTTCGTCGTACGCTTACGAATGACGGGAGCGCCGCCACCGCATTGCCGCCAAACGTCATCTCATGAATGAAGGTTTTATTGATTTTTTATGGTTGCGGTATAAATTAATCTTGGCAGATTTCATATTTTCTGACGGAAAGTGAAAAATAAAAATTTCATTTCATCCAGTTGGATTGCATGATATCTCATTGCTTGTTGTTGGTCCGGAAAGAGCCCAAATTACATGATTAGAAAGCATAAGCAAGCTATGCTAAAAAATTGAGCTTGGAGTGGTAGTGATGATCGCGATCATGACCAGGAGCTCAATAATGGTAAAATATTTTCCCATCATGCCGAAAACTCCTTATTCGGGCGGGGTTAAGATAGCATTCTGCTTCAATAATTCATCTTTTATAAGGGAATAAGGTGGCGAAGAACCGTTCCGGGCGGAAATTGCGGCAGCGGCTCCCGCCGCCTGCCCGGTCGCCATGCAACTGGACAGATAACGGATTGCCGTGATCGCTCTGGTTTCCACACCGATGGCACGTCCGCAAACCAGCAGATTATCGATATTCTGCGGTTTTAACGCGCCATACGGCACACTGCGCCAACCGTGGACGCCTTTCTCCCATGGACTGGCAAAGCTGTTGATCCCATGACCTCCGAACCAGCGCCGCCCTACAGCCACCGGTTCGGAAACCGGAGCATCGTTGATGAGGTCTTCACAGGTGATGTTTTCGCGTCCAATAATGTTACGACCGGCGCGGACGCCTATTTTCGGGGCAATATTCACCAGTTTGCAGTTTTTGAATTCCGGGAGTTCATGCCGGAGCCAATCGAGAATCACAAAAATCTGTTCCCGCAATTCAATATCCATCGCCGTCAGTTCATGCGGGTTCATGGCATTGCCCACCGCCAAACTCATGTTCAGAAGCACCTCATCGCTCTGCCCGAGGCGGCTGCCCATGAACAGGTCTTGATTTTTATACGGGAAACGCCCTGCCCGGCAGATGTCGGAAAACCTCCTGCGGAGATCGGGTTTATCAAAAGAAGATACGTTATTGACCTTGAACAGCACGGTTTTGGTCATGCTGTCCTCCGTCGCTCCGGTATTCACCGGACAACCGGCCATTGCGGCGATCACCGCATCACCAGTGGCATCGATATACATCGGAGCCCGCACGGTTGTCTTTTCGCCGCAGAAAAAAAGTTCCAGCGCCTCAATCATGCCGTTTGTGCAACGAACGCCGGAAACCATGGTGTAATACAATAAATCGACCTTCGCCTCTTTCAGCATCCGGTTTAGAACCAACATTAACTGCGGCTCCGTCGTGGTATAAATGCTGGTGACCGGACGGTCGCCGAGCGGTTGACCATCGGCGGAGTCCGCCAGCGCATGGATGGCATCCAAACGTCTCATCAGACATTCGCCAAGCCCGCCGATGCATTGTTTGCCGGTCTCCCCGAACCCCATGAACACCGGGCAGCCGCTGAACGTGGCGACGCCGCCGGGACCGGATTCTTTTTCGACCAACAACACTTTGGCTCCGGCCTCCGAGGCGGCGATGGCGGCCGCCCAACCGGCAACTCCGCCCCCGGCAATAATCACATCGTATTTTGAATCAATACTCCACATTCTGCAACTTCCCTATATGTTTTGGTTTAATGATAAATATAATCATTGCGGAGTCGATAAACAATGCACTGGAAAGGAGTTTTTTATACAAAATCGCTAAAACAGCCGGAAATCTTCAAATAGATACTTGAAAAAACGGATTTTCATTGTCTGTTACCGATCATGGAAACGATTGCCCATATCACCAGAAACAATGCCGCCGAAATGCTGGAGGAAACGCTTCAAAGCCTGGAGCGCACCTACCGGATTCATATCACCATCCATGACCACAAAGGACTGTTGAGCCTGCCGGACGGCAGCAGCATCCTGCCGAACCGCAACCGTCACCGCAGTCCGTGCTGCGCCGCAGGCCTGACGCCCGATGAATGGCAACGCTGCCTGGAATATTGCAAATACCGGATTATCCGCAGTTCCGGCAAAGCCCCGTGGCAATCCCGCTGCTGGCGGCAGCTTGCCGAGGTCGTCGTACCGGTTTACCGCAATGCGGATCATCTGGCGACTTTATTTGGAGGGACATTCCGCCTGCCGGACGCCGATTTGAGTGCCTTTTCTGAAAAATACCGGGCAGTCTATCGAACCATCCCCGTGTGGGACCCCGAACAAAGCCGGGAAATCGCGCTGATTCTGCAAGTTGTCGGCAACGGCATCGTGCAACTGGCAAGCCGGCTTTATGAAGAAGCGCAGGACACCATCCCCGGCCGGGCCGGACTGATCCGGCGGTATTTCAATCATCACGCCGACAAAAACATCGGCATCCGGGACCTGTCCCGCCATCTGGGACTGTCGGAATCGCGCACCGGACACCTGATCAAAGAATATTTCGACACCACATTCACCGGCATGCTGAACGCCGAACGCATCCGGCGCGCCAAATCCCTGCTGACGGAAAACAATCTGACTCTGGCGGAAATCGCCGAACAGGTCGGGTTTTCCAATGAATTTTACTTCAACCGGATTTTCAAGCGATCAACCGGCGTCCCGCCGGGGGCATTCCGAAATCGCCATCTCAATCCGTAACCTGCATCCAAACTCAATCGTAATATTTACCGGTCATTGAATCAATCCGGACCACAATTACGGCGGTCCCCCGGATTGCGTTATCAGGAAGCGGCATATTTTCCAGGTGCGGCGTATATTTTTTCACGATCTGCTTCAGCACGGCTTTTTGGCTTCCGCGTCTCCCAGCAGGGCGGCGGTTCCCGTAACGATCACACTTTCGTACCTGGTATTGGTGCCACATGGGGTGCCTTCCGAGTCCAGCAACAGCCCGCACATGTCGTACACGGAAAAACCGACCTTGCCGTCGCGAACGATATTATCGATCTTCTGCCCTTTGATAAGGCCGTGGATATATATTTTCCCGTCCGAATAAACAAAGTGAACCGGCGTGATATAAGGCGTACCATCCGGATTGAGCGTGGCCAGATTCCCGGTTTGTGCGTTGGCCAGTAAATGATTCAGGCGTTCTTCCGTCAAAGGGTGGGTTTTCATTCGGTGCTGCATGATGCGAATTCCTCCGTCTGTTTCGGCATACTATACACAGCATGCCGCTTTTTTAAAAAGGAGGATTGAAGAAATTGGTTATTTATCGCTGTTCAGCCATGCGGATTCGCACGGCGGAATCGCAGGTCCGGCCGCGGCGGCCAGCGTGTAAAGAACGCCCGGCGCCGGACTGTTGGAACGAGTTTCGACATGACCGTCGTTATAAAGCAGATTCACATCCTGAAACTGGTGCGGCTCGATCGTTCCAGTCGCATACAGGCAGGCGAAGTCCATGACCAAGGCCCGCCCGGCATTCCCGGGATGGGATTTCTTAGGCAGAAAGTCCACATCGGTTTCCCGGTAAAGGTAAGCGGTCTGAACGACCGGCGAACTGCCGTCCCACGTTGTCCGCACATAAGACGGCAGGCGGGTTTTGTTGGCGGGACAGCCGAAAACATCCGCAGGCAGGCGATAAGGCCCGATCAATTTCCCCAACGCCAGAACGGTCCCCCCATAGGTCCGGACAATCGGCACACTGCTCCCCCAATAGGTATCATCGACACCCGGGATCATATCGGCATGGTCGGAGGTGTAAAAGTCCAACCCCTGACCAATTTGTTTCAGATTATTGATACAGGTGGTCCGATCCATTTTTGCGCGGGCTTTGCCCAAGACCGGCAGCAGCAGACCGGCAAGGATCGAAATAATGGAAATCACCACCAGCAGTTCGACCATGCTGAACTGCCTGTTCCTCAAGCCTTTCAACCGTAAATGCACCAGATGCCAGGAAACCCCCACACCAACCGCCGCCAGCAAAATGCCGAGCCATGGATTGCCCGCCAGATACGCGGAAAGCCCCAGCATTCCCCACAGGATCAGCAGGCTCCGGCTTAAAACCCTGCCGGAAATCCCGCAGCCGCTCTGGTAATCCTCAATGTATTCACGGAACATCGGCAATCGGCGAACATACGCCTGCAAATGAGGTTCCCGGGCAAAACAGATCATTGCCAGCAGGACAAACGGAGTCGTAGGCAGCAGGGGCAGGAAAATCCCGACCCCACCGATGAACAGCAACAGGAAACCGAGAAAAATACGTAATTTAGCCATGATGCTTGTGTTTTATTGAGCGTCGGATTTATGGGAGGGGCCTTTCGGGAACCAGCCTTTTTCCACGCGCTTGCGTTGTTCGAAAATTTCGAGGATGCTCCAGAAACTGCAAAACGCCGTGACGCCCAGAACCGTCGAAACCAGAAAATTTGAAGTCCAAAGCGAAAGCCCCGCCAAAACGATTCCGGCGATCAGGAAGAGAACCCACAGCCTCGTTCCCCAGTGATATTCTCCCTTGATAATGAGCGGATGAAAAAGTCCGATAATCAGGAAACTGCAAAGCCCCACGACAACCCCCATCCAATTCACGCTGAACCTCCATTATGCGGACTTATCCGCGTTGCAGCCATCGCTCCCGGCCATGCCGGACGTGAAATCCGGCATGACGGGGAAACGCGGAGTGTTATTTCTTTTTATCCAGTGCGGCCATCGCTTTCGCTACGCCTTTGCCGTAGGCCGGGTCGGCCTTCGTGCAATGCTCGATATGGCGCTGCTTGATGAATTCGGGCACTGGCGCCATCGCGCGGGCGGTGTTCTCGAACAGCCTTTTCTGCTGGTCTTTGGTCATCGCGCGGAAACGGTCGCCGGGCTGGCGGAAATAGTCTTCGTCATCGCATTTGAAGGTGTAGAAATCGCCGTCGCCATCCACCGGAGTGGTCGGCGGCCGGAATTTCGGCTGTTCCTGCCAGGCGCCGAAGCTGTTGGGCTCGTAGCTGGTTTTGGCTCCGTAGTTGCCGTCCACCCGCATGGCGCCGTCGCGGGAATACCCGGTCACAGGGCAGCGCGCCTTGTTCACCGGAATCAGGTGGTGGTTGACGCCGAGCCGGTAGCGCTGGGCATCCCCGTAGGCGAACAGACGGGCCTGAAGCATTTTATCCGGCGAAGGGCCGACGCCGGGGATCAGATTGCCCGGATTGAAAGCGGCCTGTTCCACTTCGGCAAAATAGTTTTCCGGATTGCGGTTGAGCTCCATCACCCCGACTTCGGTAAGCGGATAGTCTTCCACCGACCATTCCTTGGTGAGGTCGAACGGATTGAACGGGAATTTCTTGGCCTGTTTTTCGGTCATTTTCTGAATGCAGAGCTTCCATTTCGGATATTCTTTACGTTCGATCGCTTCAAAGAGGTCGCGGTTGTTGCTGTCGCGATCCTTGCCGCAGATGGCTTCCGCCTCGGCATCGCTCAAATAGGCGGTTTCCTGCTGGCATACCCAATGAAACTTCACCCAGATCCGTTCATTTTTCGCATTGTACAGGCTGAACGTATGGCTGCCGAAGCCGTGCATCTGGCGGTAATTTTTCGGAATACCGTCGTCGCTCATGGTGATGGTGATCTGGTGGAGGGCTTCCGGCAGGCTGGTCCAGAAATCCCAATTGGACACAGGCGAATGCAATCCGCTTTTCGGGTCCTTCTTCACCACGTGGTTCAAGTCGGAAAAGTGCTGCGGGTCACGCAGGAAAAAGACCGGCGTGTTATTGCCGACCAAATCCCAGTTGCCTTCTTCCGTATAAAACTTGACGGCGAAACCGCGAATGTCGCGCTCGGCGTCGGCGGCGCCGCGGAACCCGGCCACGGTCGAAAAACGGACGAATAGCTCCGTCTGCTTGCCGACCTTGGAGAACATGTCGGCGCGGGTGTATTTGGAAATGTCGCCGGTAACGGTAAAGGTCCCGTAAGCACCGCCACCCTTGGCGTGCATGCGGCGTTCGGGAATGGCTTCGCGGTTGAATGTGGCGAGTTTTTCGAGCAGCCAGGTGTCTTCCAGTAAAACCGGTCCACGGGCTCCGGCGGTACGGCTGTTCTGGTTATCCACGACCGGCGCGCCGAAATTGGTAGTGAGTTTGTCCTTGACCTTGGGTTGCGGGGCTTTTGATTTCTTCATGACTCGCATCTCCTGTTATTAGATGAATTAATGTATTCTGCGTAATAAGTTA
>DHTZ01000039.1 GCA_002408885.1 Lentisphaeria bacterium UBA5247 | reverse complement strand
CGTGCCGCCGCGAAATTTTTCAGTCAGGATGCAGAGCATCCGTTCGCGCCGGGCCGTGCCCGGGCGTGCTGCCGCGGCGAAACGCTGCCCGCTCGCAGAGCGGAACTGGTCTCAACGTGCCGCCGCGAAAAAAATCGGGCATATTGAGCGAATTCAGCAGGTTACGATTAACTCGGAGCGCAATTTTGTTTAACCGTACCCCGCCTGATCACTCAATATGCCCTGGGTGGCGCCGCTGCGGAAACGGCGCCTGGGAAAAGGAGATTGTATTACAACCCGGCTTCGGCCTTGACCTGTGCGCACCACTTGGCGATGCGTTCCGGGGTTTTGCCGCTTTCGGTATCGTCGTCAAGCGCCAGGCCGACGAATTTACCGTTGATTACAGCGGTTGAATTCGAATAGGAATATCCGTCCGTACTCCAGATGCCGATGACTTCGGCGCCGCGAGCCACGGCTTTTTGATAAAGGGTGCCGACGCCGTCAATGAACGAATCGCCGAAGCCGCCCTGGTCGCCGAGACCGAACAATGCGACCTTCTTCCCTTTAAGGTCAACTTTGTCCAGTTGGTCGATCTGACCAAGCCAGTCATCCTGCAGATCGCCGATGCCCCAGGTGGAGGTGCCCAGCACCAGCACGTCAGCGTGGAGATCTTCGAGTGAAGCAGAGGCTACGTTGACGGCGACGCCGCCAAGTTGTCCGGCGATAGCGTTCGCGGCATTTTCCGTGTTGCCGGTGCTGCTTCCGTAAATTACTTTGACTACAGACATTTTATTGCTCCTTGGTTAGTAGCAGGTTTGATGATAATGGTTGATGAAATGGTTCACATCCGGGTAATGGCTGAGGTGCCGGCGCATGGATTCCTCGGCGTCGCGGTAACGGTTCATGACCTGCGCCGATTCTTCGGCACTGCCGAAAACCCGCCACAATCCGCGCGGAATTTCCACATAATCGCTGCGGTTGGCCATATAGCCCGCGACATCTTTCAGGGGGTAGCCCAGGAAAATGCCGATCTCATGCGGGAAACTGTCATGCTCGAAACGCCTTTGCAGCTCCGTCAGGCACGCTTCGACATCGCCGCAGTTGCGGTAGCCGTGGCGTTCCAGAAAGCGTCGGTGCATGGGAACCTGAAAGTGCTGCGACAACAGCCGTGAATTGTAAAACATGATCTGGATATTGATGTCATCGCGTTTCATGATCCGGCATTCCAGCTTCAATTGCCGCAGAATCTCCGGCTGACGCAGGCAAAACGTCTGATAGTGGCCGACATATTTGAGTTCCGGACAGTTATTGAGTCGCAACAGCACAGAGGGCTTGACGCCGTGGATGACCGGAGCCGTCTTGACCAGCAGATACTTCAGCAGTTCGTCGCAGTGAGGATTCGGATGGCAACTTTCATGATTCATTAATTAGCAATCTCTAATTTAACTTTTAAAAAAATCTGATCTCAATAAGTCATATTATATCATGCATAATCATTAAATGCAAATCAAAATATTAGCTTTCCCTAATTTTTTTATAAAACTTATGCGCATGCCGATTCTCCGGGGCGAAAACGGGCGTTCGCGAGGGAGAGAAATGCCCTTCGCGGCGGCACGTTGCCGCCCGCAGTCCAGCGCGCGGACAGCGCTGGTCGTCCAGGGGGCGAAACGGAGGTTCCTCTGCTGCACCGTGCCCGGCCCGCTACGGACGAACGCTCCGCATGCCTGTTGAAAAATTGCACGCGGCGTGAATTATCATGGTTTTTTTATGGAAGAACTTGAAAAAATATCAGATACCTGTAATTTTATGTACAAAAAAGTTTTAGCCGGAGTCATCATGCTCACTGAATCGGAACTGCTCATACAGCAAAGCATCGCCGCGTGGCTGGAAGCCAATGACTTCCAATCCCATTATCCGATTCTGGTCAGCCTGAAGGAACTGCGGGACTGTACCGGCGTCGGCGATCTGGCCGTCCTCTGGACGATCGCGGAAATCGTGGCCGCCGCCAACCGCGATGAACCGGGCAAACTGGCAAAATACCTGCGGGAAAAGGTCGAAAAACGGACTTATCCGCAGCCGATTCCGCGCCTGCTGGTGGCGGAACTGGAACGCACCGGTGAAATTCCCGAATTTCAGGCGTTGATGGGACGGACGGGGCATACCCTCGAATCGCTGATCAAGCGACTCAAAACGCCGCTTCTGGACGTGACCGAGTCGGAACTGCCGCCGGTTGGCGACGTGGCCGCTTATTTCCGGGCCAACCAGCCTGCGCCGCCGGAATGGAGCATGAGCCACCGGCGCAAGATGGAGTATCTGGAATATGCGTCCAGCCTGCTTCTTTACGAAGACCGGGAGCTTGCGGAAATAGCCGCCTGTTCTGTTGGATATGGTTATCCAAGCGGTATTTATGACTTGATGAAGCGGATTATATCCTTACAGGGAAAGGGGATTTTACCGACGCTGCTGCGGTCTCCGCATCCGAGTGTCCGTTCGGCCGCCGCCTGGCCGGGGATCGACCGGGAGGCGATCTGGCCGCTGCTTCATGACCCGGACTCCCTGGTCCGCGCCCTGGCCGTCAATGCCATGATCCGGGATTTGATGAAAACACCGTTTACCGGTGACTCCCACCTCCTGCTTGGGCGTATCAACAAAGAGGCGCATCAGGTCGGCGACCTCCATTACGCCGATCAGTTGAATTATTTTTATTTGTTCGCCGTCCGCTTCAAGCATTACCTGCGTTATATTTACCCGTCCAGGCATATGCCGCTTCCGCGTTGGGTTCAGTTGATTGTTTCGGTCGGTATCATCGGACTGTCGGGATTGGCGATGTGGCTTCTCGACGGCATGGTGAAAAATACAGGTGCCGCGCTACGGGTCGGGCTGGGAGGGATTGCCGCGCTGACGGCTGCCGCATTGATCGGATGCTGGTGGCGTCGGGAAAAAAGCAAAGTGGTCAGGCTGCTGAAGCAGGCCGGGCGCTATTGGCCGGGGCTTCGTCTGGATTTCCGGGCGTTGGAGAATAAGCCGGGGCTGGTCGATAACGATTATTTTGCCGCGGTCATCGTCTACGGCACCCGGGACGGGCTCGAATGCCATGTCGTCAATGAAAATACCAAAACCCTGCGGCGGATTTATTCCGACGGGCGCAGCGGAGAAAAGAAACTCGACCAATCCCGCCTTCAGGCCTGGCGGAACCTGAAACATCAATTTCAACTCTACCGCAACTATATGCTGCAAATGCGGCATTGCGGGGTGCCGCGCGCCGGCTATGTGATCATCAACGCCCTGTATTCCCGCCCCGGCGGGCTGAAGCCGCTGATCATGACCATCGAAGAAAAAATCGACGGCGAATCGCTGGCGCACGGGATTTTCCGGCAGGCATTGCCGGAGCTGCTGGGGGCGGAACACCGAAAGACCGGCGGCGGCGCTCCCGTCCGCAAAGAAAGCCGTAAGAAAGGGAAATAACGCTCAAGGAAGGGATGTTTTCGTCCTGCGGACATCCAGGCTGTCCGCGCGCTGGACTGCGTGCGGCAACGTGCCGCCGCGAAATTCTTCAATTACAAATCGGCGGGATAAGAAAAACGCCCTGAACAGATGAACCGTTCAGGGCGTTCGTGTTTTCAGCCGGGACGATTAGTCGTCTTCGTGGCGGCGGCGGGAATGGTTCCCCCACCAGACGGCTCCCAGCCCGATCAGGATAATGACGCCGACCGCAATGATGGCGGTTTTGTTTTCCAGAATCTTGGTCAGGACCGGAGGCGGTTCGGGCTTCTGTTCCCTGAGCGTCATGCCCTCGACTTTTTCCAGTTCCTGCTGCTGGGATGACGCCGCGGCGGAACGGTTGCGGATTTTGCCGATGGCGTCCGAATATTCGGTGCTGCCGGTCTGCTCCTTGATGAAATCATGGAGCTTGGCGTTGTTGCAGACGAAACCGCTGCAGCCGGGACCGTGGTTCTTGATCAATTCGGTGTGAACCTCGGCAATCTGTTTGACGGTCTGCGCGTCGGCTTTCCAGAGGTCCTTGCGGATGGTTTCCAGCATGACCGCGGTGACTTCCTGCAGGGCATAGGGGTTCTTTTCCGCGAAATATTCACGGATATTCAGCTCGTGCACGTCGTCAAGCAGTACATTTTTGTATTCTTGCCACAGGTGATCCTTGATCATGTCGGGCTTCGTCACTTCCCATCCGTACGTATTGCGGACGATTTCGGTAAAGGTGGCGGCGCCGCCGGGGCCTTCATCCATCATCTCCTTGATGTATTTGGGATTGAGGATGGTGGTGCGGGCTTCGACCATGGTGGCCTGTCCGGCCTCCTGGATTTTGGCGCGGCCGGGGGTGCGCAAGTCGTTGAAATACGCATCGGGCTCCTTGCCGGTGACGTGGCGGATGGTCAGGTTAATCCCGCCCATGAATTCATACACGTGGTCGAGTGAGAGCGGTCCCCAGGTGTTGGAAGAACGCGAATGCACCACGGTATCGGTATTTTGAAGCGCGGCCTTGAACACGCCGGGGATGTGTTCGCCCCAGTGGTCATCGGTGTAGAGCGCGCCCATGTTGTTCAGGTAGCGCTCGGCGATTTCCTTGGAGTCCTCCCAGCGGTCGCCGGACTGAACCATGCCGGTGATGCCGGTGCCGAACGCGCCGTTGAGCCCGCCGAAAATACGGGCGTTGGCGAGTTTTCGAGCCTGTTCGGGGGAGAAACCCTGCTCGATCATTACCTTAGTGGCGGCGTCGGAACCTTCCACCACATAGTTGACGAATTCGCATTTGGGGGCTTCCGCGGCGATCTTCACGGCTTTGTCGATCAGGCGCATGCGGCTGGTGGCGGCGCCGCGGAACTGTCCGGAAGTCTGCACGATCACGTCGATGCGCGGGCGCTTGAGGACTTCGTTCGGAATCAGCTTGACGTCCAGAACGCGGCCGCGGGAATCCCAGACCGGTTCGACGCCCAGCAGAAAGAAGATCTCGCCGATGCTGGTTCCCTGGGTACGGATGAATTCGCCGCCCCAGAGCGAGAACGCCACTTTTTTCGGGAAATCGCCGGTGGTCTTGATCTTTTCTTCGATCAGGGCTTCGGCGAGTTTCTTGCCGACGGCGTAGCTTTCGCGGGTCGGGGTGCGTTCCGGGTCGATGCCGTACAGGTTGCGTCCGGTCGGCACGGCGGCGGGGTTGATGACCGGGTCGCCGCCGCTGGAGGGCGCCAGATAGCCGCCGCTGAACGCGTTGACCATCGCGGCGAGCTCCGCATCGGTGGATGAAATCAGTTCCGTGCGGGCGCGAATCGCTTCTTCCACCGGGTCCGGCGGAGGTTTGACGGCACTGCGACGCATCATGCCGCCGCCGGCAGCGTTCCGGAAACTGCGCATGGCAGCCTGACGCTGTTCTTCGGGCATGGCTTCGAGTGCTTTGCGCATCTCCTCGGGCATGCCGCCGCCCATCGCACCGCCCATCGCGCCTTGCGGGCGCTCTCCGGCGGGCATTCCCGCCGGCATTCCGGCCGGAGCGCCGGAAGCGGAACCGCCTTGGCGGCGGCGCTCGGCAAACTGGCGCATGGCGGCCTTGCGTTGTTCCTCGGGCATGGCTTCGAGGGCTTTGCGCATCTCTTCGGGCATGCCGCCGCCCGTTCGGCGGGCTTGCGGTTTTTCGGTTGCCGGAACGGCTTCCGGAGTCGCCGGGGCTGCCGGAGGATTGGCGAACGCGGCCAGGATCATTTCATGGGCGCGGCTGACGTATTTGTCAAAGACCACGTTGCGGTCGCGGTCGGTTTCTTTCACCAGACCCTGCTTCAGGTCGGCGTCGAACAGTTTCCCGGCGACCGTGTCAACCATCATCAGCCGGGCGGTTTCGTCCGCTTCTTCGCTGCTGTAGGGGCGGCCGATCACGTACAGGCCGCGGTTGACCTTGGAGTTCTCCAGTTCGTGGATATGGTTGTGGAGGAGTTCGAGGCCGGCTTCGTTCAGTTCGCCCTTGGCGAAATCCTCACTGAACCGGATTTCCTGGTCGAGTTTCTCCTTCTTGATGTATTCGATGATCGATTTGCGGTATTCCCCTTTAAGCATGGGGTCTTCGGCGATTTCGAGATCGTGAATCCGGGTGTGGAGGTCCGTCAGCGTACCGTACAGGCCGGAGTTCATGAACGGCGCGGTCAGATGGCTGACCAGCATGGCGTAACTGCGGCGCTTGGCGATCAGGGCCTCGCCCACGTTGTTGATCACGTAGAGGTAATAATGCGGCATTTCGCCGACCAGCGCGTCCGGCCAGTCGTAGCTCGACAGCGCCACCTGTTTCCACGGGGTGAATTCCAGGCTGCCGTGGGTGCCGAAATGCATCATGGCGTCCGCTTCGAAGCCGTAACGGATCCAGAGGTAGGTCGCCAGATAGCTGTGCGGCGGGGCCTGTTTTACGCCATGGATGATCTGGTTGGTGTTGCCGCCGATGCCGGGGAGTCCCTGCGGCATCAGGACGATGTTGCCGAAGCGCAGCATGCCGATGGCGAGCTTGCCCTGATGGGTGAAGTAGCGTCCGAAACCGGTGCCGAAGGCTTCTTCGACGGATTTGAACAGGTCGGGGGGCAGGGCTTTTTTCACCCAGCCGAGGTATTGTTCGTAACCGACGTATTCAACCTTGGCGGTTTTGAGAAATTCTTCCATCGCGCCTTCGGCGTAGGAACCGAAAACGGCGGCGTTCTGCTGGATCATCTTGTTCAATTCCGCCGGATTTTCCGGGAGTTCACCGGTGGTGAACCCGGATTTCTGGAGGTGTTTCAGGGTGTTCAGCAGGGAATCGCCGACTTCAAGGCCGCTGGCGACCATGGCGTTCTGGCCGGGGCCTTTGTAGTAGATGATGGCGATTTTCTTGTCCGCGTTGCTTTTGCTCTGAAGGGCGAGAGTTTTGCGGATCATTTCGGCGAAACGCTCCAGGCGGTCCGGGATCATGCGGAATTCCATCAGCCCGCGGCGGTTGGGATACAGCGCGCTCAGGACATACGGCACTACGCCGCCGTCCAGCTCGGGCATGGTGACGCTCTGGCTGAGCATACCGCCGGTCATGCCGCGCTGGTCTTTCAGAAATTCGGTATAGGGCTGCGAGACCTTGATCGGGCAGAACAGCGGAATGTTGCGTTCTTTCAGGTACGCGATGGCGGCGTCCGGGTCGCTCATGCCGAAGCGGCCGTGGGGCTGGTAGACTACGAGGTTCGGGTTGACCTTGCGGAGCGTCTCCAGATTGGCCATGCCGCTGGCGGCGACCACGTTGATCCCGCGTTTTTCCAGCGCATGGATCAGTTCGTTCAGGCTGCCGCCGCCGTTGCCGCCGAAGATGCAGACCGTGGGGTTGTTTCCATTGTACTGTCCGATGCGGCGGTAATAATCGATGAAATCTTCGTAGGTCTCAAAACCTTTTTCTTCGTCGGTGTGGAAGAATGCGTAATGGGGAACCTTGTGCGGTTCTTCGATCGCTTCGGAAAAGATTTTCTTGCCGTCCAGTTCGCGCCGGCTGTAGTTGACCAGGCGGCGGAAGTTTTCCTTGCCGCCGTTGCCCATATAAGCCCTGACGGCCTTGCCTTGCGCGTCGGTCAGGGTGTTCAGGACGGTTTCCTGGCGGGTGGAGGCGGTTACGTAAATCGGGACCTTGCGCTCGGCCAGGGAATTGACCACGGCCATCTGCTGTTCGTTGAACTTGAGGCCCATGCCGAAAAAGTAGATGACGTCGTATTTTTTCAGTACGGCGGGGTCGGTCTGGTCGTCCCAGGGTTGCGGCACGACCTTGATCATGGGGTTGAGCTGCTGGTCAAGCTGCGGCGCGAGCATGTATTCGGGGTAGT
>DHTZ01000092.1:27414-28518 GCA_002408885.1 Lentisphaeria bacterium UBA5247 | reverse complement strand
TCACCGGGATCGCCTTTGTCACCGCGCAGGCTGAATCCATCGTTCCAGTCGCCGTTTGTCGCGCTCAATTTATGATAAATGACCCCTGTGTCGATATCGAGATAGGAAAAGCCCTTTGCTTCGCCGTCGTATTGGGTGCGTTCGGCAAGTGTTCCCCGCTCGTCAGGGGCGAAATCTTCACCGTCTGTACCTTTTTGACCGACCGCGAAAACGATTCGCCAAGTGCCGGGAATAGCGGTCAGATTGCGATACGTCATGATCGCCGCCAGACTGATTTCCGTGGTCGCCGATTTGTAAACCACCTCATCCAACGCAAACGGATACTGCCGTCCAGATTCATCGATCACCGCGACAACCGGGCGCGTGTCCGGGATCGTCAGCTCGCGATCAATGACCGCCGCGCTGGTAAAGCTGTAGTCACCCGCTTCTAGACCAGTAACCTCGCTCCAGTCACCGTCTTTTCGACCATAGGTTTTGCCGTCAGTCGGGGCATCCGGGATGCCGCCGCCGTCCGCACCGGGCTCACCGGGATCGCCCTTGTCGCCCTTGTCGCCCTTCGCGCCGTCCGCGCCGGGCTCACCGGGATCGCCCTTGTCGCCCTTGTCGCCTTTGGCACCGTCCGCACCATCGGCCCCGGGTGGGCCTTGTGCGCCATCTGCGCCGTCCGCACCGGGCTCACCGGGATCGCCCTTGTCGCCTTTCGGGCCATCCTGGCCGTCCGCGCCATCCGCGCCGTCTGCGCCGGGCTCACCGGGATCGCCTTTGTCGCCCTTGGCACCGTCTGCACCGTCTGCGCCGGGCTCGCCGGGATCACCCTTGTCGCCTTTCGCGCCGGGCTCACCGGGTTCACCGGGATCGCCCTTGTCGCCCTTGTCGCCTTTCGCACCGGGCTCACCGGGATCGCCTTTGTCGCCCTTGTCGCCCTTGTCACCTTTCGCGCCATCCGCGCCATCGGCCCCGGGCGGGCCTTGTGCGCCGTCCTGGCCGTCCGCGCCGGGCTCACCGGGTTCGCCTTTGTCGCCCTTGTCGCCCTTGTCACCTTTCGCGCCATCCGCGCCGTCCGCGCCATCGGCGCCGGGCTCGCCGGGCTCACCGGGATCGCCT
>DHTZ01000092.1:0-27273 GCA_002408885.1 Lentisphaeria bacterium UBA5247 | reverse complement strand
CCGGGCTCACCGGGATCGCCTTTGTCGCCCTTGGCACCGTCTGCACCATCAGCGCCGGGCTCACCGGGATCGCCCTTGTCGCCCTTGTCGCCTTTGGCACCGTCCGCACCATCGGCCCCGGGCGGGCCTTGTGCGCCGTCCTGGCCGTCAGCGCCGGGCTCGCCGGGATCGCCTTTGTCGCCTTTGTCGCCTTTCGGGCCATCCTGGCCGTCCGCACCGTCCGCGCCATCGGCCCCGGGCGGGCCTTGTGCGCCGTCCTGGCCGTCAGCGCCGGGCTCACCGGGATCGCCTTTGTCGCCCTTGGCACCGTCTGCGCCGGGTTCACCGGGATCGCCCTTGTCGCCCTTGTCACCTTTCGCGCCGTCCGCGCCATCAGCGCCGGGCTCACCGGGATCGCCCTTGTCACCCTTGGCTCCGGCCGCACCGGCAGGGCCAGCAACTCTTGGCATTTTTATTTTACCATCAACAACTTCAAGTATATTCCCCTCGCTATCAATAAAAACAACATTTCCGGACAAATCGTTTATTGACCGCACATAATTATCTTGAGGCTCCGGTACCGGCGTCATAGGATCGATCACATCGGGGTTGCCGGTGGCGCCATCCTGCAACAGCACCTCCCACGAGGCGCCGCCGAATGGCAAGCGCCGGATTTCGGTTTTCAGCAGCGTTCCGGCCTGTTTGATTGTTTCGAGGTAGCGCGCCCCGGCGGTGTTCAGGCGGAATGTAACTGTGCCGGTTTCCGCGTCGATATCCGCCGCCAGCGCCAACGTTTTAGGCACCGCCGCCTCGGTCTGGCGCTTAAAATCGATATCCGCGACCAGGTAAAACTGATCGGCGGCGTCCATCGCCAGCGGCTTGCCGCATTCGTCCGCAAAGCGAAACGTGTAAGGCGCGATCTGCGCCGCGAAAAAGACCGGGATTTCCGACCATTTCGCGAACTTTTTTGTCTGGTTGTTTACTCTATAAATCATTTTCGTTCACCTCGATTGTATTTTTATGAGATTGTAATTTCCAGCGTTGACAAATTTGACACTTGTAAAATCAGACGGACTTCCTGAACCGATTTACTCTCCAATACAAATCCAACGGGGGGTTCGGTGTTCATTACTGGGTAGTTGCATGAGATAATCGGCTTCTCACCCAAAAAAGCATAAGACGAAAAGTCATCGTCCAACATTGCCGACGGCTGAATAAATCCGGGCGCTCCGGATATATCACCTGCCGGTGTATTCCCATACGGAGCGCCTTTGTAGCGATTTGCGCCAAGCGTCAGGCATACTTCGTGCATCTGATCAATTACGGACTTTACATCGCCATAAAACTCTTTATTCCCTACGTGAGGTCCAAACCCTCTCCCTCCGTTGCCGACAGCTTTGATTCCATCGTAACTGCAATTAAGCGTAGGCTCGCCGTCCCCGTTCGGGGCCATCATGTCAGCCAAATAATTCAGGTATGACTCAAACCCAGACGGTGGGCTTTCGCCCTCTCTATCCCAGTAATAATTAAAATTGCCTCTCGCCCGATAACTTAGACTGATGCCGCCGTTTCCTACAGTACTGATTGGTGCAAATGAGCCTAACCACCGTTCCCCTTTAAAATCGATAAACGATGCTTTGTGTACGGCATCTATAGCTCCACGGGTACTCCGGCGTTCCGATGTATAGAGTTCGGTTGCTCCGGGCCAATACTCCCAAAACGTCTCCGTCAGTACATCTGGTTGCTCCGGAGCCTGCTCCCGCACACGGGCTTGGAAATTGGAGAAATAGATAACCTCTGTCGGTCTGGTGTCCTGCATAGACCGTGAGGTTGTCATAATCATTTCCCCGAAGACATACCCGTCGCTGAATACCGCGTCCGGCGACGGGATATGCGGGGCGATAAGGTCCCCGCTAAATCCGTGACCTCCCATCCACGGGTCATTATAAGTAGATGTAATGTAGTAAGAACTCCTCGCGTTTTCGGTGTCGTATGTGACATCGGTCCCGATGAAAATAAATTTGATATAGTCCTGATTAGCCGAGTCGATAATGCCGACCGCAGTGCACGACCCTTTTAGTGTGACCGCATTCGAATCCTGTATGCGATAGCTAGTACCGTCCATTACCGATTCCATTCCCGGATAAAAAGATTCACTCTTACTGGTACTATATTGACGATAAACCCCGCCTCCCGTTTTGATTTTAAAACTGATCGTTACTGCGCTTAAGTTTCTGGCGAAATTATGGGCGCAGGGTGGTGCGTTAAACATTGCCGCAACCGCCCCCGGCAGGATCGCGCATTTATTATCAAGTTTGGAATATTGATTTGACAATGATAGTGCGCTTAGTCCATCCCACGCCTCACTATCAGGGGATTCTTTGGCAACAGGAACCAAATCAACCACATCATTATTTATATAACCGCCAGGCGAATAAACGAGCGCCGTTTTATCGAACACGGTAGTAGGTGTGATTATCTGATCACCTACGAACCACCACTCCTTAGGGGCGGTTATATGGAGGATTCGTTCGTCAGACCAGCCTACGACTTGTGGGATAATGCTTTCACTGTCGGGATTCGGAACAAGTTCGGTGCCGTTGTCGTACACATCGTACTTGATGGTCGAATAGTCTAAAGATTCGGGAGGCTCCTTGCTTGCCGCCTCCGATTCAAGTTCCTGAATCCAATCCGTGACTTCCTGCGGTACATCGTCAGGCATGTCGGATGCAAAGTCCAAGTCTATGGCATAAATGTCATGCCAATGATTAGGCTCCGGGATTTTATATTCTTCCGATTTTTTGACTGTAAAACCGTCTTCCTCATACTCAACGTATTTGTCAATTATACCAGTCGCCGCATAGCGGTTGTTAATGTGCCATATGGCTAACCCCCGTTCAAAATCGAATCCATTCCACGTTCCTTTCGGCGGGATATCATAAGTAGGGTCTATGTAGTAAGGTCCCGCCGTTATCACGACAGGCTCATCGTCCATCAGTCCCTGCCTGGTCCCCGTCAACATAACCGTACCGTGATCGATTCGTATTTTTCCGGTATAGTCCACGACATTATAACTGTAGGCGATATTCCACTCGGTTGCTCCGGCTGACGGCTTAGATTTAACCCATGAGGCACCGGTAGCTTCCAAATGGCTGTCTTCAATTAATATCAGGGCCATGCCTCTAATACGCGCCGTATCCTTACCCTCCATAGTAATGGGTTGGGTCGCTATTTCCGCGACCTGATACGGGGATAAAGCCGGGCTTATGCACCGGTACACGCTGACCCCGGCAATGAGTTCAGTTACAGGCCAGTTAGGCAGTCCGTTATAGGGATAAGAGGCAGAACCAAAAATCTGAAACGCACCACGGAATCCTACCGTCCCGAACATCATGCGCTGATTAGGGAGATCCTCCTCCGTGTCAATCCTAAGTCCGGTGCATATGGCTTCGATCTGCTCGGAGCCGTTAACGTTTTTATATTCCGGAACCCACAGCTGCCCGTGAGTACCATCGTAAAAGTACGGACCCCAGGGAACGGACGGAGAAAGACCTTGACCGCTGAACGATTCCCCCATTCTCAAATTAACAAAGTCCGGCATCTGACAACGCCAGTAGGGGAGCATAATTATCGCTATCCGAACGGTGATTTCATCCGATAACCAATCTCCATCCTCCGAGGCTACAGTACTTCCGCCGGAGCTTATATCCAATTCCCATATGTCGGTAAAGCAGGTGTCGAATCCGCTGATCAGTCCACCCGCAGTAGTCAGATTGAACGATATGTTGTTGCCGCTGATACTCGGAGTTATTGTGACCCCGTGCCCCACATAAGCATCCCCTACAGCGCTGAACCCATTGTCGGATGATATTTTCGGTGTGTAGTAAATCCGGGTTATTCCAGCGGGCGAACCGTCCGAATACTGGTCCATGATCGTAAACAGCATGACCAGATCAAAAGCGTGTATATGGTTGATGATCCCTACCGGGTTTGCCGCTGACATGATTTACCTCTAATCAATATGATAAATTCGAGGGATGACCACAGGCTTAGGCGCTCCGGTCTCAACGAAATCCCCGAATTCATTAATAACAACATCCACATAAGACCCTCGACCGCTCCCGCTAGACGGCACCGATTTCAACAGCCCCACGCCGCCGCCCTCGACCTCTGTATCAGTGACCGGGTCACGATGGTTTGGTGTGACCTGCGGGCGCGGGGTCCATCCTGCCGCGACACGTTTCACGGTGTCGCGGATGATTCCCGCATCTTTTTCATTCATGAAATATTGAGCCATATTATTTCTCGATGATTGCTTTTGTTTCCGGGATTTTTAAATCCGCCCACGTGGTCTTATAAAAACAGTCGAAATTTCCGTAGGATGCCTTCAGGTTTTTTACTTCGTCCGGGTTGTCGGTGATCAGATCGCCCATAAAATCAATCGGGACGGGCTCTGTCACCGGCTTTGCTTCTTTGTCACCAATGAAATGCCCCCATCGCCCATTTTTCAGCTTGATCGGCTGGAGTTGTCTTTCAGTGTCTTCACCAATTTCGACCATAAAAAACGCCTTGTAATCCATCAGGAGCGGCTTAAATGCGTGACCATCCGGATTATGTAAAATTTTGGCGACGCAGGTTTTATATTTTGTACCATCCGAGGTGTAAGCGGTGTTGTTGTAACACAATTCCATGTAGAGCGTCCCGGCCTTGTAAAGGCGACCGTCAATCGTCAGGTCCAGCGAGTTACAGGTATATTCGCAATCGCTGAATACACTGTCATTGACCTGGCTGTACTGGACGTTCCAGGTAATCGTGATCCGGCTGGCTCCCACCGGCACAAGCGGAGGATTGGCGAAAGCAGTCCCGGTCGGAAGCAGGATCGGAGTAGTGGGGTCGCCCTTGATATCCTCATCATTGTAACATTTATCCTGCACCCTGACTACATCCGGAAGCGGATCGCGGGTAATCCGCGCCGGCTCCTCCCAGGGTTTCGGGATGGCGCCCGGCGTCGCGTAATCGTATTTACGCGGGGAATATACAACTGTCATCGTCCATAATTTCGAATCGACAGGGGTAAGGGTTACCGAGGTGGCCACCACACCGGGAATGCCGGGGAATTCCGTGCCCTCCTCCACTACGCCGGGGGCGGAAAGGATGCTGATTTCATCTTGCGGCGTTTGAAATTGCAGGTTTTTAGTGACGTTAATCGACCTGCCGGACGCAACCTTGCTTATTGTGATCTGCATATTCAGTGCTCCTTATAACGTCAGGTTGAGCGGAACAAGTTTCGTATCCGCATCAGAGACGATACGATTCATGACGCCGGTGACGTTTTTGTTTAAATTTTCGGTTTCGCGCAATTGTTTTTCCGCGATTTCGGTTTGTTTTTTGGGGTAATCGGTGGTGTGTCTGCCGAGCGCCTGATATGCTTCCAGCGATCCGCGCTGCATGCCCTGCACCATGTTATTTTTAAAGGCGTTATCCACCGCGTTTTTCCGCGCCTCCTGCAAGGCAAGGATGTTTCCGCGCAGGGTCGAATATTCTTCATCGGTCAACTCACGCTCGATTTTTTTCTCAACGTCGCGGATCGCTTTTTCCAGTTCGTATTCATCGGTCAGTTTTTTATTTTTCGCATCGATCGCATCGATCTGATCGAGATAGGATTCGTTTATTTCGTCAAGTGTTTTGGCGATTTCTTTTTCTGCTTTTACTTTTTTCGCGTCCTGCAACGCAAGGACGTTTCCGCGGATAATCTCCTCCTCAATCCCGGTCAATTCGCGCCCGGCGCGTTTCTCCGCATCGTAAATCGCCTTTTTCAGCTCATATTCATCCTCAAGGACTTTATTGTTCGCCTTGGTAAACTCAATCTGGAAAAGGTAGGATTCGTTAATTTCCTCTAAGGTTTTGGCGATTTTTTCTTCCGCTTTCGCCGCCGCCTCTCTGGCTTTCACGAGGGCTTCCGCTTTTCGCATTTCCTCCACCGCCGCCCGCGCGGTTGCCTGCGCTTCCTCTTTTTTACGTCGACGTTCCTCCGGGGTGTCAACCGTTCCGTTCTGGACGCCCTCCCGATAGGTGTCCAGTTTAAACTTATCCTCCTCGGTCAAATCCATGCGGATAGGGTTAACTCCTCTTGATTGAGCATATTGCGCCGCCCAATCGGAGCCATAACCAAAGCTCATCGAGTCCAGCAAAAAATCAGCTGCTCTACTTGTTTTATCAACCAGGGGACCGCTTGCGCCCTGTTTGATTGCCTTATCCATCCGCGCAGTGCTGGAAGCCAGTGAATCCATCCGGTCCGCGACATCCGCCAGCCATTGAATAAGCCCCGAATTGGCAACCATTCCCTGCATGGACAAATTCAGCTTATCGATCGAATCCCGGTATGCCCCCGCCGCCTGAATGGCATCATCCGCAATAATCCGGTTGGTGTCCTCAAGTTCTTGCTTAAAGTATTCGAGTTGGGAAAGCATCGGGACCAGCTCAACGCCGCTTTTGCCGAAAATTTTCGCGGCAAGCGCCGCTTTTGCCGTGTCATCCGTGATGGTTTCCAATCCCTGGGCGATGCGTGTCAAAATCTGGCTGGAATTCAGACCGTCCAAATCCTTGATTGAGACGCCGATGGCAGCGAATGATTCCGCCGCCGTCTTGTTACCCTCCCGTGCCTCGTAAATCGTAAGGCGGGCGCGTTGCAGGGCTTTTTCCAACGCCTCCATGCTGGATGTTGTCATTTCAGCAGCGTAGGACATGGTTTGAAACTCCGCCGTCCCCACCTGCAGCCGTTCGGCGGCGTCGGCGATGGCGTCCAGTTTCGTTATTGTATTGTCCACGTATTGCCAGGCGGCGCTGACCGTAAATCCGGCGGCGACCGCGCCGCCAATCGCCATCAGTTTGGTTTTGGCGGATTCCGCGAAATCGTTAATTACTTTGTTGGATGTATTAAGCCCTTTTTTCAGGTCTTTCTCATCCGTTTTTAAATATACGACCAGGTCGCCGATGCCTTTTTTCGCCATTTCTTATTTTCCGCTTTCCGTTTTTTTCCGCTTATCGATAATTTTTGCGCCCATCATGGCGGCAAGTCCGAGCGCCAGTTCTTCTTGCGAAAGTTTTGTAACCTCATCTTTTTCCGCCGGCGGCTTATCCCACTGGATCAGTACATCGTCCATTGTTTCTTCCGCGCCGAAAATCTGGCCGAGCCGCCAAATCAGCCGGGCAAGGTAGATTTCGAGCTTATCCCGCCGCTGTTCGCGGGCGGATAAAAACGCTTGCCAACGTGCTTGTTCGTACAGGGTCAAATCCTCCTGAAGCTTGTCCACGTGCAATTCGCCGCCGATCACCGCAAGCTCGTGCAGCAGGTAGTCGGCGGCATCTATTTTTTTGCGACAATATCCCTGCCGGTGTTGACGCGGAAAAACAGTTCGGTAAGCGCCTGAATATCACGTTGTTTCATCGAATCGATAACCGCATCGTCCAAAAACGGCTCTTTCGTGACCGGGTCGAGAAACAAACCGGAGAATATCTTTTTCTGCTGGAGCGGGTCCTTGATTTCATTAAGTATTTTGATCAGGTTTTTTCTGGTAAAAGTCTTGACGAGGATTTCGTATCTTTCCCCGTCAAGTTCCAGAACCGCCGGGCGAAAATGGCGGTTACAAGTCTGCATCAATTTATTGCGTAAAGTATCCATGATTTTTTATCCTTCCGCCGGGGTTTCAGGCGGGGTTTCAGGCGGGGTTTCAGGCGGGGTTACGGCGCCGTAAACTTCATCCTCTCCGATCTTCAGCACCGGCGGGGTTTCTTCACCCGCATCATTCAGATTCGTAACCGTGAGGGTGATATCGCAGGTGGGGGATTGTCCGTTCTGAAACGTGGAATTCGCCACCGCCGAGATTCCGCCCCAGAATGTCAATGACCCGCCGATCTGCGGAAAGCCGATCACGCATTCTTTTTTCCCGACAAAGTGGACCTTGCCGAGCGCGGCAAAATCGACATTCAAGGTGATGTCGGAATGATCGCGCAGGTTCGCCAGAATCTTGGTCAATACCGCCGTGTTGCCGAGGTCGCTGTCATCGATCACACTGATCGAGTAGCCGCCGGCGCCGATGGTGTTGATTCCGGTTTTGATCGCAGTGTCGCTGTGTTGAAAAGTGGTGCCGTTACCGTCAAATTTTTGTCCACCCATGTTTCATCTCCTTATTCCGTGATGATTCTTGCTTGTATGGTGTATCTGGAGAGCTTCGTTTCCGAAAATTGCATCTCCAGTTCCGTTGTTTCCATTTCCGATTCGACCCGGCAGTTCCAGACGCGGAGGCCGGACATAAAAAACCACTCGCCGGGGCGGTTCAGCCGCTGCCATATCCGATCCCGGATCGGTTCGATTTCCGCAAACGTATCCGCGTAAATATCAAACTGCCATACCCGATCAAATGTATCCGTGGCGCCTAAATTATCCTGATTCGGGGTGGAGGATATCATCGACGCCAACACGTAAGGGGTGTTCGCCGTTGCCGGAAGCGGCGACGAATAACAGGTCGCGCCCAAATGTCCATCGTCCAGATAGCTGAAAAGTTTTTGCCGAAAGCCCATAAATTCCCCTACAGTTTAGCAAATTGCTGATCCGCTTTTTTCGCCATCGCGTCCACGGCTTCCCGCGACGACTGTTCGACCCCCCGGCGAAACATCGCCGCGCCGGGCCGCCCCCGTGCGCCATACTCCACCAATGGCGCGTATTTGTCCGGAATGATAAAGCGGGCACCGGGATTGCTGGCGCGAATCTGCCCTCTGGCGTCGCGCATTTTGACGCCCTTGCCAAGTTTCATCCGGCGGGTGTTGCCGTCGATGTTGACAAACACCGCGCCACGGTCGACAAAGATTTTTCCGATTTTGTTTTTGCTGGTCAAGCCGGATTTGATCGAGCGTTTCAAAAAACCGTATCGGGTGGGGGTGTTGCGCCGAACCGCCTTGGCGATAACGCCCGCGCCGGTACGTTTAACCGGATTCAGTATTTTTTCGGGAAATTCCGCCTCGATCCGCTTCAATTCGCGCCTGATTGCGTCCGCGCCTGATATTTCAGCATCAATCATGGATCAATCCTCCGGTAATGGTGGCACGGTTATCCGCCGCCCTGGTGTTGAATGTGATTAAAATCTCTGTTCCAGCCTCAAAAATGGAGATTTCGCGCGGGGAATCCGCGTCAATTTCAATGGATTCGCCGCTGCCATAGTTGATCACCGCCGGGGCATTGACGCGGACGATGACGCAATCGATGAAACCGTCCAGGGAGAAAGTACATGATTCACGGAAAACACGGCAGATTTCGCCCGGTTTCGGCTTCGGATTGGTCCGTTCCGCAAGTTTAAGCCACTGGTGGCGGGCCAATGTGGGGTCCGGGCGGATTTCGCCGATCTGGAACACGCGCCCATCGATCACGACAATCATGTTTTCGGACAGCCCATCCACGTGGCGGATCAGTAAATTGTGGGTAATCGATGATTGAACCTGTCCGGCAACCAGTGATTCCGTGCCCGCCAGCGGCGTAAGACGCGCCCGGCAGCGGCGGAACACCGGCCAGCAGGTAACAGTCTGTCCGTTGCCGTCGCGGTCGTATCGGGGCTGTCGTATCGTGGCGTTATGGCGCAGTTGACCGGAGTTCATCAGTATGCCCCCATCTGTTTGTAGCGGTCCAGCATAAACGCAAACGAGGAGTTCACGGCGATGCTGGTTTCGAGCTGCGTTTCGCGGTGTTCGTACAGGTCCGCCGTGAGCTGTAATATCGCCTCGCGCACGGACGGCGGCAACGGATCAAAACCGACACGAGCGGTCACGGTCAGGTATTCCGCGCCGGGCGGGACGGTTGAAATAACTTTGACCGCCGGAGGATTCAGCGGCAGAAGCTCAAATTCCGGCAAATCCGCGCCGGACGCGGAAATGGATTCCACCTCAATGATTGGATCGTAGTACATTTCCAACAACGCCCCTTGTACTACAGGGAAGATAAACGCCCAGGATTGAGGAGACGCCGGGCGATGAAGATACTTTTCCACCGCATCCGTGGCGGCGGCAACCTTGGCGGCCAGCACGGTCCGCTCGGCGGCGTCAAGATGGATAATATTGAGCTGCGCGGCGGCTTCCTCCGGCGTGACTGCCGGGTTCGGCGCGGTGATCAGTTGTTTCGAAAGATATTTCAAGGTGATTCCGTAAAGTTTTTAAGGTGCCCGGCCCCCTGCGGGAGCAAACAGGGAGCCGGGCGGATGGAGGCGGTGGTTACGAGCGATCCGGGGGAGCAAGGCGCAGGTGGCCTTTTTCCAGGATGACCGCCAGCGGTACGCCGGTGGTCATGGACCCGGTGACAATGACTGAAATTTTGAGCTTGTCCGCCGCTCCGGCATAACCGAACTCAAAAATTCCGACTTTGGCTTTGTCGGTAAGTTCGTAAACGACGCCGGAGGCGTTCGGCTCGGCGCCGAGAATCTCGTCGGCGCGAACGACGCGATAGGATGCGCCGCCATCGTCGGACGCTTCGACCTGGACGCCGATTTTGAGAGACGCGGAGAGCGTTTCGGCGGTGGTGCCGGTGTTGATAATGAATTTGGCGGCATCGAAAGAGCCGTCGAGCGCGACTTCAACCGCATCCGGAGAGGCGGTGACGACAGCGGCGGGGATAACCGCCGCCGCCTGGGTGATGTTGTAGATATCCTGCATGATTTTGACCTCCTTAACTGGCAATTTTCAGGAATTTAAACGCCTGGGTGTTAACCCACGAACCGCCGACGCGCCAATAGAACTTGTAGACGATGAACGAATCATCCGAGATGTAGTCGATCACGACATACATGGTCTGGCGGTCAACGATGGTATAGGCTTCATAAATATCGCCGAACACCAGCGGAAACTTGTCGGCGGCGATATCGGGACACGCTTCGTTCTCGACCGCCGAATAGCCGAGCAGACGGTCCGGTTCGCCGGGGGTGAATGAGGGGGACCAGAGCAAATAACCCTCCAGCGAGGACGTGGCTTTCAGCTTTTTGAACGAGTTGAAAGTGGCGGCGTTCGCCATGAACCGGGCGTTCGGGCGGTAGACACTCGGAAGCGCGGAAATGAGATCGAGCAGCGGGTCAATGTTGGTCCCGATGCCGGCGGCCGCGCCGGACTTGAGGAAGCCGGCCTTGCCATACTGGAGGTTGGAAGCGTCGGCTGCTTTGTCCACCGTGAAAAGCCCGGTCGGCTTCTTGACGCCGTTGCCGCTGATATTCGCCGCGCGTTCGGCGTTGGCAAACGCAGTACCGGCCTTGCGAATCAACCTGGATTCAATGTCATAGCGGGCGTCCATCGCCAAATCACGGGAAATTTTGATCTTGGCCCGGAGACCGTGAACCGGGATATCGTGCTTGTAAATCTTTCCGGTTTTGGTGTCTTTGATTGTTTCGGTTTCATCGTACCATTCCGCTTCAATTCCCTCCGGATCAGCGAGGATTTCAAGCGTGTTGCCGGAAATGTTTTCGATGGCCGCAAGGCCGCGCATCGGGTTGTTTTTCGGCACCATTTCAATAATCCGCCCGGAGAGCTCCGGGAATACGAAAAAGCCGCCCTTGCTGGCATCCTTTTCAACCATTTCCGCGAATGCCTCGATCGCCATTTTGTTCATCGGTCCGGGCATGGTCTGATTGCGGAGCGATTTGGCGAATTCATCGCGATATTTGGTCTGCGCTTCGTTGTACTTGCTGCCGCCGTTTTTGCCGCCGCCGCCGGTGGCGGCAAGCTGTGCGACATCCGCTTCGATCTTTTCGAGCTGGGCTTTGTTGGCTTCCTGGAGGGCAAACGCGGCGTCGGCCTGTTTCTTCGCCTGATTGTAGTGTTCAAGCGCTTTGTCCTGGGCTTCTTTGTTTTCTTTTTTGATCGCGTCCTGCAAGGCGGCGTATGCCGTCTGCTGTTCTTCGATTTTTGTGAGGATGACAGTAGTTTCAGACATGATTGGTGATCTCCTTGATTTTGTTTATGGAGTTATTGAGAGCGGTAATAATCGGCGCAGCGGCATCCGCACCGGGCTGGTCTTTCGGATAAAGTTCGCGGGGCAATCCGTCGTACATTTCAGCCCCGGCACAGGCCGCGACCGGAACGGATTCCAGAATTTCGGTGGCAAATCCGAGCGAAAGAGCATCGGAGGCGGTCAGGTAGGTGCCGTCCACCGCGCCGGTCATCAGCGCTTTTATTTTTTCCGGGGTTTGCCCGGTGGCTTTGGCGTAGATATCAACGAGGTCGGCGGATATTTTATCAAGGTCATCCGCCGTGGCGCGTAGCTCGGCGGCATTTCCGGCCAGCCATGTCCACGGCTCATGTATCATCAATCGAGATGCGGACGGCATTTTACGTACCGGCGCAGCCATCAGGATGGCGGACGCGATGGACGCGGCGATCCCATCCACATGGCCCACAATGGTACGGCCCGGCTTCGCGTTCATCCATGCCATCAGCGAGTTCATGATCGCATAGCCATCCCACACGGAGCCGCCAGGGCTGTTGATGTGCAAATTGATGGTTGACGCGGTGATCCGGTTCAAATCGCGGTTGAAATCTTCCGCCTGTACGCCATCACCGAACCAGTCGCCGCCGATCACGCCGTAAAGCATCAGGTCAACCGAATCGTTTTCCTCCGAAAACGGCTTAAAATTGAACCAGTTATCGGTACGCATATTCAAAATGGCACTGATTTTACGCTGTTTCTTGTTTTTCATTGTCGTTGTTATCCTGTTCAGGTTGATCAAGGGGGGTTAAATTCGCCGGGCGGAAATGCTCGTCGCCACCGTCCACCGGGTTCATTTCTTCAAATTTACGGATTTCATTCGTCGAAAATACACCGATCATGTGCATTTTGGTGTAATAATTGGCGCGGGTGTTCATGTCGCCGCGCAGGATGCCGGAAAGCACGAATTTGGCATAGGTTTTGCCCTGCTCCGCCACCGGCACCAGATAACGCGATATCTGGCGCTCATAACGCACTAGGAGGGGGAGCAGGCTGTCGTTGATAAATTCGGTCTGCGCCTGTTCCATCGTGGACCAGCCTTTTGCCTGTTTGGTGTCGCCGATCTTGTGCGGCGGGACCCCGAAGATACCGCAAATATCCTCTTTGGTGTATCGCCGCTGTTCGACCATCTGCAAATCCGCAGCCGTCAGGGTGATTTGTTTAAACTCAACACTGTTTTCGACCAACGGAGTGCCGCCACGGTTGCCGCCGGAGGTTTTTTCTTTGAGCTGTTTTGACAGCCGCTCGAAATCTTCCTGGCTCAATCGGTCCTTTGAGGACCAATAGCCGTTCGGTTTGCCGCCGTTTTTAAGTGCGTCATACTGGAAACCCTCGGAAATATCCGCCATGCGGATCGGGCGACCAGCAAAGTCCAAGGGACCATAAGGGTGCGCCGCGTCCCGTCCGATTCCATAGGGGACATAGAATACATCGTTTGCCCCGAAATCCTTGACTTCGCCGGAATCGTTTACCTGTATTTTGAACTGGAGGTTCTTTGCTGAATCGAGCTTGATCTCCATTAGCCGGTTCGGGTGAATCGGGTCCAGTCTTACAATTTTTGACCCGCTTCGAATAATCAGCGACAGCGAAAAACGCCGGAGCAGCAGCGATTCGATGTTGAAACGCCAAAAATCGAAACTGGACATCGACGGACAGGGAGAAAGCAACAGCAGATTGTACAGGGGATTCGAATCCGCCACAGCGGTGTATTCACCGCTGCGGGTGTACAGCTTGCAAGGGAGCGAGGCGACGTTGTCGGACAGGACGCGGACGCAGGAATAAACCGTGGAAACCGCCATCGCGGTTTCCGGATCAACAAAACGCATGACGTTACCGAGCAGCGGATCATAAACAGGGACTTCCACCAGCCCCCCCGGCAAACTGGAATTAAAGAATTTCTTGATGTTACCGAATATTTTCAACCATAATCTCCGCTTTTCAGGTTTATTATAGCCGAAAAGCGGAGATGAGCAATAGGGTAAAAACGCATCGATACTATATATAGTACAAGGCGGTACTATATATAGTATTTCACTGGTTTTATCGGGTTATGATTCGACGGTTTTCTCGGTGTAACCGCACTTTTTGCACTTCCGATAACGGACTGTCGGGCGACCGGCGCGGATGCAGTACACATTCATTTTCGCGGAACATTTCGGGCATTTCATAGTAATCTGATCTCCATGTTTGAATAATCTTTATCTTTGGTAAACAAGCTTACGTCGGTGGCGGTTTTGTGAGCCATGATCATGGTGACAACACCGTCGATTTTCTTGGGCGAATTCGGGTTTTCCTTGACGATTTTGATGTTTTCCTTGTGATCCTTGGTGACGCGGGAATTTTGCATCATCCAGCGCATGACCGGGTTGCCGAAGTGGCGGACGGTACGGTTCCGGATCGCAATTTCGACATCATTCACCGGCCCGGACAGCGTTCGGAAATCCTGTTTAATTGCCGCCACCGGGATACCGAGCCCGAATTCACGTAAGTTTTCCTCGCTATCCGCAACGCCGAATGGCTTTGACAGCCAATCCGCCAGCGAGGACATCCGCCAGGGGTCATATCCGATGCCGCGAATATCGTATTTCGCCTTGGCGTCCGCGACCATTTCGAACAATTCATCGTCGCGGATCGCTGAAAATTCCGAAATCCGGATATACCCCGCCTTGGCCCATTGCTCATACGCCGCGTTTGATTCCGCTGTTTCACGCGGAACAATGAAGTCAAATAGAAATGACGCATAATCGGGAAAGTACAGCGCCAACGCGGAAATATCGTTCACCGCCGAGCGGTCGATGGCACCGAAGCAATGCGCCCCGGCAAGGTCGATTGAGCTTTGTTGAACACGGCAATGATCCCAAAAATCAACATCAAGCCATGACTTGTTATTGGCCGTCTGCATGTTCAAAAAATATTTTTTGAACCGGATGATTCCGCTGGTGGTACGGCTCAATTTATTGTATTGGTCACGGATGAATGATTCCTTGATCGATACGCCGAGATTCGGGTTGCACTTGTACCAGGTGGCGGGGTCGGACACATCATCTTTGTCCAAGGCGCGGAACACGATCGGCATACAGGTGGAATCGGAGATAACGCCGTCCCGAACCTGCTCCGCATAGGCAAGCTGTTCATTGCAATACTCGTTGTCCACATCCGCAGCCGTCGTCAGCTCCGCCAGAAGCGGTTGGCGCCGCGCCCCCATCGATTCGCGCAAAGCCCCCGGAAAGCCGCCATCGGCCAGCGTGTGAAGCTCGTCGATAACCCCCGCATGAGCGTTGAACCCCTGCGCCGATGCTTCGTCCGAAGCGAGAATCTGCATCGTTGATTCAGTTTCTTCATCGTACAGCGTCCAGGAATACCGCCCCTTGGGAGGTTTCACGCGGTCATTCAACACTGGGTTGAACTTGACCATCCGTTTCGCCTTGGAAAAAAAGATATTCGCCTGCCCTTTCGTCTTGGCTCCGCAATAAACTTCCGCCGCAGGTTCACCGTCTGCAACGAAGAATAACACGCCCAGTCCAGCCGCGAGTTCCGTTTTGCCGTTTTTGCGCGGAATGTAGAGGAACAGATAGCGGAAACGCCGGGAGCCGTCCGGACGAAGCCAGCCAAATAAATGACCTATGATTTGCTGTTGCCACTCCTCAAGAATGAACGGTTTACCCGCAAATTCCCCGGTCGTGAAACAGAGGTTTTCCGGGAAAAAATCGCAAGCCCATTCCGCAAGGTCCGGGTAAAATTTGGCGTCGCCAGGATCGCGCCAGAAATCGAATCCGGCAAGTGTTTTCTTCCAGAATTTATAACGCCGTTTACGCTTCATGATTTCAACGCCTTTCCCGGTGACGGTTTATTAATACTTGACCGGGCTTGTTCCGCCAGCGTTTTCATCACCAGCATTTCACTGACTGACATACCGAACGCGGCGAAATCGCTTTTTAACTGGTTCAGGTGCATGTCACGCGCCTTGGCAGCGGCGGACACCATCCTGGCGCCGGTTTTTGAGTTGACCGAAAATTGACCATGTTCCAACACTTCCGCGTGTGCCTCTGCGTACAGGTTCAGGTTTTGGACCATGAGCGACAGGCGAATATCCATGTTTGGAGGATACCCCCCAAACACGCGGGATATCGCATCCGCCAAAGCTTGTTCTTGTGCGTTTAATGCGAGGGCAAAAACATCCCGCCTGGCTGATTCATTACCTGATTTCCGCATAGGCGTACACCCGCCCGGCGGATTGGTTAACTTCCCGTGCCGGGATGGTCTGTAAGTTCCCTCCGCTAAATGTTGGGCGACAGATTTTTTCCCTCCGCCACCTGAACGTCCTTTTACGCCCGCCATATAATATCCTCCCATTTGATTCCGAGTTTATAAGCGTTATGTACTTTCTTGTGGCACTTCACGCAAAGCCCGACAAGATTTTCCCGAACGAAAAAATTACTTTCATTAGCCAGCTCTAAGTGATGTACCTCCGTCGCCATCCTTGAGCACAAGCGACAAAGTCCGTTTTGATCGAAAAGCACTTTTTGACGCAATCTTTGCCATTCTGCCGAGCTTCTCAAACTTTTTAATTTATCTGATTCTTTGTTCCACAACATTTTATGATTTTCCATTTCCTGGCTTTTTGCGCGAAAAAGGGGCGCTTACGGTCTATCCGCAAGTCCGTTTTGAGATTGTCACCCCATATCCCTTTTCGCCACAGATTTTTTGAACATAAATTTGACCATAAACGATTCTCTATCAATACAAATCTTGCGTCCGTCCTGATAGTAATCAATACGCCCGTCTTTGATCATTTGGCGGATTTTCCAGTCAGACCATTTCAGGAGGGTTTTAACCTCCTTTATCGTCATGATTGGCGAAGCTGTTTCAATTTCTTTGTTAGACCCTGTTTTGTCTTGTTTCATGCCACTCTCACTTGTTAGATACTAGATTTATTGTATTAATATATTGTTCTTGATTCTACTTTCCCGCGCGCGCATTGCGGAACGCATTTTCAAACGCGCCGATGATAATATTTCCGGAATCCTGTCCGATGTATTCTTTCAGGTATTCCGTCAACGTGTCGAGGCTTTCATGTCCGATCATTTCTTTTACCTGATTCGCTGCTTCGAAGTCCCCCATTCCGTTGCGTTTGCATTGTTCGTAAACCATAACGAGGAACGTTGTTCGCCAACCGTGAAACGCCACCCGGCGCCAATCAACACCCGCCAGTCTCAATAGACGACGGTTTTTTAAATAAGAGTTTCCATGCGACAGTTTATGGTTGTCATAGTGCAAACTGAATATCCGGTGGCTATGGTTGAAGTGATATTTTTCAATGGCCTTGTCTTTCCATGCGATAATGGGAGCGCCCAACATGCTCCAGGGGAATTCAATTTCCTTTTTTTTGCCGGGGCGGCTCTCGGTCGTCTTTCCGGTGTAGTCAATCTTTATTTCCCCGGCAGGGGTGAATACATCCGAAACTTTCATTTTGGCAGTCACATCCCAATTGTTTGCGAGGAAATCCAATACGATCTTCCCTTTGCTTTTTTTCCTGCGCTTCTTCGCCAGCATTCGACTTACTTTTTTTCGGGGGGTCCAGTCTTGATCGAAAAGGTCATCAAAGGTCATGTCGGCAACTTCCGTCCATCTTGCGCCGGTGCCGATCACGACCGCCGCGAATGCCGCGTAAATCAACATCTTTTCAGGGGGATTATTGATAACCCTGATAAATTTATTGAGTTCCTCCGGCGTCACAAACCGTGTCTTCGTTCCCATATCGTCACCCCTTCCAGATGCAAAACCGGTCTTTGAGCCGCTGCTCAACCTTGACCGCATGATTGTTGCTTTTGAACATCTTTTGGAGCTCACCTTTGAGCAGGTTAACGGTGATCCAAATCTGTTTGGACCGGTCGTTTTTGATACCGTCGAGGAGTTTGTAAATCAACTGCCCGGCGGTATAGCTGAACTGTCCCGGATCGTCCAGGTCGTCGATGATCAGCAGGTCGCAGTTCAAAAATCGGCGGATATACGCCGAACCGGCAGCGGAACTGTCCCGGACGGCGTCCACGTACCCACCGATCAAAACGCCTCCGGCGACCCACCGGACCAGCTTGCCGCGCTCCACTTCTTCCCGCGCCACCTTGATCATGGCAAACGTCTTGCCGATCTGCGAAAAGCCTGAAATCCATAGCGCATCGTCGCGATGCTCCTTGATCCAGTCCTCGAGCGCGGTATTGCGCTTGCCGTCGCTGAAACTCCATGCCGCGACCTTGTCGAGCGGAAACCCGGATGCTTCCAGGCGTTGAAATTTTTTCTGCTCAATGTGATGTTTTTTGGACGCTTCTTTTTCTTTTTGTACACACTCCTCACAAATGACCACGGCAAAACATCCGGGGTCCACCCGCTTGCCCCCGCTGGTCGTTTCCAGCGTGATACTGGACGGTTTCCGGCAATCCTCGTTTGCACAAACAAACTCGATTGTATAGCTCGTTTCCTGCGTTTCTTGCGTTTCTTGTATTTCTTGCATAAAAAACCTCCTTTAAAGTCCATAGTCCGCATCGGGAGAGTGCCCCGCGATGCTTCCAGTTTCGCCAGCTTCGCCGGTGAACCCCGCCGCGCTGGCGCGATCGCAAGCGGTGGTCCAGTTATTGAGCAACGTTTCGATGGCTTTGTAGTGGTACTCATAACCGCCCCGGTAATGTCCTAAAATCGCTCTGGATTCTTTCAGGGCTTCGGGGCGCTTGGCGACTTTCGCCAGCTTCCCCAATTCCTTATCCGTCCATGGCGTCGATTCCTTGCGCCGGAAAAAGTCATTCAATCCCAGTTTAATTTTATCAAAAACACTGATTTTCTCAAAATCAGATAATAATATTGTATCTTTAGATACATTACGATTACGATTACGATTACGATTACGATTAGGTTCCATTTGCATACCATTTGGATGCAATTGCATATCATTTGCATTGGTTTGCTGGTTGTTTGCGTTGCTATTGGATTTTTCCGCATTGTCCAGCTCGGATTTTTCCTTGTTTTGATCTTTTTCCCACCGTTTCAACGCCGCCGCCTGGCGTTTTTCGCAGATATCCCTGTACTTTTCAAGGTTCCGCTCCTGCTGCGCGATCAACAGTGGAAAGATCGGCGCGGCGGCGCGTGGCAGTTCCGCCGCGTTTTCCGTGCCGTTTTTCCATGCGATAATTGCCTTGATCAAGGCACCCGCCTCCTTGTCCGTCATGGACAAAAAAGCCGCGTCCCAATCAGGCGCGATCAATATCCCTATTTGCTTTTTGCTCATACCGCCCCCGGTTTGACCTCTTTTTTAATCGATTCGGGAGAGCCCGAAAACGCATACTTTTTCGTCCAGCGACTGGATTTTTGAAAAACGCCGGAGCGAGTTTAACAGCCCGACAAAACCCCAGTGATCACGGATTTTAAAACCGGGAAAAACCCCATCATCCTGCAACACCTCCAGCGGGATATCCTTGATGGCTTTGACCTCGATATGTTCAACCCGCGCCCGGAACAGCACCCGCCCGGCGCCGTTCGACGGCGTCGCGCTGGCATGGATGATATCGACCACATCGCCCTCTTTGTATTGCGCGGCGGCGGATGCCCCGCGAATGGTAGTAAACATCTCCTGCTGGAGCTTGTTATAGTCATGCCGAAAACTGAAATACTTTTTACCCATCATTTCACCTCACTGTTGTTAATTTTCAGCCTTTTCGTTAAGCCATTTGGCAATACATGCCCGACAACATGGAATATTGGGGTGTTCACATCCGTTTGGATAAGGACAAAAATCGAAATCGCTCAAATAATTTGCCATCATCTGCGGGGCATCATCGCCCGCCTGGGCGTACCCTTGTAGCCGTTCAAGGTTTGTATAATCAGCCTTATCCATCATTTCACCTCATTTTCGTTGTTTCCAAGATACGGCCAGCGGCGGCGAGCCTGATCCGGCCGGATATAAAACCCGCAACTGGGATCGCCGGCGGCGCACTTGCCGCCCCATTTTTGACAAGCCCCATCGCGGAGATAAAAACATCCGCGACAGGTCAAGTTCCTGGCTTTCTTTTTACGCATTCGGACTCCGTTATAATTTGGTTATTAATTATTTAAGTTTATTAATACTGGCATCCTCAAGAGCTTCCGCGAACGCCATGACAAACTCTGCCGCTACCTGCGGTACGATCGCGTTTCCATAGCCTTTCAGGAGCATGGCACGGCCTTCCTTTTGCGTGGTGAGCGGGAAGCCGCCCGTTTCCGATATGCCGACAAGCCCGCCTCCATCCACGCTTTCGGAAACCCCATCAGCCATGCCGAAAAGTAAGGATTTAGCCGGTATCCTTCTAACTTTTCCGTCCCGGCAATAGATGAGCCGGAATCCGTCCCAGGGAGAAAAACCTGGAACACCACAGTCGAAAGACTCTCCTGCGAGCCCTTTTTCCCTCTCGTCCGGTCCTGAAATCCCTGCCTGCATTCCGATGACAATATCGTCGGCCATGCCGAAAGTATCACCTTCTCCCTTAAATTTGCGCATCCTCCCATCCTGGCCGCCTCTGAACGATCTTCCGGCATCCTGACAATCCCCATTTTGTCCATTGTTTGCGGTGTTGGGCACGCCTCCATTTGCGCTGTGTTCGACGTCCCCTGCTGCCTGCTGTTCATTGAGCGCCGGTCCGAACAGTCCGGTGTCGGCCACGCTGCAAACGCCATCGCCATCGACTGAAGATTCCCGCATTTCGTGGAACTCCTGTTGTTCCTCTTTGCGAATTTCTCCTGATCTTCTGTTGTTTCCGACGCCCTCGGTGTCAACCATCCCGCCGTTGCCGCCTGATCCTCGATCCTCGAACCTTTCCCGGTATGCTCCAGACATGGAATCCCGCCATTCGTTGTGACTCGCGGAGTTCCCCATGCCGCCAGTATCGCCGCCGTCTGTAGATTCGCTCCGCCCTCGCGCCCCTGCGAACCCGGCCCCGTCACGCAATTCAATGTCACGGTCGGCCAGTACTGCGGCCCCCCAATACAATCTTTGGCGACGGTGCGGTGCTCCGACGCTGTGTGCGCCCAGTACGACCGCCCCGACGGCGTAGTTTTCTCTTTCCAAGTCCGCGTATACTCGATCGAGCCAACCGTGCTTAATTGCGTTTTCAACCTGTTCGCCAAAAACGTATTCAGGTCGGCACTCTTTAATGAGTCCGGCGAACACCGGCCACAGGTCGCGTTCGTCGTCGAATCCTTTTTGCTTGCCGGCGCTGCTGAACGCCTGGCAGGGACAGGACCTTGCACCATTTCGGCAGTTCCTGTTCGGCATCAGCGGGTTTATCGACCACACTGTTCTGCCAGTCAGTAGCATCCCATACAAAACCTGGAATCGCCATCCATCGAGTATCTTTGGATACTCCCCTGAAGCAACCACTACTAACATTCCGTACAAGAGTTCCAGAGTGTGATCCGAATGCACCACTTCCATCCCTATAGACAACCGCAACTTTAGCCCATGAAGGCCATCTGATGCCGCGTTCCTTCAAAGCTTTAACAGTCAATCTAGGCAGCTGTTCCGATTCTTTAACCTCTATCCAACGAAAGAGTCTCCCGCCTTTCAAACATTCGCATGGCTCCCCCATGTCATCGCCCAATACTGCTTGACATTTTTCACAATCGCTAAATTCACAGCGCCCGATACATTCAAACTTTCTCATTTTCATTTCCATTTTTTAATTTTCGGCACCTCGACGCGGTCGAGGCCCTGGATAAAGTAATAACGCTGGACGCCGTGCGGGGTGTACCGCGTCTCCACGGTCATGCGGAAACGCGATACGAACAGCAACAGCGCCCGCAGCCCGGTCAGCGTGTACCGCTGTCCGTCTTTGCCGGTCAGGATGATATCATGGGCGGGATTGCATCCGTGCCACTTCCCCGATACTGATGATGCCATATTTGCCCCCCTTTAAAGTGTTCCGCTCACGCCAGCGGCAAAAAGCGCCACCAGCAAACCAACGCAAATCGCCTGCACGATCCAATAAAAAACCTCCTCACGATCCATTTTTTGCCACCTCAAATTGATTTTTTATTCTCCGCCATTCGTCCAACTCCGCCTCGCTCCGGCTGATTGCCCGGTCGATGTTTATTTTGAGTTTGTCTTTGATCTTTTGGATCATGTCATCAATCGACAGGTCATAAGACACCATCGACACCGCATATCCTCCATCGTATGCGCCGTGATCCATAACGCGATTATTGTTAAAAGTGCTGATCGAGCTCCGAAAAAACGAATCGGCGCCATGAACCTCCCCAATGGGGATAATCAAACAATCCGCTTCGCCGACATGGCAGCCGACTTCGATTTCGGCTTCCACCTTTTCCCGCGTGATCAGTTTCATAGCCGGTTCGCCGGGCGAAAAGTGAGCGATTACCAGTGACACAACTTTCTTCATTTTTCCGCCTCCCGGACGGCTCCGCAGACCGTACACCGCTCTTTATTTATCACCTGGAAGTGATCCCATTCCTGATGATCGTGAATCGCCCGAAACGCATCCAGCAACTCGCAAGACGTGTCAAAGACGCTCAAGTCTCTGATGCGCCCCCGCAAACGCTCTCCTGCGTCTACGTCCTCGATTTCCGGCGCGACGGTCAAGATCGTCCACGCCGCCGCCATGACATCGTCCGTCGAGGCGCGAAAGGCTTTCGCCGCCGCCGCCAGTCGCGTCATATTTTTGACGTGGATAAAGGGTTTTTTGAGTTGCATCGCCAACTGGTACTCGCGCTGCGCCCCCGGCGAACGGTTCCAACCGTCCAGCAGGACCAGCACGTCACAGGCGCGGACATCCTCCAGCCCCCGCTTCATGTATTCCTCATACTCCAAGCCCTCCGGCTGCCGCGCCGGGTTCAACACCTCAAATCCATAAAAATCCCGGATCATCTGTTCCGCCGCGTTAAACGCCGGATAGTTAAGGTCCTTGATTCCGCTCATCGGCCCGGCGATATACACCGTCAGCCCCCGCCGCAGAAAAATAATCTCCATACTCTCGCCGTATTTCATTGCTCCTCCATTTTTGTTTAATTTTCCTCGATCACGATATAATCAACGCCCTGCTGTTCCGGGCGCACCGGCATGGCGCCGGATGGCTTGTTCAGCGCGTCCAGGCAACGCCCCGCCAGTGTTTTGCGGAAATCCGTGGCGGTGACGCCAACGGGCAAGGTAAAATTGCGAATACTTTTTACAACCCGATTATTGCTGTAGTACATCTTGTCAATCTTTTTTGTACTACGCTTTCCGCGTCGCAGGTAAAGTGCACATGCGCGGAATATTGTGGCTTCCTCCAGTCCGGTATGCGCCGCCGTCCGCCGCACCAGCTCCGCCAGTTCCCGGCTCACCCGGAGCCGTGCGGTTTGCCGCCTCCTTGCTTCCATTTTATTCCTCCACACTACCGGTTATCAGGTGGATTCGTTCTTTTTCTCGACCTGCGGTGACGGAAACGCCGTTGACCGGAATTTTTGCCGCCCCGATGCATACGAAGACTTCTTTTTCTTCGTCGTAATAATCGCGTCCGTTGTTCTGAAATTTGACCTCGCCATCTCCATAATCCTCCAATCGCCGACCCAATATCTCGATCAATTCCGATAACTTCATCCCGCGCCCCTTACCGACTGTTCCGCTGGCGACCGCGTTTGCGCGATGCCAGAAATGATTCCAGCGATTTAGTATCGACCGTGACCGTGCTGTTGCGACTGTCCCCCAGCTTGTAACTCTGGACCTTGCCGGAGCGGACCAGCCGCCACAGCGTCCAGGGCTTGATCCCGGTCAGTTCGACTGCTTCCGCGATGCTGATACTGGCCTTGCGCGGGGTCGCGTCCTGCTTCGCCAGCAGGGCGGCAAAATCAAACCCATAAGGCGCGATCATGTCACTGATCGCCCGGACCAGATGCTCCGGGATTTCTGTTTTAGTCATATTTTTTTGCTCCTTGTTTTTTAAAAGTATGCCAGCGGGCGCTGGCGGCGTTTTTTGCTACTTCTTTCTGCCGGTCGCGGCGCTCGCTCTGCCGCCGTACGCGGGGCTCCAGGAAGCCCCATGCCACCGCCACCGCCGCCGAGGAGAAATTAACGTAGGTAACGGTTGGCTTGTACTCCATGATCGCGGTGAACAATTGCCCGCGTTCCTCCATCGTCAACGCTTGAAGCCCCCTGACTTCACCCTCCAACAGTTCCACCATGTTTTCCAATCCAGATTCGAGATCGCCCCGATTCTTTTTCATAACATTCTGCTCCTTATTTTTTGCAATACGTTTTTATGGTTTCGCCGGGATCAGCGCTTTGCATTACACCGCCCCGGTATTGTTCACGCGGTTTTTTGTTCGGGCTTCACGGTCTTGGTAGTTGACGCATGATGCTTTCGATAGCGTTCAATGGCGCGGCTTTCCGGGAGTGCGTTAATACACTTGATCGCTTCCATGATATCTTCTGCCGGGATAATTTTTTTTACATTACTGGATTGCAGGATCAAGCGGATTGCATTTTTTGATGATTTTATCATTCACATCCTCCTTTTTTTGATTAAGTGAATCGTGATAAAGTTAAGTAAATTACTTATATTATAATCCTATCTGAAAATAAATCAAGTAAATTACTTATAAAATTCAAAATTTAGTTGATTTATTTTTGGTTTGGTTATATATTTTAGTAAATCAAAATAAAAGCGAGGTGATTTTATGATATCCGGTGATTCATGGCGGGAAAATTTTGGTCAGCGGTTAAAAATTTTAATGCTGAAAGCAAAAATAAAACAAAAGGATATTTCCGACACACTGAAGTGTTCGCAGTCTTTTGTATCGCAGGTGATTTCAGGGCGTTCCATCTTCGCTAATGATCAATTCGGGGTAGTGTATGAGATGCTAAGTGAGGTTGGGGTAGGTGATAGCGACCTGAATGATATTCATCGAATGTTTATCGAGGCGCGGGCAAATATGGATATCAAAGACATTCCTATCCCTGTCGTGGATTCGGACCCGCTCAAACAAATGATAATTGAGGACCTCAATGAATTGACACAAAAACAACTGAAAGAGGTCTACCGCATCATGGAAAAGATGAAAATTAAAAACCTTGACCAGATGGCGGATAATGCCGGAATTTAATGCCAGGCACTTGACAAACCGTGATTCGGCTATTATTTTGATAGTAATTAGAATCAGGGAGGTTTTACATGACAATTGCCGCTACTCCATTCCAAATAAAACTGAAACATGATTATGAGCAATTCAATGGGAAATTTTTCATTTGGCTATATGTTTCATTGGGGGAGGTCTATGTTCCGCAGATATTTGAATTTACCAGACCGGACGGTTCTAAAATATTAGCCTCGACGGAGGTCATATATCGGGATACTGCAAAATTAGAAGAACACGGCATCGAGGCATTGAGGGGAACAAGAACGGTACAACTATTAGCCGGCGCCTATCAAGCCCCTGATTTAAAAATGCCGTCACAATATCGGCAGGATTTTTTATTGAAACATGCGATTGGATATTACACGGACTGCAAAATACGATTTATTAAAGCATCCGAAAATCCATTCGAAAAACGCGATATCAGGGCTGTAACGATAGAGGGGGATGGTATTATTAAAATCCTGCTTTTATCAAAAATTGACAATGAAAAAACAGAAGAGGAGCTTGATTTGTAATGGATAATGATCTTTTCCTGCGTAAGCATACCGAAAAGCTCGTTAATCTCCTGAATTCCTTGATCAGTTATTGTGGTTCGATGGAAGATGACGACTACAAGCGGCGGGCTGCGATGTACAGTAAAATGCTGAATGCTCTTAACACTGGGTCTTTTGATTGCGAGGGTGAAGATGGTTACGGGCAAAGCCCCGCAAATGTAGAGAAGCAAAAGGATATTCAGTTCCCCGCGTTGGATAAAATAAAGCGGGAATGTTATTTTCGAGGGAAAAACATCTGCTTTACCGGCTTTGGCACAAGCGAAAAACGTGTTCTGGCTGATATCTGCGAATGCCTTGATATCTCTATGAAAAGTAGCATATCGGGGGTTTTGGAATATCTGGTTTGCGGCGCAAATCCAGGACCATCAAAGATTAAAAAGTGCCAAACGCTGAATATACCGATCCGTGAGATTGAAACATTTTTAAAAGAGATTTCCGAATAATAGCCGTAAAAGGAGAAACATGAAAAACCTGTTAATCATCGTTGCCGTGCTGGCGCTGTCGCCGGTGTTCGCCCAATCCCTGACCACTAAAAAAGCAGAACCGACAAGCCGGGTAGTCGTTGACCCGAAAACCGGTAGGCGTGAGGTGAGAGAAACAATGAACTGCCCCGTCTGTCAAGGAAAAGGAAAAACAAAACAGGCCGGGAAATCGACTGCTTATATTTGCAAAAAGTGCAGCGGAAGCGGGAAAATAGAATACACGACCTCCTCAAAACCGGCAGAAAAGAACACCTCCGGAACCACTACCGCGAAGTAACGTCGTCAAGGAATTTGCGTCACGGACAATAGAAATCCGTGACGATCTTTACGTCAAACTTCGCCCAATATTTTGTGTCACGGCGAACAGAAATCTTTCGTCAACTTTCCACCAAACCTTGCCGAAGATTTTGTGTCGCGGATAACAGAAATCTCTCGTCAACTTTACGCCAAACTTCGGCAAAGAATTTGTGTGAAAAATTACAGAAATCTTTCGTCAACTTTCCACCAAACCTTGCCGAAGATTTTGTGTCACGGCAAACAGAAATCCTTGAGCAACTTTTTATCAAACTTCGGCAAAGAATTTGTGTCACGCCGAACAGAAATCCTTGCGTAACTTTTCACCAAACTTCGGCAAAGATTTTGTGTCACGGCGAACAGAAATCCTTGCGTAACTTTTCACCAAACTTCGGCAAAGATTTTGTGTCAAATTTAACAGAAATCTTTCGCCAACTTTACGTCAAACTTCAGCAAGGAATTTGTGTGAAAAATTATAGAAATCCTTGAGCAACTTTTTATCAAACTTCGCCCAAGATTTTGTGTCAAATTTAACAGAAATCTTTCGCCAACTTTACGTCAAACCTTGCCGAAGATTTTGTGTCACGGCAAACAGAAATCTTTCGCCAACTTTACGTCAGACTTCGGCAAAGAATTTGTGTCACGCCGAACAGAAATCCTTGCGTAACTTTTGCTTAGACTTTCGCAAGGAATTTGTGTGAAGCTTTACGGAAATCTTTCGCCAACTTTACGCCAAACTTCGGCAAAGAATTTGTGTCACGGCGAACAGAAATCCTTGAGTAACTTTTGCTTAGACTTTCGC
>DHTZ01000087.1 GCA_002408885.1 Lentisphaeria bacterium UBA5247 | reverse complement strand
ATAACGATGATCGCGATCACGACCAGGAGTTCAATAAGGGTGAAATTCAATTTCTTTTTCATGATATTCCTGAATATAGGAGCGGACATACAGGTATGGGAAAATAGCCGGCAGTCCGTTTGAAGTTTAATGTTTCAAGAGGGAGTTAAATACAATGCATCAATGATCCGGAATTCATCAGTCGGAGCGGTTGAGGCGCTCGTGCCGTATAATATACGGGGATAATATCGGCAGAACGCATAGTGCTCTACCGGACTGACACACTGTAATTTAGATCAGGAATTGATGGGCGGGGCGCGTGAAGAATGCGGAATACAGGGGGATTGGGGAATATAGGATATCCACGGCGAATTACCGTCTTTGACAAAGTCCGATGTTTCGAGGACCGTCAATGGCTCGGGGATATCAATGGCACCGAAAACTCCGGCGCATATCGGGCAAAAAAATTCTACGGAAATATGCGTATTGTGCCCGGCTTCCGCCTGAAACACACAAATATCCGAAGAAACTTCATGGGGATTTGAATCGGTGTGATGATATAAAGGATGCAACAGCATGCTGAGCGAGTATGCCAGCACACCCAACAGTAGAAATAAATTGGCTGAAAATTTTTTATTCATCACAATATGCTTATTTTTCATCGATGCAATTACTATAATGGAATAAGGCAAATATTTCAAGCGCTTCTTCGTTTAAAATTCTCATGAACCCAGAATATTTTTCTCTCTGCATATGGCTTGTCCGCCATGTAAGTCAACCGGAAATAGCAGTTTTTTTACAGTCGTCCGCTCCAGATCAACGCGTGGAACACATTCGGAAAAACGCGAAATCCCAGTCTGCGGCTCTGCGGACGTTCAGTATTTTACCGGATCATTGACCCCGGCCTTGATATCTTGATTCTCCTGCGAATCACCTTTACATTTATTGTGCTTGTGAAAGTAGTTCACAAAACCCTCAATGGAAAAATCGACGGCGTCGCTTACGTCATCATGAACCGCTCTGAAAAAACAGGCGGGCATCTTCTTTTTCTGTAAGTTATCCTTTATGCAGGGATCGCATCCGTCCGAATGGATGGATGTTGCGGGCAATTGACCACCGGGCAGTTGCAAAAATGTTTTTCCATATTACCTCGCATGATATGTTTGATCATCTTCCTGATAATATAGCATAAAAGTATAAAAAAACACTGCGGAATAGCTGTTGAGTAACTTTGTGCCCATAACCCTCAAACAAAACGATGGTCCGGCAAAATCAATTGATTGCTTCAAAGAATACCGTTTGTCCCCGGTTGTCACAGTCTTGAACGCAGCCGGCCGTACCTGGATGTACTCGCCGTTGTCCGCCGACAGGGCAAAATTTGACCCTGCCGGCGACAGCTCTGCAAATGGAATTTGATTTTTACCGTAACGGCTGAATGAAAATCAGTCCGTCAGTCCCTCGTCGGTCAGATTGCGCATGTCCTCCAGGGAACTGGTGATTTCCGGCGGTTCTCCGCCGAGGCTGGCGGTGGCTCCGGCCACCATGGTGCGAAGGCGATCACTGAACGCCCCCATTACGACCAGCGCCGATACTGCGACTACAACGACAATGATGATATATTCCAGCATTGCCTGTCCTCTCTGTCTTTTCATGCCTCTCCTCATGATGGACCTCCCGTTCAAAGCAGATTTATTTTTTTATCCGGCTATGGATACCCTACTCCCACTTGCGTGATCATCCGCCAGCCGTTCACTGAAAAATAATGGCTGAATACCATTACCGCCAGCGCCAGCAGCATGCACATGATGATCATGATCGCATATTCGGACACCACCTGGCCGGAGGTGCCCTTCAATCCTGAATATAATATGCGATTAAGTTTTTTGCAACTGCTCTTTAAAAAAAACAGCATAAATAATCTCTTAAATATTATATGGTTTTGGTGCCTTTGCGCATAATTATGTTATTGTCGACGTCTAATACAATGACGGGCGGGGCCAGATTCACGGCTTCTTCCGTCGTGAAAAGGGAAAAGGCGATGATGGTGATGCAGTCGCCGATGCTGCCGAGTTTTGCCGCCGGGCCGTTCAGGCAGAAGACTTTGCTGCCGCGTTCGCCGGGGATGGCGTAAGTTTCGAGCCGTGAAGCATTTTCACGGTTGACGACCAATATTTTTTCGTATGGCAAAATTCCGGCTGCATCCAGCAGGTCCAGATCGATTTCCAAACTGCCTTCATAATCCAGCTCGCAGCCAGTAAGACGAGCCCGATGAATCTTGCCGCTCATCATTATTTTCTGCATAGTAGTACTCCTTAGTGTCTGTTATTAATATAACACCGGAATGCCTTTTTTTCAATGATTTAATTTGCGGAAAGCCGCCGGAGATATGCGCCGCTGCCCGGAAAAGATCCGGGTGAAGTAATAACGGTCGCAAAATCCGGTCTGTTCCGCCACCTCATCGATGCTCAGATTGGTGAAGCGAAGCAGCAGGCAAGCCTCCTGAATCCGCCGTTGGGCAATATAGGCTTGCGGTGAAAGTCCGGTCCGTTCGCGGAACAGCCGGGCAAAAGAATTCACATTCATTCCGAACGGGGCGGCCAGCTCCTGATTGGAAATCTGGCGCGATAAATTGCTTTCGATGAAATTGATGGCTTTCAATATGCGCCGGTCGGAAAACGTCTGGCGCAGGTCGCCGGACGGCACCTGCTGCAGCGCCCGGATGCACAATTCGTGGATCAGCAGCGAAACGGCGCGGGCGTTTTCATGCAGGTCGTAATTGAGTTCATTGATTCGGGTCATGACTTCCCGGTCGCGCCCGCCGGCGTCATAGGCGTACACGTGCCCGGTACAGGATGCGTATGGAGGCGCCGCCTGGAAATGCACATAGAAATGGTCGAACGGGTTTTTCAGCCGGGCGCCGTATTCGGTATCCGGGGCAATCAGGTAAAAACGGCCGGGCTGCAGCGGGGTTTCATGTCCGTTGCGGATAATCGAAGCCCCCTCGGTGCAATTGTAATAAATGCGCCAGAACGGGGCGGCCAGATTGGGGAAATCCCATTGCCGGATCAACTGGCGGGCGCAAAAAAGAACCACCACGTCCGGGTTATGGTAATTGTTCCGCTTGTCGATGGCGAAAGAGCGGATGTCGGGTTCTTTGCTCATTCGCACAAAGAGCATATGGCGAGGCCGCCGCGTGACGTTTCTTTGAGTTCCGGCGACATTTTGCGTCCGGTTTCCAGCATGGCCGCCACGACTTCGTCGAAACTGACTTTGTGATACAGCGGATTGCCGACCGAGGCCAGGATATAGGCGTTGTAGGCCGTCACCGCGCCGACGGCGTTGCGTTCGATACAGGGGATCTGGACATAACCGCAGACCGGGTCGCAGGTCAGCCCGAGATGATGTTCCAGCGCGATTTCGGCGGCGCGCTCCACGATCTGGGGCGATGCGGCATGGGCTCCGGCGATCATCGCCGCCGCCATGGCCGAGGCGACTCCAATTTCGCCTTGGCACCCCACTTCCGCGCCGGAGATACTGGCGTTGCGCCGGGCAATCATGCCGATCGCGGCGGCGGTCAGCAGACCGTTGCGCAGGGCGGTGTGATCCTTATCGTAAAATTCGCGCAGCATCCGGATGACGGCCGGAAGCACTCCGGCGGAGCCGAGGGTCGGGGCGGTTACGACCCGATTACCGGCGGCGTTTTCCTCCGCCACCGCCATGGCCCAGGCATTCAATTGCGCCAGGAAGCGGTCGTGCGGCTGTTCCAGTTTCAGGGAGGAACGGTAAAACAGCGGCGCCTTGCGGTTCAGCCCGATCGGGCCCGGCAGGATGCCTTCGGTGACGATGCCGCGGGAAACCGCTTCATCCATCCGGTTGACCAATTCGTCCAGGCGGAAGTGGACTTCCTCCTCGGAGAGTCCCGAAACGGCTCTTTCGTTTTCCATCATCAACTGCGGGATGGTAAGCTGGTATTTGCCGGTCAATCGCAGCAGTCCGTTCATATTGCGGTACCGGTACGGAACCATGATTTCAGCCTGCGGCTGTTCTTCCTCGCCCTCTACGGCGAGGCTGCCGCCGCCGATCGAATAGACCGTCATTTCAAAGACGGTCCGCCCGGCGGCGTCCAGCAGACGGAAAATCATGGTGTTCTGAAATTTGGGGCAGGGGGCCTGTTTGTCGAACAGAATCGAACGGCGGTTGAAGTCGACCTTGAACGCGCCGAAATCGGCCTGATAGGTTTCATCGGTGTTCAGCAGCGTATTCAGGCGCTGCGTGTCGCAGGTGGTCGGTTCCATCTGCAACAGGCCGCCGGCGACGGCCCGGTGAGTACCGTGCCCGACTCCGGTGGCCGCCAGCGAACCGCACAGCCGGACTTCCAGCGCGGCCGGCGGGACGGCAAAGGTCTGTTGACCGGCGCGCTGCAGGAATAAGCCTCCCGCCAGCATCGGCCCGATCGTGTGAGAACTGGATGGGCCGGGGCCGACTTTGTAGAAGGCAAATAGTGAACTGTTGATGTAGTCGTCCATGGCGACCTGCCGGTTAAACCTGCATGGCTCCAAAAAGATAACAGAGAATGGCTTTTTGGACATGCAGGCGGTTTTCCGCCTGTTCAAATACGATCGACGCGGGCGAATCAAGCACTTCGGAGGTGATTTCCTCTTCGCGGTGCGCGGGCAGACAGTGCAGAATCTTGACATCCGGGCGGGCCAGTTTGACCAGCTTCGAATTGACTTGATAAGGCGCCAATACCTTCAGCCGTTCGGCCGCTTCTTCTTCGAAACCCATGCTGACCCATACGTCCGTGTAAATATAATCGGCGTTGCGGGCGGCCTTGACCGGATCGGGTTCCCAGGTTATAGTGCCGGGGCCCGTGGCGCGGTCCATGATTTCCTGCTGCGGCTCGAAGCCGGGCGGCGAGGAAATGACCAGTTCCAGCCCGCAGATTTTGCAGGCCAGCATCAGCGAATTCGCCATGTTGGAACAGCCGTCGCCCAGGAAAACCATTTTGACGCCCTGAAGTTTTTTGCTGAACTCCAGAACGGTGAAAATATCGGCCAGGGCCTGACAGGGATGGAAATCGTTGGTCAGGGCGTTGATGACCGGCACCGTGGCGTTCCGGGCGAGCTCGACCACATCGCTGTGGAGAAAGGTCCGGATGACGATGCCGTCCACGTAGCGGCTGAGGACCTTGGCGGTATCCGCCTGGCTCTCGCCGCGCCCGACCTGCATCTGTTTTTCCTCCAGATACATCGGGTAGCCGCCGAGATCGTTGATGCCGACCTCGAAGGATACCCGGGTACGGGTCGAGGATTTGGCGAAGATCATGGCGATGGTTTTGTCTTTCAACGGCTTGATGGTGGTGGAATGCCGGTTGGCTTTCAGATAAGCCGCCATATTAAAAATAGATTCAAAATCACTGTTTGGAATATCTTCCACAGTCAGCAAGTGTTTCATAGCGGGCCTCCGCTGTTATTTGTTATCGCTTTGCCATTTACTCAGGGCTTTCTCGATCAGTGATACCGCAATATCGCATTCCTCGCGGGTGACGTTCAGGGGCGGCAGCAGCCGCAGAACGGTTTCACCGGCAGTCAATGCGATCATTCCGAGATCATTCAGGATCGGGAGCAGGGGACCGGCGGGGCGATCCATCACCACGCCGACCATCAGGCCCTTGGAACGGACTGCTTGAATGCAGGGGAATGTCTTGCCCAAGGCTTGCAGCCTGGAAGTCAGGTACTCGCCCTGAATACGGCAATTCTCCAGCAGTCCGTCGTTTATAATGGTATCGACCACGGCGCAGCCGGCGGCGCACGCCAGCGGAGTTCCGCCGAATGTGCTCGCGTGGGTGCCCACGGTCAGAGTTTGCGCATATTGTTTTTTCACCATCAGGACGCCGAGCGGGAAGCCGTTGCCGATGGCTTTTGCCATCGAGAGCCCGTCCGGCACGACGCCGTAGGATTGAAACGCGAAAAAGGTTCCGATACGTCCGGTGCCGCACTGTACTTCGTCGAAAAGAAGCAGGACGCCTTTTTCGTCGCACAGCGCGCGGACCTGTTCCAGATATTCCTGCGTCGCGGGAATGATTCCGCCTTCGCCCTGAACCGGCTCCAACAGGATGGCCGCGGTTTGAGGCGTGATGGCCGCTTTCAGCGCGTCGAAATCGCCGAACTTCACATGTTTGAAGCCGGGCATGTCCGGGGCGAATCCTTTCCGGTACTTGGAACGTCCGGTGGCCGCCAGTGTGGCGAGGGTACGCCCGTGGAAGGAATCTTCCATGGCGATGATTTCGTATTTGCCCTGTTCCGAACCCCATTTGCGGGCGAATTTGATCAGCCCTTCGTTGGCTTCGGCGCCGCTGTTGGCGAAGAACGAAACCGCGTCGTAGCCGCATTTGGCCAGCTTCTCCGCCAGTTTCGGCTGCACTTCGTTCATGAAAAGATTGGATGTATGGATCAATATCTCGGATTGGCGTCGGATAGCATCAACTACTGCGGGGTGACAGTGTCCGAGATTGGACACGCTGATTCCGGCGCCGAAGTCCAGATACTTCTTACCGGTCTCGTCCCATACCCATGTGCCCTGGCCTTTGACCAGAAGCAACTGCGGTGCGTATGTCGGCATGACATATTGCTGGTACTGCTCTACGGTTTTTGCTTTTTGACTTTCCATTTTCCGAGTTTTCCTGGGATTGCCTCCCGCCCTCATGGCAGGAAAAGAACTAATATAACCGTAAAAATGAAAAAATCAACCCCTTATAACGTTTTACCCCCCCTGTTTTTCCCGGAAAAAGGAGAATTTTCTCCTACCCGGGCAGAGGAGGAGAAACGGGACTGCAACGCAGGGCGGTTTCAGAACTCGATGACCGCGGCCGCATAGCCTTTGACGTTCTTAAGCGTCAATGCCTGCCGGTCCGGGGCGAGATAGACGCTTCCGGCTTTTTTGATTCGGGTCAGGCGAAAATATCCGGGTCATTGACCGCACCGGGGGCGATCTCTTCCAGCAGTTTCAGGTGCGGGTAGAATTCACCGACTTCGTACAGGTTGTGGGAATCGCTGCCGAGGGTGAGCTTGACGCCGTTTTCGAGGCAGGCGCGGAAGAACTCCGGCTCGGGTTCGTTGATGTGATAATTGATTTCGGCGGCGACGCCGTACTGTTTCAGCATTCGCGCCAGCGTTTGGTAGAGTTCTTCCGGCTTCGGGACGCGCTCCACGCCGTTGAACCAGAAAATCCGGAACGGATGTACCAGCGCGTCAACGCCGCTTTTCAGGATCGATTCCGCCTGAAACATGAAATTATCCCGGACCTGCTCATAGGTCGCCCCCGGACGGATGGCGCCCAGGATATGGATGGCGCCGTTGCGGAACTGGAGGCGGTCCCAGGCGGCGCGGTTGATGAGCGGATTGCCCCATTGGTCGAAGTCGATTTCCATGCTCAGGACGTTGTTCGGCCGAGCCAGTTCATCGTACATGGCGAAATAATCGTCAACCCGGCGCAGGGTTTGCCCCGGCAAGCCTTTGTAATAATATTCCTGCGCCCGGTAACTGGACTGGTCGAAGTACAGGTGCGCCGAATGTTCGCTGATGACGGCCTCCGCCAGCCCGAGGGCTTCCGCCAGCGCGCTGGCCATCGGGATGGACATGTTTTCGTTGCAGTAGGCGAACGGCGTGTGGATGTGGCGGTCTTTCAGCTTCAGCGCCGGATTCAACGCCAGAGTTTCGCGTTTGAAGAAGACTTTGCCGGAATCGTCGATTTCCAGCAGGTCATAAGGAAAAGGGGTTTCGCACATGGCCGCCGCCGTGACCAGCGTCGTATGCTCATGGACCAACGGCGCCGGGCCGTCATGGAAATGGCCGGACACGGAGGCGCTGTACCCGCATTCGTGAAAGATTCGGAGCAGCGTGTCGGCGTTGTCGTAATTATACGGGATAGACTGCGGCGGCATGACCGGCACGTGCTGGACGGAAACCAGGCGGCCCTGCCAACCGGTCCGCGCTTCGCGCATGACGGCAAGATTTTCCGGCGGGCGGACGGCGTTGTAACCGGGCGTTTCCGGGTCGTCGCAAAACGAGACGAAACGGACGTTGCCGATGTCGGTAAAACGTTCCGGGCGGGGGAAAATCCGGTAGAAATCATCCGGCGGCAGGTCGTGGTTGCCGGGGATGACGAGATAAGGCATCTTCAGCAGCGCGAGGATGTCGCGGAGTTCTTCCGACAATTTGACCGCGTCCGGGGTATCCGGATCGTTGATCAGGTCGCCGGTGACGAGGACGATGTCGGGTTTGTGGTAGCGGTTGAGGCGATGGACCGCGCGCAGAAGCAGCACGGCGCTTAATTCTCCGCGCCGTTTCGGGATGGCCGGATTGGGAGATGCGGCGTAATGGAGATCGGACAAAACAGCGGCTCGGATGGTCATGATTCGTTCAGCACTTTATCCAAAGGATGTTTGTAAGGTTTGTGGTCACGGGCGAAACAGCAGCGGTCAGGCGCGGTCAGGCGCGGTCTGACGGTTTATACCATATAATATACTGCGGTATTCGACCTTTTTCAAATCAAAAAGTCCCGACCGTATCCGATATCGGGACTTATTTGACGATAAATGCTGAACGGGACGTCAGGCCGGGTCGCAGAACGCGAGCAGGTCGCCCAGGTCGGCGGTGGCGAGGCACTCCACGGTGTCCGCCGCGCCGTAATAAATCTTGACTTCGCCGGAATCCTCGAGGATTATTCCGCCGGGGAATATGACGCTGCCGCGCATGCCGGTGAGTTCGTAATCCGTTTCGGGCACGAGCAACGGGCGCTTGGACAAGCCGATGATTTTCGTCGGGTCTTCAAGGTCCAGGAGCATGAGCCCGCCGTAGTAGATTTTTTTCCAGTTGGGATGCCAGGCGTAGAGCGGTTGATCGACTTTGCGGACCGCGTGAATGGTGGTCAGCCAGCCTTTCGGGGTTTTCACGGGCGGGGCGGCGGGGCCGATTTTGCTGTTGCAGTACGGCACTTGTTCGGCGCCCAGGAGCAGGCGGTTTTCACCCCAGTAGCGGCAGTCCGGCGAACAGGCGGACCAGATGTCGAAGGCCTCCGGCGAAATCCGGCTGTAAACCGGGAACGGACGTTCGAGGCGCATGAATTTCCCATTGATTTTTTCGGGGAACAGGACCATGTTGCGGTTGTCGGGCGAGGTCATGCTCAAGATGTCGAAATGTTCGAAATCTTCGGTGGAGGCGATGCCGCCGCAGACGCCGTGCCGGGTATCCACGGCGAAACAGAGGTAGCAGCGCCCGTCGATGACGGTCAGCCGCGGATCGTAAACGCGTTCGATCTCATCCGTTTCGATGGCGAAACAGGGTTTCGGCGCGACCTCCCAGTGAATCCCGTCGTCGCTGGTTGCCAGTCCCAGGTTGATCCGGACGTTCATAGGGGTGCGGTAGGGGGTCCCGTTTTTTTCGGATTCGTCCCGGGCGGCGCGGAAATCCGCCTCTGTCCGGTTGTAATCGTTCCGGAACACCATGACGTATTTGCCCTGATATCTGGTGATTCCCGCGTTGTAGATCTGGACTGAATCGTAAGGGATGTCCGCGGCGGACAGGACCGGGTTTACGGAACAGCGCTTTACGAATGACGGCGTCGTATACGAATTCATGATTTTCTCCTTGAGTTCCGGCACGGTGCAGTCTTGAAAATTGCACACCGCGCCTGTTGGTAATACTATACGGCGGCGGGCGAAAAAAAGAATGGCTGAAAAATTCAAAACATATCTGTTTTTGCCATTCCTGGATTGAATTCCGCCGTCTTGCCGTTATAGTAGCGGAAATGGAGGAACGATGGCAAGACTGTTTGATTATGTCGATATGAAAATGGCGACGGGGCTGCGCGGCTTCCTGCCGGACCCGGAGGAATACCGGGTGACGTTTCTGGATATGCAGAAAGTATTTCCGTTTCGCCGGGCCGCGTATCCGGAGCATATCGCCGGGTGTTACGAGATGATCATGCCGGAAAACGAAGGGTATGAATGCTTCCTGGAACGGCAGAAAATCGAACTTGAAACCGGTGATTTCCTGGTGATTGCGCCGGGTCAGGTCCACATGGACCTGTTCGATCCGGCGGGGGCGTTTACGGCGTTTCATTTCATGATCCGGAAGATGGGTTCCGATGAGGCGGTGCATACGTTTTTCGCGCCGGGGACCCTGCCGTGCCAGCAGCGGGCAACGCTGCCGGAGACGGAACGGGAGAACATGCGGCTGTTGAAGCAGATGCTCTGGACGGAATCCGAAACGCCCGCCGCTCCGAAGAATTTCCATATCCGCAATGCTCTTTTTCAAACGGTGTTCTGGAAATGCGTCTCCGCCTATCCGCTGGAGAGTTTGCGGAGTGATTTCTGCGCGGCTTCGGCGGGGCGGAAATCGCTGTCACGGGTACTGTCTGTATTTGAGGAAGAATTGCGGCGGACGCCGTCGCTGGACGACCTTTGCCGGAAAACCGCCATGAGCCGGAGTTCGCTGACGCGCCTGTGCAATCAGGAATTCGGGTTGCCGCCGCTGAAAGCGTTCATGAAGTTCAAGGTCAACCGTGCCGGACAATTGATCCGCTCCAGCCCGAACATGAAGGTCAAGGAAGTCAGCGATTATTTTCGGTTTGAAAATCCGTTTCATTTTTCACGGGTGTTCCGGAAATATACCGGCCATGCGCCATCGCGCTATTCGCATGGACTGGACAGCGACCGGTAAGCCGGGTTGCGCCGCGGGTCGCATCTCCGCATGAACTGATTTCAGGCGGCGGATTGTACGTTCCTTCGTGTCAGAAGCACATGGAATAGACATAAATGTTGACGCCCATGCGATAGGCCTCCCGGGTCTTTTGAGCGCCGAACCAGCTCTCCGTCACCCAGCCGCAATGAATGTCGCTGGAAGTGATGATGTCGATCAGTCGTTCGTTCAGCGTAACCAGTGAAATCCCGTTGTTCTTGCCTTGGCAATGCGGGAATACATCGATTTTGAAATAGCAATGGAACAACGGATGTTTCATGTCGGCCCGCTGAATCCGGACTTCCGGGAACAATTCCTTGAACAACCTCAGAAAGCTCTGGTAAAGCACATCCTGATACGGGTCCTTTTTCTGCCAGACGCAGTCGTCGACGAAAACAAAGCCGCCCCGGAGCAGGTATTCCCGGAGGTTGCGTTTGCCCGCTTGCGACATGTTCTGTGTGCGTTGCCCATGAATGAAGATAAAAGGGAAAGCGCACATTTTGTCGAGGCTCTCCACGTCTACGACGTTCCAGTCTTCTTTCAGGTTGACCGTCGTGTTCCTGCGGATGAAGTCAATCATCCGCATGTCCCCGGTGGGGTGAGCGTGCCAGTCCCAATCGGACTCGTGGCGCGAGCTTCCCTTGACCGGGTACTTCAGGCGCGCCCAGGAGACGCGGCTGCCGCGTTCGGCTTCGAAGTCGCCCGCCGCGGCCGACAGAATCGTACAGATCAGGAACGGCAGCAAAAGTTTTTTCATGACGCAATCTCCTATATCAGTTTCCAGTATCGCCGGAGAATCAGCTCCAGCAGATACACCGCCGCCAGCAGGATGAACAGCACCGGCGTATGCCACAGCGGCCGGGAAAAATGTTCTTTGATTTCAATATCGTCGCGGTTGAACAGATTTGCCGGTTCCGGCGATTCATCCCGGACAATCCGGACATGCGGCAGGCTTGCAAATTTTTCAAGTGCTGCCAGGTCCGGTTCCAGAATTCGCGCTTCCGGTTCTCCGGATTCATGTTCCCGCGTGGAAAACGGGAACTCCGCCACCGGTTTGTTGTCGTAAACCGCCCGAACCGTATAGCCCATGCCGCCCCGTACCGGGAAACTGCAACGGATTTTATGGTCTTCAAATACCGCAGGCAACGTTTTTTCGCCGTCTGTAGCTTCGAGGCGGATGCTTAACAGCGCAGGGTCGGTGATGAAGGAACCTTGTTCAAGGCGTCAAAGAACGCGTCCACAATTGCCAGAAACCCCTCGCTATGATCGAAGACATGGTCACCACGTCCAGCCGCCCCCCCGGCAATCTGGTGATCGATCCTTTCGCGGGTTCCGGCACCACCGGGGTCGCCGCCATGCGGACCGGCCGCCGCGCCATCCTGATCGAACAGGACGAGAAGCACTGCGCCGTCGCCGCCAACCGTCTGCAATCCGAAATATCTTCCTGAAACACTCCCACACACCCGCCCTGGTCTAATCCGCCAGGGCTTTTTCATTTCCGCGCACACCAATCGCGCACACCGTGATAAATAATTGAGTTCCCGATTCTGCACACCGGATTCGATTCATTCTGTGTAAACCTGGCGTCGAGCCATCTTGAGCGTGATTGAGTTATATCGACCAGCGTAAACCAATCCTCATTCTATAGTTCTGACCGTATCCCCCTCCACCAGGTAAGGGCGGAGTTTCGAATAAAGCTCCGGGAAAGATCCTTTATCCTGAACTAATTCCAGTAAACGCTGCGCCGCAACCCGGCCCAACTCCTCCTTGTATTCCATAATACTGGTGATCTGCGGCTGGACATAGGCATGGATGGGATCGGAAAAACTGTATCCGGCCAATGAAATATTATCCGGTACCTTGATACCGCGTTTTTGCAGAACCATGAACAACTGGGCGGCCAGATCGTCACTGAAGCAGAAAATGGCCGTATAATCATTGACGAATTCCAGGATCTGTTCTTCCGTCAAAACCGGAACCTGATATCCCCGGGTTTCATAAAAATCGCGGATGCCAAGGTACCGTTCATCAAATCGGGTATTCAGCTTTTTGGATACTTCGCCGTAATAAGCGATCCTGCGGTGTCCGGAGTTCCATAATTTCTCCGCAATTAACTCGGCCCCGATGGTATGATCCGTGAATACCCCCGGCGTGTCCGGTACCGGATGCAGAATACTGACCAGCGGTTTGTAACGAAGCTGTTTGGGATCATGGATAATCTGCGGCAGATTACCGTCCATTACCGGCGCATAAATATAGCCGTCAACACCGATCTGCGCCATGAAATCAAAAGCTTCGTTTTCCTTGTCCGGCTGCAGGCGCGACTCCGCCAGTACCATATGGAAACCGTTGGCGGCGAGCTCCCGGCTGATGCCCGCCAGAATTTGCGCGATGAAACTGCTGTCGATATTGTAAACGATGACTCCAATCAGAAATGTTTTCTTCGCCAGCATTGCGCGGGCATGGAAGTTGGGCTGATAATTGTATTCAGAGGCGATTTTCAGGATTTTGGCACGGGTTTCTTCGGCAATTTTGAATTTCTCGGCTTTACCGTTCAATACAAACGACACAGTGGTTGGTGAAACCCCGACCATTTCGGCAATGCTTTTTATACTGAGATCAGTTTTCTTCTTCATCCGGTCATTTCCCATCGTCAATATTTGCAATATGATTTGAATATACAATAGGAATAGATGTTTTCAACTATCCGCATTGATTGGAATTCCAAAAAGACCAACCATAACGCTCCCCCTTATAAATTACTGATCGCGATGATCGTAAATACATTGAGCTCAAAATGGACGAAAGGTTTTGCTTAATTTTGCTTATGAATCAATTCGCCTGTTTTTTGTCCATATAGGTGTATATAGGGGAAAATACGGGGCATGGGAAAATGCGGGAAAGTTTGTGGAAAGTTGTCCATATACGAGTGCGATGA
>DHTZ01000078.1 GCA_002408885.1 Lentisphaeria bacterium UBA5247 | reverse complement strand
ACACAAAAAATTTTACAGACTCGCAGGCAATTCAGAGACTCATTTCACAAGGTGAAAAATTGGCGACACACCTGCAACGCGAAGTCGTAAAAATGGATGATATCATGCGCTTTTCTCCTCGGGAGAATCCTTATGAGTTACGTTTTAAAGATATCAAAGCGTTCTTGCCTTCTGTATTTTGCGCATCGGATAAAGATAAAATTAAGATTTCATTGATTTTGCGTGCTAATTTTATTGTGCGGGAAAAAAAGTCCGAAAAATGAATTTCGGACTTTAGATCGGCAACAGGATTTCTATTTGCGTTGACGTTGAATTTCCGAACGATCGCGCTCATATTGCCGTCGCTCCTCTTCTTGTTTTCTTTTTCGTTCCATTTGATCAAGATAAGAGTTCGCATCCATATTACGTTCCAATGATTTTGTTGCGTTCCACCAACTTCTTGAATGGTAATTCATGTCTTGCAGGGCTTTCTTGGCCTCTTCAAGTCCTTGTTCCACAGCCTTATGAAACCATTTTTCTGCTTTCTGAAGATTCTTCTCAACGCCATAGCCATTTATATACATCAGTCCAAGATTATATTGAGCCTTGGGATGTCCCTGCTCAGCAGCTTTTCTGGACCTATGAAATACCTAATCTATGCCAGGGTGTCGCCGCGTGGTAGCGACTTCGAAACTGAAACCACCATTCAAATGCAAATCGACATTTGCAGAGAATACGTCAAAGAGCATGGCGGTTCTGTTCTGAAGATAATGTCCGATGAGTTTTTCAGTGGCAAAAACATGGCCCGCCCAGCTTTCAGGGAAATAATGGCAGAGCTGGAATCTGGCAATGCCGACTGGGATTGCCTCTGTGTCTACAAGTTATCACGAATGAGTCGATCACTTAGAGATGGAGCGCATATCTTCGAACAATTATACCGTTGGAATAAGGGATTTGTATCCGTTACCGAGCGTAATCTTGATTTTTCCACTCCTACCGGTCGGGCCATGCTCGGCATGCTTCAGGTATTCAATCAATTTGAACGCGAACAGACCGCAGAGAATACCAGGAACAAAATGGTATCCATCGCTCAGAAAGGATTATGGCCGGTAGGCAAACCTCCATACGGATATAAGCGCGGCGAAAAAGGCGACAACAAACTCCATGTTGACCCATACCGCAGCGCCATTGTCAGGGATATATTTGAAATGTACGCTTCCGATAAATTCGCCACCCAGGACATTCAGAGAAAATATCCAGACATTTGCAAACAATCAATCCTGAACATGCTTCGCAATCGCGCCTATCTCGGTAAGATCATATATGCGGGAAAAGAATATGACGGCCAGCACACTCCAGTAATTGATATTGAATTATTTAAAAGGGTTCAAGGTAAAATGCCTGTTCATAAGAATGCAACAAGACCAAAGGCTCAAAAGCGGAATTATGTTCTGGCAGGTATGTTGCGTTGTCATTGCGGTCGATTTATGTCGCCGGCATCAGCGAAATCAGGAAAACATCATTATTACGAGTGTACCGATGATGTAAACTGTAAAAATCGCGTCCCCGCAGCCAAAGTCGAGGACAACGCCAGGGAGCGGCTTTTGGCTTGGGATCGGAATATTAACTTTGATGATGAAATCCTGAAAGCAGGATTAGAAGAAATCGAATCCGCAAGAAAGAGCGAAATGGAAAGATTAAAGCCTGAATTATTGCTGGAACAAAACTTATTATCCCAAGCCAAGGCCGAACAAGATAAACTTGCCAACTTCATGCTTTCGCAAAACCTAACCGATAAAACCACGGCTATATTCAACACTAAATTGGAAAAAACAATAACGGACATTGAACGCCATACCGGACGGATCGAATATTTGAAGTGCGAAATAGCCAAATATAGCGAAGATATTTTCAAACAGGCAGAGCGTGCATTCCAGCAAATAGCCAATTTGAGTGACGTGCTGAAGAAGTTTCCGGATGATTTGGAAATATTCAGGCAAGCTTTATTGGTAAATATTGAAAAGATTGTGGCGTTGGGTGATGGGGAATATAAATACTATTTTAACTTTGACAGTTCGTCTAATGGTCAAAGCTGGCTCCGGCACCTGGATTCGAACCAGGGACCAAGTGGTTAACAGCCACCTACTCTACCGCTGAGCTATGCCGGAGCGTTTTAATTCTTTACCTTAGAAAGAATATGTGTTTAAGATACAATAAAATTTTGAAAAAGCAAGCTGAAAATTTACTTTTTTCGGTCTTTTTTTCGTTTTTCTGGATTCAAATCAATAAATGACGTGGTTTTTGTTTTTCATAGCATTTATCATCACTTCTGATGCTTTTCGGAATTAAATCGTGATATGGTTGTCAATCTACGGCAATAACGGAGTTTTTGATTCTGTCAAGTCGCAATCCGGCATAACCGGTCGCTTCGCTCCCTATTATTCCGTTTACAACTTGACAGAATCAAAAACTCCGTCTAAACATCATTGTATTGGTTGAAAAAAAGATTTTTCAATCAATTACTCAGACAAATTTATCGGGGTATCAGTAGGCAATGGCGCTTTTGGGAATCTGTCTAAAAATCATGATCTATTTTTGCTGTTTGAGCGAGGGGGAGTTATGGCTTAAGTTATCCTCAGTGGCATTATCCAAAATAGCAAATACTTTTTCGCTGTATGACATTTCAAATTCATCGCTAGATATAAAGGCAAGAGCATTTCAAAATGTCTATAAGCCTGCAGTGCGAGCTGGGATGGGGCAATTTTTTACTCCTCATGAGGTAGTAAAACTTATAGTTGACGTAATTTCCCCAAAGCAACAAGAGGTTATTATAGATCCATTTTGTGGATCTGGCCATTTTTTATCTGAGAGTTTGAGTCATTTGCGTTCTCAAGTAAAAAATTGCAATGTCTTTAATGAATTTGCATATCACAAGCTTCATGGCATCGAAAAGAGTGAACGAATGGTTAGAATTGCCATGACGGATATGCGTTTAAATGGTGATGGGCACTCAAATATTAGATGCACGGATGCATTACTCCCTTTCTCGTCTTATGTCGATATTGAACCAAATAGCTTTGACGTAGTAATGACCAATCCTCCTTTTGGCTCTGTTCTATCTAGTGATGCATTTAACTATTTAGGGGAGTTTGAACTTAATTCATTATTCAAAAACGTCCCTTTGGAGCTAGCAGGGCTTGAGCGCAGTATTCAGCTTCTCCGCGACGGAGGAAAGCTTGGAATTATTTTGCCTGAAAGCATATTTGTTAATAAGTCTTTTTATAATATCAGAAAATGGATATCCCAAAAATTAAAAGTTCGTGCGATTGTCAGCTTACCCATAGAAACGTTTTCTCCATATGGAACAAGCATTAAAACAAGTATATTGTTTGCAAAAAAAGAACGTAGTGATTCCGTGTATGACTATAAAATCTTCACTGGCGGAATTGAAAATATTGGCTACGATGCTGCCGGGCGACCGTTAGAAAACGGTGAAATAAATGCCTTTACTGCAAGGCTTCAAGATTTTTTTAGAAAGGAAGGTTGGTAATGTTTGCGAATATTATTTCCAATACTAATTTACAAAAAAGCAAATTATGGAGTGCAAATTATTTTATTAATTCATCTGCTAAAGATATAAGTACCCCATACGCAATGGTGTGCTTAGCTGATCTTGTAACAGAGCAAAAAACAACTATGAACCCACAACAGCATACAAATGATATCTTTAGCTATATTGGGCTCGAAAATATCCAAAGCAATACCCGTGTCCTTGTTAATCTTAAGGAATGTCGTGGAAAAGAAATAAAATCTAATGCAAAGATTTTTCTGACTGGAGATATTTTATATGGACGATTGCGTCCGGCCCTTAATAAAGTTCTTCTAGTTGATGTCCCTATCCGCAATGGTATTTGCTCTACAGAAATTTTAGTCCTCCGGCCTAACCTTAAAAAAGTCAATCCCGATTTCTTGGCTGAACTACTTTTATCGGACTTAATTTTAGAGAAAGCAGTTAATCTAGTACGGGGAGCATCTTTGCCTCGAATACAGAGTTCTGATTTGCTTGCCTTGCAAATTCCTCTTCCTCCCAAAGATGAGCAGGACGAATTGGCTATATTTATTCAACAACATCGGAAAAGCTGGTTTCAAATTAGAAAATTAGCAGAAGAAATACCTAAACATATTGCGAGCCAAACAATGAATTTCTTGCTGTACTCCCAAAAACCCAAGAACCATTCTTTGGATTTTTTAGAGCATCCGTAAATATCCCATGTAGTTCGGGACTGCTCTAATCTGCTGGTGTAGGCATTGCTTGGATAATCCATTGATCTCAAATCCAAGCTGCAATGCAATAGAGCGGAATTCCTCTATAGTATACTGATTATACTCTTCTGAGGGAAAGTTTTTATGTATAAAAGAAATATAACTATCTGCAATACAACTCTGCTTCCTTAATGCTCTGAACGTTTGTCGCGCTGAAATGTTATCAGTCTTTAACATTCGCACAAGTCCGCCAAAATTAGCAGCATAAGAAACTCGCGCAGAGGGACGAGTGCTCTCGGGTCCAGATAAGCGCTCCCGTTTCCCGCTCGCGTTCAGAGGTTCACCGCCATGTGTGCAGGCGGTTGGTGCGCACCCATCAGGGCAACAGGTCGGCAAAACGAAGCTACCACCCCTTGCAAGATGAAGACCATCGTGTAACTCGGTCAAGGGTACTGATACGTCAAAAAATACATCAACAACTTGTGGGCAAAAATAAAATTCTCCTACAGGTAGCCATTCCCAAACGAGAACCAAAAGCGCATCATAATCATTAAGCTCATGAGAAAGAACATCAAAATGAGCTTTTGACTCATCTGCCCCTTTGTTCATACTTTTTACCTCTATGCGAAATAACTCTCCTTCTCGTGTATGCTCATTCCAATGGAAGTTTTTTAATATACAAGCAAAATCATGATACTGATTATTGGGGAACCAAGCTATTTCATAGGAACTGCATTCTGAACACAATACTTCGTTTATTTTGTACATCCATAATGCTTCAAGAAGAGCACCTGTTCCACTGCCGATCCGACCGCCCCTTGCTTTGAACACATCTTGTGCATATTGATTCATTAGTTGGCAAGAAAGAACAATGCTATTTCTCACAAATTGGAATGCATCTATGGTTGCCTTGTAGCCTATGTCGTCCTTATTTTTAAGCTATGCATCGCATAATATATCACATCATAATAATAAAACAACCACAGTTCGTCAACTTTATCATGGGCGATGGACAGCGACTTCAACGAGGCGACCAATTACAAGCTCGTTGGCGACGACGCGGACATCACGGTCACTGGCGTGACGGAGAACATCGACGGCGAGGAGATCGCCTGCACCGAAATCTCCATTCCGATCAGCAATATGAATACCGTGGAGCTTGCCGAGGGATTTAAGGGCAAGGAATTTACAGATGAAAGCATATTTTGAACTGTTAGACGGATTGTGATCGCGAATTCATGGATGTTTCGTTTGAGCATCTTGGAGTCCTTGCCGCTTTTGCGATTGCGTCTGTCGCTGCCGTACGTATGATTAAAACGGATTTTGCGACTTGACAGGACGGCATGGGCGTGTATAGTGTAATAGGTAAATGCCTTGGCTTTGTGAAGACAAGTCCGGCCTGTTTTTCAGGAAGGCGGGGCTTTGCAGCAGCGGTGGCGTTTGCTGATTCTCTGGAGCGTAAATTCGGTATCGGCATAGCAGGTCAAAAACAAAAGGGAGCTTATTATGCGTGCATTGGCAATGTTGAAAATCGGACAGACCGGATGGATTCAGAAAGAGCGGCCAGCTTGCGGCGTATTGGACGCTGTCATCAAACCGCTGGCACTGGCTCCGTGTACATCGGACATTCACACCGTTTACGAGGGCGCTCTCGGCGAAAGACAGAACCTTGTACTCGGCCATGAAGCCGTGGGCGAGATCGTTGAAGTCGGCTGCGGCGTGATGGATTTCAAAGTCGGTGACAAAGTTATTGTTCCCGCAATTACTCCGAACTGGCGGACGCAGGCGATTCAGGAAGGCGTGCCCGCACAGCATTCGGAAGGGATGTTGAGCGGCTGGAAGTATTCAAATATTAAAGACGGGGTTTTCTCGGAACTTTTTCATGTCAATGACGCCGATATGAACCTTGCCTTGATCCCGGACGGCATGAGCCTTTCGCAGGCGGTCATGCTGCCGGATATGGTGACGACAGGCTTTCATGGCGTTGAGCTGGCTCAGGTGGATTTCGGTTCTACGGTGGTGGTGATCGGGATCGGCCCGGTCGGGCTGATGTCGGTGGCCGGGGCCGTACTGCGCGGCGCGGCGCGCCTCTTTGCCGTCGGCAGCCGTCCGCTTTGCGCAGAAGTTGCCCGGAAATATGGCGCCACGGATATCATCAATTATAAAAACGGGGATATCGTCGATCAGATTCTGGATGCCACCCGCGGGCGCGGCGCCGATCATGTCATTATCGCCGGAGGCCCCTCCGAAGTACTGGAACAGGCGGTCCGTATCTGTAAGCCCGGTGGGGTGATCGGCAACGTCAATTATTTCGGCGAAGGCGAATTTCTGCGGATTCCGCGGGAAGCGTGGGGCGTCGGCATGGGCCACAAGCAGATCAACGGCGGGCTCACGCCCGGCGGACGGGTTCGCATGGAACGCATGGCGGCGCTTGTCATGAACAAACGTTTCGATCCCGGTTTGCTGGTGACGCATACGTTCCAGGGCTTCGATCATTTGGAAGAAGGGTTGGCGTTGATGCACAATAAGCCTGCCGACCTGATCAAGCCGGTGGTTTTTGTCTGACGATGGATGTTCGATGATAATCCGGCGGCGCGGCTTTGCGGTTTGCGCCGCCGGTTTGCGTACGGCAATATGCCGTTAGAGATGTTTGAGTTTTAATGGAATGCGGCGTTAATCAATGAAGGGATTTCACGCTCAAGGAGAGGTCAGGATGACGGATCGGGTTTTTTATGTGGCCGCCTGTTCGGAAAAAGAAGGCGGCGGTATATACGGTTATAAGATGGCAGGGGAGGGGGCGCCGGAGCAGATTTCATTTGCGCCGCTGCCGCGGGCGAATTACCTCGCGTTCTCGCCGGACCGCAAATATCTGTTCAGTACTTGTTCAATCGGCGACGAAGGGGGCGTGGCTTCCTTTGCCATTCAGCGCGACGGTTCGCTGACGCCGCTTAACCGCATGCCCGCGGATGGGCTGAGCACTTGCTATGTGATCACCGATCCCGCCGGGAAATATCTTTATGCCGCCAATTACCTGACCGGTAACTTCGCGGAATTCAAACTCGTCGGAGGCCGGATTGTCGAGCGTTCCAAGCAGGTTCGTCACGAAGGGAAGGGGCCCAATGAGGCCCGGCAGGATGGGCCGCATCCGCATTTCTGCGGCCTGACGCCCGACGGTCGTTATTTATGTGTTGTCGACCTTGGAATTGACGCGATCATGGTCTATCCGCTGGACCCGGAAAAAGGGCTTCGCGCGGACGGCGTGATCCGTAATCCGGTGGTTCCTGCCGGCTCCGGGCCGCGGCATCTGGTGTTTGACCGTTCGGGACGGATTGCGTATCTGTTGAATGAACTCGGCAATACGGTGATGTCGTATCGCTACGAGGATGGACGTTTCACGCATCTGGCGACGCGGAGCATGCTGCCGCCGCATGCCAATGTGGAAACCAAGGCCGCCGCCATTCGTTTGAGTGAGGATGAAGCCTATCTTTTCGCCACCAATCGCGGGTTTGACTCCATTGCGGTTTACCGGCTGGACGGTTCCGGCGGCATGGAACTGCACGATCTGGTATTGACCGGCGGCAGCAGCCCGCGCGACATCAATTTCCTGCCGGGCTATAAAATGCTGGCGGCGGCGAATGAATTTTCGGATCAACTGGTTTTCTTTGATTACGATTCCGCGAACGGCAAGCTGACGCCGAACGGGATTATCTACCAATTGCCGCGTCCGCTGTGCGTCATGTGGCAGTAAACGGGAAGGATCGGAACGCGTTATTTTTTGCGTCCGGTCAAACGGTCAAGGTCATCGAGGTCGCCGGCCTGTAATTCAACAGGATTCCCCGGCGGCCCCATAATATTGAGGTTGATCTTGGCGCAGGCTTCCATGACTTCAAGGCGGTCGAACGCTTCCAGCAGCGAACCGCCCAGCGCCAGCGCGCCGTGGTTGCGCATCAGGATGCAGTTGCAGCCGGTTTCAGCCGTCGCCGCGGTTTCCCGGGCCAGGGCTTCGCTGCCGATGCAGCGGTAGCCCGCTACCGCTACATTTCCCAGTATGACGTAGGACTCGGCCAGCAGCCGGGTATTCAACGGGGTGGACGTGGCGGCGTAACTGCTGGCGGCCGCGGGGTGGGCGTGGACAATGGCTTTCACGTCCGGACGGCGGGCATAGATTTCAAGGTGCATCCGGTTTTCAATGGACGGTTTGAAAGGGATGCCCAGCATTTCACCGGTCAAACCGACCACGCCGATGTCGTCGGCGCAAAGACGCGCTTTGTCAAGGCCGGACGGCGTGATCAATACATAGTCGCCGAGGCGGGCGGAGATATTCCCTCCGCTGGTCGTCGTCAACTGCTGCCGATACAGCCGCCGCATGAAATAGGCGATGTCTTCTTTGAGTTTGTCCACGGTATGGTTATCCCGTCAGTCCAATTTCTTTTTCAACAGTTCCAGGCACATCGGGGGGTTGGCTTTGCCTTTGGAGAGCTTCATGGTCTGGCCGACCAGGAATTGAATCACCTTCGGGTTGCCGGACTTGTATTGTTCGACCTGGCTCGGATTTTCCGCGATGACCTGATCGACGAACGTTTCGATCGCGCCGGAATCGCTGACCTGTACCAGTCCTTTTTCATCAACCACGGTTTTGGCGTCCTTGCCGGTGGTGAACATTTCGGTGAAAACAACCTTGCCGATGCGTCCGTTGATGGTTCCCGCGTCGATCATCGATACCAGTTCCGCCAGTTTATCGGGGGATACCGGGCATGCGCCGATGGTGGCTCCGGCGGCGGCGAGCTCGCGCAGCAGTTCGGTTTGAATCCAGTTCGACAGTATTTTGGGGTTTTTCACCAGTTGAACGGCTTTGCAGAAATAATCGGCCAAGGCTTTTTCCTGCGTCAACACCTGAGCGTCGTATTCGGTTAAACCGTATTCGCGGACAAAGCGTTCGCGCAGTTGCTCCGGCAGTTGGGGCAGGGCGGCGCGGATTTCCCCGATATAGGCGTCGGTCAGATAGACCGGCATCAGGTCGGGTTCGGGGAAGTAGCGGTAATCGTCCACGGTTTCCTTGTTGCGCATGGAATAGGATTCACCGGTATCGTCGTTCCAGCCGCGGGTTTCCTGTACGATGGAGCCGCCGGCTTCGAGTTCTTTCACCTGGCGCCAGATTTCGTATTCGACCGCGCGGTGGGCCGCGCGGGTACTGTTCAGATTTTTGATTTCGGCCTTGGTGCCGAGCTTGTCGCTGCCGACCGGACGGATCGACACGTTGACGTCGCAGCGCATCTGGCCCTTTTCCTGGTCGCAGTCGCTGATATCGCCGTATTGGAGAATCTGCTTGAGGTTGGTCAGGTAGCAATAGACCTCGTCGGCGCTGCGCAGGTCGGGTTCGGTCACGATCTCCATGAGGGCCAGGCTGCAACGGTTGAAATCGACGGTGGTGGCATTGCCTTTGTGGCTGAGCTTGGCCACGTCTTCTTCGAGGTGGATGCGGTTCAACTGGACTTCACGCTCCGGGATGTCCGCGCCGGAAAATCCCTTGCCGCCGATCCGGACCTTGCCGCCGAGGCAGAGCGGCTGGTCGAGCTGAGAAAGCTGAAAACTCTTGGCCATATCCGCATAGAAATAGTTTTTACGGTCGAATTTGCTGTAAGGCGCGATCCGGCAATTCAGCAGCATGCCGGATTCGACGGTTTTGCGGATGGCCTGTTTGTTCGGGACCGGCAGGGCGCCGGGGAAGCCCATGCAGATTGGGCAAACCAGCGTATTCGGCGGTTCACCGTATTTGTTGGGGCATGAACAGAACATTTTACTTCCGGTTTTGATCTGGACATGAGTTTCCAGTCCGATAACAGCTTCATATGCAGGCATTATTCCAAGTCCTCGTTAAAAAAATTAATCGTTTATTAATTTACTACCGAATTGGCGCTTTTCCAGTATCATGCCGAATTTATTCGGAAAAACTGAAAACCGGGTTATTCCGCGCGGAGCACTTCGATGACGTTCTGGTTGGCCGCTTTCCAGGCCGGGTAGGTGCCGAACACGATTCCGACAAAACTCGAAATCAGCAATGACAGCAATATGCTCCACAAACTGCAGAAGGTCGGCATGCCCGTATAGTAGGTGATCAGCGAAGAGATGCTGACGCCGACGCCGATGCCGATGATCCCCCCCATGGTGGTCAGAAAGACGGTTTCGATCAGGAATTGGCCGAGGATGTCGCCTTTCAGCGCGCCGAGGGCCCGGCGGGTGCCGATTTCCTTGCGGCGTTCGAATACGCTGGCGAGCATGATGTTCATGATCCCGATCCCGCCGACGATCAGCGAAATGCCGGCGATCGACGCCATGACGATGGTGAAGATGTTCTGGGTCTGTTCCTGCTGGAGCAGCAGGTCGTAAGGGACGAGGATGCCCCAGTCCCGGGTCTTTTTATGGGACTTGGTCAGGTAGGCGCTGATCCGCTTGGAGGTGTCGTCAATGTGCATGGTATCGCGGATTTTGACGATAAGCAGGTCGTAGTCCACGATTTCCACACGGTTTTGACCGCCCTCGCGGATACCCGCATAGTTCGAATAAAGCGCGTCCGAAGTGCCTTCCGGAATGATGATCAGGTCGTTGGGGCTGCCGATTCCCGGATACTGGGTACCGAGGTGGTTCTCCAGAATTCCGACGATCCGGAAATATTGATTTCCCACTCGAAGGGTCTTGCCGACGAGGTCGGTTTCGCCCAGGTTGAACAGTCGCCGCTTGGCCGTGTTGCCGATGACGCATACCATCTGCTGGCTGTTCGAATCGGCCTGTGTCAGCCAGCGCCCTTTGCTGATGATGGAGCCGGATTCCGTAAGAAATGCGGGAGAGGCGCTGACCAGTTTGGAGTCCACCCGGATCAGCCCTTTGCTGACATTCTGGCGGGAATCGCGGACCGGGGTGATGAATTCGACGTTGTCCATCTGATTGATGTGTTTGAAGTCGGCCTTGGTCAGTCCGAAAATTTCGACCCTGCTGATGTTCGAAGACCCCTGGCTGGTACCGGCGACCGGCGGCTTCTGGGAATGCAGAATAATCTTGTCGATTCCCATCGCTTCGATCTGCGACAGCGCCTGCAGGCGCGCGCCTTCCGAAATTCCCAGCATGGCGATGACGCTGCCGACCCCGAAAATAACCCCGAGCGACGTCAACAGCGAACGCATTTTATGCAGCAGCAGATTGTGGAAAGAAAGCCTGAACAGATCGCCTACCAACATGGCGTCACCTCCCTGTTTCCGCGGAACGGTCGTCCGTATTGAACTGGATCGGGTTGCCGTTCCGGTCGACCACCTGACCGTCCCTGAGGCGGATCACGCGGTGAAAGGTGTGTTCCAGCGCCGGGTTGTGAGTCACCATGACGATGGTCATTTTCGATTCCCGGTTCAGTTCGTGGAAAAACTCCATGACCTGGCCGCTGGTTTTCTCGTCCAGGTTCCCGGTCGGTTCGTCCGCCAGCAGGAACGAGGGCGAATTACTGAGCGCCCGCGCCACCGCGATCCGCTGGCACTCCCCCCCGGACAGTTCGTTCGGGCGGTGTTTCAGCCGGTGCCCGAGGCGGACGCGTTCGCCGAGAACGCGGGCGCGTTCGCGGCGGGCGCGGCGCGGCATGTCGGCGTAAACCATCGGGACTTCGATGTTCTGCTCCACGGTCAGGTGCGGAAACAGGTTGAACGACTGGAAAATAAACCCGATCTTGCGGTTTCGGATCACCGCCAGCTCGGCGTCGGAAAACGTCTGTACCTCCTGTCCGTCCAGCAGATAGGTGCCGGAACTCGGCAGGTCCAGCAGCCCGAGGATATTCAGCAGGGTCGATTTGCCGGAACCGGACGTTCCCATAATGCCGACGAATTCGCCCGGCCATACCGACAGGTTCACCCCTTTCAGGACCGGCACCTCGATGGCGGGCAGGTGATAGGTTTTGCGGATGTCGTCAAGCCGGACGACCGGGGCTTCTTTCATGGCTTGCTTCGTGGCTTGCTTCATGGGGCCGTCAGGAGTTTTCCTGTCCTTTTTTCTGGAATGGACGATAAAGGTACACTTCGTCACCCTCGTGGAGTCCTTCGAGAATGTGAACATAACTGTCGTTGGATTCGCCGATTTTGACGGTGACTTCCTGCGGCGCGCCGAATGTCCGCTTGTAAACGATGAACCGGTCCTTGTCCTCAAACACCGCTTCCACCGGGATATAGAGGATGTCTTTCAGTGTTTTGGTGACGATGTTGACCTGAACGCTCATGCCGCTGACCAGTTGCGGATGCTGTTCGTCAAAGCGGACCACCGATTTATAGATCTTCGGGGAGTTGCGGTCCCAATAGCTCTGGTTGACGGGGAGGGTGTCGATCTGGCTGATCTTGCCGTGAACTTTCAGGATATTCAGCGAGTCGGGGGTGATGATGACCGTATTGCCCTCGGTGACTTTGGAACGCAATTGTTCGGGCAGGTCGAAGTCCACCACCAGGTTTTTCATATCGGGAATGGTCATGAGGATGCGGTTTTTGCCGACGTCCATGCCGAGCTTGATTTCGACGTTCCCCCAGCGCGCGTCCGGGTCGCCGTAGATGACGACGCCGTCCACGGGGGCTTCCAGCTTCATCATGTCCAGATAGGACTGATGGCGTTCGAGGCGGGTGCGGGTGTTGCGCAGGTTGCGGCGGATGTTGGAAATGTGGCGGCGTTTGTTGATCAGGGAGGAATTGGTCTGAATCTTGACGCGTTCATTGTTGAGCTGTGCTTGGGCGAGGGCGTTTTCCAGCGAAATGATTTTGCTGGGGTTGCTGTAGCGTTTGAACAGGGTCAGGTCGCGTTCGGCGTTGCTCAGGTTGTTCTTTTCGGTTTCGATCTTGCTTTCGAGTTTGGCCAGTTCCTGTTTGTTCTTTTCCTGTTCGTCCTGGGAGCCGGACGAGGTGGAGAGGTCGTTTTTCTTTTTTCTCAGCGTTGAATCGGCTTCGTCAAGGGCTACGATGTAGTTGTCCACCGCCAGCTCAAGCTTGTCCCGTTCCTTGCTCCGCTCGATCCGGCGGTATTTGCGGAGGTTGTTCTCGGTGTCCACGACCTTGTCGAGCGCCTCTTTGATGCTGGCGCGGTTGCTGCTGATGGTGATTTTTTCTTCTTCGAGCTGTACCGCCAGTTCTTTCTCGTGGTTTTCCACTTGAATTTTCAGGTCGTCGATCCGGTCGATCAGGTCTTCGGTTTCGAACTCCGCGAGGAGATCGCCCTTTTTCACCTGCGTGTTTTCGGCGATGACCCAGGCCAGTTTGGTGTTGAAAGACGCCTGGAGCGACAGCTTGTGCTTCTTCTGGGCGTTGACCGTCCCCGATTGGAGGGTTCCGAGCACGAGGTCGTCGCGCTTCAGGGTGAAGATCCGGTCCGGCACCTTGCTCTGGTCCGCGTGTTCCTTGCCGACGGCTTTCGCCTGTTTGACCCGGTACAGATGGTACCATTTGTAGCCGCCGAATCCGCCGCCCAACAGGATCAGGACGAGGAGTATTTTTATCAGCATTTTGCGTTTGGACTTCATCACGGACGCACCTTATTCCGGGGGATTGTTCTTGTCGAGAAACTCTTTCTTGATCTGCTCAAGGGTGGTCTTGTTTGCATCCAGGTCTTCCGGGAAGATCTCCTTGGAGTTCTGAATGGTCTTGCCGAGGTCGCGCATCTGTTCGGCCTGGGCGCCGATGTCGTAAAGCGCGGTCTGCGGAATATCGTCGCTTGAAAGAATGGTGACGCGGATGAAGAAGATCAGCTGCATCAATTCCCGGCCGCGGTTCTTGGACGTGAAGAATTCGCCGAAGTATGGGATGTCGGAGAGGAACGGGATGCGTTCTTCGTTCAGGGTTTCCTTGTCCGAATAAAGGCCGCCCATCATCACGACCTGTCCGTCGGCGACATTCAGGGTGGTTTCGATTTTGCGGATGGACATGCTGGGGACCGCGTAGGACGTGTCGCCGGTCTTGATCTGCGAATAACTGGTGATGTTCGACACCTGCGGGTTGATGGCCAGCGTAACCATGTCTTCGTTGATGTATTTGGGCTGGATCTCGAGAATCACGCCGACCTGTTTGTAGGTGGTGGAGTTGCTGACGGTACCGGAGGTGGTCTGGCTGCTCTGGATCGGCACTTCTTCACCGGTGGTGATGGTGGCGGTGGCGTTCCGGGAGACGATGATGTTGGGGGCGGACAGGATCTTGGCGCGCTGTCCGTGCATCAGCCACTGGAGCGTGACCTGAAAGTTCTTGTTGTCGGACACATAGGGGAACCAGTCGAGCGTCAGTCCGGTGTCGGACTTGGGCTGTCCCTGGATCGAGGTGGAGGTGCCTGCGGTGGAGTTCAGGTCTTTGGTGGTGCCGCCGGTGCCGGTGGTGGTGTCGTGGCGGCTCATGGCGAAGTCAAGGTTGCGCTGCATGCCGTCGCCGAGCGTGACTTCGACCACCTTGGCTTCGACCAGGACCTGCGGCGCTTCGACGTCGAGCGAAATCATCAGGTTCACGAGTTCATCCATCTTATCGGTCCGGTCGTGAACGACCAGCATGTTCTGCTCGGAAGTGCGTTCCACGATGCCTTGGCTGGAAATGGTGCTTTCGGCGGCGTTAACCATTTCCTTGTTGGCTTCAACGTACCGGAAACGGTAAACCAACGTCGAATAGCCGTCAATTCCCGGGATGATTTTGTAATACGGTTTGGCAGGGGGGCGCCGGGCTCTTTTCTGTTCCGCCAGTTTTGACGGGGCCAGCAGCGAGCGGAGCTGTTCCACCAGCACTTCCTGTTCCGCGGTGGTTGCGGTGGCCGGGAGTTCCGGCGGGGGGGCTTGTCCGTGTACTGCAATGATTCCCGCCGTTGCGAAGGAAGCAATTGCAATCGATACTTTATTCAGTATTCCTGACGCCATAATCGTAAAGTTCCTCAAGTTTTCATATTGTCCGGACTAAAAGTTCAAAAACCACTTGACTTAAACCAGCCGAAGGTTTAATATTATATATTGGTAATGTTTTTTTTCAATACTTTGGAAATAATAAATTGTGGTTTTTTTCACCTCATGCTATATTAAGGCGGTAATTTCACAACTGAGCCCGCTGCTCTCGGCGATTCCGGGAAAACAGCATCCGGAAATTTTCCGGCGGCTGCCCGGCCGCTACTCCGTTCGAAATTTCCAAAAACGCGCCGCTTTCGGAATTTCCCCGGAATTGCCCAGGCGCAACGGCGGAGCGGCTATTGGTGAAAACCGGATATTTATTGCAAAACTGGAGACGACATGGCGGACGATTGTTTGAATAAAAAGAAAAAAAATGTGGCGATCATTGGATTGGGACTGCTCGGTGCTTCGCTCGGCATGGCGCTGCGCGGCAGGGAATACCATCGAATCGGCTGGAACCGGCGCGCCGGCGTCAACGCCTGGGCGCTGGAGCACGACGTGGTGGACGAAGCGTTTGACCGGGTGGAAGACGCCATCGCCGGGGCGGATATCACGGTGCTTTGCCTGCCGATTCCCATGATCAAGGATTTTATCGCCGGATATGCCGATTGCTGGCGGCCGGGGAGCATCGTTACCGATATCGGCAGTGTCAAACAGGTGATTGTGGAACAAGGCGAAAAGTACCTGGAGCCGCGCAACGTTCACTTCGTCGGCAGCCATCCGATGGCCGGGACCGAAAAAAGCGGTTGCGAGGCGGCGTTCCCCGCCCTGTACGACAATGCCGAGGCTTTCGTCACCAGGACCGGCGGGACGAATGGCGATGCGTTTACGGAAGTCCGCCGGTTGTGGGAGAGCATCGGAGTCCGGGTGGTGGAACTTGCCCCGGAAGCGCATGACGTACTGGTGGCCCATACCAGCCACATGCTGCACGTGGTGGCGCTGGCGCTGGCTCAGGCGGTGCTGGATTGTCCGGACGAACACGACCGGCAGTTGCGCTTCTCGGGTTGCGCGACCGGTTTTCGCGACACCTCGCGGATTGCGTCGTCGTCGCCCCGGATGTGGCGCGAGATTATCGAAAACAACCGCGAAGCGGCTCTGACAACGATTGAATCGTTTGAAAACCGCCTGTCCCATCTTCGGAAAATGATCGCCGCCGGAGACTTCGACGGATTTGAACAGGAGTTTGCCCACGGCAAGGAACTTCGCGACGGCTGGGTGGCCTACAAGGCGGCGAAATCCAAAAAACAGATGTAACGAGTATTGATATTTCTCCGAAGTTATGATAAATTAGCAGATATGGTGTTAATCAGGAGAATAAACTTTAAATGAGTAAAATTCGTGTTTTGATCGTCGGTTACGGCAATGTCGGACGTGGAGTCGCGGCGGCGCTGAAAGAAAATTCCGATATGGAACTGGCGGGAATCGTATCGCGCACCCCGGAGCGCGTGGCACAGGAACTGGCGGGCAGCGGAATCCCGGTTCTGCCCGTGGCCGATATCGAGGGCTGGAAGCAGGCATTGAAGCCGGATGTCGCCATTCTCTGCGGCGGCTCCAGCACCGATCTGCCCGAACAGGGCCCGGCGTTCGCCGCCCATATTTCCACGGTGGACAGTTTTGACAACCACGGGGAAATCCCGGACTACTTCAGCAAGATGGATGAAGCCGCCCGGAAGTCCGGCCAGGTGGCGGTGATCTCAACCGGCTGGGACCCCGGTATTTTTTCATTGGAACGGGTCCTCGGAGCGTCTTTCCTGCCCGGTACCAGAGCCTACGGGTTTTACGGACTGGGCGAGGCCGGGGGCTTGAGCATGGGGCATTCCGATGCGATCCGCCGTATCCCGGGCGTTCAGGACGGACGGCAGTACACCCACGCGGAACCGGCGGCGATCGAAGAAGTCCGCTCGGGCTCGAATCCGCAGTTGCGCGCGGGGCAGATGCACTGGCGCGAATGTTTCGTCGTACTGAAAGAAGGGGCTGACGCGGGCAAGGTCGAAAAAGCCATCTGCACCATGCCGAATTATTTTGCGCCCTACCGCACGGTGGTGAATTTTGTCAGCCAGGAAGAATTGAATGAACGCTTCGGCGGGTTTCCGCACGGCGGCAGCGTGATCGCCGCGGGAAAAACCGCGGACGGCAGCCCCGCCCGGGTCGAATACCACTGCGACTGGGGCAGCAACCCCGCCGCTACCGCCAGCGTGCTGGTGGCTCATGCCCGTGCCGCGGTCCGCATGAAGAAAGAAGGACGCAAGGGCGCGTTGACGATTCTGGATATTCCGGCGGCCTATTTCAGTCCGCTCGGCCGTGAAGCATTGTTAAAGCAATATATGTGAGTTCAACAGGGATTCAGTCTATGAAAAAATGGTTTGTCATGGTCGCCATGTTGACGGTAATGACGCCGTTTGCAGCCGTGGCGCAGGAAACTGCGCGTGAAGACCTGCCGCAGCCCGCCTCGACCGAACGGGTCAGCGAGGCAACCCGGCAGCGTTGGAAAATCCTCAGTTGGGGAATCTGGTTCGACGTCCCCCGCAGCGTCAACCGGACCAATGTCGACGGAGTCAAAATCGGCCTGCCGATTTCTTCCGGTCGGGTGCGGGTTCATGGACTGGAACTTTCGTTGTTCTGTTCGGCCACCGACCGGGTCAACGGCATGCAGTTTGCCCCGGTCAACCTCTGCAAGCGGATGGGAGGCTTCCAGATGGCTTTTGTCAATGTGGCGGGTCCGCGCTCGTCGGCATTTCAGCTCGGCCTGGTGAATACCACGGGCAAAGGAGCTCAGGTGGGGCTGGTGAACGTGGCGGACGGTGCGGGATTCCAGTTCGGATTGCTTAATTTTAACGCGGAAGGTTTTCTGCCGTTTTTTCCGATTGTCAATTTTTGAAGAGAGGTTCCCATGCTGAAAGAAATCGAACGCAAATTTTTGGTAAACAACGATGGCTGGCGTCAGGGGATTGAAAGCAGCATCCATATCAGCCAGGCCTATATCCGCACGGCTTTCGGGCGGGTGACCATCCGGGCCCGGATCGCTGGCGACTGCGCCTGGTTGACCCTGAAAGGCCCCAGCGCCGGAATCAGCCGCGATGAATACGAATATGAAATCCCGGTCAATGAAGCCAACCGGATCATTACCACGCTGTGCGATACCAACGTCATTTCCAAGACCCGCCATATCGTTCTGCATGACGGCCGTCTCTGGGAAGTGGACGAATACGATGACAGCAACGCCGGTTTGGTGGTAGCCGAGCTGGAACTCAGCTCCGAGAGCGACGAGTTCACGGTGCCGCCGTGGCTGGGTGAAGAAGTCAGCCATGACCGGCGCTACTCGAACGGTTCATTGGCCGTAACTCCTTATTCGGAGTGGAAATAATACCGGTTTTCCCATTTGTTCGTGAATATTGAAACGCAACCGCCTCCGCCGGATTGATCCGGCGGAGATGGTTGTTTTTATGAAGTCCGGCAGGGCGGTCAGGCGCCAGCCATTTCGTCCAGAATCAATTCCAGATCACTCTTGAACATATCCGCTTTTTCCGGCATGAAGGCGACGGGGATGTTCAATTCGGAGAACAGATCGGTGTTTTCATTGAAAAAGGATTTCAACATTTTCACCGGCTGTGCCGGAATCTGGAACAGATTGCTTTCTTCTCCGGGCTCCGTATCTTCGCCGACCGTCAGGAAGTCCAGGGTTTCCGGCGCTTCGGAAGTGGCGGAGAAGTCGGTGTTGACCGCTTGGAGCATCTCTGTTCCGGGCGCCATTTCACGGGCGTTTCCGGCGACCGTGGAGCTCAAATAAGGTACAATGCTGTCGAGGGTCATGAATTGTACCGGGGTTGGGGATACCGGCGTGGCGGCGGATTTGACGCCTGGGGCCGAATCGGCGGCGCTTCCGTTCATCTGTTGCATCTCAACTATTTATGAAATAATGCAAGCATGGATTCTGTTTTTTCTCATTTTTTTAATGAAAATAAAAGGATTGAGCTCAAAAATCAGTTTTATTTTTGAGCCCGGAAATGGTCCACGCATTGAAGGGGGCGGAAGTTACTTACCGAAAAGTACGCCGGGAATTGTCGGGGCGGGGTGATGATGACGGGAGAGTGCTTTTCTGCGCATTCCGGTCAACAGAACGGAGGAAATCGACTCCATGATCGGATTCAAGGGGCTGGTTTTTCTGTGCATTCCGGTCCATTTTGATCCGGAGATGGGGCAAGTCGCCCATATCGTTAACCAGCAGGTGTTTGAGGTGAAAAAGCGTGTTGCTGTACCAGCGAACGGTAATCCGCCCTTCATTGATGAAGGTAGACCAAAATAGTTCAACGGTTTGACCGTCTTTTTTGAATAGAATCTTTTCAAGATTTTCGTTTTTGAATTTGTGAACCGCTTTTCCGAACAGTTTGCTCAACGCTCCTTCGAGCTGTTCCAGCAGGCTGGTGGAGTAGTCGAATGCCAGCGTGATTTCCGCCAGTTTGTCCGTCACGAAAAATGCTTCCGTATTGCGGGCGTTGACGGTTGGGTTTCGATCGAATTCAAGCATGGTAATGACTCCGGCGAAATCAGTGGTACGCCAATATATTTCGTTTTTCAGGCTATTTTTTGTCATGGCCTGCGACCAACCGGTGCGCATGCCGCCGAATGATCCCTGTCCGATCGGAATCAGGCCGGGGCTGAAGCCGCGTGGTAAGTCATAAAAAACCGCATGGCTCCGGCCTTGTCCGTCACAGTCTTTGCAGGCGGTGTATTTGTTATGAAGGTTGTTGCTGACTTCGGCATTCGGATTGGCCACCTGGCCGCGTCCGGTACAGACGGGGCAATCGTAAAATTCCTTGCGGTACTGATTGATCAGGCGGAACATTTGCTGCGCGTTCTGTTTTTCCTGTTCGGACGCATGGTTCAACGAGATGTTGGCGGTCGCGAACAGAAAATCAAGCATTTTGATGCGGTTTTCGAACAAATCGTTGATGTATTTGACATGGCTCCGGTAATTGTAAAAATCGCCGAGCGAGGAGAAAATACGGTTTGCCACTGCTTCCGGTGCCAACGGATTTTTGTGCTCTTTTGCTTCAAGGAGGAAGATATTGGCGGCCTGGACGAGAGTACGGTAGAACTTGAGGTCATGGTATTGCATTTCGGCGTCGAAGACTTCCAATACGTTCGGGACCAGAGTGTCGAGGCGGGTGCCGAACCGGCGGATGACCGGTTTCTCGATCACCTTGCGTCCGACTGTTTTGTGACGGGTTTCATATTCCGAATCCGTCATCCAGACATTGCTGTTTACCAATCTGCCCGAAGTGTTGACCCCGATCACTTTGCCCGCGACCAGAATCGGTCCGCCGCTGTGCCCGTTGACGATCGGGGCGGTGATTTCGACCCGGAGGGGACCGATGGCCCGCAGGGTGCCGTTGGCATTGATTGCGACCTCGTCGCCGAGAGCGTTGCCGTAGGCCGTGAGCTGGGCGCCGGGTTGAAGTTTTTCCACCTGGTAGTCAAGGGGCAGGGGAGTGGCATTGGAAGGAAGGTCGATTTTGATGATGGCGATGTCGCGATTCGGCGACACCAGGACCGCCTGCGGCTGGTATTGGTTGTACATGCCGTCCGTGATTACGGGTTTTTCCGCGGTGGCAAACACGTGAGCGTTGGTGACGATCACCGGCACCCCCCACAGACTGCAGATGAAACCGCTTCCGGCGCTTTTGTCCTCGTCCTTGATAAAGACGATATTCCGAAGGATATTCGGGTTGGCTTGAGACTGCTGCGTTTCATAGCGCCTTGGTTGCTCCCGTACCGGGGGCGGGGACGAGGGCGGAGTGAAGTTCCCGCGGGCGTGAATCAGTTCTTCACGGAAACTTTCACCGGCCAGATAGAAAGCGCTTTTGGCAACTGGCGGGGCTTCATCCGCCTGGCTGTTATCGGCGGGGGCGTCAGCGGGGACTTCGGGTGCGGCCGATTCCTGAACCGGAAATCCGAACAGGCGGCGGAAGTCATTATTCAATTCCCCGGCTTTAATTCGAATGGTGATGCCGTCGCGGGCAATGACGATTTGCTCCGGTCCGATTTTTTCCAGTTTATAATCTTTGTAAATTTTGTTTCCGGCCTGGATTTCGACCGGGTCGAGGTCATTGATGGAAATGATTTTGTCGCCGTAGACGGTTGTGATTTTTATATTTTCGCCATCCTGGGACAGTACCGGATTGCGGAATTCAATGCCTTTTGACGTTACAGCGATCTCCGCAGCATGAATCATGCCGCCCAACAGGGCCAGAACCCACAAAAATCTCATTCTTTACAGTCTCCATCTCTTTTGAATAAACCGTATTGTACTATGAGATCTCTGAAATATCAAGCGGAAATAAATAAAATTGTGCAGAAATTGAAATCCGGATTGACTAACCGCGCAACCGGCGTTACTATTATTCGGAAGCATAACAATTTTACATTGGAATCAGGACAAACTATTATGAGAATTATACGTTTCGACAGCGTCGGCGGAGCCTCCGGTGACATGCTGCTGGGGGCTTTGATCGGGCTGGGGGCGGATGTCAAGGAACTGAACCGTCTGGTGGGGGAGCTGATCCCGGGGGAGTTCGAAATCCGGACTGCCCCGTTTGAGTCGTTCGGCATCAACGGCATACAGGCCGGGGTGGTAGTGCATGAACATCATCATGCGCACGGCCATGGTCATGATCACGAACACGGCCATGAACATGATCACAGCCACGGGCGTACCTTCCGGGCGATTCGCGGACTTATCACGGCAAGCGCGTTGCCGGAGCGCGCCCGCGCTCTTGCGCTGGCGACATTTACCGCGCTGGCGGAGGTGGAAGGGCAGATTCATGGGATCGCGCCTGACGACGTTCATTTCCATGAAGTCGGCTCCGTCGATTCGATTGTCGATGTCGTCGGTTGCTGTTTGGCGTTTGACCTGCTGAAAATCGACGCCGTATCCGTCTCCACCCTGCCGACCGGTTCGGGCGTGGTCCGTTGTTCCCACGGTATTTATCCGGTGCCGTCTCCGGCGACCGCCCGCCTTCTGGTCGGCCTTAAATCCCGTCCCTGCGACGCCGAACCGTTTGAAATGGTCACACCCACCGGAGCCGCCTTGTTGGCGGCCTGGCCGAAAGCGGAGATCGGCGCGGAGTCCGAAATCGTCGCTACTGCCGACAGTTTTGGACGGCATGCCTACAAAACACGCCCCAATCTGCTGCGGGCCTTGCTCTATGAGGATACCGCTCGCGGCGCCGCCGGAAGAGACGAGGTGATTTTATTGGAAACCAATATCGATGATTCCACTCCGGAAGTGATCGGGCATCTGTGCGGACTGCTGGCCGGAGCCGGCGCCGTGGATGTCTGGACGACGCCGATCATGATGAAAAAACAGCGCCCGGCTGCCATGCTTTCCGTGCTGGTGGCGCGGGAACGGAAAGACGCCGTGGTGGAATTGCTGTTCACCGAGAGCAGTACGTTTGGAATCCGTGAATACCCGGTCCTGCGCCATTGCCTTGAGCGCCGGTTCGAAAACGTCGAAACGCCTTACGGAACGGTCCGGGTGAAAATCGGGCTGTTCCGGGGGCGCGAGGTCAGCCGTTCCCCGGAATACGAGGATTGCCGCCGGGCGGCGGAGGCCGCCGGCGTTCCGTTGAAAACCGTTTATCAGAGCTGTAAATAACCGCCCGAAGGGGCGGCGCCGTTCACCGTTTCCCCGGAGTGATCGAACGCTTTTGCATTCGGATGGCTGAGCGGTTCGGCGGTCAGGTTCAGTAGATATCGGGTCCCCGCGCTGTTGCCGAGTGCTTCGGCCAGACAGTGCGGCTCGGCCAGAATGACGATTCGCTCCTGTTCGCCGGTAACGGCCGCCCAGTTCACACCGGCGGCGCCGTAACGGATTTCCCATTTGCCGAGGTTGAGCGTGGCACGGTGGCAGCGGTAAAAATCGAGCCAGTGCGCGATAATCAGCTTTTCCGATACACTGAGGCGTGTCAAATCCATTGACAGCATCGGCACGCCCGGCAGAGACGCGATCAGGTGGCGCGAAATATTGGCGGCTGTTTCACGCGGATGCCAGTACATGGGATCGGCATGAATCGGCACGCCGTCACCGATACTGATGCGGATTTGCGCCAGCCGCTGGAAATTGTCGATGAAGTCGAACGGGACGTCTCCGGCCCGGAATTGAGTGCCGTAAGGGAGCATGGCGGGCGTGGCGTAACTCTGGCGGAATTCGATCAGGGCGTCCGCTTTGGACTTGCGGATGGCGGCGGAGAGTTCGCGGATGAAATCATGCGTCAGGCGTCCGCGGGGCTCGTCAACCGACGGCATGACGTAATCAAGGAAATCGACCTTCAATCCGTCCAGGGGGTATGTCTCCATCAGAGAGGCGATTTTTTCAATGATGATCCGGCCGGTCTCCACATGGGCGGTGTCGAAAACACGGCGGCCTTCGGCGCATTCGCCGGACAGGCAGGATTTGATTTCCTGATACAATTTACTTTTGAGCCCGATCAGGAATGGCGTCACCCAGATCATGTAGTTGAGCCCGAACGCCTGAACCTTGCGGATATGGCCGGTAAAGTCGGGGAATTTCTTCTCCGATACCTCCCAGTCGCCGATCATTTCGTACCAGTCGCGAAGGGTTTCCGGGGTGACTCGCTTCAGTTCGTCGAAACACCAGCCGTCATCAATGATATACGTGCCGAAACCGAGTTCCGCCGCTTCTTTCGCGGTTTCTTCGACCCATCCGGCAGTTACGGCGGCATGAACCGCGTACCAGGTACAGAATACCGGTTCCCAGGCGGCGGGGGGGAAATTCAATTCCGGCCGGGGGAGTTCGTTCCGCCAGTCCGCCAGGCATTCCGTCCAGAGGCGGCGGCGGCGGTTGACGATGACTTTGAACGGCCTGGCGCCGGGAGGGGAGGTAACGGTGATGTTCAATTCGTAACGGCAGGCCTCCTGATTCATTTTGGCGATGATTCTCACATCGTCCGGCAGACAGTCGAGCCCGATGGAATAACGGTTTTCCTGGGCGCTGTTGAAAAAGGCAATGAACGGGAAATCGCGCTGTGCGGCACTGGTGAACTCGATGACCCACGGAATCCGCGCGGTGGAGGTGCGGTTGGAGGGAATCCAGTATCCCTGAATGTCGATGACCGGCAGTTCGAGGCGCAGCTCGGTTATGCCGCTGCGGTGCGGGGTTACGGTAATGATTTCAAATTCGGAAGCGACCGCCGAAGCGGAATACCGGACGCCGTCCGACCATAATTCCAGTTGCATATGTTAGCCTTCCATGAGAACGATTATTGCATTGCATGATATGTTTATGGAAGATATCACCGGAACGCAAAAAATCAATAAAAATGACCGGTTTCCGCCTGTTGATTTGCAAAAAATCCGGAAGAATGCTATTTTGGGGAAATTGAAAATTTGTATAGGAGAAGCAATTGATGAAATTTAAAATGATTCACAACAACCTGAATGTGTTTGACCTTGATAAGAGCCTGGCGTTTTACCGTGAGGCGCTGGGGCTGACCGAAGCCCGACGAATCACGGCCCCGGACGGTTCGTTCATCATCGTCTACCTGAGCGACAATGCCGGCAGCCACCTGCTGGAACTGACGTGGCTGAAGGATATGGACCGCCCGTATGAATTGGGCGACAACGAATTCCATCTGGCCTTTGCGACGGACGATTTCAAGGCGGCCCAGGAAAAACATCGCCAAATGAACTGTATCTGCTTCGAGAACGAAGCCATGGGCATTTATTTCATCAACGATCCCGATGGCTACTGGCTGGAAATCCTTCCGGAGAAGTGAAAAAATCTCTCTGTGTGCAAGTCTTTCTGTCATAAGTGAAAGAATTTTCGCGGCGGCACGTTGCCGCACGCGGTCCAGCGCGCGGATTGCGCTGGTCGCCCTAAGGCGAAATGGATTCCGATCTTCGAACAGGAAGCGTTTCGCCGTTGCAGCACGGCCCGGTGCGGGGGATGTTCCTTACCCTGATCTGCAATCCAAGCCGATAAACGGGCGCAATTATTGAAGATCAGTGCTTGAATTATTGCGCAATGACATTACATTTGCCTTTTAACCAAAACACTTAAGCTAAGGTTTTATTATGTCAAATTCGTCTGTCGCTGATTTTACGGCCAACCCTGCTCCGCTCGGGCTTTGTGGTTTTGGCATGACCACCATGTTGCTCAATATCCACAACGCCGGTTTTTTCCCGCTGGACAACACGATTGTCGCCATGGGAATCTTTTATGGAGGGCTCGCCCAGGTCATCGCCGGAATCATGGAATGGAAAAAGGGTAACACATTCGGTACGACTGCATTTACGTCGTACGGCTTTTTCTGGATGACGCTTGTCGCCATCTGGTGTTTACCGGCAATCGGTTCGGTTGCCCGTCCCACGCCATTTTCGATGGGATGCTATCTGGCGCTGTGGGGGCTCTTTACCGCCGGTCTTTACATCGGAACGCTCAAGGGGGCACGTTCATTGCAAGTCGTGTTTTCGTCTTTGACTGTTTTGTTCGCCCTGCTGGCATTGGCTAATTTCTCCGGCAGTCATCTGGTACATGTCATTGCCGGTTATGTTGGTATTTTCTGCGGCGCCAGTGCTTTTTATACTGCCATCGGACAGGTTATCAACGAATCCTTCAAGCGGAAAGTCCTGCCGCTTTGACCTTCGTTTACGTGCATGAATAGACGGTTGGATTGAGTTTTCCCCCGTTCCTTGCTGCATTCCGTGTTTAAGCCTGTTTCATTGATTGAGGCATCCATTCACAACAGGATGAAAACAGAAATAGACAGGCAGGATATATTTAATTATGAGTGGCTACCTCGCCAGGAGTCGAACCTAGACTAAATGGACCAAAACCACTTGTGCTACCATTACACCACGAGGTATTGAAGTTTAGTGAATTACTAATATACTTCATTAAGGTCAAATTCCAAATAAAAATTTGAAATATTTGGAAAAAACTGGTAAAATGACGCTCCCGCTGTATATTACGTCCGCAATATTCTCTTGGCCTTTAAGGTGGAAGATGCCGTGAATTTATGGAAAAACGGCAGTTTGTTACAAAAATGTAAATCGGATGGAGTAAACCATGCATCCTATACTTGTTGAAATCGGTTCTTTTGCTTTGCGCAGTTACGGCTTGATGGCGGCGCTCGGGTTCCTGGCCGGCGTCGGTATCGCCATGCTGAACCGGAAATATGCCAAAATGACGACGGATCAGCTCAATACGCTCTGCTTTTTTTCGATCCTGATCGGTATCGCGGGCGCGCGGCTGTTTTATGTGGTGCAGTATTGGCATCAGTTCCGCGGGCACCTGCCGGATGTTGTCCGCATCGACAAGGGGGGGCTGGTGTATTATGGCGGGTTCCTGCTGGTTCTCGCCTTTATCTATCTTTATTGCCGCAAAAATAAACTTTCGGTGCTGAGAGTGATGGACGTTTGTGCGCCCGGGCTGGCGTTGGGGCATGCTTTCGGCCGGGTGGGATGTTTCCTGAACGGCTGTTGTTTCGGCAAGCCGGGCGGCGGAGCCTTCGGTTCCCTGTATCCTGCCGGGAGCGAGGCGTTCATGAAATACGGCCACGTGGCGTTGCATCCGGTACAGCTTTATGAGGCGGTGATGAATCTGGCGCTGTTTCCGCTGCTGTTTCTCCTGACCCGGAAGGAGGGGAAGGGGATTAGCACGGCGACTTATTTGATTTTGTACGGTCTGATCCGGTTTACCGATGAATTTTTCAGGGGGGACCATTCGGCTCCGTTTATGCTGGGGATGACCCGGGCGCAGGTGATCGGATTGGTTTTGATCCCGATCGGCGCGGCTTTATTAATCTATCGTATCAGGCAGAACAAAAATGAATCACAAATTGAACCGATTGAAGGTTGAAGCGGAGGACGCCGGAAAGCGTCTGGACCGTTTTCTGGCGGACAAAATGCCCGAGCATTCGCGGTCGATGCTGCAGCGCTTGCTGAAAGACGGCGCGGTAACGCGGAACGGCAACGCCTGTACCGCGGCCAAAGTGGCGGTCGCCGCCGATGAAATTTATGAAATTGCAATCCCCGAGCCGGTTTTATCCGAACTGCCGCTGGCGGAAAATATTCCGCTGCCGGTGTTGTTTGAGGACGATTGGATGCTGGTCATCAACAAGCCGCCCGGCATGGTGGTGCATCCCGGCGCCGGTAATACGTCCGGCACGGTGGTTAACGCTCTGCTGGGGCATTGTCCCGAGCTGGCGGAATTCGAGGATATGGCTTCCGAGCGTCCGGGAATCGTGCACCGTCTGGACAAGGACACCTCGGGCTGCCTGGTGATCGCCAAAACGCCGCAGGCGATGGCGAAACTCTCGGCGGCATTTGCCGAGCGCCGGGTACGAAAAGTGTACAAGGCTCTGGTCAAAGGAATTCCGAGGCAGTTGACGGAAACCATCGAAACGAACATCGGCCGCAGCGCGGGAAACCGTCAGAAGATGGCGGTGCTGCTGGAACGCGGCGGCAAAGAGGCGATCACCACCTATACGCTGGCGCAGTCCGGCAAAATCGGCAAAATCGCCGTCAGTCTGCTGGATGTGAAAATCCTGACCGGGCGTACGCATCAGATCCGGGTGCATCTGTCTTACCGGAAACTGCCGATTATCGGTGATACGGTATACGGCGGCAATCAGGCGGTTGCCGCGCCGCGGCAGATGCTCCACGCCTGGAAAATCACGCTGCCGCATCCGCGCAACGGACGTAAGTTTACATTCACGGCACCGATTCCGGAAGATATGGACGAGTTGCTGGCGCGCATGACCGATGTGGTGGTTCCGCCGCCGCCGCCCTCGAAAAAGCGCCGGAACGAATATGCGGACGAGGATGGTCTGAATTATGGCATCGACGGCGAAGCCGAAGCCGGTGCCGGTGACGTCGGCGGCGAAGTCGATTATTCCTTTCTGGAGTAGCCGGTGATGCCTGGATATCGACATGGCGCGATTATCGCCCCGGCCGGGCCGGTGAAACCGGAAGTGGTGAACAACGGGGCGGCATTTCTGGAATCCCGCGGATTGCGGGTATCCGTCATGCCGCACGTTCAGGACGGAGCCCCTGAGAAGTATTTTTCCGCCTCCCTCGAACAGCGGGTGGACGATTTGCACCGTGCCTGGCGCGATCCCGAAATCGACCTGATTGTCTGCGCCCGCGGCGGTTTCGGTTCCATGCAGTTGCTGCCTTATCTCGACTGGAACCTCCTGCGTTCGCGCGCGGTTCCGGTGCTGGGGCTCAGCGATATTACCGCGTTGCATCTGGGAATGCTGAAAAACGGCGCGGGGATACCGGTTTCGTCGGTCATGCTGAGCGGAATGATGAAGGCCGGTGAGTTCACGCTCCGTTCGTTGCGTTTTGCGCTGGGGGCGGAGGAAGGAACGTTTGAGCTTCCCGCGCAACTGCTGAAAGATGGGCGCGATTTTACGGCCCTGCCGCGGGCATTGAATTTATCGGTGGCCGCGGCGATGTGCGGAACGCCGTATATGCCGGATTTGAGCGGCTCTTTTCTGGTGTTGGAAGACCTCAACGAGCCGCCTTACCGGATCGAACGCGGTCTGATGCAACTGCAGATGTGCGGAGTTCTGGCGCAATGCGCGGGATTGGCGTTCGGGCAATTCACCGGTTGCGGAACGACGGACGAAATGGAGCTGATTTACCGGAAATACGCCGCGTATGTGGATGGCCCGGTATGGACCGGATTTCCGTTCGGCCATGAATCGGGAATCGCCGCGCTGAACTGGAATGTTCCGGTCACGTGCCGGGGTGGCGGGCTGGCGGTGCTTCAGGCACAGCCCGGACTTCTCCGGGCTTGAAACTGCCGCAACGCATATTCCGGGATGCCGGGATGCTGTCCATCGAAAAATTGCCGGACAGCGTTTGAATGATATTCGCGGCGGCACGTTGCCGCACGTGGTCCAGCGCGCGGACCGCGCCGGTTGCCCGTAAGTCTGTTCCATGCCCGGAAAAATCGGTAAAAAATTCAATCGGGGGTATTGCTATTCAAGAAAAAGTTGTTATAATAATTATAGAACGATCTAGAATTGGGATTTTGAAGCCATATGACAATTAAAGAGATTGCTGAAAAACTGGGTTTGTCCAGATCGACGGTGTCGATTTGCCTGGCGGGGCGGGAAGGCGACCCGCGCTTCTGCATCAGGCCGGAAAAGGCGCAGATGATCCGGGAATTCGCCCGGAAAAACGGTTACGTGCCGAATCTGGCGGCGCGCCGCCTGCGCTCGCGTTCGATGGAGCCGCCAATCGGGCTGCTGTTCAGCCGCAGGACGGGTATCGAAAAATCGTTGCCCGCTATGCGCGAAGCGATGGATATCCTTGAAGCGCACGACCGCGAATACGTGACGGTGGGTTACAAAGAACGCAAAATTTCCGATTCCCTTGCGCTCCTGAAAAGCATGAATGTGCAGAATGTGATCATTTTCGGAACCTTCGTGGAACCGTGCCCCATCCATCATGCCGATACCGGAATGATCCGGGATGCCGAAAGTGAAAGACGGGTGAACGAATGGTATCAGGATTGGAATATCTGCCGGAAGCTCAGTCCGGATTTGACCTTGTACGCCACCGATTACCGGTTTCCGGCGCCGGCGGACGGCGGCAGGGAAAATATGTACCGACTGGGAATCAATCATCAGGAAATGATGATTGAAATCCTGACGAAGATCAAGGAGGCCGGCAAAGGCCCGGTCGCGGTTTCGCGCTGGATTGGCATCGAGCATTCGCTGGTGCCGGAGTTGATCGAAGATGAATCGCTGATTCTGGAAGTCTGTTTTGACGGGAACCGGTTTGAAGAGGGGCGACGACAGGGGCGAAAACTCCTTGAATTGCGCCGGAAGCATCCGTTCCGGACGGTGTTTTTCGGCAATGACTTTCTGGCGGCGGGTATCATGACCGAATTTCTGGAACAGGGGATTCGGATTCCGGAGGACATCGGAGTCATCGGCTTCGGCAATGACGAGGCGGCAGAGTATTTCCGGGTGCCGCTGAGCAGCGTCAAGTGCGGGGTGTGGGATCATACCCGGGAGATTGTCGAGGCGGCAATGGGCATTCGGGAGCTTTCCGAAACCATTGTTTTCCCATATGAACTGGTATGCCGGGAGTCTTTTAAACTATGATACAAACAGGAGATGAGGTATGACAAGAAGAATGGCAAGGCAGCATATTTTTACACTGATAGAGCTGTTGGTTGTTATCGCTATTATCGCGATTTTGGCGGCGATGCTGCTGCCGGCGTTGAATCAGGCCAAAGGAAAGGCCCAGTCGATACGCTGTTCGGCAAATATCAAGGAGCTGAACAATTATTTCCTGCAATATGCCAACGATTATAATGATTATCCTCATCCGGGGGATCAGGTCAGTGCTTCCGGCAGTATCATATATTGGCCGGCAGCCAACAGTACCCTGGGCTATGCGAGCTATTACCTGAAACTGCCGTACCAGGCGACGGAGAAATTGCCGGGGACGATTCTCGATTGTCCGAGCGAACGTTCTCCGGTCAAGGGAATCGCCAGCTGGGTTTACGCGAACTACGGATATAATTATACGACTGAGCGGCTGAATATCGCCGATTCCAGGCGCAAGATTTCAGGCGTCAAGCGCCCCACCGAATTTGTTACGTACAGCGATTGCTACAATGCGTATTCGCTCACTTCCGTCGCGTTGTCCGCCTACAGCTACGGCAATACCTACAATACCCTGACCTTGTCGGAAAAAGGGGTCTGCTATATTCACGGCGGCACTGCCAATACCGGGTTTTATGACGGGCATGTGGAATCCATGCGGAAAGATCAGTTCCGGGAATATATGTTCGATATTCGCCAGCAATAAATGCGATTGATAAATAACGGAGAAGATTCAGGTATGAAAAAATTATTGTTCCTGTTGTTGACGGCATGCACCATGATTCCCGTCGCCGCCGCCTGGAAGGCGCAGAACGCCGGGATGTCGGAGGACGGCGGCGTGGTGACGGTCAAAAGCGCTGCTCACAACGGTGGCGTGGCGGATGTATTCAAGGTCGAACCGCGACGGCGTTATGTCATATCGGGGGAAGTGCGCGGAGAGGGAAAGATCCAGATGGCGGTGTTCGGCAGCCCTGCCGCGACGTTGAGCCCGGTGGCGGTACTGGAAAAGGACCAATGGCAAAAACTTGAATTGGGCTATTTCAGCCCGGGCGAACAGATCAGCCTGAAAATTTATTCCCTTGAACCGTCTCCGGCGGAATTTCAGGTTCGTAATTTCACCGTCGCGGCGCAGGAAAAACTCAAGCTCGAAGATCGCGAAATCCCGCGCCTGGATTATGAGGCCCGGAATTATCCCGGCAACGGACGGCCGGTGAAGCTGGCGGATGCGTTCAACGGGCAGGCGGTGTGGGGCAAGCGCTGGTATCGTCCGGTGACGGGAATACCGGTGCCGCTGAATTCACGGCCTCTGCATTTCCGGGCGCGGTTCAGGAAAAACAGTGACGCCAAGGTTACGGTCCGGGTGTTGAACGGCGCCCAGACGGTGGCATCGGGCGCGTTCTCAGGCAAGGACCGGTGGGAATGGGTGGTGTTTTCTCCGCTGGATGCCGAGGCCGCGTATCCGGAAGTCTCTTTTGTCTATGACTGCGACGCGGATACGCAGATCTGGCTGGACCGGATCGCGGTCGGCACCGATCCGGGGTTCGACCCGGATGCCGCCGTGGTTGAAGACCCGGGCTTGAGTATGGCGGCGGTGGGACGGAATGGTTCGGTGAAGATCGGGCCGTTTGTATTGCGCGGTGAAAACCGTTTTGCGCAGGAACAGACGGAATTGACATTTCGCTATGACGACGAAAAATTTTATGCGGTTTTCACTTGTGCCGAATCATGTCTTGAGCCGGTGAACAACCGGCTTCATGAATTTCAAAGTACGGTCGCAGGCCCGGACAATTCTAAAATCTATGGTGACGACTGTGTGGTTTTGTTGCTTCAGCCACCGGGGTCGCCGAATGCGTATGAATTTACCGCAAACGCCAATGGCGCGCTCCTGGACGCCCGTTGCCCGGAAGCCGACCTGTGGGGCGGGCGCGATTTGGAATGGAATTCCGGCGCGGCGGTTTCCGCCCGGAAAGGAGACGGAGCGTGGACGGTTGAAATGGCCGTCCCGTTCCGGAGTATGGGCGTTTCCGTACCGAAACCCGGAGAGCGCTGGAAAATCATGGCCGGGCGCATTGAGCGGAGCCGTAACGAAGTCAGCGCGTGGCAAACCGTGGGCAAAGGGTTTCATCAGGCCGCCGATTTCGGCGAAGTGCTTTTCATGGAACAGGTCCCGGATGTCGGCTTGGCGCAGATGCCGGGATTTGCGTCCGGAAAGAATCGGATTGACGTGACCGCGGACAGGCCGGTGGAGGTCGAGTCGGTGGTTCGGTTTGCCGGGCGGCCGCCGCAGTATTTCCGCGGGGGCGATTTCATGTTGGCGCAGAGTGGGACGTTCGATTATCGGTGGAGCGTCCGCGACCCGGCCGACCTGACGGTTTACTACCGTTCGCCGGTGTATACGCTGGGGGTTCGCGGGACGACCCTGAAATTCGATGCCGCCAACCGGGTGAAAGTCAATGGCGTTGACGAAAAAAGCGGGTCCGCCGCCTTGAGTGACGGCCTGAACGTGATCGAAACCGCATCGCCGTTCAATGGGGAGTTCAAAGCCGGAGAATTGCGTTTTGCGCCGCCGCGCGGCAAATTCACCCTGATGGTGAACGAATCGACGGTCTGGCCGAACTGGCAGATCGACGGGATATCGGTCAACCGGGGGGGCCTGCAGCAGTTGCTGTTTCAGGTACAGGGCGTCGAGGGGTATACGCTGAACGATTATACGCTGTATCTGGATTTGCCGCCGGGTTTTATTTTCGAAGGGGCCTCGGGGTATTACCGGAAATGGAAGCTGGAAACCGGCGAAGTCGGTACGGTCAAATTCGGCGAGGCGGAATACCGGCGTTACCGGGTCCGTTTTTCGAGTCCGGTGAGCTCCGATAAAAAACAGCCGCACCATCATTATATCGCCGTACTGTTTCGTGCCCCCGAAACCGGGAATGCGGAATTGCCGCTTTATTTTCATGCCGGCAGCGAGGAGCACGGCATCATCGAATTGCCGCGGAAGCTGGATGTCCGCCTGTTGCCCCCGCTCTCCGGCAGGCGTCCGCAGACCTTGCTGGTGCAGATGTGGACCTCGTGGATGCACAATCTGGACGATGAAAACGTTTACGGAAAATTCCGGGATCATTTCATCGCCATGGGCGTCAATGAAACCCAGGCGCGTTTTGACGGAATCCGAAATCTGGCGCTGGTGAATTTCGAACCGTGGAATTTGGGCCTGTCCGAGTATATCCGCCGGAATCCGGAGGCGGCGTTGGTCGACCGGCACGGGAAGCGGAGTTCCGATTATATCTGCACGTCGGTCATGCTTCAGGACGGAGCGTTCAAAGTGTTTTTTCAGGAGCGGATGGCGGAATGGCTGGCGAAACGGAATTACCCGGCGCACGTGGATTGGGATTATGAAAGTCCGGTTATGGGCAGTTATATTTCCTGTTTTTGTCCACGTTGTTTGAGCGAATTCGGGCAGGGCGACCCGGAAAAGCATATGGCCGGATGGACCGCTTTCATGAACCGCCGCATGGCCGGTGTGGCCGCGCTGCTGAATGATGCGGTCAAGCGGGCGAAGCCGGGAACCCTGTTTTCCGTTTACAGCGGTTACCAGAGTGAAGACACCCGGCGGCATTATGGCGTGGACTGGTCCGCGCTGGCGGGTAAAATCGATCTGGCCATGTGCGGTTACGGCCGCCCGGTACGGGAGTTGGAGGGCACCCGGGAAGTACTCGGAAAGACCCCGTTGACAATCGGCGCCATCGCATATTCGTATGTGATTTCGGAGCGTTACGCGCCGCGGCCGGTGACCGGAACGACATTGCTGCGGTGTGCCGCCGATGCGAATTACGGAATCCTGGTTTACTGGTATCCGAGCCTGGACGGGCGTTCATTCGAAGCGATTGGCGAAGTCAGTGCGATCATGGCGGAATACGAACCGTTTTTCCTGCGCGGCGAGCGGCTGGGCGATCAACTGAATTTGCCCGGCTGGAGCCGTGCCGATTATGAAATGCTGGCCGGCGCTTCCGGGGAGCGGCTGGTCCTGCTGATGAACACCGGAAACCGCGAGCGGGATTATCAGTTCGAATGGGATGGACAGCGGCGCTCCGGCAAAGTTGAAGCCGGTGGCGTGAAAGCGCTGCTGCTGAAAAAATGAAGAAGCCCCGTCAAAGGCGCTTCTTCAAGGTGAATTCGATGACTTGTCCCGGCTGGAAATCAAGCGTCAGCCCGATCCAGCCGTAGGCGTCCGAACGGATTTGCCCGACGCCGCAGCCGGCTTCATAAACCGTGTCCGGCTGGAGGACGATGCTGATCCCGGTGTGCCCGGCGAAAAACGGAGCACGCAGCCGCAGGGCCGCGCCGTCCGGATGGAGCCGCACGGATTCAATCAGGATGTCGTAACCGGCCTGAACCGCTCCGTAAACCCGGTGCGCCCGGCGTATTCCGAGAATCGAGGTCTGGAACCCGCTGAAGCGCGAATTGCCCGCGCCGCGGCCGGTGTCGGCGCGGAACTGTTCCCAGCAGCAGAGCGTTTCGCGGTGATTCCGGTCAAAGAGTTCCAGATAGCCTTCGGCAATGGCTCTGGCGTCCGCCATGCGCCCCAGCCCGATCATGGTTTTCCAGAAAAAATACTGGAGTGGCGGCCAGATGGAGCCGTTCGGATAGCCTTCATTGCGGAAATACGGGCTGTCCGGTTCGATGATCATAAAACCGGACGGCGTCTGGTATTGTTTCAGTTTTTCAAGCAATACCGGGAGCCGTTCACCCGGCACCGAACCGGAAAACAGCGGCAGGCAGCCGTAAATCCACGGAATTTCCAACAGCTTTTCTTCGTCGGCGAGACGGTCCAGATAAATACGGTGCGGAGCGCTCCAGTAGCGTTCGTTCAGGGTATTTTCGACGGTTTCGATTTTGGATGAAAAATCGTCTTCCTCTCCCAGCAGCGAAGCGAAAATCCGCAAAATCTTTAATTGCCGCACCGCCAGCGCCGTCAGTCCCACACAAACCATGCTCAAGCGTTCGTGGCGCGGGTTGGTCGGCAGCGTCCGGCGGTAATCCCAGGAAAAAATACTGCCGTTGGCATAGAACAGGGCAGGGGAATCGTCGGCCCCGGTGCCGCGGTCGGCGCTGGCGAGGCCGTCCGGCGTGTCAAAGGCGTTCAGGACCAGAGCTTTCAGTTTTGGATAATAGCGTTGCAAAAGCGAAAGATCGCCTTGCCCCCGGTAAAGCTCCCACAGCGCATAGACGGCGGTGATGATATAACTGCCGAACCCGTTGGCGGCTTCCGCCTCGGGCAGGCTGTCCAGCATATTGAGGACCAGCGCCGGGTCGTCGTCGGCCATGCCCACCCCGGCCATGCCGTTGTCCCAGATGAACATCCGCCCCCATTGGCGCGCGGGAATGGGGCGGAAGCGGCCGCTGCTGTATTGATGGTTGTGGCGGGCCTCCCACAGCGCGTGCCGCCAGGGGAGTTCCGATGCCGGATATTCGCCCGGAGCCCACGGCGGAAGCTCGCGCGGTTCCAGTCCGTCCGGGGTGAAGTCGATCCGCGCGGTACGGATTTCGCCGGGGGCGAGATCGATCCAGGCGGTACGGATGCGGATGCGTTTTTTGTAACGGTTCCGGGGGCTGTCCGGGACTTCGCTGACTTCGGCGTTCAACGGGAAGTTGATCCAGGAGTTGGAATCGGTTTCCTCGGCGCTGCGGAACGCCAGCCCATGATAACGCATGTTCATGGCGATGCCGTTCATGCCGACGCGGTCGGGCGTGATACTGCATTCCGGCAGGTCGAGCCCTTCGCAGGGGTTCAGGTACAGGTGAAATTCCCACTGGCGCGCTTCGGCGGACGGATTTTCGAGCTTGAGCCCCAGCGACAGCCGCCCTTCGCCGTCGGTCGAAAAAATCGCCGTGGCGCGAACGTTCTGGCCCGAGGTCGGCAGGTAAACGAAACTCCAGTTCCGGCGGTCGGGGGTGATGTCCCAGCCGAGAATCCGCATTTCGTGGCTGTGCTCGAACCGTTCCGCGCCGCGGATGTAACCGTGGAAAATATCCAGTACCGGATGCGTTTTGAATTCCGGGTAATTCTGGTTCATGACCAGAATCAGTTCAAGGGTTCGCTGGATGCCGTATTCGGGGATGAACACGGCGTTGGCGCCATAGGCGAGGCTGGACACCGGGGCCCAGATGTTCTGATTCATTTTTCAAGTCCTTTGATCGCGTGCCACATTTTTTCCTGGCGTTGGTCGGCGCGGTTCCGGTTGCGTTCGGCGTTCCAGAGGTCGGCGGCTTTGCCTTGAGCGGTTATTTCGTCCATCAGGTCTTTGCGGAGTTCTTTGAGCAGGGGATGGCTGTTGCCGAGTTTTTCGCGCAGGATGCGGAAATATTCGTAGTCCTGGCGGGCGTTGAAAATGGCCTCGATCTGTTTACTGCCGTAGACGGCGTCGGCGTCAAAATACAACGGCGAGAAGATCATTCCCTGATAGTTGTATTCGTTCAGGTCGCGCGGCGCGCTGACGATATCCCAGAGGTCGAACCCGTAGAACTGATCCACGAAAATACCGCTCAATACCGGCATGGCGTAGTAGGTGTAGGGATCGAAATCGCGGCTGTTGCCTTTGCATTGATAAAAGCCGAAAGAGCGGCCGGCCGGACGTTTGTTGGCGGTGTTCAGGTAAAATGCCAGGGTTTCAGGCTCATAGCTGAATGCGCTCACCAGAATGTCCGCCCCTGCGTAATCCCGGTTTTCAGCCATTTTCAGCCGCGGGTTGAAATACAGCCGGAACGGTTTGCCGTTGACGGCCGCCGCTTCCGCCGCTTTCGCCCACGAGTCGAACAGGTCTTTCATTGGAGGCGCATCGGCTTCGTCGATCATGTGAAGGCAGACATTGGCCTGCGGGCTGTTCTGCTGGATGTGGCTGTTCCAAGCTTTCAGCCATTCCGAAATCCGTTTCCGGTAGCGCTCGGGCTCGGTCGCGTGATCGACGCCCGCGAATTTTCCGGTCTGCCCGGGATAGTAGAACAGCATCAGTTGTTTCGCGTCGGCGAAACGCCCGCGCCATTGGTCGAACGCCGCGTAGTCCGGCTGGGTTTTCAGCGTGTCGCCGTCGGTGAAATGCCGTTCATCGACCGCCGGGATGACCGCCATGCTTCCCCAGATCGTATCGATCTGGTATTTGCGGATGATTTCACGGACCGCCGGAAAGTTGTTCTGGTCTACGCCCGGATACAGCGACGGCAGGTTGTTGATGTAGTCGAAGGTGCCGAAGTGGGCGCTGAGCTTTTCCGGCAGCGCGGTATCGGCGACATGGATGATGGCGGGTATTTCCTGTCCGGCGAACGGCAGTTTCAATTCGTGTTTGCCGGGCGGGAGTTTGGCGGAATCGAACTCCACCCAGAGCTGGGCGGTGGCCCCCGGCTGAACGGTGAGGCTGCCGCCGGTGAGCGGACGGAGCATGTTGGCGTTCAGAAAATTCTGGTTGCTGTCCGTACAGACGGCTTCCTGATAACGGACGGCGGGATGGGAGGGCAGGGGGATGCTTCGGGGCGTATCTGAAATATTGGCGAAATTCAGGACGCGCCCGCGGCGTTCGTTTTGCAGCATATACAGTTCCAGCGCGGGAGCCGATTCCTGCCGGGGAGGGCGCGAAAAAATATGAAGCGGGTCCCACCGGTTTCCGGTCCAGATCGACAGTCCGTTCAACCCGGCGTCCTGCATTTGGCGCAGATTGATTTTCAGGAGTTCGCGCTGGGCGCGGTTGAGCGGGGCGACGGTGTTTTTGACCGCCAGATATTCACCGGGATCGGCGGCGACGGCCCGGCGCAGGGCGGAGAGTTCTCCGGAGGGCGTCAGAAATTTCAAGTCGTTTTCGAAACGTTCATAGGCGGAAAAACTGCTCGAAATATCGGTGGTGTCGCCGTCGAAATGAAGCATTTCGTTGTACGGACGGCATTCCTCCGGCTTGCCGCGGAGGATTTCCACTTCGTCGGCGAAGTGAAACAGTCCGTCGCATTTGACGATGAAGCGCACGTAGCGCGCGGCGGCGTTGACCGGCATGTTGAGCCAGAGATTTTTCAGGACCGTGTTGTATTCCGGCAGTTGATGGCGGTTGACCCGGATCATCTCTCCGGCCAGGGCAAACGTCCGGTTGTCTTCGCTGACCAGCACGTAAATCGCCAGCGGCCAGCGGGCCCCGGTCATCCCGGCGCCGGTATGGTAACGCACTCCGGCGATCGGAAGGCTTTGCTCCAGGTCAATGCTCCAGATGACGGTGGACTGCATCCGCCAGCCGACCGTGCCCGGCTCCATCCAGATTTTCTGATTGTCATGGAGCAGGTATTTTCCGTCGGTCAGGTCATACGGGTCGTTGCCGTTTGTGCAATGCGGGTAATTGGGGGCGTGGGTGAACACGGCCTTTTTTCCTTTTGCCAGATTTTCCAGTCCTTCAAACGGTTCCGGAGCGGCTGTTTCCAGCGTGAAGTCGGAGAACGACGCCTCAATCGGAGCGGATGGGTTTTTGAACGCAATCTGGATTCGGTTGAATGTCTTTCCCGGCGGGAGCCCGCTCAGGCTGATCCGGTAGAACCCGTTTGGGTCCGGCTGTACCTGATGCAGATAGCCACCGGCGAGTTTTTCATTATTCAGGAACAGGACCGCTGTCCAGCCGTTGTTCGGGGCGGTCGAAAACGCGGCGCGGAATTTCAGGTTCAGCAAGCGTGCGTCCGGCAGGGGCGGCAGCGTGATATTGGCCTGCGGCCAGCCCTGCACGGCAGGGATCTGCATGGAGAACGAGTTTTCGGCGCTTTTCAGCAGTTCGGCATTGCTGACCTTGAGCTTTCCGGAGAGCGGCGCGGCGGCATTGAACAACGGCGTGTTTTCCGCGGCAAGGGCGCAGGCGGCGACAAGGCACAGGGAGATGAAATATTGTTTGAACATATTTTTCACCAGTTGATTAATTCGGGGTTGGAACGCAGGTATCCGTACCACGGAGAGGCCAGATAATAATTGTTGTTGATGAACGCGCCGTTGCCGGTGCACCACATTTCAACCGGCTTCTTGGAATCGATATGACCGTCCGCATAGGCAAGGTTGTACAAATCGCCGTGGCGCGGCTGGTAGATACGGTCATAAGAGGCCAGGTAAAAACCGTTGCGGGGCTGTGCCGCCGATTCATTGGGTTCCGTCAGTTCAAGCATTTGCGACGGACGCTTGATCAGCGTCTGCCGGATTCCGGTCGTGTAAGACAATACGGCGTTCAACCCGTAAGTCTGGTAGGAATACGCAGGGGTAGTCATGGTCGGGCAGAACATGACCTTCGGGGTGGGGTCGTGAATGACCCAGCGGTTCAATGTCTTGCCGACCATGTAATTGCCCAGATAACGCACCCAGTATTCGCCGCCGGCTCCGCCGTCGAGCCCCGGCAGTAAGCTGGATGGGAAATAAAGGTCGAAATCGTCCAGATAATTATTGGTGAGCATAAACATCTGCTTGAGATTTCCGGTGCAGGATGACTGCCGGGCTTTTTCCCGGGCCTTGTTGAGAGCGGGAAGCAGCATGGCGGCCAGTATTGCAATAATTGCAATGACGACGAGGAGCTCGATAAGTGTGAATCGCGTCTTTGGTTTGTTCATGTGAAGACTCCTGTTAATGGATATATTCCTGTTGAATCATTAATGGGTTATGGGTTTTTTGAATCAATTTCCCTTTGGCGGCCAATAGCTTCCAGCCGGAACGGTCGCCGTTCAGGCGGCTCAAGAGCAGCGTCACGGCTTTTTCCGCCAGATCGTCCACCTGAAAGTCATATTCCAGCACATCGTGCGGAAACGCGGTTTTATGATCCGTATTGAATGTGCCGTGGGCTTTGATCGATTCCAGATTACATCCCGCCGCCTGCAGATAGGAGAGAATACTCTTCGCTTCGGTGATATAGCCGCTGATCAGGGCGGCGCTCCGGCATTTTTCAGCGAAATCCTGCGGATTGATTTCGTTAATATCCCCGTAGCTGACGACTTCGACTGCATCGGGATTCAGGTTGTTTTCGGCCACGATCCGTTTCAGGCCGTTCAGTCGGTCCCGGATGGAACTGTATTCGAGGGTTTCCCGGCGGACCAGGAAAATGAACTTTTTCCACCCCCGGCGCAGAAAATGACGCCCGATCTCCTGTCCCGCGGCGAAACTGTTATAAACCACCGCGTCATGGGCCGCTTCCTCGTAGTATTTGTCCAGGAAAATCAACGGGAAATCGGCCGGTTTCATCTGCATCAGCGTCCGCACCTGTCCGGCTCCCAGAATCGACCAGACGATACAGCCGCAGCAGTTGGGCTTGTTCAAAATCCCCTGAAGCTGTTCGAACTGGGTCGACGGCGAAGCATTGGAACTCAAAAACAGAATTTCCAGCCCGGCTTTCTGCAGATAATGATGCAGGCTGATGAACAGCCCGGATTGAAAGGTCGATTGCGTGGTCTGGTCGAAAACCAGCGCCACCAGCTTGTTCTTTTCTCCGGGAATCGTTTCCGGTTCCGTCGCCGGGGCTTTGACGAACGTGCCGAGCGCGCGGCTCCGCCCCAGCAAGCCCTGGTTGCGCAGTTCGTTCAGCGCTTTGCCCAGCGTGATATGAGTGGTTCCGAGCATTTCCGACAATTCACGGTCCGGCGGCAGTCGATAGCCGTCGGGAAGCGCGCCGGACAGGATCAATTCCTCCAGTGTCTTGCGGATTCGCAGGTAGAACGGAAGCGAATTGCCGCCGCCGCCATTTCTGATTTCATGGATTTGTCTTAATAATTCCTGATTCATCATTTACTGCTCGTGATATATAATGATATATGTATACTATTATACAGCATGGTTCCGGAAATGTCAATCCCCTTTCAATCATAAAAAGAAGAAAAAAACTTGAGCATGATATAAGAAATTTTGGATTTTGAGGAATTGAAATGAGCGAAAACCCTTGACTTTTCCGGTGAAGGTGCTATTTTTCCGTAGGTCGAAAATCCCAACTGGAGGAGTTGCCTTATGTGGAAGAAAAGCATCGATGTCAATGCTGTTCGTGAAATCCGGGTCCGTAACACCGTGTTTTTCGGAGCCGGAGCGATCGCCAAAATCGAATTTATCGCCGGGAAACTCAAAGAACGCGGCGTGACCAACGTCCTGGTGGTGACCGGACGCAGTTCTTATAAAACTACCGGAGCCTGGGATTATGTGTCCGCCGCTCTGAAAAAGCATGGCATCAGCTATGGCGTTTATGACCAGGTTACGCCGAACCCGACCGCCGATCAGGTGGATGAAGCCGTGGCGCTCGGCCGCCAGAACGGCGCCGGGGCCGTGATCGGCATCGGCGGCGGCAGCCCGCTCGACGCCGGCAAGAGCGCGGCGATTCTGTTGAAAAACCAACCGTACAACGCCCGCGATCTCTATACGTTTAAATTTGAAGCGTCCGAAGCTTTGCCGTTTATCGCCATCAACCTGACGCACGGAACCGGTTCGGAAGTGAACCGTTTCGCCGTGGTGACGATTCCCGAGACCAACTACAAACCGGCGATCGCCTACGATTGCATCTATCCGCTTTATTCGATCGATGACCCGGCGCTGGCGGTGGGGCTTTCCCCCCAGCAGACCTGCTATGTCAGTATCGACGCGGTGAACCATGTGGTCGAAGCCGCCACCACCCGGGTCGCCAATCCGTTGGCGATTACCCTGGCGCGGCAGACGATCGACGCGGTCAACGAATATCTGCCGCGGGTCATGAAAGACCCGAAGGATTTGGAAGCACGGTACTTCCTGATGTATGCGGCCATGCTCGGCGGAGTGGCGTTTGACAACTCCCTGTTACATTATACGCATGCGCTCGAGCATCCGCTGAGCGCGCTGAAACCGGAATTGAGCCACGGGCTCGGTCTGGCCATGCTGTTGCCGGCGGTGGTGCAGAATATTTATCCGGTGACCGGACCGGTGCTGTCGTATATTTTCGAATCCGCCATACCGGGATTCAAGGGAACGCCGGACGAAGCGCATAAATTTGCCGTCCGGGTCGAACGGTGGCTCAAGAAAATGGGCGCGCCCGAAAAACTCCACGATGACGGTTATCAGGAAAGCGACATCAACCATCTGGTCGGTCTCGCCTTCAATACCCCGTCGCTGGAATCCCTGATCGGCCTGGCGCCGACCATCAGCAGCACCGAAGCCGTGGCTGAAATTTACCGGAACTCGCTCTATCCGCTGGATAAAGACGACGATAAATAATCAATGAATTCTGCTTTCCTGCCGCGCATCGGGCAAACGCTCGATGCGCGGCAGCGTACTGCTTCAAAAATAGCTTATTGCCAAGAAAGATTATATTTTTGTAATATGACGGGTTGAAGTTTTTCCGGACGGGGTTATAATATTCCATAATACAAGGGGACAAGGAATATACAATAATCAGGAGTCGGAAGAATGCGGAAAAATTTTACCCTTGTGGAATTGCTGGTCGTGATTGCGGTAATCGCCATCCTGGCAGGATTGATGTTGCCGGCGTTGAACAAAGCCCGCAATGCGGCTGCGGCGGCGAACTGTATCAGCAATAACAAACAAATCGGCTTGTACCTTGCCCAATATGCGGACGACTCCAACGGTTGTCTGCCGATGGCGGCCGTGGCGCCGAAGTGGGAGGAAGATACCCCCGGCGGACTGTACGGCTGGACAAACAGCCTGCGCATTCACAGCGGCGCGCAGAAAAAGATTTTTCATTGCAGCAAAGACGTTGAACGCGAATTTTCTTATTCGCTGAATTGCCGGGAAGTATTTCTGCGTCTGGGCGGATACGGTTCCTGGCGGCAGACGGTGCTGGACCGCGCCAAAACCGGTGCGTCGAGCATGATCCTGATCGAGGAAACCGGCCGCGACAATAATGTTTTCGATCCCACCGACAGCGACCATGACAACTATACGCAGGACTGTGAGCCGAGCGATTTCGACCGGCATGGCGGAGTTGCGGTGCTCTTTATGGATCTGCATGCGGAAAAACTGCTGAAATACGATTTCAATCAGCTTACTTATTTCACCACGGTATTCAAAAACTGGAACGAAGTCGGTTCCGTGTCCGCGCTGTAATTTTGCCGTTTACTGGATTGGGAAAATTCGCTTTTTGAGCAGAATCTCCAAAAAGTTGATTTTTTCGATTTCCCTCCTTGCTAAAATAATAATCAAATGCTATTATAAATTAGTGGTATTTGGTATCTGTATTAAGTTCTTTCATAATAAGTCAAAAGTCCTTCGCGGCGGCACGTTGCCGCACGCGGTCCAGCGTGCGGACAGCGCTGGTCGCCCGCAGGGCGAAACAAAACTTCGATGACTGAAAACTTACATACGGCAGTGCCTGGGTTATTTCATACCCGGATGAATAAATTTCCGGATGAAACGGAAATCTCGCTTTCGGGGGGAACGCAGGGGAGATGCGAAGCATGAGCTATTATGCTCACACCAAAGAGAATGCGCCGGTCGAGGACTGGCAGTATCTGATGGATCATTTGAGAAATGCCGCCCGGCTGGCGGCTGAATTCGCAAGGGCTTTTCAGGGGCAGGAATACGCATATGCCGCCGGTTTGCTCCACGACATCGGCAAAGCGACAAAACGGTTTCAGGCGTATTTGCGGCATGCCAACGGCATTACAGATGAATTTGCGCCGGATTACCAGGGGCGCGGTGGCGATCACTCCACGCCGGGGGCCAGGCTCTGCTATGACCGGTCGCCCCGGGCGGCGGGGAGGCTGCTTGCTTATTGTATTTCCGGGCATCACGGCGGTTTGCCGGATTGGCTGCAGGACCGCGGACATGGCTTGCGGGAAAAACTGCAAAAAGAACAGCCGGATTTGAATATCGATATCCCGTTCCCCGATTTCACGGATATCCCGGCGTTGAAGCAGTGGTCCCAAATCCCGACACAGAGAGGCTTTCAGGTTCAAATGCTGGTGCGGATGCTGTTTTCATGCCTGATCGATGCGGACCGTCTGGATACGGAGGCATTTGCCAATCCCGAACAAAGCGCGCTGCGCCGTGGATATCCCACGCTGGCGGAGCTGCAAAAGCGTTTTGACGTGAAGTTTGCGGAACTGCGCCGCAACGCCCGTCCGTCCGCGGTCAATACGATCCGGGCGGGTGTTCTGGAAGACTGCCTGGCGGCAGCCGAGCTGGAGCCGGGGCTTTTCAGCCTGACGGTCCCGACCGGTGGCGGGAAAACCCTGGCGTCTTTTGCATTTGCGCTTCGGCATGCTTTGAAATTCAACAAAAGGCGGATCATTTATGTGATCCCGTTCACCAGCATTATTGAACAGAATGCGAAGGTGTTTGAAGATATGGTGGGGGAGGACGCGGTACTGCAGCATCACAGCAACTACGAGTTCGACCATGCGGACTGGTATAAAAAACTGGCGGCGGAAAACTGGGACATGCCGATGGTGGTCACCACCAATGTGCAGTTTTTTGAATCGCTGTTTGCCGCAGGGACTTCGAGGTGCCGCAAGTTGCACAACATTACCGACAGCGTGGTGATTTTTGACGAAGCGCAGGCGATTCCGGTGGAGAAATTGGCGCCGTGCCTGGAAGCGATCCGGGAGCTGTCGGTCAACTATGGAGTGACATCGGTGCTTTGCACCGCCACCCAGCCCGCAATCGAGGCCCGCGAAGAATTTCCGGGCGGGCTTGAGCATGTACGTGAAATCATAAAAGATGTCCCGGCATTGTTCGGCGGCTTGAAGCGGACGAGCCAGCATTATCTGGGCGAATGCAACATTGCCGAGGTCGCGGAACAGATCGGCAGGCACGAACAGGCGCTGGCGATCGTGAACACCCGTCCGCAAGCCCTTGAACTGTATGCGGCTCTGAAGGAACGGCACCAGCATGTATACCACCTCAGCGCGCAGATGTATCCATGCCATCGCCGCCGGACGTTGGAAGCAATTCGAAGTGCTCTGAAGAACAATGACCCATGTCTGGTGGTATCCACAACCCTGATCGAAGCGGGTGTGGATATCGATATTCCGGTGGTTTTCCGGGCGCTGGCGGGGATCGACAGCATTGCCCAGGCGGCGGGGCGTTGCAACCGGGAGGGGCGACGGGCAAACGGCGACGTCTATATTTTCAAGCCGGCGGAGGGGATTCCAAAAGGATATTTCCGCAGTACGGCTCAATGCGCCGAGCAGTTGTTGGAGCGTTTTGAAGGGGCGTTGCTGGAGCCGGAATGCGTACGTGAATATTTTCTGGATTACTACTGGCTGCGGCAGGACCGTATGGACGATAAAGGAATTTTGAAAGCCTGCCTGACTGCCATCAGAGGGGAGATTCAATTTCAGAAAATTGCGGAATTCAGGATGATCGATAGCAATATGTGCTCCCTGGTCGTTGCGGTTGAAAAGGAGGCGGAAGCGCTGGTCGCTCAATTGGTGGAGGGCCGCGATGCCGGATTTGTGCTGCGCAAGCTCCAGCAATACACGGTGCAGTTGCACGAAAAAGCGTTCCTGTCTTTGAAGGGTTGGCTGGAGGAAGTCTATCCCGGGGTGTATGTGCTCTGGAACCGGAATTTTTATTCGAACGAAACCGGGGTTATTGTGGAGGTGTCCGATGATAATTTTATATATTGACATATTTATTCGATAAAATCAAAACAGGAGATTGGACAATGGCTTATGGAGTTGCAATCAGGGTGTGGGGGGATTATGCCCTCTTTACCCGTCCGGAAATGAAAGTGGAGCGTGTCAGCTACGACGTGATGACGCCGTCGGCGGCGCGGGGGATTATCGAGGCGATTTATTGGAAGCCCGCGATCCAGTGGAAAATAAATTTTATCCATGTGATCAAGCCGATCCGTTTTCAAAACATCCGCCGCAATGAGCTCGAGAGTAAGATTGCGCCATCCGCAATTTCTGCTGCCATGAAGCGCGGCGGCGATCTCAGCGTCCGCATTGAGGAGGACCGCCAACAGCGTGCGTCGATGGTGCTGCGCGATGTGGAATATGTGATTCAGGCCGAGTTTTCTTTTACCGGCAAGACGAGCGATGATGAACCGGGCAAGCACCTGGGCATGTTCGAACGCCGGGCCAAGGGGGGGCAGGCATTTCACCGGCCCTGCTTCGGATGCCGGGAATTTCCGGCACACTTCGAGTGGTGCGAGAGTATCCCGCAATCTTGTCACAAAGGAACCCGTGACCTTGGGTTTATGTTGTATGACATTGACTTTAACAATGGCAATCAGGCACTTTTTTTCCGTGCTGTAATGGAGGACGGTGTTATTGATTGCCGCCGGGCGGAGGTGATGTCATGATCATTCAAGCGTTGGTTTCGCTTTACGACCGGCTCGCGGAGAATCAGACAAAAGAACTTCCGACGGAGGGATATGCCGAACAAAGGGCGTCGTTTGCCATCGTTCTCGGCGACAACGGCAAAATGCTTCAGCTCAAGGATCTCAGGACGCAGTCCGGGAAAAAGCTGGTTCCCGAAATGTTGCTGTTGCCGTCCATCGGGCGTTCCGGTTCCGGTTTTTTCCCTCAATTCATGTGGGACAATACGCAGTATGTGCTGGGCGCGGTTGCGGTAGATGAAAAAAAGGACAAGCCCGATGAGATTGCCAGGAAACAGCAGAGGGCATTGGAGGCATTTGAAAGTTTCCGGGATTTTCATCATAGACACCTTGACCGTTGCAATTCGCCGGCAGTGAAAAGTTTTCTCGCATTTCTGGATCATTGGAAGCCGGAAATGGCGGAGGGGTTGGAGAATTGGAAGGAAGTCGCAGGGGCCAATATTGTATTCATGCACGGCAACCGCTCGTTTATCCATGAAGAGCCGGAAGTCCGGGGAATATGGGAAAAACTTTGTGAAGAACGGGACGATGGCGAAATCGGCTTCTGTCTTCTGACCGGAGAGCGGAGGAAGTTGGCGCGTCTGCACCCCATGATGAAAAATGTTGACGGAGCACAGGCCACCGCGGCGATTGTGTCATTCAATAAAGAGGCATTTTGTTCTTATGGGAAAGAGCAGAGCTATAATGCACCTTTGGGTCCCGTAGCGGCGTTTAAATATACTGCCGCGCTCAACTATCTGCTTCGCAGGACAGCGAATCCGCAACGGATGAAAGTCGGGGATTCGACAACGATATTCTGGACGAAGCGGGCCTCGCCGGTTGAAGAGTTTCTGGGATTTGCGTTAGGCGCGAATGATGAAGCGGCTGATGCGACGGACCGGCGGCAGGTTGAATTGTTTTTAACCGCTGTGCGGCAAGGGACCAGGCCGTTGATTCCTGATTTTGACGGCGATGTGGAATTTTATATTCTCGGGCTTGCTCCGAACAGCTCACGCCTTGCGGTTCGTTTTTGGTATGCCTGTACGGTGGCTGAGTTGATGAAGCAACTGGGAAAGCATTTCGGCAATTTAGAAATGGAACGATGTTTCGAGCACGATCCGCTTAATCCGGGGATATGGGAGTTGCTCAAGGAAACGGCGCGGGAGACCAAGGATATTTCACCGGTCCTCGGCGGAGAACTGATGCGGAGCATTTTGGAGGGAGTCGCTTATCCCATGTCCATCTACCACGGTGTACTCAACCGGATTCGAGTGGAGAATGATCCGAAGCGGAGAAAAGTATCCTATCTTCGCGCGGCGATTTTAAAAGCAGTATTAACCAGAAACTATAAAATGGAGGTTCCTATGTCTCTGGATAAAAGTAAAACCGATATCGGGTATCTGATGGGACGGCTGTTTGCCGTGCTGGAAAAAGCTCAGAGTGATGCGCTGGGCAATGTCAATGCGACAATCAAGGATCGTTTCTGGGGGGCGGCGTCTTCGACCCCGGCAAGTGTTTTTCCGCGCTTGTTGAATCTTGGCCAGCATCATATAGCCAAGGCTCAGTTCGGCATTGCCTCGGACAATGTGATCCGCGAAATCATGGAGAGCATACCGGCGTTTCCGGCTCGGTTGAGCCTTCAGGAACAGGGCATGTTTGCCATCGGTTATTATCAGCAGAGAAATGATTTGTATCGCAAAAACGAAAACAAAGAAAATAAGGGAGAGTGAAAATGAGTGAAGCAATCAACAACCGTTATGAATTTGTCCTGCTGTTTGATGTGAAAAACGGCAATCCGAACGGCGACCCCGATGCCGGTAATATGCCCCGTCTTGACCCGGAAACCGGGCGCGGGATCGTCACCGACGTCTGCCTGAAACGCAAAATACGCAATTTTGTCGAGCTGACCTGTTCCGGCAAGGAAACGTACAATATCTATGTCAAGGAAAATTCCATTCTGGCGGAACGGCGTACCCCCGCTTATGAGGCGGTCAAGGATATGAAAGACGGCGCCGATAAAATTACCGAGGCGAAACGCTGGATGTGCCGGAATTTCTTTGATGTCAGGACCTTCGGCGCGGTGATGTCTACAACATTGAATAATTGCGGACAGGTACGGGGACCGGTTCAGTTTGCGTTCGGCGAGAGCGTTGAAGAAGTTTGCCCGCTGGAAGCCTGTATTACCCGAATGGCCGTGGAAACAAGTAAGGACACGGATAAAACGACCGGCGACAGCCGCACCATGGGGCGGAAAACCTATGTGCCCTATGGCCTTTACAGGGTTCATGGTTTTATTTCGGCGCCGCTGGCGAAACAGACCGGTTTTACGGAAGACGACCTGAAGCTGTTCTGGAGCGCGTTGCAGAATATGTTTGATCACGACCGCTCGGCGTCACGCGGCGAGATGGCCACGCGCAAGCTGATTGTATTCAAACATGCAAGCGAACTTGGCAATGCCCCTGCTCATAAACTCTTTGACACGGTTAAAGTCGTGCGCAACGGCGCTTCGCAGGGACCGGCCCGCGGGTTTGCCGATTACGACGTGGTGTTAGCCAAAAACGCCGTGCCGTCCGGGGTTGAAATGATCGAAATGGTCTGAATATCCTGCTTGGAATCATGATATGTATTCCGAAGAGGAATATCTCATGCTTTCCGCTTTGCAGCACTTGTTGTTCTGCGAGAGACAGTGCTTCCTGATTCATTCGGAACAGGAATGGCAGGAGAACTATTTCACCGCAGCCGGCAGTGTCATGCATGAAAAAGCGGACCGGGTTGGACTCGAAATCAACGGGCCCGCGCTCAAAATTGAACGCGGGCTTCCGTTGCGTTCCTCCTCGCTCGGGCTTTCGGGCAAGGCCGACGTGGTGGAGTTTCATCGTGCTCCGGACGGCGCTTGGGTTCCGTTTCCGATTGAGTATAAGCATGGTAAACCGAAAGCGGATTTAAGCGATCGGATTCAGCTTTGTGCCCAGGCTTTATGCCTGGAAGAGATGCTGGAGTGCCGGGTTCCGGAGGGGGCGTTATTTTATGGGCGTACCCGCCGGCGCCTGCCCATTGAATTTGATTTGGCGCTGAGGAACGAAACGATTTCGGCCTGTCAGCGTTTGCATGATTTGATTCCTTACGGCGAACCTCCGGCGGCAGTATACGAACGCCGGAAATGCGAGGCTTGTTCATTAAAAGAACGGTGCATGCCTGAAGTCACGGGAACCCGGCAAAAGGTCGCGGAATATCTGCAGGCTATGCTGGAGGGGAATGATTGATGAAAAAATTACTCAATACGCTTTACGTTGCCACTCAAGGGACGTACCTGTCTAAAGAACGGGAATCGCTGATTGTGTCAGTGGAACGGCAGGTACGCCTGCGGGTGCCGATTCATACCTTGGATGGAATCGTATGCTTCGGCAATGTCCTGTGCAGTCCGTTTCTGCTCGGTTTCTGTGCGGAAAAAGCCGTTGAAGTTTCATTCTTGACCGCAAACGGACGTTTTCTTGCTCGTGTGAACGGTCCGGTATCCGGCAATGTTCTCCTGCGGCGCCGGCAATACCGGATGGCGGACGACGAACAGGCGTCGGCGGATATCGCCAGATCATGCCTGATCGGCAAAGTCGCCAATTCGCGGGCTGTGCTGCAGCGATATTTGAGAGATCATGATGACAGCGATGAAAATGTCCAGCAGGCTGTCGTGCGCTTAAAAATGAGCCTTGAACGATTGAAAGAGCGGACTACGGTTGATGAACTCCGCGGTGTGGAGGGAGATTGCGGGAGGGAATATTTTTCTGTTTTCGGCAATGTTATCAAGGACCGGAATGAAGATTTTTATTTTAAAACGAGAAGCCGGAGGCCGCCGCTCGACAATATGAATGCTTTGCTTTCGTTCCTTTATACTTTGCTGGCGCATGATATGCGTTCGGCGTTGGAATCGGTGGGGCTTGATCCGGCGGTGGGGTATTTGCATCGGGACCGACCGGGGCGTTATGGACTGGCGCTCGACCTGATGGAGGAGTTTCGTCCGGTACTGGCGGACCGGGCGGCGCTGTCGCTGGTGAACTTGAAAATCGTTTCCGGTAAAGGATTTCGAAAATCAGAATCTGGAGCGGTAATAATGGATGATGATACCCGGAGAAAAGTTTTGAAATTCTGGCAGGAACGGAAGAAAGATGAAATTCAGCATCCATTTATTAATGAAAAAATTTCGATAGGTTTGCTGCCGTTTGTCCAATCATTGCTGCTGGCGCGATATCTTCGTGGTTATCTGGATGCCTACCCGCCCTTTATCTGGAGATAAGAACGCATTATGATGATATTGGTGAGTTATGACGTATCGACTGCTTCTCCGGAAGGTCGTAAACGGCTGCGGCATGTGGCGAAAATCTGCCTTGATTATGGGCAGAGGGTACAGAATTCCGTTTTTGAATGTTATCTGGATCATGCTCAACTCCAATATTTCCGTAAACAACTGTTGGGAAAAATCGACCAACGGGAAGACAGTCTTCGGTTCTATGTCATGGGCAATAATTGGGAACGAAAAGTTGAACACTTTGGCGTCAAACCGTCAATAAATTTTCAAGATGATACTTTAATCGTTTAAAATGTGGGGATGAGGAGAAGTCGTATGATGAAAAGCATTTGATGTACGCGCGAACTACCAGCGGAGGCAGTTTTCTGCATGGGTTCGCGTTATGCATATGTTCTTTGATAACTGGATTTTATATATATTCTATTATATGAACGAAATAATATTGCATCTGAAAAATCTCGGTTCGCGGAAATAACATATTTGAATTTTGAGTTACAAAGAGTTATAGTTATACGGTCGCCACCTCACACGGTGGCGCGGATTGAAACCCGGGTGAGCAGTATCGAGGAGCTGTATTCGTTGGTCGCCACCTCACACGGTGGCGCGGATTGAAACGAGACGCGCCACGTATACGATTCCGCGGCAAAGGGGTCGCCACCTCACACGGTGGCGCGGATTGAAACCGAACACGGCTGTTCCCGGTCTATTGGGGGCAGGTCGCCACCTCACACGGTGGCGCGGATTGAAACGCATTCGGCAATATGCTGAAGGTACTGGCCGATTGTCGCCACCTCACACGGTGGCGCGGATTGAAACATTTTTCTTGGGCTGGTATTTGCGTACAAACCCGGTCGCCACCTCACACGGTGGCGCGGATTGAAACTGGCGGAGCTGACGACGGCGGCGGACGCGGATAACGTCGCCACCTCACACGGTGGCGCGGATTGAAACTTTTTTGCGGCGCCGTTCCGCCGGGGTGTCAACGTCGCCACCTCACACGGTGGCGCGGATTGAAACCAGGCTGGAGAGCATCGGGACCAGCTCAACGCCGCGTCGCCACCTCACACGGTGGCGCGGATTGAAACGGTGTTGCGGATAGCGAGGAAAACTTACGTGAGTTGTCGCCACCTCACACGGTGGCGCGGATTGAAACGTAGCTTTCCCCGTCAAGCTCCAGAACCGCCGGGGTCGCCACCTCACACGGTGGCGCGGATTGAAACCCGCGTCACCAAGGATCACAAGGAAAACATCAAAAGTCGCCACCTCACACGGTGGCGCGGATTGAAATCTGGTGGTGGTACTGAAAGAGAAGAGGTGATGGCATGGAGCGAAATTGCTTGTATCGTTTCCGGTGGCGGCTGGAATGAGCGAGTCAGCGCGATAGACCGTTTACCTGGATTTCCGGCGAAAGATGGCGGAAGAAAATATCTTCCGCTTGTCGACAGGCTTCCGGCGTGGGTTCGGATACCCCCGGAAGCGGATCGGGTAGCCCTAATGCCGCCCATTTGAACGCCGCCATTTTGTGCAACGGCAGCAAGTCAACCCGTTTGATGCAGTGAAATTTACTCAGGTAGGCGGCTAAGGCGTTCAGATGATCTTCCATCAGTGTCCAACCCGGAACCAGAACGTGTCGAATCCAGACCGGTTTTTCTGTTTTTTCGCAATAATCAAGGGTTGCCAATTCGTTTTTATTGTCGCTGCCGGTGAGCCGGAGGCAGAGTTCAGGGTCTAATGCCTTGATGTCCAGCAGCAGCAGGTCCGCCGCATCAATCACGTGTCGCGTCTGTTCGATCGGGAGCGACCCCGCCGTATCCAGCGCGGTATGGAAACCTGCCGCATGGCAGCGGCGCAGCAGTTCCAACGCGAATTCCGGCTGAAGAAGCGGTTCGCCGCCGGAAAGCGTGACGCCGCCCGTCCGCAGGAAATTCCGGCAGGATTCAATCCGGCGCATCAGGGCGGAAACCGTGATCTCCGTTCCCCCTGAAACAGCCCAGCTATCCGGGTTGTGGCAGTATTTACAGCGCAGGGGGCAACCCTGCGTAAATACCACAAAGCGGATTCCCGGACCATCCAGAGTACCGAATGTTTCCAGTGAATGAATTCTGCCGGTTATATCCATCGGGGAGTTACAATCTCGTATGAAGTGTCCGGTTGATGACGTCGAGTTGCTGTTCCCGCGTCAGTTTGATGAAATTGACCGCGTAACCGGAAACCCGGATCGTCAGTTGCGGGTATTTCTCCGGATGATCCATTGCATCCAGCAGGGTTTCGCGCGCCAGAACGTTCACATTCAGATGGTGTCCCATCTCACGGAAATAGCCGTCGAGCAGAGCGACCAGGTTATCGATTTTTTCCGGTTCGGTCCTGCCGAGCGTTTCCGGGGTGATGCTGAATGTATAGCTGATGCCGTCTTCCGCATAGTCGTACGGCAGTTTGGCTACCGATTTCAGGGAAGCGATGGCGCCGTTGACGTCGCGTCCGTGCATCGGATTGGCGCCGGGAGCGAAGGGTTCGCCCGCTTTGCGCCCGTCCGGGGTGGAGGCGGTTTTTTTGCCGTACATCACGTTGCTGGTGATGGTCAGGATTGAGAGCGTCGGCTTGGACTTGCGGTATGTGTGGTGGCTTGCCAGCTTGTTTCTGAAGCTGCGGACGATATCGACGGCGATGGCGTCTACGCGGTCGTCATCGTTGCCGAACTTCGGGAAATCGCCCTCGGTGATGAAATCGACCGCCAGCCCGGCGTCGTTCAATACCGGTTTCACTTTGGCGTATTTGATCGCTGAAAGGCTGTCCGCCAAGACCGATAATCCGGCGATGCCGCCTGCCATCGTACGGACGACATCCTCATCATGCAGAGCCATTTCAATCCGTTCATAGCAATATTTGTCGTGCATGTAGTGGATGATGTTCAGCATGTCGATGTAGAGTTTGGCGAGCCAGTCGGTGATTTCATCGAAATTCCGCATGACTTCATCGTAATTCAGGTATTCGGAACCGGCGAGAATGCGAATGGCAGGACCAATTTGATCATCTTTGTGTTTGATGTCCTGTCCGCCGTTGATGGCGTAGAGCAAGGCTTTCGCCAGGTTGCAGCGGGCGCCGAAAAACTGCATCTGTTTGCCGATCCGCATGGCCGAAACACAGCAGGCGATGCCGTAATCGTCGCCGAATTTGACCCGCATCAGGTCGTCGTTTTCATACTGGATGGATGAGGTGCGGATCGAGGTCTCGACGCAGAACTGTTTGAAATTCAACGGCAGTTGCTCGCTCCATAGAATGGTCAGGTTCGGCTCCGGGGCGGGGCCGAGGTTGGTCAGGGTGTGGAGGAAACGGTAGCTCATTTTGGTGACCATGTGCCTGCCGTCGAGCGACAGCCCGGCCAGGGACTCCGTCACCCAGGTGGGGTCGCCGCTGAACAGTTCGTCGTAGGCGGGAGTCCGCAGGAAGCGGACGATCCGCAGTTTCATGATGAAATGATCGACGAATTCCTGAATTTCCTCTTCGGTATATTTGCCGCAGGCCAGGTCGGCTTCGGCGTAAATATCGAGGAATGTTGAAACGCGCCCGATCGACATGGCCGCGCCGTTCTGCTCCTTGACAGCCGCCAGATAGCCGAAATAGAGCCACTGGATTGCCTCTTTGGTATCTTTGGCAGGGCGTGAAATATCGAAGCCGTATCCGGCGGCCATGGCTTTCAGTTCATGAAGGGCCCGGATCTGCTCGGCGACTTCTTCGCAGTGGCGGATATGGGAGGAGTCCATGACGTTGACGGCCATCTCTTTCTGCGCCTGTTTTTTCTGCGCGATCAGGAAGTCGAGGCCGTAGAGCGGAACGCGCCGGTAGTCGCCGATGATCCGTCCGCGCCCGTAGGCGTCCGGCAGTCCGGTGATGATGCCGGCACGGCGGGCCAGCTTCATCTCATCGGTATAGATGTCGAAAACCCCGTCATTGTGGGTTTTGCGGTATTGGAACACCTGTTCCACGACCGGGTCCATCTGGCGTCCGTAGGCTTCCAACTCCGTATGAATGAGCCGGATGCCGCCAAACGGCATGATTGCCCGCTTCAGCGGTTCATCCGTCTGCAATCCCACGATCTGTTCCAGGTCTTTGTCGATATAACCGGCCTCATGCGAGGTGATGGTGGAGATGGTGACGGAGTCGATGTCGTAGACGCCGTTGCGCTGCCGTTCGATCTCCATTTTTTCGGTCAGCTGGCGCCAGAGTTCGAGCGTCCGGCCGGTGGGCGGCGCCAGGAACGCGGCGTCGCCGTCGTATGGCGTATAATTGCGCTGAATGAAATCCCGGACGTTGATCTCGGCATTCCAGGCGCCGTTTTTGAATTTGGATTCTTTTTCGGGCTGAGAGGGGGCGGCGGCACAGCATGCGCCGTGTTTTCCACAACAGTTTCCGGTATTGGATATGGTGCACATAGGCAACTCCTTGCTGCTTTCAATTGTTACGACCGGCGGCGTTATGCCGCGGCGTCCCGCAGTTATCCGGTGTTTTAAACCGATGGTTAGCTCCGGCTAATTTTTCTCCATTCGGGTAGTGATAAATATAACATTTCTTCATGGCATGTCAAGACGGAATGGCAATGGATTTCTGAAAAAAATATCTTCTCAGCAGGCGTTTCCCCGGAAAATGAGGGGAAACGGAAAATACCGGTAAAAAACGGGATTGCCGATTGCTTTTTTTAAGAAAGGCATTACTGTACGGGACACAAGATATATGATCCGTGGGAATAATTAACACAAGATATAGTAGGTTTGCAACGTGAAGATCGTTAAAAGAAGTGGCGTCGAAGAAGAATTTATCGTCGAAAAAATCCGGATGGCGGTGGCCAAAGCCAATCAGACTGTGGAGTTTAAAAATGCTCTGACGATTCAGCAGATCGAAAATATCTGCAACCATGTGGCGGGCGTTTGCCAGGCGCTGGACCGGGCGCTGTCGGTCGAGGAAATTCAGGACATCGTGGAAACCCGAATCATGCAGGAAGGGGCGTTCGAAGTCGCCAAGAAATACATCACTTACCGCTATGTCCGCAGCCTGGTCCGGCAGGCCAATACCACCGACAACCAGATTCTGAGCCTGATCGAGTGCAACAACGAGGAAGTCAAGCAGGAAAACTCCAACAAAAACCCCACGATCAACAGCGTTCAGCGGGATTACATGGCGGGGGAAGTGTCCAAGGACATCACGCGGCGGCTGCTGCTGCCCGCTGAAGTCATTGAGGCGCACGAGCAGGGGATTATCCATTTTCACGACATGGATTATTTCGCGCAGCACATGCACAACTGCGATCTGGTCAACCTTGAAGATATGCTCCAGAACGGCACCGTGATTTCCGGGACGCTGATCGAAAAGCCGCACAGCTTCTCGACCGCCTGCAACATCGCCACCCAGATTATCGCCCAGGTCGCCAGCAACCAGTACGGCGGACAGAGCATCACGCTGACCCATCTGGCGCCTTTCGTACAGGTTTCGCGGGCCCGGATCCGCACCGAAGTGCTTCAGGAATTCAGCATCGCGGGGGCGGCGATCGGCGAGGAACAGCTTCAGACCATCGTGGAAAGGCGCATCCGCAGCGAAATCGCGCGCGGCGTCCAGACGATTCAGTATCAGGTGGTAACACTGATGACCACCAACGGGCAGGCGCCGTTCGTCACCGTGTTCATGTACCTGAACGAAGCCCGGAACGAACAGGAGAAAAAGGACCTCGCCATCATCATCGAAGAAGTCCTGAATCAACGGTTGGCCGGGGTGAAGAACGAAGACGGGATTTGCATTACCCCGGCGTTTCCGAAACTGGTTTATGTGCTGGAGGAGGACAACGTCGCTGAAGGCGGCGAATATTACGAACTGACATGCCTCGCCGCCAAATGCACCGCGAAACGGCTGGTGCCGGATTATATCAGCGAAAAGAAGATGAAGGAACTCAAGGAAGGCAACTGCTTTCCGGTCATGGGCTGCCGTTCGGCGCTGACGCCGTGGCGGGACGCCAACGGCAACTACAAGTTCTATGGTCGTTTCAACCAGGGGGTCGTGACCCTGAACCTGGTGGATGTCGCGCTGTCCAGCGACGGCGACATGGCGCGCTTCTGGAAAATTTTCGACGAACGGCTGGAGTTCTGCTATCGGGCGCTGATGTGCCGCCATGAACGTTTGAAGGGGACCACGTCCGACGCGGCCCCGATTCTCTGGCAGGACGGCGCGATTGCCCGGCTTAAGAAAGGCGAGGTGATCGACCCGCTGCTGTTCAACGGTTATTCGACGATTTCGCTCGGTTATGCCGGGCTGTGCGAGTGTGTCCGTTGCCTGACCGGCAAGAGCCATACCGACCCGGAGGCGACGCCGCTGGCGATCCGGATCATGGAGCACATGAACGCCGCCTGTGAACGCTGGAAAAAAGCGACCACGATCGGCTTCGGCATCTACGGTACGCCGCTGGAATCGACGACGTATAAATTCGCGCGCTGTCTGCAGAAACGCTTCGGAATCGTGCCGGGCGTGACCGATAAAAATTACATCACGAACAGCTATCATGTCCACGTGTCCGAGGAGATCGATGCGTTCAGCAAGCTGGCGTTCGAGGCGAAATTCCAATCGCTTTCGAGCGGCGGGGCGATCAGTTACGTCGAAGTGCCCGACATGCAGAACAATATCGAAGCCGTCCTGCAGGTGGTCCGGTTCATTTACGACAACATCATGTACGCGGAGCTGAACACCAAAAGCGATTACTGTCAGGTATGCAGTTTCGACGGCGAAATCCGGATCGAAAAGGAAACGTCCAACAAACTGATCTGGCGCTGCCCCAAGTGCGGCAATACCGATCAGAACCGGATGAACGTCGCCCGGCGCACCTGCGGATACATCGGCACCCAGTACTGGAACCAGGGGCGGACGCAGGAAATCCGTGACCGGGTCATGCACCTGTGAGTTGGCCCGGACGACGATAATGAATTACGGAACGATCAAGCCGGTGGATATCGCAAACGGCGCAGGGGTGCGGGTGGCGCTTTTCGTGTCCGGCTGTACCCGCCGTTGTCCGGGGTGTTTCAACCCCGAAACGTGGGATTTTTCCTACGGTGAACCGTTTACCCCGGCGGTCGGGGACCGGATCATGGAACTGCTGGACCGTTCGTACATCAACGGTTTGTCTCTGCTCGGCGGCGAACCGTTCGAGCCGGACAACCAGCGCGGGCTGCTGCCGCTGGTGCGGCGGGTGCGCGACGAATTGCCGGGCAAAACCGTCTGGGCGTATACCGGATATGTTTATGAACGCGACCTGTGCCCGGGCGGCGGCGCTTATTGCGAGGCCACCGACGAACTGCTGTCCGCCATTGATGTGCTGGTGGACGGGCCGTTCATCGAAAGGCGGAAAAACATTTCGTTGAAATTTCGCGGTTCGGATAATCAGCGGCTTCTCGACCTGCCGGAAACCCGGCGGAGCGGACGCATTATTCTCCTGGGAGGGAATCCCGGCAAATAACGGGTCAAACTGCGGATCGCGGTTTGACAAAACCTCAAAAGGCGGTTATTTTCTATAACCTGAAAAACACATCGCCGCCGCCGGTACAATCCATCGGATTCCGGTCGGGCTGTCGTATGGTTGCGGGGAAGTCAGACAAAAGGTTGCGGTTGTGTTCAAGACCATACGGAATATGGAGATCAATTATAAAACGGCGGGGCAGGGGGACTATGTGTTCCTGCTGCATGGCTGGGGGGCGAATATCGACCTGTTCAAAGGGCTGATGGAAGTGCTGTCCGCCCGGTATACGGTGGTGGCGGCGGATATGCCCGGTTTCGGCGGCACCGCCGAACCGCCCGGCCCGTGGAACGTGGACGACTATACGGACCTGATGATTGAATTCATCGCGGGGTTCAAGCCGGGACGGGTGATCCTGCTGGGGCATTCGTTCGGCGGCCGGGTGATCATCAAGATGATGAACCGGGACGGCCTGCCGTTTGAGGTCGAAAAAATCATCCTCACGGGCAGCGCCGGCATCCGCCCGAAGCGCTCCCTCCAATACAAATTGAAAGTCGCGTCCTACAAGATCGGCAAGGCCGTTCTGGGATTGGCGCCGGTCCGGTGGCTGTTTCCCGAGGCGCTGGAGGATTTCCGGCGGCGGGCGGGTTCCGCCGACTATGCCGCGGCTTCTCCGGTCATGCGGCAGACTCTGGTGCGCGTGGTCAACGAAGACCTGACCGGGCTGTTGGGTTCGATCCGGGCGCCGGTGCTCCTGGTCTGGGGCGTGAACGATACGGCGACCCCGCTGGCCGACGGGCTGTTGATGGAGAAGATAATACCGGACGCCGGGCTGGTGCGGATTGCCGAGGCCGGGCATTATGCATTTCTGGAACAGCCGTTTGTTTTTCACCGGGTAATGAAATCGTTTCTGCGGATGGAGGACCTGTAAATGTTTTTGCTCCTGCATGTGAGTCTGGTGCTGGCTTTGGCGGGCGTTGTGTTGACGCTGGTCAGGACCATGCATATGTTTCAGTTGAATTCCTACAAAATGAACGCCCAGTTGAACTGGTTGAAAAAAAATACGGGGAAGTTCCGGGCGCATCTGCTGATCCTGCTGCTCTCCGGGCTGGCGTTTACCGGCAGCGCTGTGGTTTACTGGCTATTGACGGCGCTGTTGCTGTTTTTCATTCCGCTGCTGCGGCCGCCGAAGGCTAAGAAGCCGTTGGTTTATACGCCCCGGGTCCGGCGGATGCTGGTGACGGCGGCGGTATTGCTGGCGGCGTGGGCGCTGGCGGTGGAGCTTCTGCCGCTGACGTGCGGATATTTTGTGCTGTGCCTCGGGTTCGCGGCGTCGCCCTTGCTGGTACTGTTGGCCAATGTCATCAATATGCCGGTCGAAAGGGCTTTTGTCCGTTATTATATCAACGACGCCCGGAACATGCTGCGGAGCCTGCCGGGCCTGACCGTGGTGGGCATTACCGGCAGTTACGGCAAAACCAGCGTGAAATATTACCTGAGCACCTTGCTCCGCGCCCGTTTCAATGTCCTGATGACGCCCGAAAGCTACAACACCACGCTGGGCGTGGTCCGCACGATCCGCGAGGGCCTGCGCCCGACCCATGAGGTGTTTGTCTGCGAAATGGGGGCGCGCAATATCGGCGACATCCGGGAAATCTGCGAGATTGTCCGTCCGAAATACGCCATCCTGACCGCCATCGGCGAACAGCATCTGGAAAGTTTTAAAACGCTGGCGAATATCGTTAAAACCAAATTCGAGCTGGCGGACAGCATTCCGGCGGACGGCAAAGTATTTTTGAACGACCGGATCGAGCGCCGCCCGGCGCAGCCGTTTGCCGCATACGGCGTGTCGGAGGAGAGCGCGTATCGCGTCCGTGACATCCGGGTATCGCGGCAGGGGACTTCGTTCCGGGTCGCAACCCCGGACGGCGAGGCGGAATTCCAGACCCGGCTGATCGGTGAGCATAACGTGATGAATCTGACTGGAGCCATTGCCGTGGCGCACACGCTCGGAGTACCGCTGGACGAGCTCCAGAGCCAGATGAGGAAAATCGAGCCGGTGCCCCACCGGATGCAGTTGATCGAAAACGGCGCCATGACCATTATCGACGACGCCTACAACTCCAATCCGAGCGGTTGCCGGGCGGCGCTGAAAACGCTTGCGATGTTTGACGCCTGCAAGGTGCTGATTACGCCCGGCATGGTGGAGCTGGGGGCGAAACAGGATGAATGCAACTGCGAGTTCGGGCGGGAAGCCGCCGCGGTGTGCGATTTTGTGGCGCTGGTCGGCGAAGAACAGGCCCGCCCGATCCTGCGGGGACTGCGCGAGGCCGGTTATCCGGAGGAAAACATATTCGTCGCCGGCGGTTTCAACGAAGCCATGGCGAAAGTGAATTCGATTCAGAGCGAAAAACGGAAGGTCGTCCTGCTGGAAAATGACCTGCCCGATAATTATTAAATCCCGGGAGATGCAGTTATGGGAATCATGAAGATCAATGTTGCGGTAGTGTTCGGCGGCAAGAGCGTGGAGCATGAAGTGTCGATCATTTCCGCGGTTCAGGCGATGGGCAACCTCAATACGGAGAAATACCGGATCGTGCCGGTCTATCTGACCAAAGACAATGAATTTTATTATGGCGAAGACCTGCGGAATATCAATCTTTACCGGAACCTCAAGGGATTGCTGGCGCGTTGCCGCCGGGTGATTTTCGTCCGCGAAAAGGGCCGGGTGCGGTTGATGAAATATCCGGGCGGGCTGTTCTCGGGCGGCCCGGTCTGCGAGGTCGATGTGGTTCTGCCGGTGGTCCACGGCACCAACGTGGAGGACGGCGCGCTGCAGGGATATCTGAAAACACTGGACGTGCCGTTTGTCGGCTGCGGCGTATTGGCCTCGGCGGTCGGCATGGACAAATACGTGATGAAGATTCTGCTCAAGGAAGCCGGGTTCCCGGTGCTGGACTGCGTGCGCTTCACCGCTCAAAGCCCGGACAATGTGAAGCGTGTCGAAGAAAAATTCACCTACCCGGTCATCGTCAAGCCGGTCAACCTCGGGTCGAGCGTCGGTATTTCCAAGGCTTCCTCGCGTGAGGAACTGGAGCAAGCGCTCGGCACGGCGTTCGTTTTTTCGGACAAGGTACTGGTGGAACCCGCGATCACCCAGTTGCGCGAAATCAACTGCGCGGTGCTCGGCGACGCCGCCGAAGCCATCGCGTCCGAGTGCGAAGAACCCTTTGCCTCCGACGAAATCCTGAGCTACAAAGACAAATATATGGACGGCGGCAAAAGCAAGAATTCCTCCGGCAGCAAAGGCATGGCGGGATTGAAACGGAAGATTCCGGCGGATATCGCGCCCGATCTTCGGGAACAGATCCGGGACCTGGCCGTGAGGGCGTTTCAGACGCTGGACTGCAACGGGGTTTCGCGGATCGACTTTATGATCGACAAGGCTGACGGCAAAGTCTGGCTGAACGAGATCAACACGATTCCCGGTTCACTGGCGTTTTACCTGTGGCAGCCGGTCGGGATCAAATACCCGGAACTGCTGGAGCGGTTGATCGCGCTGGCATTGAAACGCCGCCGCCAGGAAGAGGAAATCACGTATTCGTTCGACTCGAATATCCTGTCGATGGGCGGTCCGTTCGGCGGCAAGGGCGGCAAGGGCGGCAAGGGCGGCAAAGCCGCCGGTTAATGGAAGGCGATGCGAATCCATTCGCCGAGGCCGGAAAACACCATCTGCATGGCCACCACCGCGACGATCAGCCCGGTAATCCGGATCAACGGCCCGGTCAGCGACAGCATCTGAGTGAAACGGCTGAGGACCAGCGAGAACAGCATGAACCCCAGGTTCAGCGTCAAGGCGATGTACAGCGAAGCCAGGCAGACGAATATCCCGTATTGGGCCCCGCTGGAAATCACCACCGTGATGGTGCCGGGGCCTGCGATCAGCGGTGTGGCGAGCGGGACGATCGACATTTCATTCAGGGATTCATGGACCTTGTAGTCCTCTTTCTGGAAAAACATGCCTTTGCGGACGGCGTTCCAGCCGATGGCGAAGATGATCATGCCCCCGACCACCTTCAGCGAATAGATTTCCACCCGGAAAATTTCGTGAAGAATGAATTGCCCGACCAGCGTGAAAACCACCAGGATGCCGAGCGCCCACAGCGTTGCTTTCCAGGACATGTTCCACAGGCTTTTGAAATCGAGTTCCGGGGTGTAGGAGGCAAGGAACAATACCTTGCTGAACGGGTTGATCAGGGCCAGAAAATAGATAGAGTTCTCCAGAATCAATTTGTAGTCGATTTCCATAGTTTACCTGTTGATTTATTGGGCAACCTTTTGACGGAAAAATTTGGGGTCGGGGACGCGGGCGTAGTAGGGATAACGGGCCTTCACTTCATCCGGCGCATCCGGGGGAATATACTGGAAGCGGCGGTAGAGCCAGAGGTACTGTTCGGGATAGCGGCGGATAAAGGATTCGGTGATATCCATCAGTTCCTGAATGATTTCATCGTCGCCGGCGTATTCGCTGTACGGCTTGGAGAGAATGGCCGAATGCGCCACCAGGCGGTCGTTTTCGCGCAGCGTGGTACCGTAAATGATTTTGGACGGGATGTTGTTGGTCTCGCAGTAGTGCCAGAGCATGGCGGGCGAACGGCTCGACGCCACCGGCAATCCGAACATGTTCACGAACGTGCCGCCGTCGCGGACCCGGGTGTTCTGGTCGATCAGCAGGCCGAGCGAATAACCTTCGTTCAGGCATTTCAGCGAATCCCGGATCGCGCCTTTGGAGAAGATGATCTTGATGCCGCTCCGTTCCCGGTTGTCCTTGTTGAGGAGGTTGTTCAGGTACGGATTATGGGTGGCTTTGGCGATGGCGGCCAGCCGGATCGACGCCGTGTTGGCGGCGATCACGCCGGAGCCTTCCCAGCTGCCGAGGTGAGGGTTGACGAACAGGATGCGGGTATCGCTTTCCACGCAGTCGCGGAGCAGTTTGAAGACAGGCGGGGGGAGGTGGGTGTATTTGGCGATCCGCTTCGGCTTGCCCATCATCCAGATGAAATCGAAAAAGTTGTAAATGGTGTGGTGAAACGATTTGCGGGCGATGCGGCTGATTTCGGCGTCGTCTTTTTCCGGGAACGCGGCTTTCAGGTTTGCCTGGATCAGCTTTCGGATTCCCGGCGCCAGGCTGTAGGCCGCGAACGAGACAAAGGACGACAGCCCGCGCATGAGGAAGCGCGGCAACAGCCGGATCGCGTGATACGGGATGATGATGACGGTGTATTCCAGCAGGAAACGGATGTTTTTCAGTTGTTTTTTCAATTCTTTCATAGTTTCTTGCGGCGTCGGTATGGCGGCAGGGTACAGGTGATCTGACTGTTCGGGCCGGTGTTGACGCCGGCGGTGAATAAAGTCGGTTTCAGGCAGGAAGCCGCGAGGTTCTGGATAAAATGCAGCTTCTGCTCGAGCGTGGTTTCTTCCAATTGGGCTTTTTTGACTTCTTCCAGCGTGAAGTCGTCGTTGATATAGAGCAGGCCCCAGCCGTTGGCCAGCTCGTCCGGGTCGATCAGGTGGCGCGGCACGGCCAGATAGAGGAAATCCGCCACGTGCGCCCGGCGGATCTGTTCGAACCGGCTGCCTGCGTACAGGGCGCGCTGGATTTCCTCCAGTTTTTTCATGCAGCGCTGATAGTCCGGGTTGGCGCTTTTTTCGTAGTCCCAGGTTTCGATTTCTTCGAACAGGTTATCGGTGGCGCGGAGGTGCGGTTCCTGTTTGCGGATCACTGCTTCGAGCGTTTTTCGCTCGTTTTTGATTTCGCGGAGTTTCTCCAGCAGGTGAACGCGCTCGCCGATGTCCGGCCAGCAGTCGTCCCGTTCGAAACGAAGCTCCATGATCACGGTTTTGCGGGGGCGCATGACCCGTTTGCGGTCCGGCGACGACCAGAACGCGCCGATATCGACCTGGAATTTGGTCACGCGGGTCGGCACATCGATTCCGATGCCGGAAGGCGCCTGTCCGGCCAGCCATTTCAGGGCCGCCTGCCGGTATTGAAGATGCAGGGTATTCCTGTTCTTCTGTTGGTCGGGCTCCCGGTCAAATAAATCAAAACTTAATTGTGTACTGCTCATGTTTGCCGATTCTGGTTGCTTCCCCGTTAATATACTTTATCTCGTCCGGAAAAACAAGACATGAACTTGAAACTTTCGAAATAACAGCCATATTTAATTCATGAAAATTGAAATATACAGACAGATTGCCCGGACGCTGGTCAACGAGATCGAATCCGGGATCTATCCGGTGGGGGCCGACATGCCGAGCCGCCTCGAATTGTCCCGGCGTTTCGGCGTGACCCGCGCCACCGTCAACCGCGCCATGGAGCAACTCGAACTCAACGGCCTGATCTCGGCGCGGCGCGGCGCCGGCACCGTGGTGGTGAACTCCGGCATGCGCCGCCGGATTGCGCTTGTCGCGCCCGAATGGCTGATCCAGCAACTGCCGGGTTCCGACGCCTGCCGGGTGTTGCCGGTCGGATACGCGGAGGCGCTGGGAAGCCGCAGTTCGATAGCCGCACTGGCGCGTTTTGACGGGATTCTCTGGTCACACCCGGAGGATTCGCTGATCCCCCGGATTGCCGAGATCATGGAGAGCATCCCCGGCGCACTGATCAACCGGGTGGCGGACGGCTGCAACTACGTAACCAGCGAGCTGAAAGAAAGTTTTGAACAGGCGGTGCGCTCCCGGCTGGAACAGGCCCCCGGCGCGACCGCCTATCTGCTGAAGAACAGGGACGGCAGCAAATTCGTGCATCATTCGCGCGACGAAGGGTTTGTCGCCGCCTGCCGGACCTTGCGGCGCTTTTATGAGGTTATCGAAATGCCCGCGGATTTCGCGGACAAGCGCCGCAAACTTGACGCGGTGCTTCCGGCGGTTCCCGCCGGGCCGCTCTATATTTTCGCGGACGACTGGAGCGAAACCGGCGCGTTGATCCAATGGGTCTGGCAGCATAAACTGCAATGGCGCCGGGACGTGTTTTATCTGGACACCGACAATATCATCCACCGGCACGTGTGGGGGCTGGAAACGGCTTCCATCATTCAGGATTTTTACGGCATGACGCAAACGGCGTTGGAGCTGCTGTTGAAATCTTTGCGGAATCCCGGCGGAAAGCCGTTTCAGGTGCTGGTGAAACCGGTTTTGCGGCAGGGGGATACCTGATTTCAAGCGGTCGCGAAAGACCGCGCCTTTTCCAGTTGTTTGCCTTTGACTCCGGCATCCGTCAGGGAATAGAGACGGTGGATGGCGCGCAGGCGGATGATCTTTGCCGCGGTTTCCGCGCCGATGGCCGGAATGCGCATGAGCTCCAGCTTATCGGCTTTGTTGATGTTCACCGGGAAAAAATTCGGATGGTTCCGCGCCCACATTTCTTTAGGGTCGGCGGACAGTGAAAGGCTGCCGTCCGGCTCGAAAACCAGTTCGTCTTTCTGGAATCCATACGTACGGAGCAGAAAATCGCATTGATACAGGCGGTGTTCGCGGGTGAACCGCGCTTCCGGGGTCAGGGCGAAATTCCGTTCGCCGGGGATCGAGGTATCTCCCAGGCCCGGTTGATAAGCCGAGAAATAGACCCGCTCGAAGCGCAGGCGGTTATAAATGGCGTCCATGTAATTGATGATTTCATTGTCGCGCTCGCCGGCGGCGCCGACGATGAATTGGGTGGATGCCTTGATTTTGGCGTATCTGGCGCCGCGCATGGTCAGGTTGCTGATCAGTTTCAGGGGGTGCACGATGTCGCGCTCGAACTGTTTGTTGGCGGAAAGCGTGCGGAAATACTTCTCGCCGGGCGCTTCGATGTTCAGCGACACGGCGGTGGCGAGGCTCAGCGCCTCCTCGACGGCGGCGTCCGACGCGCCGGGGATGATTTTCAGGTGTATATAGCCCTTGAACCGGTATTGACGGCGGAGAATGGCGGCGGAATCCAGCAGCCGCTGCATGGTGAAGTCCGGGTCGCGGACCACGCCCGAGCTGAGGAACAGCCCGAAGATTTCCGGCCTCCTGCGGTGGTAATCCATGAACACCCGGGCGGTTTCCGCCGGGGACAGGGAACAGCGGCGCGCGTTGGCGTTATTCCGCAATGGGCAGTATTTGCAGTCGCTGGCGCAACAGTTTGACTGGAGCGTTTTGAGCAGCAGGCCGCGTCCGCCTCCGGCGACGGTGACGGGATAGAGCCAGCGTCCGTCCGCGCCGCGCTTCCGCGAACTGTCGAACTGTTTGCCGTTGCCGCAGGCGCAAGCCAGGTCGTATTGGGCGTCTTCGGCCAGAATTGCCAATTTTTTCAAGGTATTTTCCATATGGGTAATAATACATATATTCCATGGAAAATCAAGTGGTAATCTAATTTTTCATAGTATTTTGTCCGCGTGTGAAATTCATGGCAGAAGAAGTCAGGATGCGGAGCATCCGCACCGCCCCGGGTCGTACCCGGGCGGGGTGCAGCGGCGCAACGCTGCCCGCTCGCAGGGCGGAATTGTAAAGAATCAGCGGCAATGTGCCGCGTATGGTCATAGCCTGAGGCTAATATTTGTTCGGGGAGCTACTTGACATAGAGATTGACATTCTTGCGTTCGAGGCGGTAGCGCTGTCCGTCCGCCGTCGGCGTCACGGAAGCCAGCAGGGCAGGGACCGTATCCCCGTAATGATAATTGCGCAGGGCGATGGCGATATCTTCCGGTTTCTGGATCGGAATGCTGCCGAGGCGGATCAAGATGTCGCCGCGCTTGACCTCCGGGGCGGATTCCGGGGGCTTGCTGACGATCAGCCCCGCGTTGGTCGGGTAATTCAGTGTCCGGGCCAGCTCGGGGGTTATCTGGCGCAGACGCAGTCCGAGGCGTTTTTCGGGGGCGGAGGCGGCGTCGGTCATGCTGATTTTTTCGGCGGTGAAGCGGATCTGGTTGCCGGAGGGGGGGGTCAGGGTGATTTCGTCGCCGGCCTTCAATCGGGTCAGGGCCAGGCTGAGCGAGAGCAGGTTGGTAATCGGCGAGTCGTTGAAACGGAGCAGTTTCAGGCCCGGACGGATTCCCGCTTCCCAGGCGGGAGAGTCGTTCATCACGTCGGAGACGAAAAACACCAACTCACCGTCCTGCATCCGTCGGACGCCGGGGATGACGCCGACTGAAACATTATTGAACCGTTCCGGAGTGAGCCAGTGCCCGAGGATGTTTTCAAGCCGTTGCAGGGGAATGGCGAAGCCGATGCCGTCCGCGCCGCGGATGACGCTGGAGGTCAGGCCGATCATTTCGCCGTTGATATTGATCAGGGGGCCGCCGCTGTTCCCGGCGTGGATGGCGCAGTCGGTCTGCAGGATGTCCGAAAAAACCACATGGTCGCCGTAGGTCACCTGCCGTCCGATGCCGCTCAGGACGCCGTGGCTGATGGTGTTGCCCAGGCCGTAGGGGTTGCCGACGGCGATCACGGTTTCGCCGAGGATCAGGTCGCCGGGGGCGGCTGTCGGGATCGGCGGGGAGGACGCTTTCGGAATGTTATGAAGCCGGAGGAGGGCGATGTCATTGAGTTCGTCCGCCGCGATGATTTCGGCGGTGAAAATCTGTCCGTCGTGCAGAGTGACGTTGATCCGCATGGCGTTGTGCACGACGTGGGCGCTGGTGACGACCAGCCCGCTTTCGGAAATGATGCAGCCGCTGCCCAGCGAATAGCCCCGGCGCTTGTCGAGAAGCGGGAAAAAATCATCGGCCTGATCGTTGTCCAGCAGGCGCTCCGTGCTCAAGTTGACCACACTGGGCAGGACCCGCGCGGCCGCCTTGACGGTGGGGGTGATGCGGCGTGCCCGGGCTTCGTCCGGCGGAGGCTGCTGCGCCGTCAGGGGGAGCGCGGCGCCCAGAAGCAGGATGAGGATGACCGGCAGTTTTTTCATGGCAGGATATACTCCAGAATTTGTTTGGCGATGGCTGTTTTGTCCGCCAGCGGCAGGTCGATCCGCCTGCCGTCATGGCAGAACAGCGTGACGGCGTTGGTGTCGGCGCCGAACCCGCGGTCGCTCCGGCTGACGTCGTTGGCGACGATCCAGTCGAGATTTTTCCGGTTCAGTTTGCCCAGGGCGTTGGCGGTCAGGTCGTCGGTCTCGGCGGCGAAGCCGACCAGGAGCTGGCCGGGACGCTTGGCTTGTCCCAGCGATTGCAGGATATCTTCGGTCCGTTCCAGTTCCAGGAACAGGTTGCCGGAGGCTTTTTTCATTTTATTGGCGACGGGATTGACCGGACGGTAGTCGGCCACGGCGGCGGCCATGATGACGACGTCGCCGTCCGGGGCCGTTTCGTGCATGGCGGCGGCCATGTCGGCGGCGCTCTCCACGCGGCGCAGGGTGACGCCGGGGGGCGGCGGGAGCGTGACCGGGCCGCTGACCAGCGTCACCCGGTGCCCGAGCGAAGCGGCGGCGGCGGCGATGGCGTAGCCCATTTTGCCGGTGGAACGGTTGCTGAGAAAACGGACTGCGTCGATTTTTTCCCGGGTCGGACCCGCGCTGATGACAATATTCATGATTCTCCTCGTGTCATGCGCCGCTACCGGGCCATCCGGACAAACGGATATTGCTTCAAATGCCGCAGGAAACGGCACTTCGGGCACATGAAGTTTTCCAGTCCGTAGATGGCGGCCTGTTCCTCGGACTGGCGCAGCAGGGCTTCGTCGTTTTCCTGCATGATAATGCGTTCGGGGGCGTTGTCGGCGATGATGACGCCGGGGCCGCGGATGATCTTGATCCGGACCTCGGAATCCTCGCTGATAACCATATGATTGACCAGTTCCATGCTGTTGCTGAACGCCAGCCCGAGCCCGACCCGGAACACGCTGTGGGTGATGCTCCGGTAGTAGGCGGAACTGCCGTGAACGGTGGAGAGGCCGACGGCGTCGCCGGCGATTTCCTCGGCATAGAGCTGGTCGTCAAGCCAGACCTGATAACGCAGGGCACTGGCGTGGTCGGAATTGTGGATATAGATATCGTTCAGGGCGGTCTGGCGAAAGGAGCCGACCAGCACTTCGAGTTTCCGGGGGCGGTTGATGACGGTCTTGCCGTCCACAAAATTTTGGAGCTGTCGGGCGTGACTGTGGTCGTCGCACAATCTGGCGCTGCCGGTATCGCGCAATGGAAGTTTGGGGATGCCGGGGAAACTGCGTTCGGCCCCCAGCAAGCTGCCGTCGCCGCCGTAACAGACAATGAGCTCCGGCGGTCCGTCCGTTTCTTCCAGTCCGTACTGGGGCAGCAGGGGGCGGATGTCTTCGATGTTCTTTCCGGTTAACCTGATTTTCATAACATTACCCTTGGGTAGATTTGGCGATAACGGCATAGAGGATGGCGGCGGCGCAGTTGCCGACATTGATGGAGGCCTTTTGCCCGAACATGGGGAGGCTGACGGCGGCGTCGCAGGCGGCGAGGGCCTCCGGTTCAATTCCCAGCGCTTCGTTGCCCAGCACCAGAGCCAGCGGAAATTCGTAGTCGAAATCCCAGGCGAACACGCTGTCCGCGGTCGGCTCCACCGCCAGTATTTGACGGATGCCCTCGGCGCGGAGCATTTGAATCGCGGTCTTGGCGTCCGGGCATTGACGGCACGGCACCATGGTGTCGGTGTCCATCGCGGTTTTGGCCAGCTTGGGGTGGCCGGGGGCGGGCGTGTAGCCGCAGGCGATGATCTCCCGGGCGCCGATGGCCTCGGCGATCCGGAAAATATTGCCGGTGTTGTGGGCGCTGCGGAGCCGGTCCAGCACCAGCGTGACGGACGGAGGCGCAGCCAGGCGCGCCTTCAATTTGTTCTCACTGTAAGGTTGTAGTTTCATATTCCTTATATTATACTATGAAATCGGTTATTTTTCAAAGTTGATTTTTGTGAAGTTGCGGTTTAAATTATAAACATGAAAACTTTGATTGTCATGCGTCACGGCCACGCCGAGAATTGGGCCGCCACTGATTTCGCCCGCTGCCTGACCGCCGACGGCTTGACCGCTGTCGGCGCGGCGGCGGCCATCCTGCGGAGCCTTGCGCTGCGCCCGGATCTGATCCTGTCCAGCTCTGCCGCCCGGGCGCTGCAGACGGCCGAGCGCGTGGCGGCGGCGCTCGGCATACCGAACGACCGCATTATGGCGGAGCGTTCGCTCTATCACATGGACGACGACACGCTCCTGCGGGAAATCCGGCACACGGGTGACGAGTTCGATACACTGATGATGGTGGGGCACAATCCGGCGGTCAGCGCGTTGGCGTCCGGGCTGACGGACGAAATGTACGGCATGCGCCCGGCGGGGTTTGCGGTCCTGACGGATGGCGGCGATTCGTGGGGAACGTTCGGTGAACGGATTTCATCCGCAAGGTATTTCTGATGTACAAGGAATTCCACAACGCCTTCATGCCGATTTATCCGGGCCGGGTGATCCCGCTGCATGCGATGCTGGTCAGTTGCGGGCATCAACTGGTCAACAGCGCCGAATACAACTGGGACGGCACCAAGCGCGGTTCCCGCGAAATGATCGTCTGGCAATATACGGTCGGCGGTTGCGGCAGTTTGCGTTACCACGGACAGGAATACCGGATCGAACCGGGCAGCGCCATGCTGGTGAAAATCCCGGAGGAACACTGTTACTATTTCGACCCCGCAAACGGGCATTGGGAGTTTTTTTACGTGACGGTGAACGGTTCGGAACTGGTCCGGATTCTGCTGGAATTGCGCAAGCGCCTAGGAACTCCGATCTTGCGCCATGCGCCCGATTCCGAAGCCGTGAAGCTGACGAAAGAACTCCACCGGAGCGGCCTGGACGGGTATATTGACGACCCGTTTTCGGCGTCGGCGGTGAGCTACCGGTTCGCGATGGAGCTGGTGCGGGAATTTCTGCAATCCGGCTGGGGCGCGAATATTCCGCCGTTCATCGACAAAGTCCGCGACCACTGCCTGCTGCATCTGGACAGCCGGGAGCTTACGGTGGACGAACTGGCGGAAGTCGCCGGTTACAGCCGCTATCATTTCATCCGGCAGTTTCACAAACACTACGGCATGTCGCCGATGGAGTTCGTGACGGATTTGAAAATGCGCATGGCGGTACGGCTGCTCCAGACCGAAAAACTGACGGTAAAAGAAGTCGCCGACCGTTGCGGCTTCTCCTCCGCCAGCTACTTCTGCAAGGTCTTCCTGAAACACCACGGCAAAACCCCCGCCCAGTTCCGCGATTACCGCTGACCGGGCGGAGGCGGCAGGCGATTATTTTCCCAACCGTTCCAGCAATTCATCCAGAATCATTCGAGCTTGATAATAATTGCCCTGGGTGTTCAGCTTTTTCGCCCGTTCGAATTGCTTATTGAGGTTTGGTTTGCCATCTCCCTGATATTGGTTCAGGAGATATTCCACCGAACTCATCAGTTGTATATCCTCCACCGCATAATCCAATATTTGACGGCGGGAGACGCGACCGGACCTTTCGGACCGGGCCAGACCGTATGCCATGCGTTGCGCTCCATGTCACTGAGCCAGTGTGAAAACATGAAATAGTTGATGCTGTCCGCCCCTTCGATCCAGGCGGCGCTGCTCTGGCGGCGAATGTCGAACCAGTCGTCCAGGCAGTCATACCAGGTGGGGCCGCAACTGCGAATAGTGGCCCAGAGAGGTTTGGTTTTCGGGGTGTTGACGGTTTGCATGGTGTGTTTCACGTCCCACGCCAGATGCGACCAGTGGTTGTAATAGGGGTCGTAGCTGAATACATCGCTTTTCACTGTTAGCCCAATGTTTGGTATCTCCCGCAATCCATTTATGGTTTACGTAGGGGGCCGCCAGAGTGCACCGGAAGGTACTGTCGGAATCGGAACCCGGACCGAAAGCATAATCTTCGTAGACTCCGGCATACAACGCTGCGACGTTGCTCAGTTCCTTGACGATATTTTGACAACTGGCGGCTCTGGCTTTTTCTCTGGCTTTCTTTAATGCCGGCAGCAGCATTGCCGACAGAATGGATATGATTGCTATAACTGCCAGAAGTTTAATTAAAGTAAAAATTCTGTCTTTCATCAGACCGTCTCCTATAGGTTGGCATGTGTTGATCTGCCGGTGGATTTACGGATAATCAATTCGGTTTCGATGGTTTGTTCTTTTATCGCCTTGCCTGGCTGTTTGAGCAATCCCAATAACATATTGAACGCCGCCGTTCCGACCGTTTGCGGTTTCTGGTCGATGGTGGTCAGTGGCGGATAAGAGAATTCGGTGAAATCGTCGTTGTCATGGCCGACCACCGCGATTTCGCGGGGCATTTTCAGCCCGCGGGAAAGCAGTTCCCGAAGCAGATGCGCGGCATAGATGTCGTTTACGGCAATCACCGCGTCAAGGCGCTTGGGGAGAACTTCATTATCCACGTAATCCCGGGTCAGGGATTTGATGGTCGGACCGTCGATTCCCTGACGGATAATGAAGATGAGTTCCGGCTCGAATGATAACCCGTTTTCGTCGATTCCCTGCCGATATCCCTCCAGGCGTTGTTGCAGGCTGTAATCTTATCGCAAAGCCTGAACGGAGGAGTTTTTCATGTCATCAACACCGCCCTATCAAAGCAAACTGATTCCATACCAGAAAGAAATTTTTCGTATGTGGTACAACGAACGCGCCACGCTCAGAACGATTCAGACGTTCCTCTCCGAAAAATCTGTGCTCATTTCCCTGTCGGCACTTTCCCGATTCATCAAACGCCGGAGGCAGCAAAGCGATCCTCACGATGCCCCGGAGCCAAAATCGAGATACTTATTGCGAAGCGATCGGAGCAAAGCATTGTTAATACTCGAAGATCTGATGGGGCAAAATTTGTCGGACTGAATATTCATGGGGAAAATGGGAAAGATGAAATTTACCGACTTGCATTCTGTTTCAAGCAATGTTATAATGTAGGACAAGCAATCATGGTTCACCAATTTGTAAATTCGGAGCCTAAATTACTCGAAAATCGAAAGAAAATGGTGGTATAATCAACCACAAAATAAAAGTGAAGAGATCATGGTGATTTCTTCACGGATTTAGGAATAAATCTCGCAATACGATTGAAATTTTTGAAAATTCAAAAAGGAGGTCCTCGACAATCCCAAATTGATATGAGTAAAAAATCCGAATGAAAAACCGAAATGGATCGTTTGAACAACAAGGAGCCCAAGAAAAGTGAAAAAGATCGTAATGTTGGCCGCCGTCGGAATTCTGAGTATCTGCAGTGTAATGGCTGAGAATGCCGTCCCGTCCCTGGATGAACTGAAGAAAAACGTGAGTGAAGCGGAAAACGCTTTCAAAGCGTCGAACAGCAAATACAACGCTTTTCTCAATAAAAATCTGTCGCAGGAATGCAAAGATGCACGCAAAGTGGTAAACGATGCAAACAATGCGGCTCTTGCCCAGCGTATCAAGATGCTGCAAGCCGATGAAAAATACGCGCAGGCTGCGGAAAAATACGCGACTGCCCGTGAAGAAGCTCTCAAAACCAAAACCAAAGAAGCCAAAGCGGCAGAAGCCGCCGCCGCCAGAGACTTCAACAACGCCTGGAAAGAATCAAAGAAAGCCGCTTCTCCGGAATACAAGGCTTTTGACCAGGCGATCCGGGAAGCCGGCAAAGCCCAGGGCAAAGCGGACAGCGACTTCCGCGCCGCCAATGCCGAAGCGGCCAAACTCTGGAATGCCAGAACGGAAGACAGCAAAAAACTGACTGAAGCCAAAAACGCTTACGGCGCCGCCGCGAAAAAGGCGAAAACCAAATAAAACAATTGATGTATCATCTCAAAAGCCGGCAGGTTGCCGGCTTTTTTTGTAACAGCGTTGCCCCTGATTTTCCGGAAAGGGTTCCGCCTGCTTTTTATGAAGCGGAAAGAAACAGTCTGCCGTTCCGGTATATGACCGGAGTGCGCCAGTTCAGCGCGACGACAGAAACGAAAGCGCCCAGTGGGGACCATCAGGCATTTTCTAAAAACCGATAATAGATTGGTACCAGTCCAAACAACTGGAGGCAGTCATGGAACGAGAAAGAAAAAGCCGCGAATATTGGGAAGATCAATTGTCGGAGTATTGGGATGGAGGGCTGAGCATCGGAGAGTATTGCGAATTGAAAGATTTGCAACGCGAGAGTGCCCGGCGTTGGATTAGCCCAACTTCCGCGCTTTACGATCAATTTGAGGGGAACGTGGCACAACAAAGCTTTCGCATCTATTTTTTGAAGCGTTGTTTTTTCACGGGAAGCAGGCGGGGATTGATGCCGAGGGTCGAGAGGATGAACCGTTGCCGTTCGTCGGGGCGTCCCGGACGTTCCCACTCTTTGGTCGAGACGATCAATGTCGCGTAACAGTATGTTTGCAGAATCCGCCGGACCCGCCGCCAGGTGACGTAGTAATCGGCGATGCCATAAGGTGATGTCACCAGGAGTAGCGGACCGTGTAGGTGATGACTTCTTCCATGTCCGGTTCGAGTTTCACCAGCCATTCGACCGTGTTTGAATCCACCTTTTTGCTAAGGGCGCTTTGTTCCAGGATTTCCCAGGACGGCCAACGATAGGGCGTTTCGACCACGCGGATTTCGACTGTTTCTTTCTTGCGGTTGCGAACGGTGATTTTGAAGCTTTCCGTCAATGTATTGTTTTCCCGCTTGTAATTTGTCCGCTGCCGGTCGCCGACCAGGTCGAAGGCGTCGCCGGTGTAGACTTTCACCTTTTCCCGCGCGGGAGAGTGGTCTATTTCGTTTTCGCCGATAAACTCCAGTTGTTTGTCGCTGTCCTGGCGGTAAAACCGGATACGGCCTTTCGGCAGCGGAATATCGAGATTGTTTTCTTTGGTGTTTTCAAATTCACGGTACACCCATACTTTTTTGTTCGCCTGCATTCCAAACGATTGAGTGTCGCGAATGTTTTCCAGGTTCCAACCACGATAACGGTCCCAGTTGACTTTCATGCCGTTGTAAATGTACACAAGATTGCTTTTGACGTCGTCGGCATTGATGAACTCCACCTGTTTGGTTTCTCCGTCCAGCAAATCCGTTTTGCGCGGCAAGGAATAAAGATGATATTCGTCAAATGTTTTTTCTGTCACTTGCTCCAGAGAGGACCTGTCGCCAAACGCACTTGGGGCAAAAGCTTTCATATTTGCATAACGATTGTGCGCCTGATTTTGAATTTTCTTAACGTCGCCCGCCATCAGCTTGATCGTGGCGTCCTTGAAACTGCGCCCGCTCTGATTGTCCATCGTCACCCAGCCGGTCAACGTCAGGATATCGCCCTTTTCCGGCAGGACCAGATTATAATCCGCCGACCAGTTGAAGCCGCCGCTGACGTAGCTCAATTCCAGCGGGGTTTCGATTTTCCGGTCGCTCGCCAGTTTCCAGTGCAACTGCGGCTTCAAGATGGAATCATCACTCAACGCCGGAAACAGCGGCTGTCCCGGCAGGGAAAAACGCAGCTTACCGTCCACTTCGATGATGGGGGTATCGCTGTTGCCGCGCCCCTGATACCGCATATATTCATATTGGTTCCCATAACGGAGCCTCGCTTTGGCGTCTGATAAATAAGGAGCGCGGACGATTTTGCCGCGGACAATGCTCTTTTCTCCATTGGAGGCGGTGGTTTCGAAGTCGATTACCTGCCCCTCGAAATGCTGGAGCAGCAAGGCTTCCGACGCCGGATCGTTGCGGTAATTCTGCTCCAACACCCGCAGCGCGCCCGCCGGCTCGCGCAGCAGCACCGATTCCGGTTCAAGGTGCGCCGTGATTCCGTCAAACGACAGCGTGGTAATTCCCTTCGCTACCGGCAGTTTGATTTGCTCCCGGATCACGGCGAACTGCTGGTTGTACAGCGTCAGCGACGGCTCCGCCGCCACGATCATCCCGGTAAGAACAAACAGAAGAAACGAACAGGAAAACCACGTAATTCTCCGCTTGGCTGTCATTTGCAACACCTCATAGTTAAAGAGTTATATTTGCCCGCCGCCGGAAAGAGCTGAAGCGGGTCCGGTTGTTGGTGAAACTGTAAATGGAGTTTGTCTTAGGCGAATCCTCTGAAGAATTAAAATACCCGTTACTGTTCTTTTTGCAAAACAATTTTCACAAAAAGGCGGAAAATTTTACATCCATGCACAGTCAGCGGTTTTATACTTTCTTTTCTGTTTGCCGCGCGGAACGGAGAACCTTGGCGGCAGGACGCGCCGACAGTAAACTCAAAAAAGAGCAAAGGCGGCCGCTCAATCCCCCTTGGTTGACTTACGGGGAATCCGGACCCGTTTGCTTATGCCCAGCTCATAGGGTTCATCTGTCAGACCAATATAGGCAATTACAAGTTCAGCAGTTCTCATTTCCAGTTCCCGCTGCACTTCCCTGATGGTCCATTTGCTTTTTGTCACCAGAAAATAGCCTTACATGTGTTAAGGTCCAAGGCGCAGGATTTTTGCTCTTTTGTAGAGCTTCCGATTGGAATACATAAATATCATTAGGGCGTTCCTGTCGCAGTTCAGCTAAAATTTTGACTGCGTTTGAGGGGATTATTACCTTTTTGATTTTAGTTATAAACTGGGTTTTTACGTTTACATAACTTTCGCCGTTTTCATCTTAACGGATATCCGCCCATTTTAATTTCTGCAAATCTACCGGCTGAAGCCCCGTGCCGAGACCAAGATTGAAATAGACAAGATGCTTGTTGCTATAGTGTTCCTTAATATAATTTTCCCATTTGAGAATTTTCCCGTATTTCTTTATGACTACTGACGGTTTTCGCTTATTACGCATTGTTGTCTCTCCATTCCAAGTATATTTTTTGATATTTCTTCAGAATATAGCGTGAATGACCTGGTGTAATCTGACCTTCAGAATCATTTGTGATTGGATGATTGTTGACAAAAAATTTCCAGGCCGCTCCATGCGCTTTTCCGGCAGTCAGTTGCTCGCTCAGAGCATTTTGATAATATTCATGATACTCTTTTCCCCATTGAAGATAATAGTCAAAATAGATATCGGTTCGCCGATTGTACAAATTTTCAAAATTATCGGCTTGCGCCAGAATTTGTGAGGACGAAATAAGCTGCATTGCCGCTTCTTTGTGCTTTTCCAGCCAGTTTCCGGATAATTCATACATTTCACGCCAGTATTGGGTTTCATCATCATGTTGAATATCAAGTATTTTTTGAATGAAGCCATAAATGGTTCTGAGTCTCTCGTGAATACTATCGGGTAACTCCGGCAATTTTTCAAGCTCGCCCATCAATACCTTAACCTGACTTTCGGACAGGCGGGGGCTCTTTTTGATGATGAATTCCGACCATCGGCTTTGATGAAAACAATGCGAAAAATTATGCAGATATTCGGATATGGCCCGGTCATCTTTTGCCGGCGGATGATAGATATGAACCATTTGCTTCAAGTAATAGCTCAGCAGGTTCATCAGGCAGCGGCCTGAAACCGTTAACGGACTATGGGGATTTTCAGGCTGAAACCAGAACCCCCGATCACATGGACGGTGTGTCCTTTTGAATGGATGAAATTTTGCTGATTACCGGTTTTACGGGGCAAAAATTCCTGGACCTGAACGAAATTGAAAAGGACATGTTGCTGATTGACGTTGGCCGGCGCAAAAGGGCGCTCGAAATATTGACGGGCGCTGATATCGGGCAATTCATCGCCGATAATCAACTCCGCAGAAGTTGACACGGCCCGGAACACTACCGAATAAGGCGATTTCCCCATACCAGCGCCCCGAATAAACCGGGCATGTTCAGGGTTTTAGGACAAACGCATGGTAATCGCCGGGCTTGACGCTGCCCTGAATCCGGGCCAGGACGCCGAGCGGAGCTTCGTCAACCACGGTGAACACCGGCATGGCGGCGGGTAATTCCGCCATATATTTCAGTTCGTGCTCCGGAGCGTCGTTGTAGATGATCAGGATCTGTTCGCTTTGTCCGGGATGGACAAACAAAGCCCAGTTTTCATTCGGCGCGCCGTTCATGCGGATGGCGCTATGGTCGATCCTGCCGTCGTACATGATGTGTTCGTACTTCGCCAGCAGCGCGGCGGCCTCGGACATGCTGTGATAGGAGCGCCCGTCCAATTGAGGCGCGTTGAAACAAAGGAAACCTTTGCTGCCGAGGACAATCCCCTTGATGGTAAATGCCTTGTCGATCGGGTAGAGCATTTCGCGGGACGTGAAGTGCCACGGGCCGGAAATAACTCCCGTCAATAGCGGCGTCGAGCCGAGTGCCTTGACGGTATTCAAGTAGGTTTCCGCCGGGGTCTGATAGCCGCATTCGGCATAATCGATGTGCGGGGCGAGCAGTTTCCAGTCGACATTGTATTGTTCGCGGGTGCGTTCGGACTGATAGCCGCTGTAAAACGTCAGCTTTCGCCCCTGGCCGTTGACGATCTTGCGGAAGACGGCGGTGATTTCGGCGAGGTTGCGGTTTGAAAACGCGATCCATTCGCTCCGGTATTCCTGGAAAACCGTTTCGGGTTTGATGGTTTGGGCGGCGGGAATGTTTGCCGTTTCGCGGAATTTCGACAGGCAGCGGGGACAGTAACAAGAGATTCTGCCGGTTGCGGCAGGGGATTCATAATCGAAATTCAGGTATTGGTAATTTTGGCAGTAACGGCGGAATCCTTTTTCCATGATCTGCTGGAATTCGGAATTATCCAGAAATACCTGCGGGCAGATCGGATTGTAATCGTCCAGGCCGATCTGCTTGCCGGCGTGGTCGATCCGGCGCGCCGGGCTGTTCGCTTCGGCGAACTTCCTGGCGTCCGCCCCCCAGAACGCCAGGAAATTGATCACGCAAAAATGGGTCATGCCGGTCCCCTTCGACAGATTCCAGACGTTTTGCAGGTCGTTGATTCCGACCGGAACCAGCGTTTCGCGGATATAGGCGGAAATCAGTTCCGTCCGGTTCAGGTTTACCATCACGCCGCCCCACATCTGGGTGATGTATCTGCGGGGGGTCATGCCGCGGAGCGGCGGATAGATGACCACGTCGAGTTTTTCGGGCGCTTCAAGGACCTTTCCGCCGCCGTATTCGGCCCAGTAGAAAATCCGGGAATCGCGGATGGTGAAGGCCTGTCCGGATACCCCCAGTTTCAGCAGGATGGCGATGCCGTCGTTATTCTGGTAATACGGTTTTTCCGTCAGACCGCCGGGGATTTCAACCCGGAACAGCCGGAAGGTCTGCCCCCCGATGGTACGGATTCCGGCTTCGGCGGTTTTCAGGTTCTGGAATTGCCGTCCGGAACGGACAAAGTCCGACGCCCCGGCGAACCCGATTTCCTCCGGCAGTGCCAGCGTAAACGCATAAGGGAGGCTGTTCAGGACAGGATTGGAATGATGGGCCGCCAGGAAAAGCGGTTGAATCGAGTTTTCAGCGATATACAGTTTCCGATCGTTTTCCGGCCACAACGTGCTTTGGTTGATCAGCAGGGCGGAAGGGGTTTGCTCGAAGCGGATTTTGTTTTCCGGCACGCCGGTGGCGATTTCAAACGGCGCGGTCAGCCCCTTTACTGTATAGTAGCCGTCGCTTGCCTCAAAATGCCCTGCGTTTACGGGGCGTCCGTCCAGTTCGATCTGGGCTTTGTCGGTGAAAATGGTGCGTTTCACGCAGTTGACCCGGTAGGCCGGAGAGACCAGAAACGGCTGTTTGGCGTCTGAAAAATTGAACTGCACTGTGGCGAAGCGGTTGGCGTCCAGCCGATAGGCCAGAGGAGAAGACGGGGAAGTGAATGTCTGAACCGGTTTCTGATCGTCGGAAACCGCGGCGGAGGCCTGAAACGCGGCGGACGGAGCCTGATAGGTCAATGTGTTTTCACCGTTCTTGAGTTCGCCGATCTGGAGGCTGTTCCAGCCGGGCAGGGGGCCGCCGAGCCGGATTTTGCCGAAATATTCGGGGACATGGAATGCCCGCGGCATTTCGAAATACGTCGTTCCCTCGTTGCTGTCTTGATTCAACCGGCCGAGGCAGATGGTGAATTCCAGCCCTGCCGACGGCTTTATGTCCAGGGATTCCCACGGAATGGCGGCTTCAAGGTCCCATTTGCCATCGCCGACCCGAACGGCGGTCATGGTCCGGCTTTCCCAGCGGGGATTGCGTCCGGTGGTCCAATAATCGGGCCCCTGGCACAAGGCGTCGGTGACGGTTCCCGCACCGTTAATAATGATTTCGTAAAAACGCTCGGCGCCGCCGTCAGGCGAGATGAAGACCATATTACAATCCTGTTTGAGCAAATCGCTGTCATGGGTTCTGACGTCCGCCTTGAAACGGTCCAGCGTGTTGCGGGCCGGATCGAGGCAGCGCTGGTGGTTCCGGAACGCCACATACAGGTTTTGGTGGTCATAGCCGATCTTGACCCGTGTTTGCTCCAGGGCGAATTCGGTGAATTGGTATTTACCGCGTTTCATGAACGGAGTCAGTTCAGGAAGCCCTTTCCAGGCGTCGTCGTCCAGCACGCCGTCGATGGCCGGAGGCGCGGCGACGGTTCCCGCCGTGATGAACGGCGCGGCACTGGCTGAATCGATCATTTCTACCACACTGATGTTGCGGAAATGGATTTTCCCTTTGCCTTTTTCCCGGGCAAAAAGAATCAAGCGATAGCGAGGCTCCTGCGGTTCGTCGAATGAGATTTCCCCCGTCATCCTGCTCCAGTCGTACGTCCCCGCCTTGGCCGGAAGAGACAGCCCGCCCTGCCAGCGGAGGGTTGTGAGATAGACGCCTGCCTGGCCGGAAAAATCCTCCGCTTTGGCTTCCAGCGTCAGCCGGTATTTCCGTCCGGTTTTCAGAGGGATGTAGTTTTCCACCCGGATACGTTCCGCGCCCGGATGGAAAATCAGGGAAGCGTCGGCATAATCGGTTTTGCCCGCATTGACCTTTTCCCAGCAGGCGGGGAAATCTCCCTGTTCGTTTTTAATGGAGAAGTCGCCGTTTTTCACCAGATTTTCGGCGAAGCACAACAGTGGAAGGAGCAGAAAGGCAATGAATGATTTTTTCATCAGGCGTATTCTCCGTATCGTAGATGATGGTTAAGGGGTATTGTCGCCCCACAAGAAACTTTCGCGTTCGGCATGGGAGACGGATTCCACATGCTGGTCTATATAGGTAAGGTTGGCGCGTGCCTGATGGCGCGGCCAGGAGATCCGGTAATCGTAGCCGGGAGCGATCCAGGAGCTGATATAATTACGGTCGATTGCCGCCAGGGGCGAAAGTTCGTCCTTGGCGCAGTCGCCCAGTTGAAGCGTCTGCGATGGCTTGCGGATATGGCGAACCGGAACAGCGGGCTTGGCGATTCCGTTGTAGTTGGCAATGATGCCGGAGGTGGAAATCCAGAGCCCGGTTATGTTCTGGTTGAGTCCGTAATCGCTCCATTGGTTGGCTTCCTGGACGGATGGGCAACGGAAGATACGGGTGGGCCGGTAACTGTTACCGGCGTTACTCTGGCGGTTTCCGGAACCTCGGGGAAGATAACCGAGTTCGTCCAGGCGGGTGCACCACTGGACGCTCGATGACGAGAAATTCGACGGCCAGCTGCCGGTCGGAATCAGGTAACCCTGATTGTCGTCGGCATATATGTTCAACGCTCCGGCGATTTGTTTGCTTTGGCCTTTGCATTTGGCATCGTGGGATTTCTGCCGTGCCTGGTTCAGGGCGGGAAGGAGCATCGCCGCCAGGATGGCGATGATCGCGATCACGATCAACAGTTCGATAAGTGTGAATTTTCCGGATTTCATCTTCACCCCGGGTTTAATTTTATCAATCCAAACAGGCCGGTCAGCGAAGTCTGGCCAGCAGCGTATTGCTCTGATAGGAGGCGTGACTGCGTTCTTCCCCGGCAAGGATCAGCGCTTCGCCGGATGAGAGGTTCACCGGATGGAAGTTGCCGAACAGCGCGGACTTGAACTCCGCGTTGGTGTCTTCGGGCATCACCGGGAATACCACCTGTTCGGTTTCCCGGATGAGAACCATTCGGGCCGGATCAACTTCGGCGATCAGCAACGGCGCGCGCCAGCGCATCAGGTGGCGGTTGTACGGCAGTTCGCGGTTATAAATCAAGTAAAGTTTGCCGTTGAGTTGCAGCCAGTGCTGCTGGGTGTTGGTCATGGAGGGAGTTTCGCCGTTGTTGAAGCGCCAGGGGGCCATGTCGCCCCAGTTCAAACCGTCGCGCGAAACGGCATAATGGCCGTAACCGTCCTCGGTGCGAAGCGTTAGATAAAACATCTCCTGATGACGGCACAACTGCGGTTCCATCAGCCCCCGGCCGACCGGAAGTTCAAGGATGTTTCCGCGTTCCTGATAAGTGACTTTGTGCCCGTCGTAGCGGCACAGGGCGGTAAAGCCCATGCGGTCGCGCCGCCCCCACAATCCGAACGTAAAGGGAATGAGCAGTTGGTCGTCTCCGAGCCATACCCGTTGATTGCAGCCGCAGACATAACTGGAGGCGTCGATGAGGTCGGGGATCTCGAGCTTCCGGCGCGTGGCAGTCCAGCGGCCATCCCGGTCCGCCACGGCATAGAGCGGATAGCGCTGGAGGATCGGGTCCGGTGTTTTGGCCCAGTCGCCGAGGCTGTCGAACAGATGCCCGTCACGGTAATAGACGTTGTGCCCGATGGCGAGGACGGTCTGGGTGGGAGCGTGGTATTCGGGGACTACGTCGCAGACCCCTTCGGTGATGTTGTGTCCGATTTCGACGCGCCCCATGTTCGGAACCGGGACCGGCGCACTCCAGGTCTCGCCGTTGTCCAGTGAAACGGATTTATGGATCGGGAGATAGTAATCGCTTCCTTCGATGCTTTGCAGGGTCATCAGCAGTTTGCCGGAACCCATGCAGGCGGCTTTCGGATGAAACCAGGAAATATTTTGTCCGGACCGGTTTTCCCAGATGGTTTTTATTGCGATCTTCATGAAAACACCTCTTGTTTTTTCTTATTATAACATTAATTTAAAGAATTGTATATAGTATAAATGAATGATTAATTGTAAAATTGTAACATTATGATGAATGTCCGGGCGTCACGCGCCGCAATTCTGGATTTAATCCGGTGTTATCAGGAGGATTTCAAGATCCGGGAGGTGCTCTTTGCCCTGCCGAAACCTCAGATCCCAGGTGGTTACGGCAATCCGTTGCCCCGCCTGATTTTCCCGGGACCCGGCGGGCAATACCGGGTGAAAACGGTTCTGGATGGTAAAATCTGCGAGCATACTTTGACGGACGGGCAGTTACTTTGCTGTCTGCCGAAAAGTTGTGTGCTGCGTTTGGAGACGGAGGGGGAGACCACGGTTTCGATTGTATTCATGAAACATTGCATCCGCTTTGTCTATAAGCTGGAGGGCGGGTTTTACTGGTATCACAGCCGGCACCCGCTTTCCAACGGAGGGGATTTGCTGTTCCGCGGGCTGCTGGCGTTTGCGAGGGAGAAACGCCCTCAGGAGTTGTTAACATCCGCGGCGTCCGGACTGTTGGGGGTGATCCGGGACGATTTTGAAAACGACTTGAGCGATACCGGCAAGGCACAGCAGACCTACCGGCAGGCATTGTATCTGATGCGCAACCAGTTCCAATCCGACATTTCGCGTGAGAGCATCGCCGCCCAGCTTGAGATTACGCCGCCGCACCTGAGCCGGTTGTTCAAGAATTCGGGCGGCGGCGGCTTTACCGACATCCTGACCCGGTTGCGCCTGGAGTATGCCATCGAACAAATGTACGATTCCGATCTGGCGCAGGATGAGGTCGCGGAAATGTCGGGTTTTCGGAACTGTTCCTATTTCATCAAGGTTTTCAGGAAATACTACGGTACCACTCCCGCCCGCTTCTGTCGGAACGGGAAGGATGTACAACATGACCGGAGTACGGAATGATGCTCCATCGATTTCGCTGAGTTTTTCGTGGATTCCATCAAAACAAAAGTTTTTTTATCCGGCATATTGACAAAATCGAAAAATCGTGTATAATAATTAGTGAACCGATTCACTAATGTTAATTTGAGGTTGAAATCTGTATGACGACGTTAAGCGATGTAGCCCGTCTGGCCGGAGTCGGACGAAGCACGGCCTCTTATGTCATCAATCGAACAGGATTGCATAAGGTCGGGCCGGAAACTCAGGCCCGTATTCTGGCGGCGGCGGCGGAATTGAATTACCGTCCCAGCATCGCGGGGCGCGCGCTGGCCAAGGGCAAGACATTTATGGCCGGAGCCCTGTTTCCCTCGGTCAGCGGTTCGTTTACGCCCGAAATCCTGCAGGGACTGGAGGATGCGTTGAATGAGGCGTCTTACAGCCTGATTCTTTGCACTTACCGGAACGCCGGGGAGTTTCGCGAAAAAAGCCTCGTTTTGTCCAGCAAGCAAATCGATGGCGCCATCATATTTCCGGCGGTACAGGATTTTGAAATCGAACTTTGCCGTCAATTAAGCCGCCAGATGCCCTTGGTTTATATCACAAGGGCCAGTAATATCGACGGAGTTCCGCATGTCCGCGTTGACGGCGAAATGATCAACTATCTGGCCGTGCGCCATCTGCTCGAACGCGGACACCGCCGGATTGCCGTGCAGGAGGGGGGCGATCCGCAGCGTCTCCGGGGCCTCAAGCGCGCCGTAAGCGAGTTCAGCGGCGTGCAGTGCATCATACTTCCGTCCGGCGGAAGCGAAAAGGATATTTTGGACGCGGGGCTTCGCCATCCGGACAAGCCCACGGCCTACCTGCTCTACGGCGACTTAACCGCCGCAAGGTTGATCGGGACCGCCCTGGACCATGGCCTGAACGTGCCCGGCGACCTGTCGATCATGGGGAGCAACGGGGAAATCTACGGGGAACTGTCGCGCCCGGCGCTGACCACGGTCAGCCAGCCCCGGTATGAACAGGGGTATGAAGCCGGGCGATTGCTGTTGCGGCAAATCAAGGGCGAACCCTCGGATAATATCATCCTCAAGCCCGCTTTAATTGAACGTGCCAGTGTAAAAACGATTGGATAGCCAAGGAGAATCCGAATGAAAATGCCTGCCAGATTTACACTTATCGAACTGTTGGTCGTGATCGCGATTATCGCGATACTTGCGGCGATGATCCTGCCCGCGTTGAACAAAGCCCGTGACAAGGCCCGAGCCGCCGCCTGTCTGAACAACCTGAAGCAGATCGCCGGTTTCAACATCATTTATTCCGACAGTTATGACGATGCCATGCTGCATTGTCCTCCTGCTGCGAGCTCGGCTACCTATTGGATGCTGCTGCTGGTCGACTCCGGCATCGCCACGCGGATGAGCTACGGCTTCACCATCTGTCCCTCCGCCGCGCCCTATAGTTATGCGCGTGCCGACAGCCGTTATTTGTACCTGACCTATGCGGTGGTCGGAGCGAGCTCCACCGAATACAGCAGCCCGGCTTATCTGAAGCAACTGGCCCGTCCGGCGCGGTCGGAGATTTTCACCGATTCCATTCATACGGTTCCGCCTTCCTGGGTGGCGACGGATGGCTTCGCCGCCGGTTCCTGTCAGTATTTCTATGTCCAGAAACACAGCAGTTCCACGGCGTTGCGGGTTCATCTGCGGCATGCCCGGTACAGCAACATGCTCTTTGCCGACGGTCATACGGAGCTTGTCGAATCGGGAACGTTGCTGCCGGTCCATACCCGCAAGTTTATGAAAACCGATTTCCGGGAATGGCCCCTTTCGCAATGTTATCAAACATTAATGGACTGACATAGAGGTGATTTCATGAAGACCCTGCTTTTTTTCTGCCTTGCGGCGTTGACGGCTCTGTCATGCGGCGCAACGTTGCGTACCGAGAGCGCATTGTGGAATATAGACCCTCAAACCGGCGCATTGGCGCAGGTCAAGCGGCAGGCCTCTCCGGCCGTGGTGGTGGAATCCGCCCTGAATCATTACTTCATCATGAGCGGCGGCGGCGATGTCGACGCCAGTGAAAAAGACGACCGGGTGGTATCGACACTCAAGGAAGGCGATACCGTGATTTTTAACTGCGTGAATCCCGGACTGCCGAACTTGCAGATCATCAAGAAATACCGCGCCGAAGGGCTGTACCTGCGCCGGGAAATCACCTGGCGCAATACCGGGGAACGGATACTGTTCCTGACGCCGCGGACGTATGTGTCTTTCGATCCTGACTTTTTCCGGGACGGTTATTATCTGGGCAGCGGCTATATCGGACCGTTGATTCCCGCGCCGTCGCCCGCCCGCCCGCAGAAAGAAACCCGCTACAAGCAATCTTCCAAAGGCATGCTGTTGTATCATGACCCGGCCAAGGGCAGTTTCGCCCAATACCGAACGGCGTTGAACGGCAAATTTGTTTTTCCGTGGTTCCAATCGGCCATCACAAACTACGTGGAAAAGGACAATTACCTGTATTACATGCCGCGGGGATGGGACATGTCGCTCAGCACGGTTGACGTGGCGCCGGGCGGGGAATTCACGATTTCGGACAGTTTCGTTTTTTTCCACGGCAACTGGTACGATTTCATGAATGATATTTACGTGAACGACCCGCAGGTAGCTGAAGTTTTGAGCGGTTTTCGCCCCGGTCCGGAATGGTTGGACCGCGTTAAGTTCTATGTCGGTTATTCAAACCGGGACGATCTGCAGAAATTACTGGAACTGGTGGCGGACGGTGAAGTCATGGTTCTGGTGGACGTGTTGAACAGTTGGGCCGATTATCGGGTGTGGGAAGGGGGGCTGGCGGGCAACTGGGGCGGGTTCATCAAAGCTGTGGAGATGAAAAAAGCCCTTGATGACATCAAGGCCCTGTCGCCCCGGATCAAGATCGGCATTTATAACTGGATCAGCTCGGCGGGGATCACTTCCCGGGTATTTTCCGAGCACCCCGAGTATTTCATGATCCGGGAACGGAACGGCATTCATAAGAACTTTTTCCCGGGGGAATTCATCCAGAACTATCCGACTATGGTAAACCGGCCTCCGGCGGCGGATTTCATGCTTGACATGTTCGCGGGGATTATCCGGCATCTGGGCGTGGACTATATTTATCTGGATGAAACCAAAACCTTTAACCTGATCGACTGGGAACGCGGCGATCTCGTGCGGGACGACCATTGGTACGACCTGTGGGGGCGCATGAAAGAACTGGGGAACCGCACCGGGACCGTCATGTTCGGCAACGGTCGGGCCAATCCGTATTCCGACCTGAATTTTGTCGAGGCGCGCCATCAACTGCGCCCGGAGAGCTGGCGGGAATTTGCGGGCATGGGCATGGCGGTGGCCGCCTTTACGGGGCATCGTCCGGGTGGGCGTCTCTGTCTGCTTTACTGGAATCCCGGACTGGACTATATCAACCGGGTGATGAGCAACGGCTTTATTCCCGCGGTGCACGGCTTGAAGTACCAGCAGGTTCCGTTCCTGACCGCCAACGCGGAAATCGGCAAAACATCCATTCTCAACCTTTCGTACACGCCCGATTGGAAAAAGGACCCGAAGACTGAACTGGAAACCTATGCCAATACGAGAGCCATCGGCGGTGAAACCGTCTTTTCCATCCTGAACCGCGCCAAAACCGACACGGTGGAATGCCATCTGGCCCTGCTGTCCGTCCGCCCCCTTCAGATCTGGGAATACCGGATCGACAAATACGACGACGGCCCCTCGCTTCCTTATGGATTGGGCGAAAAGGACATCCGGGCCAACTACCGTCAACATCGCTGGCGCGAAGGTCTGCTTACCCGTCCCCGCCTGCTGCATCAGGGAAGCCTGACGGACGGATTTCGCTATCGGGCTTCCGGCTTTGTGCCGGGCGAATTCCGGCAACTGGTTATCAGTGAAGCACCGGCCGGGGTCTATTCGGTTAACCATATGCCCTGCAATTATTTTTTTGCCGGAACGCCGCTGGTGAAAGTTTCCGGTACACAATTTCCGGTGAACGTGGAATCCACGGCGGATACCGCGGAAATAATCCTGTTTCACGCTCCCGGACAGGTGACCGTGAACGGCGCGCCTACCCCGGTCGAATATGCCGTATTCGACGGCCAAACCTACCCGGTGGTCGCCGTTCCAAAAGGAATCTCCCAAATCAATATTCAGGGAACTGCGGCGATCACTTCCACTCCTTTTCAGGCGGAACTGCGGGACGGTAAACTGGTGATCGCCGGAACGCCGGACCTGCTGACGATTCATCGGGACGGCAAACTGCTCTATTGCGGTAAATCACCAATCCTGCCGGATTTTCGGGCCGCCGGCGACATCGAGTTGAATACGCCGGACGGCAGTTCACCGGTCAAACTCACCGTTCCGGGGGGACTTCCGACGACCGCCATGTTGGTCAAACCGGCTTCGCGCATTCCTGCTTCACAGCAGATTACTGCTGCGGATAATCGTTTTGAGGATGTGACCGTTTCTTCATCCGCCGTTTATACCTCCGCGTGGCTCGACGCCCGGCATATTCAACCGGGGATGCCGCCGCTTCAGGCCGCCGTTGACCCGGGGAAACGGCAGTTGACCGCCGGGACCACCGACAAAATCGCCGATTATCTGGGACATGCCTACGCCGGGTTGTTGCTGGAGGGAGCCCGGCAGGTTCAGGTGCGCTTCGAGCATTCATTTGGGACTGGCGGCGGCATTTTGCGGCGGCATTACAACCGCTATGCCCGGAGTCCGCAGGAGTTTGCCGGTATCATGCTGGATTATCAGACCGCCAAAGGATTCTACCGCGTGGCGCTCGGCGCCGGGCTCCTGAACCATAACGGCACGCCCGGCGCTCACCCGTGGGGCAGCAAGCGTCCGGCGAACAAAATCATCGACCTGGGCGATCTGATTGATCAGCCGTCCCCGCAGGTATTTACCATCGATCTGGCGAAGTACGCCCCCGCGGGCTGGACTGGTAAGGTGTGGCTCTCCGCCGGAACGTCCAGGGTGCGGCCGGGGCGTCGCCTGAAGGTCACGTTGGAGCATTTCAACGCGCAGGCCTCGGCTCCGGTTCTGGTTGGCGTCGACTGCGCCCGCCTCAGCCGCGAATTCAATACGCCGCGTAAACGCTACGTTCCCGTTGCCGCCCCCGCCGAGTTGAAACAGCGCGGGGCGCATATTCCCCGGCTTTTCATGCTCGGCAATCAGGGGATTCCGACCCGACAGACCGCCGCCTGGCTTGGGCGCGACGCCGAGCATCTGTATATCCTGATCGAATATCAGGAGCCGCAGCAGGGCGTCGCCAATGAATTTGAAATCTGGCTGGCGTCGGACCAAAAGAGCTGGCAGCTCTGTATCTTTGACGAAACCCATATCGAACTCCTCCGCAACGGCCTCAAAGAGTGGAACGACGGAGTGAAATTAACCCGCCCGTCCGAAAACAGCTATCTGGTGAGTATTCCGCTGGCGCTGACGGGAAATCCGGAGTCCGGCGAGTTTCGTTTCAATCTCTGCCGTATGCGCCCCTCCACCCCGGCGGAGCTTCGCGAGCTCTCCACGTGGGGGCCTCTGCAGAAGTCGTTTGCCGAGGTTCAGAATTTCGGCGTACTGACGTTCAGGGAACCGCAGTACCGGGCGGAAGTATTCAATCACGGCAAGGGCGGATATTCCGTCGCTCAACTTCTGGGGGCGCCGCTTCGCAATGCGTTGGCGCTGAAACCCACTGTTACCGTATTGATGGCCGGGACCAACGACATGATCAATTCTGCCAAACTCGCTTCCTACGAAGACTTTGAAGCTAATCTGAACAGGCTGGTTACCCGTCTGCGGGACGCGGATTCGCAGGTTGTTCTGGTGACGGTTCCTCCCTGCATCGAGCCGATGCTGTTCCTGCGCCACAAAAAGGAAGCCTTCGGCGGTGAATCCCCCAACACACGGATTGAACGCGCCAATGATATCATTCGTAAAACGGCTGTTCAATTTCAATTGCCGCTGTATGACCTGTACCGGGCTGTTGCCGCCCATGCGCCTCTGGAGTCCGCCGAATCGCTGCTGCGCAACACCGCCAATGCCGGAAGCACCGACGGCGTCCACCTGACCGCTGCCGGAGCCGCCCTGCTGGGACAGGAAATCGCAACCATCATCCGCCTGAACCAGATGAATCCGGAACGGATCGCCTGTCTGGGCGACAGCAATACCTTCGGCGCCGGCCTGAAAGGGGCCGGTACCGTGGAACAGGAACCCTATCCCGCCGTACTGGCGCGGGAATTAACCAGAAAGGATACTCCATGAGAACCCTCGTTAAATTAACCCGTTACGACAAAAACCCGATTATGGCCGGTTCCGGCGTCGGAGAAAATTGGGACAGCAAAGGCGCATTCAACGCCGGAGCGGTCATGCATGATGGAAACGTTCATTTGCTTTTCCGTGCCGAAGGCACCCGTCCGCGCTCGCCGGGCAACCGTTTCTGGCTGGGAACCATCGGCCACGCGGTCAGCGAGAACGGCTTTGATTTCGTCAAAAGCCCCGATGCTCCGGTGCTGGACACCGCGGGCGAGGACCCGATGATCGTCGGCATCAACGGCGTGGAAGACCCGCGCATCACGAAAATCGGCGATACGTATTATATTGTTTATGCGATCAGCTCCGCCTGCTGGGACCGCCTGACTCTGGCCTCCACCAAAGACTTCAAGACGTTCGTCAAGCACGGATTGATCGTCAAGGATATGGCGCAGCGGACCGGAGCGTTGTTTCCCGGCAAAATAAACGGGGAATTCGTTCTGATGCACCGTCCGATCCCGAATATCTGGATATCCACCAGTCCCGACCTGAAAGCCTGGCGCGGCGCCCGGATGATCATGACCAACGAGGTCCTGCCCTGGACGCATTGCAAACTCGGCGTCTGCGGCCCTCCGATCCGGACGGAAAAGGCCTGGGCGGTCATTTTTCACGGCAAGGACCTGGAAGGGACCTACCGGCTCGGCATCTTCTGGCTGGATTTGAACGATCCGGGCAAGGTCTTGTTTGTTCAGCCGGAACCGATCCTTGAACCGGAAATGGATTACGAAACGAAAAAAGGAATTACCGGCAACTGCGTTTATTCCTGCGGACAGGTGATCAAAGACGGTCGGGTGATCGTATATTACGGCGCCGGTGACTCCACGCTTTGCGCGGCGTCCATGCCGGTCGAAATGCTCGAACTGCCCGAATAAAAAATACGCCGGCGTCACTTACGGCAAGTGGCGCCGGCGGCAGGCATTGACGGCAACGGTTATTTGCTGCAATGCTCGGATTGATAGGAGTTTTTGCCGGGACAGCTGGCGCAGTTTCCGCTGCAGCCGCTTTCTTTGACCTTGGATTCGGTCTGCATGGCCGTTTTGAACGAAGCGTCCTGCAGGGCCGTGGCGAAATCCGGGCTCGTTTCGACCAGCGTTTCGATCTGCCAGTGCATCTTGGACGGGACGTTGGCAAGGATATAGGTCATGACCTCGGAGGCGGTTTTGAGTTCACCGGATTTGGCGGCGATCGCGGCATAAAGCTGCAGATCTTTCAATTTCTTGAAGTCTTTAAAACTTTTTTCGGAGAGCAGTTTTTCAGCCGCTTCGCCTTTGCCGCCACGGACAGCCGACAGGGTCTTCATCAGTCCCAGTTGCGACTGTTCCGGGTCATCGGCAAGAGTATCAAGCAGCTCACCGGCTTCCTTGTCCTTGTTGATGATCAGATAGGATTCGGCGAGGCGCATGGCGTTTGCCTGGGAGTTGTCCAGTTTGTAGAGTTCTTCGTCCACGGCGGTGGCGCGCTCGAAATCGTTGAAGTCATAATAGAACTGACGCAGGGAAGTACCGATTTTGATCTTCTGCGCGCTGTTCTTTTCGGTTTTGAAGTCTTCCTGGCTGCGGACCGCTTTTTTCAGGCGGGCGTACATGAGCTTGGCGGCGGCGTCTTTCGGGTCTTTTTCGGCGTCGGCCCGGTAGAGCTTCATGGCGGCGGCATAATCACCGCTGTACAGTGCCGTGCGGGCTGGCGACGCAGGAACCACCGTGCTTTCGTGGGCGGTGGCGAGACCGGCTGCCATCATGGCTGCCGCCAGCAGGTTACGGAGTGTTTTGTTCATTTTTCTTTTCCTTTTCTTTATTGATCGGTTGTTGATTTTCTTTTGATGATGCCTGATTGTAGAATTCCAGCAAGTTCCTGAAATATGCCTGCCGGTCGGCCGGGATGGCCGGCATGGCGGTGGCGATGATTTCCGGGTGCGGCAGCCACTCCGCCACCGCGGCGGCGGTAACGGCTGCGGCCGGATGAGGCTGGCGCTTCAAATAGTCCAGAACCCGCCAGGCCTGGACAGAACGCCGGTCAATCATTTGGCGGATCAGGGCATCCTTTTCCGGCGAACCTTGGGGGAGGGCGTCGATCAGCCACAATGTGGCTTCGCCCGGTTCACGATGGTGGAGGCGCGCGGCCGCTGACAAGGCTTCGCGGTGCTGTTCCGTCAAGGTCGAAAGCCGCGCCAGATTCCGGATCAGGTCGTCCGCGCTCAACACATTCTTCCGGTGCGCGTCCTGCAGTTTGGCGGCGATGGTGTTCCAGAAAAGTTCCTGTTCAGCGGGCGGCAGGACCTGCAGGATGTCCTGCCACGGCGGGAGGGGCATGGAATACAGCAGGTAATCGTCAAGGCCGATGCGCCCCGCCGCCAGTTCCAGCCAGGACCCTTCCGGGCAGGAACCGGTTTTCAGCTTTTCAAATTCCTGCGGCAGTTTTTCCGGGAAATATTGACGGATGAACAACAAACGTTGTTCCAGATCAGCCTCGGCCGTGGTGGCTGCCAGAATGTCAAGCGCAGTCTGCCGCTGTTTTTCCTGCGGCAGGAACGAAAGGCATCTGGCGGCGGTTTCGAATGAAATCCGGTTTTCGTCAAGCTGTTTCCGGAGCAGGAGCCCGGCGAGGGCCTCCGGATGCCGGATGCCGGGGCAGTCCAGCAGTTCCAATACCGTTTTCTCCGGGAAAAGTCCCGAGGCAATGAGCTCGTTCAGCCGTTGTTCTTCGGTTTCCGCAAGGCCCTCCGGGCGCAGGGCCGCCAGCAGGAGCTGCTGCGGCGAACACGGGGATGATATCCTGGGCGGGGGACATGCTTTCAGGGCGGAAAACAGTACGGTCGATACCGGGTTCGAAACCGGCATGCCGAGCAGCAGGTAGACAAAATCGTCCCGCACTTCCGGCGTCTGTTCGGCGACCATCTGGTAAATGCTTTTTCGGAATGGAATTTCATTCATGCCGTCCGGGGAGTCCATGTTGACGACGATAAGGTTGCGTATGCCTTCGGTATTGCGCTGATAAAGGGTAAGGCGCAGCAGGTCCCGGCGGAGCCTGGTATAATCGCCGGCGGCAAGATCGATCCGCAGGAGTTCGCGTTCCTGAAGGAACTTGTTGAGCTGGAGGCTTGCTTCCAGTGCTTCCGGCAGGTGGTAAAGCTCGCGCTGGAGTCGGACCAGTTGCATGTAGTAAAATGTCCGCACGACATTTTGCTTCGGGGCGTTTTCTTTCAGAACATCATAAAGATCGGCAATGGCGCCCAGTTTCTCATAGCAATTAAACGCGGAGCGCACAACGCCGAAACAGTCGTCCGAAGTCACTTGCCATGCCCGCACATAATTCTGCGCCGCATTGCGGTAGTCGCCGAAAATCTCGTAAAGCCCGGCAATCAATGCCGAAAGATTGACGTTGTTTCCGCCGATTGTCCGGGTGTCCTCCAGTTCGTCCAGGAGTTGACGGAGCTTTTTTTCGGCTTCCGGGCCGTTCTCGGTCCAGAGCATTTTGGCGATCGCATGGCACAGGTTGATTCCCTGCCGGTCATAGTTTTTGTTTTCCGACACCTGAACGAACAAATCCAACGCCAGCCGCACCGCTCCCGGTTGGTCGCCGGAGCGGGAGCGCATGACGGCTGCCAAAGCCAGCGCATCGGGGTTGGATGCCGATTTCTCAAGCACCATTTCAGCGATCTTCAGGTTTAATTCCTGTATATTCCGGTTCGGCGGGCGGTTGAACCCCGCCGCCGGGGATTTGGGCGCGGCGCGGAGCGTTTCGAGAAAAACGGCGGCGAGCTGTTCGTCCGGCTTGAAATCCAGTGTCTGCAGTACTCCCCAGGCGAATTGCGGTGCGGTTGATTTGCGTTGCTCCAATTCCCGAAGCAGGAGCGCCGGGCGTTCGGCGGCATTCGTCCGTTTGAGTTTCCCCGCGAAGTCGGTCACGCTGACCCGGGGCGGACGGGCGGGGCGCCTGGCGGTCGCGGGAGGGGCAGGGGATACATCTCCCCGGACTTCGGCAATCTGGCGCAGGAGTTCGGTCCAGTATTTCTTCCGGATCGGAGAGGAATCTTCGGCGGCTCGCCGTTTGAGATCGGCGGGGATGCCGGTTTCGGCGGCGGCGCAGCAGTTGACCAGCGCCCGGGTCAGGGCGGGATACCAGCGGCGGAATTCGGAAACGTTGCGGGCACGCCTCCGGGTTATGTCGTTCTCGGTGCTTTGCCTTGAGATTAAGAGGGTCAGGGCGTAATGATAATGTTCGGCGGCGGCTTCCGGTTTCCGCTGAAGCTCGAGCAATTCGCCGTAATCGACCCGCAGTTCGATGTTGTCGCCGTCCAGAATCAGCAGTTCACGCATCATCCGGTCCGCTTCGTCCAACAGTCCGGCGTCGCGCCAGGCCGCCGCCATGGAACGCTGCACGGAGGTATAGTCCGCGGCGCTGGTGCTGCTTAATTTGAAAAAACGCTCGGCGGCGACGGGATTTCGCGCCCGCAGCATGATTTTGCCCATGTCCAGATAGATATCTTCCGGCAGGATTTCGCCCGTTCCGATCAGGATGCGGCCCAGTGAAGTGACATTTCCGCCAGTTGACGATTTCATGGCGTCCGCCATCAGCTGGCGCAGGAGCTGGGTTCTGCGTTCGGGGGCCGTCACCATCAGGTAAAGCAGGTATTTGTGCTGGACGTCAGGACGCTTCAATTCTTCCGCCAGGTCATCCGCCAGACGATAGTAGAAAGAGTTGTCCAGCTCATTGTGAAGCCTTTTTAAAACCGCGTCCAACGCCAGATTCAGGACTTGCGGCGGGGCTTCCAGATTCAACAATCCATCCACCATAACCCCGAATTCATCGGCATCCGAGGGAACGGAAAGTCTGGAGGTGAAAAATTCGATGGCCTCGCCGGTGCGGCCGCATTTTCTCATGGTGTTTCCCCAGGACAGCCAGAGTTCGATCCGGTCCGGGAATTGTTCCAGGCATTGACGGTAGATTTCCGCGGCGCGCGGGTAATCGTTCAACAGTTCCGCCACCGACGCCATGAATTCAAGGGACATCATGGCGGAATCGAATTGACTCAGGCATTTGTCGGCAAGTTCGCGGTTGCCGGTTTCGATGGCGAGAATCGTCAGTTGCTGGAGGTATTCCCGGGCGTTTCCCGGGTCTTCCTTCATCAGCGATTCCAGGAGGGGGGCGGCGTCGGCATACAGCTTGTTGTCCAGCAGGAAATCCAGGCGGAGTTTCTGGAGTTCGGGCGATTGGGCATGTTTTTCGAGGAACTCTTTCAGTCCGTCCAGGTTCCGCAGTCTGCTGTAAAGCATGGCGATGAATTTAATCCGCCGCGGCGTCAATGTTTTTTTCAGTTCTTCCGCCAACGATTCTTTCGGGTCTTTCAGCCCCATGATCTGCTGCATGGACTGCTGGGCCCGCAGTTCGTTGTCGGTGGATTCCATCAGACCGTGCCATTCCGCCAACGCCTCATCTTTCCGTCCGTTCTGCTCAAGCAGCATGGCGATGCGAATCCGGGCTTCTTCGCTGCCGACGCGGCGATAGGTTTCAATGGCGGGGGCGCTCATGCCGAATTGTTCATAATAATCGGCGACCGCCAGAAGCTCCTTGTCCGAGCGGGCGATGGACGCCAGCAGGGCCGCCGCTTCCTCCGGTTTGCCTTCGCGGAACCGCATGGCGGGGAGGAAATAATCGGGGCGTCCGTTGATTTCGGACGCTTTGCGGGAGGCAATTTCCGCCAGATCGCGCATAAAGCTCTTTTCCGCTCCGGCGGCGAGGTTCAGCAATATTTCGGGGGACCGGCTGCGTTCGATAGCTTGCCGGTAAACCGTTTCGGCTTGTTTGCGGTTGCCCGCCAGCAGTTCAAAACGGGCGCGGCCGTGGATCATATTGACGTCGTCCGGCCGTGATTCGTAGATGGACAATACGGCCTGAGGCCGTCCGCATTTTTCCGCCAGCCGGATCAGTTGCTCCTGAAACTCCAGCCGGGCGGAATTGGCGGACAGCAACGCAAAGGCTTCTTCAAAACGCCCCTGTTCCTCCAGTTCGTTGACGGTCAGTTCCAGCCGGATGTCATCGCCGGGGCTCCTGCGCCATTGGTCCAGCAGGGGCGCGAGCGTTCCGGCGGAGCGGGCGCTTTCGAATTGCCACAGCCGGGCGTAACGTTGATCCCGGGCGTTTCCGGCGGCTTCCGCGGCTTGCCCGTACAACTGCGCGGCTTCGGCATGGCGTGATTGCAGCGACAGGTCGATGGCATTCCGCATGAGCGGACGGTATTCACCGCCCTCGGCTTGCAGGGCCAGCACGGCAACCAGCAGGACGGCGAATCTGCCGAGCCTCCGGTAGCCTATCTGAACCGCGAAGAAAAGAATGCCCAGCACGCCGAAGATCGCCCGGAAACCATAAAATTGCTGCCCGTTGATCGAGATTTCCGCGGTATTCCGGTTGATCTGTGCCAACAGTTCCTCATCGACCGGCAGGTCTGTGGGGGAATTCGCCAGTGCGACCGCGAAATTCTCCTTTCCGGCTTCGATCCGGTAAACGCCTTCCGGCATATTGGGACGGTAGAGGTATCCGCCGGAAACGGTCAGGCGGTCCAGGATTTCATCATTATGGTAAATAGTTACTATAAACGTTTCCGGGGCGCCGTCGAAGTATAATTCAAGGTCGCGGTTTACGCTCTGATTTCTGCATTCCAGACCGCTGCCGAAGCGTCCGGCGTCCGGAAGCTGGCGGCATATGCCGGCCAGCATGGCGCGAAACGAATCGTCCGCATACAGGTCGCGGCTCCATTCTCCGTTTAGTTCGGAGGCGAACACCGCGCATTTTCCCATGCCGTACTGCCACCAGGAAAGCAGCGGATATTCACCGGCTTTGACCGGTTGCGCCGCCGTCTTTTTCAATTCGCCCGGAAGCAGTCCCTGGATCGCGGGGAGGGGGACAATCGTCTCCGGCATTCCCGGTATGCCGTGTACGGTCAACGGAAAATCTCCGTTGATATAAGGCGGCAGGGAATTCCGGCCGGATTGACGGAATTGCAGGTCCGGCAGGGCGAAACGGCTGGAAGCCTGATAAAAACGCCCGCCGCCCCAGGTGGCCAGTTGCGCCAGAAAATTACCGGAGCCCGGGCCTACCATGACGGTGGACAGGGTGATTTTCTGCTCCGCCATTTCGCGGATCAGCTTTTCGAAATCTCCGTATTCGACGCCGCCGTCGGTGATGACCAGTACGTGTTTGAGTCGTGTATCCATATTGCGGAGTCCGAAGTATGCCTCGCGGATCGCGGGCAGGATCACGGTGCCGCCGCCTGCGTTCAGGCGGTTCAGCGAACGCCGCAGTTCCAGATAGTTGCCGGCGCTTTGCAATGGGGCGGCCCAGCGGCGGTTGCCGTGAAATTCAACGATCCCGGCGTAGTCGCAGGTCCGCAGGCGGTCCAGCGCCAGCCTGGCGACTTCACGGGCCAGGTCGATCCGCGGGCCCGACATGCTCCCGGAAGTGTCGATGATGATGACCAGTGAGCTGATCGGATTTTTCTTCAGGTCCTGACTTTCGAAACGCATCGGCAGGGCGCGTCCAAGTACGGAGTCGCCCACCGGGGTCCGGTCGGTAAAAATCAGTAATCCCATGCCTTGCTTTAACTTTTCGGTCAGGTGGTTTTGCGTTGCTTCGTCCAGATCGCCCAGTGCCGCGCCATTGATGACGGCCAGTTCACAATCCGGGCTTCCGTCGGTTCGGACTTCGGCGGAATCCGAAAGAATGGATTGCAGGATTTTCGCGTCCCGCTCCGGCTGGCGGCTGATTAACTGCACCCGGTAAGGCGGGCGGGCGTAGGTGGCCGCCTGCCGTGCACCGTCAACATCCACGATATTCATCCCTTGTTTTCCGGCGGTGTAGGGGAGACGGTAATCGCGAACGCCTTCTTCGAGCTCAAGCGAATGCCGTTTGCCGTTGATGGCGATTGAATGGCTCATGGTTTGCGGCGCGTAAATCCGAAGCTTCAGCTCCAGCGTTTCGCCAAGGCCGGAAACCGGTGGCAGTTGAGCATCCAGCAGAAGGACTTGCGCCTGTTTGGAGGGCGGCGCCGGAACGGCTTCCACGGAAATTCCACGGCTGTTCAACAGGGCGGCGGTCCGTTTCAGATTGCCGTCGCTGTCCCGGCCGTTGCCGTGGAGATAAATTTTGTCGGCGTCCGCTTGCAGCAGGGCTTCGGACCAGCGGGCATCCTGGACTTGCAGGATTTGCCGTTCCGGGTGTTCCATTTTTATCCGGAGAGCTTCCTCCGCCGTCTGGACGATCGAAGCGATTCGCGGTTGGGTGGCGGGCCGTTCCAGCACGGGACCGGCGGCGGCAAGGACCAGGCAGGCGAAAGCCGCCCCGGTCAACAAACGGCCGCGGCGGCGGAAGCGCGGATGAAACAGCGGCAACGGCAGCAGCAACAGGAGCAACCACCACGGTTGAATAAAATAAATCGGCATGATCATGGGATCCTCTGTTTGAAATACAGCACAAAATCGATGAGCAGAAACAACAGTGCCGCCGCGATCAGGAGGTTGAACCAGTCCATCCCGGTTTTGGCGGCGGCGGGGGCCGGCAATTCCGTCAGGGTCGCCTGACGGACGATCGGAAGATTCTCCGGCGGGCCGTCCACCAGCAGGGAACGGAGATATGGCGTGACGACTTCGGGATCGGTCCACTGCGCCGCGGTGAAATCGGGGTATTCGTCAAGGACGATATCGGCATCGCCGGAATCCACCGGTTCGAGCGCGGAAATATTGGCGATCAGCAACTTCAGGGCTTCCGGGGCGTTGCCCTTCAGCCGGATTTTCCGTATGGAGGTGGCCTTGTCCGGCATTTCCTGCGCCAGCTCGGGACCGTGATAGGTCATACCCCTGGCGTCAAAGACCGGGCGGCTTCGGCTGAATACGGCGATTTGACCGTTCGGTTCTCCGTCCAGCAGGATTTCCGCCAGCCGGATCGCCTCGCTTAACTCGGAATGTTCTTCCGGCGGTCGGGCGGCCGGGATGAAGCGTTCATTGAAATTCTTGACGGTACGCGGCGTTTTTCCCGCGGCAATCACGGCAAATACGGCGGGATTCAGATTTTCCGCAAACGCGGAGGCGGCGTCCGCTCCCTCCGCATCATAAATGATGACGGTACGTTCCGGCTTCGGGCCGGGTGTGACCGGCTCGCTCAATGCCGCCAGCAGGGCGGCGGCGCACAACAGCATCATCAGCAATGACAGCAGGGCGGACAGCCTGCCGAACAGCATTCGGCGGGACGGTTTGCCGATGACCTCGCGCCACAGCATGATTCCGGCGACCGTTTGTACCCGGTAGCGGTTGCGGAGAAAATGCAGAATGATGAAGACGCCCGCCGCGGCGGCGAACAGAAACGCCGCGGTAATCGGATTTATGCCCAGAAAAGTCATTGCAGGATACCTCCGGGAAAGAGGGCTTCCAGTTGCCGCGCCGGAGAATCATCGCCATTGATCATATAATGGGAGGTACGGCTGCGCGAGGAGAAAGAGTCGATGATCGCCAGGAATTCCCGGTATACGGCCTGATACCCCGGCAGTACGTCGCGGTCGACGGACACCGAGCAGGAACTTCCGGTTTCAACGTCCGTCAGTTGCAGATTGCCGCGCAGGGAAGGGGATACATCCTCGTTGTCGAAAATCCGGACCGGTGTAAAGGGGCGGCTGTTCTCCAATCGTTTTCGCAGAAAATCAAGTCCCTGCGGCTCAAGGAAATCGGAAATAACCCAGCAGCGGCGCCGTTCCGGTATCGGCGGCATGGCCGGAGTCGCCTTGGTATTCGACAGTTTCTCGATCTGTTCGAAGAATTCGGGCAGGGCGTTCCGTCCGTTGCGGTATTGATGCACGGATATGGTTCCCACCCGGAGCTCGAGCCGGTCGTTCTGGTTGAGCAGAGTGCCGCCGATGGCGGCGGCCGCCCTCAATGCCGCCAGCCGCCGTTCGGGCTTGAAATGGATGGAGGCGCTGTTGTCCAGAATGATACAGGCGTCGCAATTCTGGAAATGCCGGAATTGACGGAGGATCAGTTTGCGGTGCCGCTGAAAGATGTTCCAGTCGATCCGGCGCAGGTCGTCGCCCGGCACATAGCCGCGGAAATCGTGGAATTCCAGGCTGTCGCCATGCGTGCGCGAATCATGAAGGCCTTCGCGGCGGTTCAGGCTTGACGGTCTGGCGGTGATTTTCAGTTGCCTGATCGACGCGATCAGTTCATTGGTCAAAACATTACGGCTCATGGCTGTTCCGGCAGGTTTCGAATGATTTCCTTCAGCAGTTCATCCGCTTTCCGCCCTTTCAGGTGCGCCTCGAAGTTCAGCTTCAGCCGGTGACGGAGAACCGGCAGGGCGGCGCGCCGGATGTCTTCGCAGGCAATGGCGGCGCGCCCGTCGAGTATGGCGTAAGTCTTGGCGATCAGCACCAGCGCCTGAACCGCCCGCGGACCGGCGCCCCAGATCACATTCTCATTGGCCGTAGCTCCGGCATATGCGGAGCCGGGCTGGGTGGACATGACCAGACGGACGGCATAATTCTCCACTTCCGGCGCGGAAATGACTTGGCGCGCCAATTTCTGCATGGCGATGATTTCCTCGCCGGTACAGATGGTTTTCACGTCCGCTTTTTCGGTTCCTACGGTGCGGTCCAGAATTTTCAGGTAATCCGCTTCTTCCGGGTAGCCGATGTCCAGCTTGATCATGAAGCGGTCCAGTTCGGCTTCCGGCAGCGGGTAAGTACCTTCCTGTTCGATCGGGTTCTGGGTGGCAATGACCGCGAACGGTTCCGGCAGGATGATGGTTTTTTCTCCGGTGGATACCTGATGCTCCTGCATGGCTTCCAGCAGGGCGGACTGGGTTTTCGGGGTGCCGCGGTTGATTTCGTCGGCAAGGATGAAATTCGCCACCAGCGGCCCTTCCCGGAATTTCAGGCAATGGCCGCCCGTGCTGTCGGTCAACAGAACCGTGGAGCCGATAATATCCGCCGGCATCAGGTCCGGCGTGAACTGAATCCGGGAGAAACTTAATTTCAAGGTTTCCGCCAGGGTTTTGACCAGCAGCGTTTTGCCGAGTCCCGGTACTCCCTCGATCAGCACATGACCGTTTGCCATCAACGCGGCCAGCAGGTCCGTCACCAGGCCGGAATGACCGACGAATGTTTTTTCAATCTCATTTTTAATCCCGGAAAAATTCCGGCGAAAAGTTTCAATAGACCGGGCGGCTGTCATGTCATTCATAAAACGCTATCCTTGATTGATTGATTCTGTTCATGCATCTGCAAATAATACTTGGCCAGTTCGAGGCGTATTTTCCGGGTTGCGTCCTGACGGCGACCCGCATATTCATCCATATCCCGTCGCGGCAATGGTTCACTGATTCCGGCATCCGCCTCGCGGGGAGGGACCTTTTCCTTGATTTCAATGTCTCGTCCTGAGCTCAATTTGCCGCCCACCTGATCCGGGATCGGGACCACCGGCAGCCAGGAAGCGGTTCCGCGCGCTTTTTTGTGGCCGCTTGGACCGCCGCGTCCGTCGCCGGGTTGATCGCCATGTCCGTCTTTGTCGGAAAGCTCGCGTCCTGCCGGAGGCGCGTTGTCGCGCAACAGCGGACGGAGCCCGCCGCGGGCGTTCTGGCGTTGGTTTTTTCGTTGGTTCTCAGGTTCTTCGGACAATGCTTTATCGAGGTTGTCGCCGCCGCCGTCCGACAGGCTGCTTTCTTCGTTCTCCGCATTTTGCAGTCCGCTGATGCCGGTACTGCCGCCGTTACCGGAGTTGAGGCGCTTGCCGGCGGGTGGCTTATCGGCAGGCATGAGTGCGGCGGCGCCCGCTTTTCTCTCTTTGCCGGACGAGGCGCCCGGGCGGGTATTTCCGCCATCGCCACTGCCGCCGGAAGCGGCTTCATGAGGGCTCCCCGAGTTGTCGGAGGCCGGAGACTGCAAGACTTTTCCTTGGCTGGTTTTTTCGTGGGATACGCCTTTCAACGCGGAAACCGCGGAATGTATTTGGGCCGGATTTTGCCTCGGGTTTTCCGGTTCGGGCGATTTCCCGGGAAGTCGGATGGATATCTCCTCATGCAAATCACGGGTAGCTTCAGCCGGTGAATAACCCAAGCCCGCTTCCTCCGTGAATTGAGGGAGAAAAAAGATTGCCCCGGCGGTCAAAACAAACAAGAGGGTCCAGCGTCCATAGTCGCGCCGTTCCTGAAAATACCGGGGGGCATGTCTGGCTGTTTCGAGACGTTCAACGGCCCATTTTACCGTACAGTCGGCAAATTCTCCTTCAACCTTATTTTGCAGGATGAACAGTGCGGTAGTAAACTGATTTTTGCCATCGAATATCTGGTCGCACAGTACCGCGGTCTTTTTCAAATCCGGGAAATTTCGGACAAAAAGAACAATTCCGGCGATCAGCCAACAGGCAGCCGGAATGACCAAAATAAATGGAATCCGAACCTGGCACAACGCCAGAAAAGCGAGCACAACCAAACACATTCCGGCGGGAAACAATGCACATCGCGCACTCCATCCCGCCAGTTCATAGATCAGTTGCCGTCGCCTGGATTTTATCTGTTCAATGAAAAAATACTTCATTATTCAGTATTATTATTCCCTTAATTTATTATCTATTATGAGGTTGTCACCTTCGTTCAGTTGACCAGCGCTTGAAGGGTTTTCCACGGCATGACGGCTCCGCCCGCGCTTAAGGCATTGACGCCATTGGTCACGTTGCTTCCGGGAGGGGCTGTTCTTTCATGCGGATTGAACCGGCTGGCGGTAGGTATCATCGTATTGTTTACACCGTAGTCACCGGGGGTCAGCGGCTGGTAAATCCCGTTGTCATAGATAACTCCCGTATAATAAAGTTTATGCTGTTTCATCGGGGTAGTGGCGGTTGATAAGCCCTTGCTTTTGGAAAGCCGATGCAGAAAAACACTGGACCAGTAATAAGTGTTTTTATAAACAGTCATCTGAGGGTTCATGGGGCAGATCCAGATTCCGCTCTCATTCGGAATAAAGGGTTCCAGGGCTTTTGCCAGTCCGTAAATTTCTGTACCGGCTTCATGCTCTCCGAGCCCGTAACGGAAATTGGAGTTGGCTACGGACTCCGTGCCGGTGCCGCTGACTGTGACTTTTGCACCAATCGCTTCCCCGTCCGGATAACATCCGTCATTGTTGGAGGTATAAAGACTGAGCCCCATGCCGATCTGTTTAAGGTTATTGATACATCTGGTATTCTTTGCGCGGTCCTGGCTGCTGCTGAGAGCGGGCAATAGCAATGCCGCAAGGATCGCAATGATTGCTATGACTACAAGCAACTCTATGAGTGTGAAATATTTATTGCTGGACTTCATCGTTTTATTTTCCTGTGGTTTGAGGTTTATAAAGCACGCATGGATTCAATCAGGTATTCATCTCCTTTTTTCCGCAGGGCGATTTCAACTTCAATTCCAGATGAACTGAAACATCCTTCCAGATAAATATGATCTCCAGTCTTATCTCCAAGGCGTCCATTGGCCACGATGAAAGTTCCTGAAAAGTCGCCTCCCATCAATTCCCGGTAATTCTGTATGTCGCCTTGAGACGGAGTGGCGTACCACATGCCGGCAATTTCCCGTGTTTTGCGAAGTCTTCCGTACTCCATCATAAGATTGATGGTCTTTTCGCCCTGATCGAAAAACATTCCTTCGCGAACCGATATTTTCTGGGGTTCTCCCCCTCTTAGAAATTGAAAGCAAAGGACACTTCCTAATACAATAAGACATACAAACAAAAGAATCTTTGGTTTTCTTCTCATACTCTGTGCGTTTCTGTTTTTTTGTTTATGATTTATAAATTTTATTAGTATTTTCTAATTCAGGTGATAACAATATTTTATATGAAATATTCTCTGCAAAATGCGGGGATCAAGCTGCTTTAATATCCTTGCTGAAAGTTAGTTCAGAGTAATTAATGTTCTAAAAAAAAACTTCTATTTCCAGATATCCTGCCGTTTCCTCCTGATTGTCGAACCGGTTTTTTAGCAAAAGCTAATTTTCTTCAATAAATATTTTCTTCAATAAATATTGTGTGTTATATGAAAAACTTGCGATAATATACATCGGATTTCATATTTGTCAAGAATTTAATTAGCAGTTGCTAATTAAATTTTATATTTTTTCAAAGACGGAGGCTGTCGTCTTTTTATCCGCGAATCATTTAAGATAAACGATAAATCCGTTTTGATTCAATGGCTGGAAATATCTAGACCAATTTCGTTCCGGAAATTCCTTGATCCATTGCTGCGCTGTACCATGCCCGGTAACAGTCATCAATTGGTATTACATCTGAAATTTAGGTGAAAAGAACTGCGCCAGACGGTGCGAAAACGGTCAGTTGAGCCAACCGGCGATGGTCAGGAGCGTGCCGACGATCAACGGAATGGAGAAGTTGTCGTCGATCCGGATTTTCTTGGTATAGCATTCCGCCAGCGCGGCCAGGAAAATCGAGGCGATGCCGAACGCGAATTCCCGGCCCGTGAAATCGGCAAACAGCCCGGTGATGATAATCGTCAACCACCCGACCAGTACAAATGCCAGGGAACCTTCCATGGTTTTGCCATTTGAAAACCGGGTCCGGCCCCAGCGGCGGCCGATCAGGGCGGCGGCGGCGTCGCTCAGCAGCATGACCGTCAGAGCGCAGAATACATGCAATGGGTTTGGAAACAGGAGCGTGCACATGGCGGCGGCGGCCAGCACCGGCGGCCCTCCGCTGAACTGGAATTTAACGCCCGGCGGCTTGGAACGGAGCATTTTGCCGAAGAAAAAATGATATATCGGGTGAATGATTGCCCACTGACGGTAGTGGCCGTATTCGATAATCATATTTCCAATCAGCAGAACCGTGAAAATCAGGAAGCACCACCAGCGCGGCACGAATAAAACAAAAACCGGCATCCATAAGCTGCTTAGATGAATCAATTTGCGGTATACTTCCTGCTGGTAGCTGATGGTCATGGCGGAACTCCTTTGGTCAAGTGAAAAACGGAACGTTCTTCAGTTTCCATGTGGTGATGGGGGCTTCGTCGAAAAACACTTTCATCAGGAACAACCCGTGCGGCGGCGCCGTTTCGGCGGACTGCCCCCGGTCGCGAGCTTCCAAAACCCGCAGGGCGTCGCCTGCTGTACGCTGGCCGGAGCCCACTGCTTCCAGCAAGCCCACCAGGCAACGGATCATCTTGTACAGAAAACCGTTGCCCACGAAGCTGATGCAGAGAAAGTTGCCGATAAGCTCGAATTCGATCCGGTAAATGGTTCGTACCGCGTCGTCGATTTTGGAGCGCTCCACGACGAACGAGGAGAAATCATGGGTGCCGACCAGATGCGCCGCCGCTTCCCGCATCGCGTCGATGTCGAGCGAACGGTGGCGGTGCCAGGAATAACGGGTCGAGAAAGGCGTTTCACGCCCGAGATTCAGCACATACGTATAAGCTTTGCCGACGGCGTCGAAACGCGGATTGAACTCCATCGGCACGTTGCGGATCCTGCGGAGCCGGATATCGGGCGGCAGCATCCGGTTCATGGCGCGGAGCAGTTTTTCCGATTCGATGCTGGGGCGGTCCGGCACCGCGAACGAAGCCGCCATGCCGAGCGCATGCACTCCGGCGTCGGTCCGGCTGCTGCCGGTCAGGGTGATCGGCAGGTCGGCGAAAATATTGCTGAGGTGCTTCTGCACGACTTCCTGTACCGTTATGCAATGGTGCTGATACTGCCAGCCGCTGTAATTGGTGCCGTCAAAACTGATTTCCAGCAGCCAGCGGTTGGAGCTCGGATAAGGGGGCGTATCTGGTCTGGGGGGACTGTGTGTCATGAGATCAGATGTACTTTCCGATAATCGGCGCCAAGGCCGCCTTGCGTTCAGCCGGAACCAGGTCGAGGTTCGAAATCAGCGACGATTTGAGCGCGTTGCAACAGTTGCATTGGCGGGGGATATTCTTCAGTGCGGCAGCGGTCTGCTTGATGATGTTTTTGCCCAGCACCGTATTGGCGTTCAGGTGGCCGACCACCATCTCTACCGTTACATGGTCGTGATCAGGGTGCCATGAGTCGTAGTCGGTGACCATGGCGACCGTCACGTAACAGATCTCGGCCTCGCGGGCGAGTTTGGCTTCGGGCAGGTTGGTCATGCCGATGACATGGAATCCGCATTCGCGGTAAAATTTCGATTCCGCTTTGGTGGAAAACGCCAGACCTTCCATGTTCACATACGTTCCACTGTTATGGACGTGGCGCGAAGGATCGTCCGAATGTTCGATGCTCTCGCGGGCGGCGACGGCGGCGATTCCCGCCAGTTCGGCACAGGTCGGGTCCCCGAATGCAATATGGGCGATGATGCCGTCGCCGAAAAATGTATCGTTGCCGGCGGTGCGGCGGCGGTCGAAATACTGGTCCACGATGACGACGTCGCGGGGACACATTCTTTCGCGGAGGCTGCCGACGGCCGAGACGCTGAGGATGTGGGTGACGCCAAGTGTTTTCATGGCGAAGATGTTGGCCCGGTAGTTAATTTCCGAGGGGGCGATCAGGTGGCCGCGTCCGTGGCGCGCCAGAAAGACAATCTCCTGTCCGCCCAAGAAGCCGGAAATCAGAACGTCGGACGGTGCGCCGAACGGGGTTTCGATCAGATTTTCCCGGATGTCCTCCATCCCGTCGATTTCATAGAGGCCGCTGCCGCCGATAATTCCTAATTTCATACTCGTATATTTCTCCTTGAGCTAAAGTTCCATTCATAAAAATATACCATAAAAGCAGGCGCTTTCAAATGGAAAAAACAGATACTCCGGAAAAGAGCGCAAACAATACAACGACCACCTCCGTGCCGTGCACGGCTTCCGCTCTTTTCTCCGGGAGAAAATCAGTGCGTCAGGACTTGTTTTCCGGCGGCTGTCCGTCTTTTTTACGGGACGGACAGCTCTTGCTCGGGCAAGTGTCGCAGTTGCACTTTTTTTTGCGGAACCAGACGACCAGAAAAACGGCCGCCAGGACTCCGATGGCACTCAGTATGAAATATTCCGTCATGCTACATCTCTTATCCGATGTGTTCTTCGAAATACGATTTAAGCTGGGTCACGTTTACCCGGACCTGCTGCATGGAATCGCGTTCGCGGATGGTTACCGCGTTGTCTTCCAGCGAATCGAAGTCAAACGTTACGCAGAACGGCGTTCCGATTTCGTCCTGACGGCGGTAACGTTTGCCGATACTGCCGGTAACGTCGTATTCGCAGCGGAATCTGGACGCGAGGTCGTTGAACAGTTTCTGGGCGTTTTCATCAAGCTTTTTGGAGATCGGCAGCACTGCCACCTGGATCGGGGCCACGGCGACCGGCAGGCGAAGCACGATGCGGATGTCGGTGTCCTGGCCTTCTTTCTTGGTGGCGGTTTCTTCCTCGTCGTAAGCGTTGCCGAGAATGGCGAGGAAGGTGCGGTCCACGCCGACGGAGGTTTCAACCACGGTCGGGATGGTGCGCTTGCCGTTTTCGTCCACGTAGGCGAGGTCGGCGCCGGAAAATTCCTGATGGCGCGAGATATCCCAGGTGCCGCGGTGGTGGATGCCTTCGAGTTCGCCCCAGCCGAACGGGAATTTGACTTCGATGTCGACGGCGGCCTTGGCGTAATGGGCCAGTTTTTCGTGGACGTAGATCCGCATCATGTCATCGGTGAAACCGAGTTTTTCCTTATAATAGCGGATGCGTTCATTTTTCCAGTATTCCCAGATATCCATGGAATTTTCGTCGTAGCAGAAATATTCCATTTCCATCTGGGTGAATTCGCGCGAGCGGAAGGTAAAGTTGCGCGGGTTGATTTCATTGCGGAACGCCTTGCCGATCTGGGCGATGCCGAAGGGGAGCTTCTGGCGGGTGGCGATCCGGACCTGCTGGAAGTCCACGAAGATCGGCTGGCAGGTTTCGGCGCGCAGATAGGCGACGTGCTCCTCGTCGAAAACCGGGCCGACAAACGTTTTCATCATCAGGTTGAATTCGCGCGGTTCGGTCAGATTTTTGGAATTGCAACTGGTGCAGACCGTGGTATCGGGCATCTGGTCGACCCGGTGGCGGGCCTTGCAGTCTTTGCAGTCGCACATCAGGTCGCTGAACTGGTCGATGTGGCCGGATGCCTTCCAGACCCGCGGATGGCAGATGATCGTGGAGTCAAGGCCTTCGACGTCCTGGCGGGTTTCGACCATATAGTTCCACCACAGGTTTTCGATGGCGCGCTTCATTTTGACGCCGTACGGGCCGTAGTCCCAGAAACCGTTGAATCCACCGTAAATTTCGGAGCTTTGGAAGATAAAGCCGCGGCGTTTGCACAGGGATACCAATTTTTCCATTAATTCCTGGGAGTCAAATTCTTTCTTGCACATATTGTTTTCTCCAGTTTTTTCTGTAATATTTAAAATAATAAGTGGTAATATAGCTCGAATCGGTCGAAATGCGAACGAATTTACACTTATCTTGAACAGTTTTTCCGGAAAGCAGCCGGGGTGAGCATGTGTATTCGCTTGAAGATTTTAGAGAAATGGTAGCGGTCCGAAAAACCGAGATCGGCCGCGATCCGTTCAATTGATTCATTGCTCCGGCTCAGCCGTTTCCGTCCCTCATCCACCCGCAATAAACGCTGGAATTGCTGCGGTGTTACGCCGTATTCCTGCAGGAACAGGCGGTGCAGGGAGTTGATGGAAAGCCCGGCCCGGCGGCTGATGGAGGCGTTGTCCAGGGGACGGTCGAGGTTTTCTTTCAGGACGGCGACGGCTTTGCCCAGATGATCGGCGGAAATTTTTGACGGATGGGATGACATGCTTTCGCCCGGAAGCGTTTTCAGGCAGTCCAGCACCAACTGCCGCACGTGCAATATTTTCAATTCCCGCGGCGAAGCGGGGAATTCAAAACAAGCCATATCCAGCGGATTGACCAGTTCCTGAAGGTGAATCCGGCGCGGCGGAGGCGCGGGAAACGCCCGGATGTCGAAATGAACATAAAGTTGGGTGAACGGTTCCTGGCTTCCGGTGGAGAACCGGGTCAATGGGGAAATAATAACCGCCTGATTCGGAGAAGGCTCAAAGGTATTGCCGGCGGAATCGGTAAAACACGTCTGTCCGCCGCGATGGTAATAAAAACGCCAGAAACAACCGCAACTGTCAGTGAAATTCCAATTTCGGGCTGACGGCACATAGTTCCAGAGTAGAATGTCAATGTCGTGTTGCTTTAACATCGTGAATCTGTTCCACTTAAACATCTGAAAGGAATAAATTATATGAAAAATGACAAATGTCAACCGGAGAAGGCCGGAAAATCCGGAAATAATGGAAACAAATTGGAAAAAATCTTCGGCAACCGAACTTTTATCGGATTGGTTGAAATGGGGCGATGCCCATTTCAACGGCGGCGGAACCGGCCTTTTTTATATTTCTTCTGATTGGGTTCAATCGCCGCTTCGGTCGGCCACATGGCTTCGAGGGTAGGGGAGTGCCATTCCACGGTATTTTGAATCATCATCAGTTCCCGGGCGTGAGTGTAACCTTGCAGGCTGGTGATTTTGCTGATTTTACTGCTGTTCACCAGCGCGGTCTGGAGTTGCAGCATCCGGTCGGCGGATATGCTCAGGCGCTTGATCAGGTGGTGCGGCTGGAATATTTCGTGCAATACCTGATAAATGATTCCGAGTGTCCGGGGCTCGTAAGGCCACAGGGAACCGTACTCGCAGCCGCAGTGCCGTTCGATAAACGGCAGCGCCACTGTCGCCATCGCCACCGAAATGCTGTCGCGAAATTTGCCGGAAACAACGCGCCGGTTGCGTCCTTCGAGGAGCCGCATGGCGTATTCCGCCGCCGGGGTTTTCCAGTTTTCATGCAGGTAGGGCAGGAAATATTTGAGCAAACCGTAGCGTTGGAACGCCGGCAGGATGGCGTGTCCGTAAACGCCTTTCATGATTTTTTCCATTTCAAGCGTCAGGCGCGATGGGGAGGCGTGGATGATCAGGGGCATCTGCCGGAACAGCGCCTCCTCGGTTTCTTCGCTCATGCGGAACGAATACTGTCCGACCAGCTTCAGCGCGCGCAACAGGCGGACCGGGTCTTCCTCGAAACGGAGCGCGGCATTGCCGATCGCCCGTACCACGCCGTTGTTCATGTCTTCGATGCCGTGCCCGGTGTGGTCGATGATCTGATCGGTGAGCGGATTGTAGAAAAGGGCGTTTACGGTGAAATCGCGCCGCCAGGCGTCTTCCTCGGCGGTGCCGTATTCGTTGTCGCGGAAGATCATGTTTTCCGGAGCAGGCTTCTGGAAGGCTTTGTCGGTGATGCGTCCGGTTTCTTCGGGCGCCTGGCGGAATGTGCTGATTTCGATGATTTCGCTGCCGTGGTACAGGTGCACGAGCCGGAAACGCTTGCCGATGATCATGGTGCGCTTGCGGCCGAATACTTCTTTAACCTGTTCGGGGCGGGCGGACGTGGAAATGTCATAATCTTTCGGCGTTCGCTCCAGCATCAGGTCCCGGATGGCGCCGCCGACGATATATGCTTCGAAACCGGCCTCGGAGAGGCGGCGGATGATGTCCCGGATGTGCGGGGCTACTGTAAGTTGTTTTGTCATGAGGATTTGAAACTGCGTTGGATGACGGTATCGACCAGGTCAAGTTTATGGTTCAGGATCGGATAATCGGCATTGTAATGAAGGCCGCGGCTTTCTTTGCGGCTCATGGCGGAATCGATGATGATTTCGGCCACGCAGGCGATGTTGCGCAGCTCCAGCAGGTCGCGGCTGACCAGGAAGTCCCAGTAGAATTTTTCAATCTCCGAGCTGATCAGTTTGATCCGGGCCTTGGCGCGCTCCAACCGGCGGTTGGTGCGGAAAATTCCGACATAGTCCCACATGAAACGGCGGATCTCTTCCCAGTTATGCGAAATGACCACCATTTCGTCGGAATTGGTGGCGTTGCCGCAGCTCCAAAGCGGGTTGAGGTCGGCGGGACGGCTTGCTTTCAGCTCCTGCCGGTGCGCCATCGCGTGCTCCGCCAGAAAACGCGGCACGACCAGCGCCTCCAGCAAACTGTTGCTGGCGAGGCGGTTCGCCCCGTGCAGCCCGGTACAGGCCACTTCGCCGGCGGCGTACAGCCCCGGCATGCCGGTGTAGCCCTGCCAGTCGGTACGGACGCCGCCGCAGGAATAGTGTTCGGCAGGGACGACCGGGATCAGGTCTTTGGCCATATTGATGCCTGCTTCGAGGCACTTGGCGAAAATATTGGGGAAGCGCAGTTTCAGCGTTTCCTCGCTGTGATGGCGGATGTCGAGGAATACGCATTCCTCGCCGCGTTCTTTCATTTCACGGTCGATGGCGCGGGCGACCACGTCGCGCGGCGCCAGGCTTTTCATCGGATGGTATTTGTCCATGAACTCAATCAGTTCGCCGTTGGAGTCGCGGCATTTCAGCACGGCGCCTTCGCCGCGCACGGCCTCGCTGATCAGGAAGGAATTGATTTTCGGATGATACAGGATCGTCGGGTGGAACTGGATGAATTCCATGTTGATGATCGGCAATCCCGCCCGGTAACACATGGCCAGTCCGCCGCCGCAGCCGACGTCGGCGTTGCTGGTGTACAGATAGACTTTGCCGGGGCTCCCCGCGGCGACCGTCGTGGTGGTGCCGAGCAGGGTTTTGATGGTATTGTTCCGGTAATCCAGAACGTATACGCCGAAGCACTGATCGTCGCCTTTCAGTCCCAGGCGGCGGCGGGTGATCAGGTCGATCGCCATATGGTGTTCCAGCACGGTGATGTTCGGATGGGCGAGACAGGCTTCGACCAGGGTACGCTCGACCTCGGCTCCGGTGATGTCTCCGGCGTGGAGGACGCGGCGCTTGTGGTGCCCCCCCTCCCGTCCGAGGTCGAATTCGTCCTGATGCTTGGGGTCGCCGAGTTCGCCGCGGGTGGTGAACCGGGTGCCGAGTTCGATCAGGTCCCGGATGGCGTGCGGACCGGTTTCGACGATTTTGCGGACCACGTCTTCTTTGCAGAGCTTGACGCCCGCGGTCAGCGTGTCGCTGATATGTTCATCAAACGTGTCGGAGTCATCCCAGACGCAGGCGATGCCGCCCTGCGCCAGTTTCGTGTTGCAGTCATCGATTTCCGATTTGGTGACGACGACCACTTTCTCGCCGGCCCTTGCCAGGTGCAGCGCGGTGGACAATCCTGCCAGTCCGCTGCCGATGACGATATGCCCGACTTCACATACCTCGCTGATTTTCATATAAGTCCGATCAATTGTATTTGATTTAAAATATGCATAAACAGTAAATTACACTCTAATGACGGAATTTCAATCAACGATCCGTTCTGAAATACAAATAATTGCAATTTAAATGGCGCCGTTGTTTTTTTACCGCTCCGGCGCAGCGCGGGCGACCAGTTCGGCAAGGTTGCTTTCGAGATAATCGGCGTCGATCTGTTCCCAGTCCCGGTTCAGCAGCCGGACCCAGTCGGCTTCGCGCGAAACGGTCAGGCAGAGGCTGTTGCGGACCAGTTCGGCAAAAACGGCGCCGTCGGCGGGATGGATCGAGCGTTCGGTCTTGAAATAGTCCAGGTCGATATCCAGAATGTAGGGCGTGTGCAGCGTGCACTGGTCCAGGCATTGCCGCAGGAAATGCGATTCCAGGGCATTGCCGTAATAATCGGCGAGCAGGTCGCGGGTTTCGGCGGTCGGGTATTCCGGGTGATTGTGGAAGTTGACGATCTGAATGCCCGGGTGATAATCCCGCGCATGGTTCACGGTCGAAAAAATGACCGAACTTCGGATGATGCCGTGCCGGAGCGCGTAGTCGATGTGTTCATCGTGGCGCAGGCGGCGGGCCGCTTCCGCCGGTTCGGCGAAATGTTGGCCCGACGCCAGAACATCGGTATGATGGTCCAGCGTCAGGACATGGGGCGGAGCGTCTTGCTCCGCCCACGGAATCAGGACGTGATGGTGCTCCTCGACGATATAAACCGTCTTGGAGCCCCATTGTTCCCTGCGGTAATCCATGGCGCTTAAAAGCGGACCAGGGATTCTACCGTGACCGGCAGGCCGGTTTTCATGGACTTGTTGGCGGCGATGCCGATCAGGATCGACTTGGCGCCGTCCAGGCAGCCGGCGGAATGGCCGAGCGGGTCGATTTCCGCGCCGCGGAACAGATGGTCCAGCAGCCGGACGTCGCCGCCGCCGTGACCGCCGACCGCGCGTTCGTAATCGATCACCTGCGCTTTGCCCCAATGCGGCTGGAAAATGATTTCGGGAACGATGTTTTCCTTGGCGCAGTCAAGCTCGTGCATGCCGGGCTGGTTGAAATCGGCATGGCCGCCGCTGACGTAGGCGGTTTCCACCACGTTGAATTCAAGGCGGCCCTTGGTGCCGTTGAAGCAGACGCGGTAGCCTTCCCAGGGGCTGTGGGCGTTCAGGGAATAGGTCATGATCGCCTTGTTCCGGTAGCGGACCATGACGCCCATGTTGTCCTCGATGGAGATGCCGTCGCTGAAAACGCTCTGGTCGCGGAAGTAGTTGTCTTCATCTTCCGCCTTGTCGAAATAGAGGCCGCGCAGACGGGAATCTTCCGGGGTGATATGCAGGGCGAAGGGGTCCTTGGCGGCGGTTTCGCTGCCTTTGGCGCGGTAGTAGAACTCGGTTACGCCGCGTTTTTCCGCGTTTTCCTTGCCGTAGAACAGCAGGTCGCCCATGGCGAAGACGGTTTCCGGGAACGAATCGGTCCACCAGTTGACCAGGTCGAAGTGGTGGGTGGACTTGTGGACCATCAGGCCGCCGGAGTTGTTTTTGTTGCGGTGCCAGCGGCGGAAGTAGTCGGCGCCGTGGACGGTCGAGAGCAGCCATTCGAAATGGATGCTGGTCAGGTCGCCGACGATGCCGCTGCGGAGGACTTCTTTGATCTTGGTGTTGCGCGGGGAATAGCGGTAATTGAAGGTGACGGTGACTTTCCTGCCGGTACGCTTGCTGATGTCGATGATCTGCTGGCATTTTTCGGCGTCAACGGTCATCGGTTTTTCGGTGATGACGTCGCAGCCGAGTTCCATGGCGCGACAGATATAGGTGTGGTGGGTGCGGTCCATGGAGGTGACGATCACCACATCCGGCTTGATGTCCGCCATCATTTTTTCGAAAAATTCCGCCTTGTAGGTCGGGATCGGGGATGCTTTATAGTCGGATTCCATGACGGAATTCCAGTAATCCATCCGTGCCTGGTTGGTGTCGCAGAATGCCAGCAGCTCACCGACATCGGTGTAGTCCTCGGCCAATGCCTTAATGTACATGGACGCTCTGCTGCCGCTTCCTACCAGTACATACTTTTTCTTGCTCATGAATACGGTCTCCTTGTTTGGTTTCAGACGCTTTCGCGATTAATGAACCGGGTTGAAAATTCCATTCTGGCCGGAGGCGCCTCCTCAATGGCCAGTTTAACGATATGCTTGTTGACCTCGATCAACGGGTGGGCCACTGTACTCAGGGCCGGGCAGGCGTAACCGCTCCACGGGTCGTCGTCGAAGCCGATCACCGAGATCTGTTCCGGGATGCGGATGTGGTTGTTCCAGCAATATTTGAGAAACCCGTAGGCCATGCGGTCGGTGTCGAAGAAAACGGCGTCGATATTGTTCGCCAGCAACTGCGGTGCGATGGACTGTCCGTCTTCGAAAGAGGAATCGGGGGTCTGAAAATAAAAATGTTCCGCCGCCGCTTCCTTGAAATCCTGAAACGCCAGATTGAACCCGTGAGCGCGTGAAGCGATGCTGCCGCATCGGGCAATCCTGCGGCGGCCGCGCCGGAGCAGATGCGAAATTCCTTCGCGGATGCCGTTGCCGCGTTCAATGGAGAGCGAATGATAGCCGCTGAAGTCCGCGATGTCGACGAAAATAAACTGCTGCGGCAATCCCTGCAAGACCTCCGACGGCTTGAGTTGATGGTGCCAGCTCAGGAATACCACGGTATTCGCCATGCCGGCCCATTCCTGAAGGATGCTGCGCAAATCGGCGGGGGAGGGGGGCAGGAGCCCCAACAGGGAGAAAAATCCGTGTTCCTCGAGCTGTTTTTGCAGATTGTTCACTTTGCGGGTAGCCACGTGGTTGTCGGTGAAGGTGGAGATGATGCCGACGCAATTGCTGCGCTGAAGGCGCAGGTTGCGGGCGGCGATGTTGGGGGTGTAGCCGAGGTGTTCCGCGAGTTCGAGAATGCGGGTACAGAGATCGGGATTGACGCCGGGCTGATTTTTCAGGGCGCGGCTTACCGTGCGGATGGATACGCCGGACAGTTCGGCAATTTTCTTCAAAGTGACATTATTCATCGTATGCCAACGTTGGCGGTTTTTTGTGATATCTCTGCAATATTCATTGTATGCCATCGTTGGCATTTATTATACATCTGAAAAAAATTTTGTCAATATCCGATTGCAAAAAAATCTTCATAAACCTTGGTTTTCGCCAAATTGTGCTGAAATCGTTTGGCTGTTGCAAAAAATCGGAGACATTTTCTTTGCTTTTTCGGCGGAACGGCGATATATTAAACAATCATGCACGGCTGGCGAAATTGGCAAACGCACAGGATTTAGGTTCCTGCGCCGCAAGGCTTGCGGGTTCAAGTCCCGCGCCGTGCACCAACGCGCTTTCCGGCTTCAAACATCCAACAGGCGGCAGGGGAATGAATTACACGGATATCAATGCGGCGGTCATCGATCAATGGGTTGAGGACGGATGGGAGTGGGGAGTGCCTGTTTCGCGCGAACAATTCCGGGACGCCCTCGACGGCAAATGGTCCATGCTTCTGACGCCGACCAAGCCGGTCCCGAAAGACTGGTATCCCGAACTGAAAGGGAAAAAAGTCCTCGGTCTGGCTTCCGGCGGCGGACAGCAGATGCCGATCTTTGCCGCGCTCGGCGCGGGAGGGATATCACATCGAAGCCGTCCGGGCGGACATGACGCAATCGTTGCCGTTTGAAAAGGAGTCGTTCGACCTGATTTTCCATCCGGTTTCCAACTGTTATATCGAGGACGTCCGGCACGTCTGGAGCGAGTGTTACCGTATTCTGAAGCCGGGCGGCAGATCGCTGAACGGTCAGGATAACGGATTCAATTTCCTGTTCGACGAAGACGGTCGGGCGGTCAAATACCGCTTGCCGTTCAATCCGCTACGGAACAGAGAACTCCTGAACCTGCCGGAAATGAACGATTCAGGAGTTCAGTTCCCGCATACGCTCGAAGATCAGATTCGCGGCCCGTTGAAAGCCGGGTTCCGGCTGCTCGATTGTTATGAAGATACGAACGGCAGCGGCGTTCTTCACGAATACGGCGTGCCGACGTTCTGGGCCACGCTGTTCGTGAAAGAGTGAATCACCGGCAGGCGCGAATCCAGACCGCCATGTCGGACGCCCCGCGATTCTGCCACAGCGCGTAGGGAATGGCTGTAAAGGTGCATTCCGAACACGTCGGCGCGGCGGTGGAGTAGAGGCTTTCATTTCCGAACTCTTCTTTCAGGGCGCGCCCCGAGATCGCAACCGTTCCCGGGGGGAGTCCCGGCGCTTCGGTCAGCGTAAATTCCTGTTCGGCGGGAATCAACAGTTGCGGAATGATTCTGCCGTTGTCAACGCTTTCCAGCGCGTAAACGAGCGGGCCGCGGGCGAGTGCCAGCCGTCCGTTGTTGGACGTGACTTTGCCGTGGGCATACAGGGGCCGGACCGGCATCGACAGCTCCAGTGCCAGTTCGTCGCCGGTTTGCCATTCGCGGTCGAGCGTGATGTAACCGGCGGACGGTTTCGCAAGGCAGGGGGCTCCGTTGAGTTTGAGTTCATAATGTTCACACCAGCCGGGGATGCGGAGGCCGAATTTGAACGTCCCGTGTTCCGTGAAACGGATGCGGATATTGCCGTTGCAGGGATAATCGCCGCTGACTTCGATGCCGTTCGCCAGTGTTCCGGCGGCGGGGATGTCGAGGCGGATTTCATGTTCGCCCAGCGACCAGGCGAATGTCCCCAGTTGCGGCAGGAAACGGCAATAATTGGTGGGACAGCAGGAACAGTTGAACCATTCCTGCCGGGTTTTGTCGATGTAGCCGTGGGAAAAGGTGTTGTCGTTCACTTCCAGCAGGTTGGCATAGAAAAAGTGCTCGCCGTCAAGGCTGATTCCGCTTAACGCGCCGTTGTAAAGGGTTTGTTCCATGACGTCGGCGTAACGCCCGTCGCCGGTCAGGTTCAGCATGCGCCTGGCGAAAAACACCAGCCCGATGGCGGCGCAGCTCTCCGCATAAACCGAATCGTTCGGCAGGTGATAATCGACCGTGAACGCTTCTCCTGCTTGTGTGGAACCGATGCCGCCGGTCACGTACAGGCGGTGGTTGACGATGCTTTGCCACAGATTTTCGCAGGCTTTGAAGAGTTCCGCATCGTTGAATTCGGCGGCCACGTCGGCCATGCCGCTGTACAGATAGACGGCGCGGACGGCGTGCCCGTCGGCGTCGGTCTGTTCGCGTACGGGTTTATGGGCTTGACGATTTTTCAGGTCCTGTTCGGCGAGCCGGGGGTGTTCCTGTCGGAAATAATTCGGGTCCTGCCCGCGTTCGTTCACGAAATAAGCGGCGAGCTCAAAATACGCCCGGTTGCCGGTTGCCTGCGCCAGTTTGCACAAAGCCAATTCGATTTCTTCGTGTCCGGGATAACCCGGAATCCGGTTTTTGCCGTGACCGAAAACAGAGGCGATATAGTCGGCGTAACGGCTCATGCAATCCAGGAAATTGCGCCGTCCGGTGGCGTTGAAATGCGCCACCGCGGCTTCCATCAAATGCCCGGCGCAGTAGAGCTCATGGTGGTCGAACAGATTTTTCCAGCGCTGATCTTTCTGCTGGGTGGTGAAGACAATATTCAGATAACCGTCCGGCTGTTGGGCTGAAATGATCAGCTCGACATATTTCTCAAGTTCGGCTTCGAGCTCGGCGCAGGGGCGGAGTTCCAGCGCGAGCGCCATTCCTTCGATGACTTTGGCGACGTCCGAATCCCAGAAAAAATGCGGCAGCTTCGGCATTCCTTCGTACCGGTTCAGTTTGAAGGCTTCGAACCGCCCGGTTTCGTGGCATTTGCGGATGCACGCAGGGATGGTTTTCCGGATGGCGGTGTCGATGCGGGGAGCGAAGACGGGGTCGTTCAGTTTGACGTCGGCAACTCGGGGCGAATGATATTTTTTCATGGAAAACTCCTGTTTTTTTCCTGAAACTACTATATCATGCTTGACATCCGGCGTCAAAACGACTAATCTATAGAAAAAGAGGACAAAACCGACTTTAATGAATATTCAATTTCTCAACGGCGGGCACTTTATTTCACGCGGCCTAGGCAAACATCCGGAGCGGGTCATCGATTCGCGGGAGCTGATCGTCGTGAACTCCGGCACGCTCGGAATATTTGAGAAAGACCGACGTTTTGAAGTAAAAGAAGGCGAATTCCTGCTGCTTCATCCGGGACGAAAACATGGGGGGACGCTGGATTACCGGAAAGGGCTGTCGTTTTTCTGGCTTCATTTTCTTGCCGAGGAGCCGGAGGAATTGGAGGGCTTTCCGCAATACGGCACTCTGGTGAACCGGGATAAAACCGTTGAATTCTGCCGTCTGCTCCTGAACAATCAGGAAGAATCCGGCGCTCCGCCCGAAAACGGAGCCCTGTTGATGCGGCTGATTCTGAACGAATGCGCCCGCGAACGCGCGGCGGAAAAATCCCTGCCGCATGTTGCCGGACAGGCACGCGTTCTGATCGGACGGCGCTGTACGGAATCGGCGTTTACCGCCGGGGCGCTTGCCGCCGAACTGGGATGCCACCGCGATTACCTGAACCGGGTTTTCCGCGAAGCGTTCGGCGAAACCGTCAGCGGCGCGATCAACCGCGCCCGGATGAATTACTGCCGGAATCTGCTCCTGAACACGACCATGAACATCAAAGAAATCTGTTTCAGCTCCGGCTATAATGACGAAGCCTACTTCCGGCGGCGTTTTCTGCGGCAGTTCAACACGACGCCGCACCGCTACCGGAAGCAGCATGCCCGGGAACACACCAACAGTTAAGGCTGGCGGTGAATACGGAGCGTTCCGGCGGTGTTTTTCGGCAATTCCACCTCGATTGCATTGCCGCGTCGGCGCAGGGGAACAGCCCGTCCTTGATACTCGGCGGCGTAATCCCCCTCCGGCAAGGTTGCCAGCACCGTGGTAATACCAGCGGCGCCATTGATTTCCAGCTCGGCGGCGACGCCGGAAGCCGTGAATCCGCAGGACTTCTGCCAGACGTCGTATCCGGTGGTCAGGCGTTCCGCGCCGTAATAGGCGTTGTACCAGCTCAACACTGGCGTGGACAGTCCTGAAAAGTGATGCCATCCTGAGCCGCGGCCGGAACTGACGCTGAATTGTTCGTAACAGGCGTGGGACGCCTGAGTTTCACGCTCCCAGAGCTCAAGGGCTTTTTCGGCGATGCGCCAGGCGAAATCGCCGCGTCCGTCGTTCAGCGCGGCTTTCCAGAAAAACCATTGATGCGGCATCCAGACCGCGCCGTTCCAGTAGCCGTCGGTCCGGTAATACGGCGCCGAGCGGTCCACGGTCGAAATACCGGCCTGAGTCCAACAATGACCGGGGGAGCTCAGCTTGTTCCAGAGGATTTCGCTCTGTTCGGGGGTAGTGATCCCGGCGATCAGCGGCGTGGCGCCGTCAAGCCCCATGTTGTAGTTTTCTCCGCTTTCGCAACGGTAAAATCCGGTGGGGTTGCCGTCCGCGTCGTGGATGACGTAGCTGAAATAACCGCACTCCCGGTCCCAGGAGTGCTCCTGAAGCGCGCTGGCGAACAGCTCGATATCCGGGCGGTAATTGTCCGGATATCCGAGTTCGCGGGCGGCATTCTGCAGGATTTCGGCGCAGCGGATGGTCATGGCGGTGCTGACGACCGGGAGGATGTTTTTGGCGTCGGTCTGGTGAACCGCCCACTGCGGCGGATAGTCGTCCCAGCCGCCCGAGTTGTAAAAATAATCCCAGGTGCAGATCATGCCGGTGTTGCTGCGGCGGCGGGTCCAGGACAGAGGATTGCGGCCGGACAGGAAATCATAATACTGCTTGAGCCGCGGATAGAAAAACGCCAGCATTTCGCGGTCGTGGGTACGGTTCCACAATTCAAGATAGAGATAAAACTGAACCGGAACCGGAGAGCCGTGGTGGACGAACGCGTTTTCGCGGTCGCCGCATTCGGTCAGGTAGGCGTTCAGGTTTTCGATGGCGCGCTTGACGCTGATTTCGAGCAGGCCGAGCCCGATGAAGCCCGAATCCCACGTATAAAGGCAGTTCCAGCGCCGCCCCGGACTGTGGTGGCGCACGTATTTGCCGTAAAAATAGGTGGGGTAGACCACGTTGGTCATGGTCACGGCGGCCATCCGGTTCTGTCCGAAGGACGGTGTATTGTAGTACCGGGATTGGGCCTGGCGGTAGACGGCTTCCGGGTCCTCCGGTAAATTGTCCAGGTATTGTCCCACGCGGTCCGCCGGACCGTCGCAGACGACGGCGTAAGTGATGCGGGTGGAATGCGCCGCCACGGCGAGCGGCTGCAGGACGACGTCGAGGAAATTATCGGCCGCGTTGTGATCCGGGAGCGACAGGAACGGCTGGTGAACGCTGTCGTCATAATGGAACGTCTTCACGATATCCGGCACGGAATAACGGCGGATGAATCCCCGGTCTTCGCTCCAGCGGACGCCGTAACAGTGATCGATGCCGGGGTATTGAATGATCAGGCGGTCCCCGGCGGGTTGTTCGTGCACGGGGCGCGGACTGATGTTGACCGGGGCGAAATCGGGCAGTTCGGGGCAGATGGCGATACCGTCGATGGTCAGCTTGGCGTGGCCGCCGGAAACGATTTCAAGGCGCTTTTCAAACGCTCCCAGTTTGATCAGGGTCCAGCCGGACGCTGTATTCAGCTTGACCGGCGTGCCGTTGACCAGGATTTCGAGCGAACGGGAGGCGCGGTAGCGCAGATAACAGTCGCCGTCCGCGTCGCCCGGCAGGTCAAAAACGATCCGGTCCCCTTTGCGATAGCCGAAGCCGTTGCCGATGGCGTGTCCGCGGACCGAGCCGGGGGCGTATTCCTCCCGCCGCCGCATACCGTCGTAATTCAGGCCGTCGGTGGGCAGGGATTCGACGGTTTCCAGTTCGCTGTTGTCGATGGCGGCGAGCCATATGCCGTTCCGCAGCAGCACTGTTTCCGGCGGCTGGAGTTCCAGCGACGAGAGGAGGTGAATGGCGAAATCGGCGTCAAGGTCCGTGTTGTTGACCAGTTCCATGCGGACCAGCCGGCAATGGTCGTCGAGGCGGGAAAAGCTGATGTCGCAATACTGAAGGTCGCGCCATTCCAGTTGCTGGCGGTAGGAATAGTTTTCCAGATTTTCGTCAATGCTCCAGGGAATGTAACCGGATGGGCGCAGGGCGTCCGGCACGCCCGACTGGCGGCGGTAAATGCCCGGGATTACCGTAAAGTCAAAGCGCGCGCCATGCCGCGGCGCGGCCAGATGCGAAATGCCGAAAAATCGTTTGGAATACGGCCCCCAGTCGGGCAGGCTCAAATCGTGATTACCGGTCAGATAAGAAAACTTAGACATAGAATTTCCTGCGTGATCCTGAAATATAACAAAAACGGAACTAAAAAAATCGGTTCAGCGTCTTCGCTCCGTAATTGCGGGGAGAAGCGGCATGAACCGGTCTTCAATATTCAACGATGCCCTGCAAAAAAATAAAACCCCTGTCCGGCCAGATGACCGGATAGGGTGATTGATTGCAGAACCGATTTTAATCGTTACCCGTGCCTTCTTCAGTAAGGTCGCGAGCGATATCCAGCGACGATTTATCAACCGTGGCCTTTTGCTCGTTGCTCAGGCTGTTGGTGGCGCCGGCGATCATGGTGCGGATACGGTCACTGAATGCGCCGAGTACGACCAGCGCCGCAATAGCGACAACGACAATGATGATGATATATTCCATCAAAGCCTGTCCGCGTTGTTTTTTCATGCTTCTTTTCATATTTACCTCCAAGATAGAATCGCAGGAGACCGGACCTAACCGGTTTGCCGGCAGACTCAAGCATCTGTCTCTAATATTATCATGCGCCCGGCGATTTTGCAACTGTTTTTGTGAAAAAACAATTATAAAATAATGATATTGTCATTATAGGGGGAAACCCGGTTCTTATAATTCGATTTCAAGCAATGCGAAATCATGCTTCTTCAAAGGGAGCGGTATAGCTTCCCCAGACAAGCAGTAACTTCGTCCCGTATCGAGGATTATATCATGGTTCCCTGGGCGCGTAATGCTTGTTTTATCTTCTCCACCGGCAGATCTTCCAGAAGGTAGTTCTCCTTACAGGCCAGTGCTGCGGCATATCCGCAGGCTTCCCCCATCGGCATGCAGACAACCATCACCCTGACAGAGCCTAGCGCATGATGATCTGCGGAAATGCAACGGCCGGTCATAATGAGTCCTTTTGTTTTTTCTGGGAGAAAACAACGCCATGGAATTTGATAATGCGTTTCCTTCTCCAGGAATTTATGCGAAAACTCTTTGCCGTTAATATCGTGGACATCAATAGAGTTGCAACCAGGAACTATGCCGTCATCGAAATGTTTCCCTTCCAGGATGTCGGATTGCGTAAGCGTGTATTTTCCCCGTATCCTCCTGGTTTCCCGGATGCCGACCTGTGCCGCAGTCCTGTCAAGGTAGCATTTCTCGAATCCCGGGACATATTTCTGAAGGAAATAAATCAAGTCATCCACTTGTCGCCTGCATTCGATTTCTGCTTTCGTAAGGTCCTTTGCATCCACTCCGTTTATATTCAACGCGTTTGTGGCATTGATGAAGTAGAATGAAGATTCCGGTATGTCGGGGGCTCCGCGTTTTATGACGCGTCCCCATGAGAAAAACTGGTCGCTTGGTATTTTCCAATCGCCGTTTTCCTTTGCCTGCCTGATGTATGGAAGCGTTATTCCAAGGCCTTGGCCGATGATTTTTTCATGGTTGACATTTCCCAGAAGAAATTCCAGCGAAACCGGCTGTACGCGTCCTTCCTTATTCCCGTAACTGAATTCTTCTCCGGCGCGGAAGGCGATGTCGCCGTCACCGGTGGCATCGATAATAATTTTTGCCATATAGGCGCTTCTGCCCGATTTATTTTCGACAACAATTCCCCTGGCGCTGTCTCCTTCAAGTATCACGTCGGTAACGACTGAATGAAGAAGCAGTTCGGCACCGGATTCCAATACCATTTTCTGGCATACGGCAATCATTCCTTCCGGGTCGAATATCATGCGGTGCGTCTTGTCCGTATACATTTTTCCGTATCCTTCGTCTGCCAGGCGATGCAGAAATTCGTGTACGCAGCCGCCGATCAATATATTCTTTCCGTCGAAAATGGAACCGAATTGCACCATCAGGGCGGCCGTTCCGGTGCCTCCGAGGAAGCCGTATTTTTCTATAAGCAACGTTTTTGCGCCGTGCCTTGCCGCCGCGATTGCTGCCGTGAAGCCGGAGGGACCCCCGCCGCAGACAATCACGTCAAATTCTCCGGCGACAGGAATGTATCTTCTGTTTTCAGTATGAATTTTCATCTTAAAAAATCCTTTTTAATTAGGGGATGGTGAATATTTTTTCTTCTTCATTTCAGGAATTCATTCTGGCTGAGATTTCTTCCGTAGAGCCGGATCTGCCGGATGTCGCCTTTAAAAAACGTATGCGGCTTAAATACCCAACCGCACAGCGAACCCACCGTCAGGTGATTGATAAAGGCATGATAGGCCTTGGGCGGGCATTCGGCCTCACCTTCCAGCTTGTCGTCAACATACAATTTGATGGTTTTCAAGTCGTAAACGACTGCGATTCGATACCAGTGACCCGGTTGCAGCCGGATTTGCGATGTAACCGTGGCGGTGAAATTTTTGACCGGTTTGCCGCCGGCTTCGCCCTCTACTTCGCTGCCGCGAGCAAGCTTCAACGAACCGTCTGCTTCCAGCGAGAGATTGATTTGGTTGTTGGCCGTGCCGAGAATCCCCATCCGGGTGCCGATTTCGCTGGGCTGGATGCTGATTTCATAGGTTGACGCGCCCGGGAAGGCGGTTCCCCCCATGATCATGTGATATCCTCCGGTTTGTTGGTTTCCGAAACCGGGATGGTGACCACCTGGGTGCCGTATTCGACGGCTGCGCGCATGGCGCCGCGAATCAGGTTCTGCTGGTTTATGATCGAAGAATCGTTGGTCGCCTCCGTGAAATCGGGGCAGGGGAGCAGTACGTGCACGGGGCCGGGATTGTCCTTGGTGTTGGGACGGGACCCGGTGCCCTCATCCAATACATAGGTGCCGCTCTTTTCCCGGGCAATCCGTTTTTCTTCCTGAAGTCGCTTCAGGGTCGAGCGCAGGGTTTGCCGGGCGATTCCGAGCCGTTGGGCGTAAATGCGTTCCGTGGGCAGCCTGGCCCCCGGATAATAATATCTCCGGATATCGTCGAGGAGATATTCGTAAATCTCCTGCTGTTTGGATGGTAAAGGCATGTTCGAGTCCTTCCGCTGTACGAATTGAAAAAACATCCATGTTATACCATATATTATCCGCGTGGTCTATATTCATGTCAAGAGGGTACAATGAAGATTTTTGATTTTTTTTCAAAACCGGGGATGGATATATATAGAATGAGAATTGATTTACGCTGGTCGATATAACTCGACTATGTTCAATTTAACTCTCGACGCCAGGTTTACACAAATGAACCTGTTTTTGGTGTGCGAGGCCACGAATTTGATATATTCCGTCGATGCGCTGGTTTGGTGTGCCGTCCGGATCGCGGGCACGAAAAAGCCCTGGCGTTTTAAACCAGGGCCGGGTTTCATCAATCAAGTGTGCCGGTCAGAATTCTCCATGCGAGTGCAGCCTCTGCCGGTACTTGTCCATTGCCGGCGGCTTCAAGGGCCAAAGGATGGAGCGGGGTCAATCGTCCAGCCCGCTCCTGTGTTCTCCTTTGCGCCTGCGGTAATTGCCCCACAAGACTGCGCCCATTGAAATCAGGATTATGCCGCTGATCAGGGAAATCGCAACTTTATTCTCCAACAGCTTCGTCAATTTTTCAGGTTCCGGCGGTTCTTGTTTTTTCAGGGTCATTCCTTCCACCTTTTCCAACTCCTGTTGTGAAGCGGAGGAACGGTTGAGAGCGCCGGAAATGGCTTGTTCGTATTTCGTCCTGGAGTCTCCCGGAGCGGCGTTTTGCGCAATAAAATCATGCAGTTTTCCGTTGCCGCAAATGAATCCGCTGCAGCCGGCGCCATGTTTCCCCACCAGTTCCACATGCAGGTCGGCAAGCTGTTTCACCGTTGTTGCGTCGGCGTTCCAGATCTCTTTGCGGATGGTTTCCAGCATCACGCCGGTGATCTCCTGCAGTGCATACGGATTTTTCTGTTCGAAATACTGTTTCATTTCCAGATTGTGGCGGTCGTCAACCAAAACGGCTTTGTATTCCTCCCACAAATGGTCTTTGAGCATGTCCGGCTTCATCGTTTCCCAGCCGAAACTGTTGCGCATCACTTCGGCGAATACGCCCGCACCGCCGGGGCCTTCTTCCATCATCTCTTTGATGTATTTGGGATTGAGCACGGTGGAGCGCGCTTCAACCATTGCCGCCTGACCCGCTTCCTGTACCCGGGCGCGCCCCGGCGTTCGTAAATCGTTGAAATACGCCTCCGGGTCTTTGCCGGTGACATGGCTCGCCGCCAGATTGATGCCGCCCATGAACTCATACACATGGTCGAGCGACAACGGGCCCCAGACGTTGGAGGAACGTGACTGCACCACCGTGTCGGTATTCTGCAGCGCCGCTTTAAATGCCCCCTGGAAACTCTGTCCCCAGTGTTCTTCCGTATACAGCGCGTTCATGTTGTTGATGTAGGTTTCTGCGACTTCCGCGCGGTTCTCCCATTGGTCTCCGGCTTCCGCCAGTCCCATGATCGCAGGGCCGAATCCGCCGTTCAGTCCGCCGAAAATCCGGGCGTTTGCCAAACCGCGCGCCTGTTCCGGCGCCATGCCGCCGGCGATCAGCGATTTAACGGCGGCATTGGAGCCTTCCTCCACATAATTGACGAATTCGCATTTGGGAGCCTCCGCCGCCAGCCGGATCGCTTTGTCGATCAGCCGTATGCGGCTGGTGGCCGCGCCGCGGAACTGTCCGGAGGTCTGTACCACGACATCGATGCGCGGGCGTTTCAATTTTTCGTTGGGGATCAGCCGCACATCCTGGACGCGGCCGCGTGAATCCCAGACGGGTTCAACCCCCAGCAGGAAAAAGATTTCCCCGATATTCGTCCCCTGCGTGCGGACAAATTCGCCGCCCCACAGTGAAAATGCCACTTTCTTCGGGTATTCGCCGGATGTTTTGATTTTTTCCGCGATCAACGCCTCCGCCAATTTGCGGCCAACGGCATAACTCTCTCTGGTCGGCATCCGTTCCGGGTCAATGCCGTACAAATTTCTGCCGGTCGGTACCGCCAGCGGATTGGCGACCGGGTCGCCGCCCGGCGACGGCGGCGTAAAGCCGCCGTTCAACGCATTAAGTATCGCCTTCAATTCCGCCGGCGTGGATGCCGCCAGATCGATTCGCGCCCGCAATGCCGTGGCAATGGCTTCGCTGTCCGGCGCTTCCTGTTCTCCACGCAGTACCGCGGCGACCAGTTGATGGGCCCGCGGCAGGTATTGTTCAAAAAAGATCGTGCTTTCCCGTTGTTCCGCCCGGACGATCCCTTTTTCCACATCTTCGGCGAACCATTTGCCGGCGATGCTGTCAACCACCATCAAACGCGCGGTTTCTTCGATTTCCTCCGGGGAGTACGGTCGCCCGATGACGTATAAACCGCGTCCGACTTTGGCGCTTTCGATGTCATGGATGTGGTTGTGCAACAGTTCCACATCCGCATCGGTCAGGTTGCCTTTCATGAATTCGTCGCTGAATTTGATCTCTTCATGCAGTTTTTCTTTTTTCGCGTCGGCGATCAGGGACGCGGCATATTCCGCTTTCAGCATGGCGTTGTCGGCGGCTTTGTAATCCTGAAGTTTTTTATGCAGATCGGCGTACTGCACGTACAATCCGGCGCTCATCAGCGGCGCGGTCAAATGGCTCAGCGTCGTCGCATAACTGCGGCGCTTGGCGATCAGGGCCTCGCCTACGTTGTTGATCACGTAGAGGTAATAATGCGGCATTTCGCCGGCCAGCGCGTCCGGCCAGTCGTAGCTCGACAGCGCCACCTGTTTCCACGGGGTGAATTCCAGGCTGCCGTGGGTGCCGAAGTGCATCATGGCGTCCGCCTCGAAGCCGTAACGGATCCAGAGATAGGTGGCGATATAGCTGTGCGGCGGCACTTTTTTGACGCCGTGAATGATGCGGTTGGTATCCTCGCCGAAGCCCGGCAAGCCCTGCGGAATCAGCACGACGTTGCCAAAGCGCAACATGCTCAATCCCAGATAAACGCGATCATCTTTTACGACCGTGAAGTGTTTGCCGAAGCCGACGCCGAATTCTTTTTCCACCGCCGTCAGCAATTCCGCCGGAAATCCTTTCCGGGCCCACCGGGAATATTGTTCATAGGAAATCAATTCCAGTTTTGCCGTTTTGGCGAATTTCTCAAATGCCCCTTCCGCGTATGCGCCGAAGATCGCAGCGTTTTCCTGAATCTGCTTGTTCAACTCCTCCGGCGTTTCCGGCAACGCGCCGGTGGTGTATCCTGCCTTCTGCAGCGTTCTGAGTGTATTCAAAATGGAATCGCCGACCTCCAGTTCCGCCGCCGCCATCGCGCTTTGCCCGGGACCTTTGTAAAATACAATGGCGATTTTTTTATCGGCATTCGACAATTTGCGCAGGCGAATGGTTTTTGCCGCCAGATCGGCAAAGCGTTCCAGCCGGTCCGGAATGGTACGGAACTCCAGCAAATCACGTTGATTGCGGTAGAGCGCCGAAATGACATAGGGGACAGCCCCGCCGTCAAACTCCGGCATGATCACGCTTTGGCTCAGCATCCCGTCGGTCATGCCGCGTTGATCGGTCAAAAACCGGTCATAATGTTCGCTGACTTTGATCGGGCACAACAGGGGAACGTTTCGTTCTTTCAGCCAGGCGGTTGCGCGTGCGGCATCCTGCCCGGCGAAACGTCCGTGCGGCAGGTAAATGACCAGGTCGGGGGTGATCTCCTCCAGCGTCTCCACGCTTCCCATTCCGGCGACGGCGACCGCGTTGAAGCCGCGTTTTTCCAAGGCGCCGATCAGATCGCTCAGGATGGCGGCGTTGTTGCCGGCGAAAATGCAGACGGTCGGATTTTCCGGCCGGTAAATTCCGGTTTTCCGGTAATAGTCGATGAATTCGCGGTAGGTTTGGAATCCTTTTTCCGGATCGGTATGAAAGAACGAATAACGCGGAAGTTCTTTCGGCGGAGCGGGCGTTTCGCCGAATAAAATCTTGCCGTCCAGATGGCGGCGGCTGTAATTCATCAGGTTCCGGAAATTTTCTCTGCCGCCGTGATGCAGATAAGCCGCCACCGTGGCGGATTCCTCTTCCGTCAGCGTATCAAGCTTGGTTTCGACGCGGGTGGAGGCGGTCACGTAGAGGGGGGTCTTCCGCTTGATCAGCCGGGAAATTACTTCGTTTTGTTCCCGGTTGATCTGCAGCCCCCGCCCGAAAAAATAGATCACGTCATATCGTTTCAATGCTTCCGCCGGCGTCTGGTCGTTCCAGTTCACCTGGTCGATTTTCAGAAACGGATGCATGGGTTGTTCCAACTGTTCCGCGAGCATGTATTCGGGGTAGT